>CAYFGP010000150.1:0-15216 GCA_964342385.1 uncultured Oleiphilus sp. | reverse complement strand
GTCATTGCAGGTCTGCCGTCCTGTGAGCAGGTCTTGAAGTCACGGATTCAGGTCATAGACAAAGTGCCAAAATCACCATTGTCATCATAAGCCAGTTTTTTAAGTTCCCGACCTTCAAAAACCAAGGCTTCTAGTGTTTTATTCTGGCTGTTATAGCGCTTGAAGATGATCTCTGCAGTTTCCTCTATATGATCAAATGCATACTGCCATCCTCTCAGGGAAGCCCGGTAAAAACGTTCGGTTAAGTCAGGATTTTTACGGGCAAACTCTCGGGAGGTAAATAAGATATCGGAGTACATATCAAAGCCGAAATCTTTAGGATGAATGATATGATACTTCACCCCTCGTTGCGCCATGATATAAGGCTCATTAGAGATATAAGATGCCATCGCATCCGTATTGCCCTCAATCAAATCATCAATATTGTAACTATGGGGCTGTTGAATGAAATCTGATGAGCTGATGTCCGACTGCAACAACATAGCTAATAGCTCACCAACTCGCTTAGCATCATTGGTGATCATAATACGCTTACCGCGCAGGTCTGATGGCCTGCTTATTTCTGACTTTTTTGTTGTCAGCAGCATCAAAGGCGACTGTTGAAATGCGGCAAATAACGCCACCAGATTATTATCTTTAGCACTACCGATCAGGAGAGAAGAGCGGCCCACAGCAAACTCTACATTACCAGACATCATCTCTGTGGCCGGTTCTATACCTTGGCTCATCTCTATCAACTCAACATCTAAGTCTTCATCAGCATAAAACCCTTTCTCGACCGCCATGTAGTAGCCGCCAAACTGGAACTGATGTTTCCATAACAACTGCAAACGCACAGGATCCGCGGCCTGAAGAGGCAAAGCATAAAGCAAAGGAAAAAGAAGTAGAGTTAGAATCCAGCTTGTGAATCGATTAGGCATTAGCAACTCCATAGAACGTAGAGTTTTACTGGGCGTCCCTGGCACACCCAATCTCAAATCAGCACCTAAACAAAAGTCTCTCCAACAATCCCTGTATTATCCGATCCTGATGCGGAAAATATCAAAACACTGTTGCCCAGCTGCATACATATACTGTGGTTACTTTAAAAAGATTAGACCCATAGATAGAGATGAACAACGCATGTCGCGTGTTATTTCTCAAAATAACAATACTAAAAGCTCGATAAAACAGTAGGCTATAGAACCTTTGCATGAAATCTGCCAGTTCTAATTGCACTGATCCGGAATTTATCTCTGTAACGATGGTGACGCTTGATCAGAATAATGCTGCAAATTTTGTTACTCAAACCGCAGATGGCATAACCTAATCTATCCCTCTAGATAAATAAGCATTCACACAAAAGTTTCTCTTTAGCAAATGGCTTTATTCTTCAGCTCGCCATGGCCGAAGAATATCGAAACATTTTTGTGTAAGTGTGTATGAAGGCGAAAAAAAACCCTGTTCAAAAGTGAACAGGGTTGAATGACAACAATTGCCGGGCTATGTCACCCAAATTGGTACGATGGAGAACTGGACTACACTGATTGCTTGAATTCGGTAGTTTTCAAGATAGTTATCCATTACTAAAAAGACTTCGATTCCCCATGCAAGATATGAGAAGAAAGAACAGCGCACACTTCTCGCTCTACTCTGGACGCCGCCGCCCCATCATAATGACGATAAAGCTGATCACCTCATCTCTGTGCTGGTTATAACCTCTAAACTGAATGCGCAGTACACCGCGGTCAGGTTTTGAACGAGACGGTTTCACCTCAATAATCTCAGCACTCGGTGTAATCGTATCTCCAGGTCGAACAGGCGCTAAAAAACGCAACTCATCAATACCTGGACCACCCATACTGACCGCTTTAAATACACCAGACTGCACAATCATACGAAAACACAGTGACAGGGTTTGAAAGCCACTGGCGATTAGTCCGCCATAAGGGCTTTCGGCAGCAGCCTGAGCATCTATGTGAAATGGCTGAGGATCATAGGTCAGTGCAAAATCCAACACCTGGCCCTCGCTAAGCGTAAAACCTGGGCCAGAAATCACTTCACCCTGCACAAAATCATCTAAATATCGATCCACGTATCTCTCCTGTCGGGTATGTCTACTGTTTCTGTGATGCTCTTTTTTGCACCTACTTAGGCATCATTACCGGATGGCAATGCCTTAAACTCCAACAGGCATACCTGACGAATACGCTCAGGTAGCTCAACCACTTTACGCTTTTCACTATCAAACCAACCAAAAACGGCTTTATGTATTGCAGCCAGCTCGCCATTCTGGCGGTAAACTTTATTGATCACCTCAACAGATTTCAGGGATCCCGTTGGCTCACCGGGCTCCAGAGTCACTGTGACCTGCTCCCCCATAAAAAGCTCACGAAAATACTCCGTTTGCTCCTTAAACAGTACCGGACCCAGTCCCTGCTCCTTTAACCACTCAGCAGTCATACCAATCTGATTCATAAAACCTACCCGGGCATGGGCACATAGATCGGCGTAAGCACTGTGGCGCATATGCTGATTGGCATCGCAATCAGCCCAACGAACTTCAAACTCTTTCTGGTACAGTGCATCACCATATTGAGACATGGTTTTCTCCGATATTTTTTAAACAGATAATCCTGGCAAGTAAGAGACAGAAAATGCTTCAAATGCAGTGGAACCAAGATTGAAACTATTGTTGACTCTTTTCAGGCATAAGTTAAATTCATTATTTAAATACAAATCATGATTCTTAATCATCAAGATTTAAGATAGCCTATGACCCTGATGCGAAACACACCAGCCTGAACGGATAGCCACCTACAGATATCTGGGGTAACCGATGAATATCAAGACCTTAAAGAAATTCGATCTCAATGCTCTGGTAACACTTCAGGTGCTGTTAGAAGAGAAGCATGTCACTCAGACCGCTGAAAAGCTCAACCTGACACAATCAGCCGTCAGTCGTACCTTGGCGAAACTACGCCAAATGTTTGATGACCCTCTATTGGTTAAGTCAGGTAAACATCTGGCACTCACCACAAAAGCTGAACGACTGCAGCCTCAGCTGAATAAGTTATTGGAAGGTGTGAGTGAACTTCTGATTCCAGATGCCTTTGATCCGGCTACCTACCAGGGCAGCATACGCTTGGCGACGACAGATTATGGCAGCCACAGTATTCTGCCGAGACTTGTTCCTTTGCTGAATAAAGCCGCACCTAATGTGCAGCTATCAGCCCTCGACTGGCGCTCGAACCTGTTAACCGAATTAGAAGACAATAAAGTCGATCTGATTATTGGTGGGGCGACCGAACCTCCGGCAGATATATTCCAACGTGTTGTGGCCCATGACCACTTTCAGGTACTGGTACGTCGTGGTCATCCCCATGAACACTATATATCTCTGGAAGATTACCTACAGCAGGACCACGCCATGATCAGCCCCACAGGCAGTGGAAAGAGTGAGATAGATGAAGTATTAGCGAAACAGGGCATGACACGTAAGATTGCGGTACGAGTGCCACATTTCTTTGCGGCACTGGAAATTATTGCCCGCACCGACTTTATGATTCTGTTACCTTCAAACTTTATTCGTCGTTATGTGGACCTGGATCGTTTTTCGGTGCTGGACGCGCCTTTTCAGATACCCACAATCGATATCTCTATGTTTTGGCACGCCCGTATGCACCACGACCCTCTACATAAATGGTTTCGAGATTTTGTCTATCAGACAATTTACAGCCACCCTCGGCGGATTAAGGAATAGCCTTGGCGCTAAACCCCGACTTCATCTATCTGTTCATACTGGCCATCTAACATAGCGGTCGTATCTTTCAGTGTCATAGCCTTACTAAACAACCAACCCTGTAGAATATCGCAGTTATTTTCCACCAAGATATTACACTGCTCTTCGGTCTCAACACCTTCAGCGACAACTTTCATACCTAGCTCATGGGCCATAGCAATCGTTGCAGCAACCAGCTTTCGATCCGCTTCGACAGTTGGCAAATCACTGATAAATTCCCGATCAATCTTCAACGTATCAAACTTATATTTACGCAGATAGCTCAGAGAAGAATATCCGGTACCAAAGTCATCCATGGCCAAGGTCACCCCTAAGGACTCCAAGCGCCGTAGCTGCTCCTCAATCATAGGGTAATCGGATAACAACAGGCCTTCGGTAATCTCAAACTCGATATTTTTACTACGCAAACCATAGTTCAAAATCAGGGATTCAATGGTCGGAATCAGATCTTCGGAACGGAACTGAATTGGCGATAAATTGACAGCAATAGAGAAGCTGGTTTGATAGCGATGCTGCCAGTATTCCAAAGCAGCCAAAGACTGTTCCATCACAAACAGACCAATCTCTTCGATTAAACCATTTTTCTCGGCAATAGGGATAAACTCTGCAGGCGAGACCATCCCCATCTCTTTATTATGCCAACGCAGTAACGCCTCAAAACTGACAATACGTCGGCTACCAGACTCAACTTTGGGCTGGAAGTACACCTCAAATTCATTATTGGCCAAAGCTTCAAACATATAGCGTTCAAGCTCCAGCCTACGAGATACATTACGAATCAGATTATCCGTATAAAAAGCATACCCCTGGGATTGCTCCTTGGCGTAGTGAGTCGCTGTATCAGCGTATTTCAGCAGCAACTCAGCCGTATCACCATCGTTTGGATAGAGTGAAATACCCAGTCCTACCGTAAGAGATACCGGTTGATCCAGGCTATTAAACTTATCCCGGGTACAGCTGATAATGCGCTCAGCCAGAGCCACAGAATCTTCAACATCCGTTAGATTACCCTGTACCACCAGGAATTGATTTCCTCCTAAGCGTCCTGCAGTTTGTCCCTCAGACAAAATATTTTTTAAGCGATTCGCAAATTCACTCAGAATCGTGTCGCCAGTTTTATGGCCAAAGGCTTCGTTGATCTTTTTAAAGTCGTTGATATCCACCGAGATCAAAGCCACTTTTTTCTGGGCCCGACGAGCATCATCAATCAAATGAGATAAACGATCCTGAACCAGAAAGCGGTTAGGTAGATCGGTTAACTGGTCATAACTGGCGGAATATTCCAACTGAGAAGTACGCCGCTGCACCTTTCGGTTGAGCATCACATTCCACAATAAAACAGTGATCACCAACAGAGAAAAGCCCCCGACGACTCGCCACAGCAGGCTGTAATCCATCGTAGGACTATATTCCACTGCTAACCATTTCTCAGAGATCATCTTACGCTGCATTGGACTGATGCTATCCAGTCCCTTCTGCAGAATTCTCACCATCTCAGGCCAATCCTTACGTACAGCAAAGTGCAAAGTTTGGACATCATTGGACACGGGAGCCGCTATCTTTAAATTGCTCAGATGGAGTTTACGAATCCAATAAGTTGCAGAAGCCACATTACCAACAAAACTATCCACCTCACCGCCGGATACCGCTAACAACGAATCCTGTAACGTCTTGTACAGCTGTGGCTGAATATCGGAATGCTCCTTGATATAACCATGATGAGAGGTATTGGCCTGTACGGCCACACTCAGCTGACTTAAATCCTGCAAGCCACTGATAAAAGGCGTATCTTCCCGAGTCACAATCACCCGGTGATAACTGAGATAGGAATCGGTAAACGACAGATAACCCGACCGCTCTTCTGTCACACCCACCGCAGGTAATACATCAATTTCCCCGCGTTCAGTACGATCAATTACCTCTTTCCAGCCGATGCCTTCGACAATCTGCATATTCAGACCTAAGCGCTGATTAAGCAGTTTGACATAATCCGAGGCCATGCCTTGATAATGGCCATCTTCCAGATATTCAAAAGGGGCAAACTCGGGATCAACGCCTAAACGTATAATCTGCTGATGTTGAGCAATCCATAGTTTTTCTGCCTCGGTTAAACCGATATCAACCAGGTTCTCCATATAATCCACAGGCAGCCATTTATTATGCAGCTGCTGCAGTTGGCGATCAGAAATCGATGCCAGGGCCTTATTAATAATGCCATGCAACTCAGGCCAGTCCTTTCTAATAGCAAAACGTTCGCTGGCCGCCTGTTTCTGGTAAACCGTGGCATATTTCAGGTTCGTAATCTGATACTTATTACGAAAATAATGCCCCTCACCCAGATAAGACACGGCACCGTCTGCATTACCTAAGGAAACGGCATTAAGCGCTTCCAACATGGAATCGACATATAAGGGTTTAACAGAAGGGTATTGCTGTGAGATACGTTGGGCATAGGGATGATGGCGAATCAACGCCAATGTTTTACCCGCAACCTCTTCACGCAGATTAATCGTGTTATTGTCCGCTCGGGTAATCACAACCAAGGGTTTCTGAATATAGGCTTTAGTCAGTGAAAAGTCTGAGCTAATTTCAGTTTCAGGCAACCCCGTAGCAACCACATCCACCTGAGCACTCTGGTTATAAACGCTGTCATTGAGCACCCCGGGTTTAACATTCAGTTCAAACTCAATACCGGTTTGTTTGCCAATCAGTCTGATTAAATCAACGGAAAAGCCCTTCAACTCTCCCTGCTCATTTTCAAAACGATAAGGAGGATTAAAACCATCAAAAGTCAGTGAAATTTCGGGATGAGAATCCAGCCAACGTTGCTCTGATTTAGTTAGATCCAGAGAACCATCAGCAGCCCAAACACTGCTGGTAATCAATACAGCCAGACAGGCTAATCCCCATAACCATAAAGATCTTTTAAGCAGAAAGGAGTTACTCATTGTGATACGCCCATACTTCCCAATATCCTGTGCCACGCTATGCCAAAAACAAACATACTTGGTGTTTGCTTACTGGCACTCCCCTTGTCCTATGCATCTTATCTGCCACACAAGCAAATAAGACCGGCTGACGTTGTACTCACTCAAATAAAACGCTGATAAAAATGTTACAACAGGTCAATAACAGTTGACTATTACAGCCTATTGCATACATTTTAAGAGACGCGTTATATATCAAAACTGTCGTTTCTTCTAGACACTATTATAGAGGAATTTTCCTGACACAGGGTGTCAGGGTAATTATCCGATAGTAAAAGCAAAGGAAGGATGGATGGAAGGTAGATAGATTAGAAGGAAGGTAGCTAGAAGGAAGGTAGATAGGTTCGTCGGGGCTAAAACCCTGTAACCACAATCAAGCAACAAAACCAAACCACAAAGCCAAACAGTACAACCAAGCCTCAGGCACAAGATGAGCCGGATTTTCTGACCTTTAAGGCAGAAAACTTCAAAGCGTTTTCATTTCATTATGCATGAATATTCAGATATCAAGTGTTGAAGTGTTGTCGGTAGATACTGGGCGTCACGCCTAGCGTTTTTAGAAATACTCGTCGTAAACGCTCCTCACGGCCAAAGCCTGTATCCAGCGCTACAGCCTCTACGGACAATTGAGTACTTTCCAACAAACCTCTGGCCTGCGATAAACGCAACTGCTCCAGATATTTAGCAGGGGTAATTCCTGTAACCTGAGTAAAACGACGGGCAAAGTTTCTTGGACTCATACGACAATATTCAGCCATCTGCTCCACTGATAATGCCGCGCATAAATTATCTAGCAACCAATCATGTAAACGATAGAAATGATTACCGGCTTTTTGTCTCAAGCTCACCGGGGCACTGAACTGAGATTGGCTACCAGGACGACGCATATAGAGCACCAGACTTCTGGCCACATCCATGGCTACCTCAACACCGTAATCCTGTTCTACCAGAGCTAATGACAGATCAATGCCTGCGCTAACACCCGCACTGGAATAGACATTACCTTGTTGGATATAAATAGCCTCCGCATCCACTTTAACCTTAGGGAACATCTCGGCCAAACGCTCACTATAGTACCAGTGTGTGGTGCAGGATTTACCATCTAACAGCCCCGTAGCGGCTAATAGGAAAGCCCCCGTACAGACAGAGACCTGCCGCTTAGCTGATCGAGCCTTAGCAGATAACGTCTCAATCAGTTCTGTGTTCAAAACCAGATCAGGTGCGACAAAACCTCCCGGTAGCATAAAGTAATCATTGTCAGCAGACTGGACGACAGATCTTTCAGCTTTTAACTGGACACCCGAACTTAAGGTAACTAAGCCCTCTTCTTCAGCGGATAGCATCACCTGATAGGCTGAAGTTTTACCCTGCAACTGACGAATATGATTAGCCGAGGTAAACACTTCCAAAGGCCCCATCACGTCCAGGCCGACAACCTGATCATAAAGAAAGATCTCAACCTGTTTCATAGTGACAGAGGGGCCTATTTCATTCAGTAATCAAAAACTAAAAGGTATATTTATTGAAAGAGTAAGGAAGCCATCTTCAGACTTAAACCTCAGCTTGATACGGAGGTGCCGGATCATAATGCAGTACTTTACGTACTTCTCGTGCATGAGCTGGTGAATGTAACTCACCCAACAGCCACAGCGACATATCGATACCCGCTGAGACACCTTGCGAGGTCACCACATTACCATCACGCACATAACGCATCTCAGGCATTACCGTTACGCTTTCATCGGCTGATAAAGCCTCCGTTAACATCCAATGCGTGGTGGCCTTTTTACCGGCTAATAGACCTGCTTTTTGCAGAATCAAAGCCCCGGTACATACCGCTGTGGTGAACTGCACTTTATCCGCTTGCTGACGCACCCAATCAATAGCTTTTTCACTATTCAGCGCCGCTTCCAGGCTATTCGCCCCCGGCACCAGCAGGATATCCAACTCAGGTGCAGTATCGAAGGTAAACTGAGGTTTTACCTCCATACCGTTGGAACACACGATAGGCTCATCCGTTTCAGCAATGGTCACAACACGGCCACTTTTCAGCAGATAGCAGGACAGATCAAATGCCTCGTATGGACCTACAAAGTCCAGCGATGCCACTTCAGGATAAAGGTAAATACCATAGGTCAAACTCATGATAAGACTCCTAGTCATGATGTTATTCAGCTCACACACATCTCTGTGTGAACCAGTGATCACCATGCTAAGAGCCATCTCGTTTGGCAGCTATGACAAGATACCAGCATTTTCTGCCAAATTTCAAAAAAGACTTAGTGCTACCAAGTTTGCTAAGCGGCATCGCTATAACTAAGCAGTACCAATGCAACTCAGCTGTACCAATGCAATGCGACGAAACCACCCTGACTCAATAGAAGTTATTTCACCTAACGGGATTTAAACTCTTCCGGTGCCTGCTCCCGTTCGTTAAGACCGTAGTCACGCACCACACTCGCGACTCTCAGACGATAATCAGCAAACAGTTCCGAACGCCCCTTATGCTGAGCCGATTGATGCTCCATATGACTGCGCCAGGTTTTAATAGCATCTTCATCCCGCCAGAAAGAAAGCGACAGAAACTTTTCCGGTTCGACCAAGCTTTGGAAACGCTCCACAGAGATAAACCCATCAATTTGCTGCAGGTGTTCTTTTAGGCCCAGTGCGATATCAAAATACTGCGCTTTGCCTTCAGCCTTAGGTGTTACTTCAAAAATCACTGCGATCATGCCTTATCCCCCACTTAATCCTGCGATGTTCTTTCACACACTTTGCTGTCTTCTTTTCCTTCGTTAAGGGTCGGCTTAGCCATACGCTGATAAGTGGAAGGCACAGCTTTTAGGAATGAACGTTTCTCTTCCAAAATAAACGCCTCTTGCTGCGCGAAGAGAAAATTCTCCCGCCCTTGAGGGTCAGACTTTAACCGGGTTCGATATTGCTCGTACTCAGCCAGACTGCTAAAACTGATCAGGCCAAAGGCTCGATTATTACTGCCTTCATGAGGAAGAAAATATCCAACAAGTTCTCCACCGCATTCGGGAATAATTCTCCCCCAGTTATCAGCATATTGTGCAAACTGATCTAATTTATTGGGATCGATCTGGTATTCGATAAAACATGTAATGGTCATAACCGCTATCTTCTCCTATTAAGGTCGTACCTTATTTAAGGCTGTCTCCTACTAGCACAGCCTTCTCTCAACACAATCAGGAGTTTAATAACGGTGTAGAACCCATGCTTCGATGAGCAACGAAGTAATCTCAGGATTAAAACGATAGAATGGCAGCATGATGGAACCCAATATTGCCCTTATTGCCAGCCTGATTGGTGATCAAGCCCGCTCAAAGATGCTTACTGCTTTGATGTGCGGTAAAGCCCTGACCGCGACCGAATTAGCCCTGGAAGCAGATATCACCGCCCAAACTGCCAGCAGTCATCTAACGAAGCTGGTTGAAGGGGAGCTGTTGGTAGTTAGAAAGCAGGGACGTCATAAGTACTTCCAGCTAAAAGACCATCAGGTTGCAGAACTGCTTGAGCAGTTATTGACCCTGTCTGCGGCTCATTCATCCGCCGTAAGTTCTTCAACGGCTAACCTATCAACCTCAGGCTCTGCACTTAAGCAATCAACAGGACCTGCGGACCCAAGATTGAGACGCTCGCGTATCTGCTATGACCATCTGGCTGGGGAATTGGGTGTAAAACTGTATAACGCCCTGATCCAAAAAGGCTTGATGGAAGATCTGGCTAATCAACCCCAGCTCACTGAACAGGGACAGCACTTCTTTCAGGATCTCGGTGTCGATCTAAACAAACTTCAAACTAAAAAACGTCCTGTGTGTAAAGCCTGCCTGGATTGGAGTGAACGCCGCAGCCATCTGGCCGGTAGTCTGGGGCAATGGATCTTATCGGATTTGATTGAGAAACAGTGGGCCAAACAGGATATGGATTCACGAGCGATTCAGTTTAGCGAACAAGGGTTAAAGCAGTTCATCAAAAGATATGGTTTGTCTTAATCCCGTGCCTTAATCCTGTGCCTTAATAGCTTGACTCAAAAGCACAATAACCCCGATAGCCAATGCCATCAGGGTTACCTGTTTAGAGGTTCGTTAAACCCCTATTAACTCAGGCTATTCTGTACGCTATCCAGAATCTCCCAAATATTATCCAACCAGGCCAGATGCTCAGGCTTCATCAAAGATGAGCGCATACAGATGGTGTATTCCGTATCGATTTCCACCTCTGGGTAAGCCTTTTTGATCAGCGCAGACGGGAAGCTAAAGGTTGCCAGATGCAGCTCTTTCGCCTCAGCTTTTTCAAACATCTGCTGCGATAAACGAGAGATCTCACTGGTAGTCGCCGCTTTAGGAGCCCAAATAACAATATCCAGATCCGGTTGCAGAGGTGTCACAAAACGACCATCGGCAATCAGTCGATGATACAGATTCACCGACGCCTGACGACAATCACGCAGCCCCTGAGCAAACTCACCATCTTCCGTCAGCGGGAACATCTGCATCGTGGCCCACAGGGCTACCGCAGCGGCACCTGCACGGGAGCATTCCAGACTGATCTCCCCCAGATGCAGCTCATCAGAACTGAAATAGGTATATGGGGAATCGTGCTTATAGAAACGACCCACCTCAGGATCTTTAAACAGCACACAACCACAACCATAAGGCTGTAAGCCGTGTTTATGAGGATCGATCACAATGGAATCTACCTGATCGATACACTCATAAGCGGCACACACCTCGGTCGGCAGGGTATCCACCAGCTTATAGTAACCACCATAAGCGGAATCGATATGAATACGGAAATCGTATTGCTGCTGCAGACGCAGGATATCCGGTAGCGGATCAACAGAACCCACACCTGTGGTACCTAAAGTCACGACCACCGTACCTACATCCCCCTGTTTGAGCATCGCTTCCAATGCCTCCAGATCCATACGTGCTCTATCATCCACCGCAACGGACTGGAAAGGGATCTGCAACACGCCACAAATACGGTTATGGGTATAGTGGGCTTGCGCAGAGGCGACAATAGTTTTGCCGGGATGAATCTGATTGGCGACCCATAGCGCTTCCAGATTAGCCAAGGTACCACCGCCTGTCAGATGGCCCAGAAACTCACTCCAATCAAACATCCTTGCGATATCGGCAACCGCTTCTTTCTCCATTGCCGAGCTGGCTTTACCACCGTCCAAGGCGTGATTATTAGGGTTGATCCAAGTGGCCATCATATAGGCCATACGGGCAATCGGGTGCGGTGGCTTTAACATCTGCCCGGCATATTGCGGGTGCGGATAGGGATAGTTGTCCCACATCTTTTCAGCCACTTGCAGCATAATCTGCTCGGCTTTTTGCTGATCATATTCCACCTGATGCTCCGGCAGATGGGCATAGCCTTCAGCCAGTTTGTTTACAGCTGTTTCCAGAATCCCAATGCTTTGGGTTTCAATGGTCATAAATCTACTCCTGAAAACCGATACGGTTTGCGGTTACATACATAAAAATCGTGAATGGATAAAAAGCCTGAATAGAACAGATCACAGTGATGCCACGGCCAGAACCAGCACAAATACCGGTACCACATAACGCATGGCAAAACGGAACGGTGTAATCACCGCACTGCCCTCACCAAACATCTGTTCCAGCTGCTGAGGTTTTAGGCAGAAACCACAGAACAGCGCCGTCGCCAGTCCACCCAGGGTCATAAAGACATTGGCAGTGACATAATCCAGCGCGTCAAAGAAGGTCTTGCCAAAGAAGATAGGGCTATCCCAGATATTCAGAGAAAATACCGTGCCTAAACTGACCAGCCATAAGGAAGCGGTTGTCAGGCTGGCGGCTTTAACACGCGGCATATTAAAGCGCTGCTCCAACCACGCGACGGTAGGCTCCATTAGGGAGATCGCCGAGGTCAGCGCGGCAATGAACAACATAAAGAAGAACACAGTGCCAAATAGCTCGCCGTAAGGCATATTGCCGAAGATCAGCGGCAGCGAGATAAACATCAGCCCTGGACCGGCACCCGGCTCTAAACCGTACTCAAATACCAGCGGGAAGATCGCCAGACCCGCCGTTAACGCCACCAACGTATCAATGGTCGCTACCGCAAACGCCGTTTTAGGAATCGAGCTGGAAGCCGGCATATAAGCGCCATAGGTAATAATCGCGCCAGACGCCAAACTCAGAGTAAAGAAAGAGTGGCCAACAGCAATTAAGACGCCATCCAACGTCAGCTTGCTAAAGTCCGCATCAAACAGAAAATCCACTGCGGCGGCAAAGTTACCGTTACGGATGGAGTAGCCGATCAGTAGTGCCAGAATCAACATCAGTGAAGGCATCATCCAGTTAACAGACTTCTCGATACCACGCTTAACGCCCGAACTGACAATACCAAAGGTGATCAGCAGGAAGGTGACACTGGCGATAATCAGCGTCATCGGGCTTGCCAACAAGCCACCAAAAGTACCGCCTGTTAGCGCCTTATCGACCACCTGTTCAGAGCCACTAAAGCTGCCACTGGCGGTAATCCAGAAGTAATACAGGCACCAACCGGCCACCACGATATAAAACGACAGAATCAGATAACTGGTCAGAATGGCCAAACCACCGACCAGATTCCAGCGGGGATTGGCACCGGATTGCTCGGTCAGTTTATGAAAAGCCCCCAACGCATTACTGCGGGTAACACGGCCAATCCCGATCTCAGCCATCAGCAGTGGAATGCCAAAACAGAGAATGCAGGCCAGATAAACCAATACAAAAGCCCCACCACCGTTTTCACCGGCGATATAGGGAAACTTCCATAAATTACCCAATCCCACGGCAGAACCTGCTGCCGCCATAATAAAAGTTAAACGTCCTTGCCAGATACGGTTATTACCCGCAGCGGCTGAATCCACAGCGGCAGCATCCACATCAGAACGCGTTAAAGTTTCGGTACTCATTTAGCACCTCCGAAGTTTTATTGTTTTATATAGCGAAACCAAAACTCTTTGCCTGGAAGCCCAGCCCTAGAAAATGGTTTCACTGCTTCACTCAATCCAAGGGAGTACTAAGGTTAAAATTCCGAGAAGATGCTGAGAAATGAGTAGTGCGCGCCATGAATTTGCACAAAACTCATAACGCCAGATGGAGGTATGCAAAGCAGGAAAGGTGTTGTTTTTAAAACGAAATCGGAACGCGAAAGAATAATAGAAACCCAAAGAGAAAGGACAAAAGGCAGAGAAAGGGCTTAAGTAAGGGAAACGGATTTGAGGTAACAAAGAGCAAGGCAATGACCAATCAGTCCATGCCCTTGGGTGAGAAAATAGAACGATACATCTGATCTGCAATCATCTCCCGTAACCAACGATGAGCACTGTCATGCTGATGGATACTGTGCCAAATCAGATAATAGTTATGCTCTGGTACCCGCTCCATGGGCAGAGCACAGTAGGTTAATTCGTACAACTCGCAGGCTTTATGGGCAATATGCCGTGGCACGATCAGCAGCATTTCAGTATTGGAAACCACATTAAAAGCAGCGGTATAAAACGGTACCTCAAAGGCGATACGACGCTGTTTATGCAGTCGATTTAACTCCGTATCAAAGAAACTGTCTTTATCACCACCAATGGTCAGGCTGACAAAGGGATAAGCCAGCAGTTGATCTATATCTAGCACTTGCTGCTCGGTGAGAGGATGTTCACGATGCATCAGCAACACCGGCTCATCATTACCCAGATAGATACCATAGAGATTATCCGGCACCTTGCTGATCATAGTGGCAGCAAAATCAATCGGACGGGAACCCAGGTTTTCCAACCACTGGGATTGCCAGATCTTATAGCTCATATCGATCTGATTAGGCTGACTGTGCAGACAGGACAACACATCGGGAAAGATATAATTGGCGACATAATCAGTACAGGCAAAAGCAAAACGTCGATTACATAACGCCGGATCAAACGCCGCTTCCTGACGCAGATTATCGATCTGCTGCAATAGCTCCTGTAAGCGAGGTTTTAACTGCTGAGCACGCGTTGTTAGCAGATAATCATTACCCTCACGCACCAACAAAGGATCACCAAAGTATTCCCGTAACTGAGAGAGCTGACGGCTGATCGCAGACTGGGTTAACCGCAACTCAGTAGCCGCACGGGTGACATTACGCTGCTCCAGCAACACCGCCAAAGCCCGCAACAAATTAAGATTTAATCGCTCCACAGCTATCACCCCATCAGACAGTTAAGGTCTTGATGAGGCTAGCAACCGCAAGGTATGAGAGGAAATGATTTCTCTGCAAGCAAGTCGTGCAAGAAAATCATAAGTAAAGCGGGCTGAACTTAATGCACCAACAGCGGTGAAAAGAGGTTAAATATCTGCTTACCTAAATAATAGGGTAAGCGGCGGTTTCGCCCCACCTTTACTTTTTAGAGGGGCGATTCCAAGGCAG
>CAYFGP010000149.1:0-15292 GCA_964342385.1 uncultured Oleiphilus sp. | reverse complement strand
AGACTAACCCTGATTTATTTGTAAAAAGAGTGATCAATCATCCGGGACCTGACAGATACGGAGATTTCTTGCAGACTCATTCGTTATCCTGAAGGTTGGATTTAAATTCGCGCTCAGTATAGCCCTTCGTACCGCATAAGTCGTGACTCCGTTGCATTTTATCCGTAATCCCTATTATCCAGAATGGTAACAATTGCGTTTAAAAAAGAGGTGGAAAGGCCTAGTGTATAGAAGTAACCATTGAATAATACTGGAAATAAATAAATTGATCGGTAAGCTTAATTTAGGCTCTACTGTAGTTTCTTTGGCCTGATGATCTGAGTGTGTATGTTCCTCCTGAAAAGACGGAGAATCAGGACGCTTTTGTTTTACTGCGCGGCATATGTTTTGTTTAGGGAAGGGACAATATGGATATTCATTTAATCTCCAGATATTTTACCCCTCTGAAAGTCGCAGCCTGTTTATTAGTGTTGTGGACGCTGTTACTGCTGAGTTCTTTCTATTGGAATCAGCAAACAGCAACCAAACATATTATGCAGCAAGCCTATGCTGAAGCTCGAGCGAACCTGAACAAAGATCTGACCTTTCGCCGTTGGGGCTCAACCCACGGTGGTGTTTATGTGCCTGTAACCGAAACACAAAAATCGATTCCTTGGTTATCCCATGTTCCGGGGCGGGATGTAGTCACTCAGGATGGGACAGCGCTTACCTTGTTAAACCCCGCGAGTATGTTGCGACAGATAATGGATGCTTATGCTGAGGAGTATGGCATTCGTAGTCGTATTACCGGTTTGAAATATCTTAACCCAACCAATAAGCCCGATGCATGGGAGCAACAGCAGTTAGAGTCCTTTAAAAGGGGAGAGCAAAAAGAGATCTGGTCGATCAATGAGGTGAACGGTCAGCCTCATTTACGTTACCTCAGAGCGATGTATATGGATCCTGGTTGCGACAAGTGCCACGGTATTCTGGGTTATAAAGAGGGGGAGTTTCGAGGGGCTACGGGCATTAATTTACCTCTTGTCAGTTATTTCAAGCTAATAGACCAATCTCGACGTAATTTAACCACTAGTCACGGCTTTATCTGGCTGTTGGGTGTACTTGGTATTTTGTTATCAGGACATGCGGCTCATCGCTACAAGCAGGAACGCTTTCGCCAAGAGCATGAAAAAGAGGAGGCTGCCAAGGTTTTACGTATCTATGCCAATGCGTTTGAAAGCAGTGGTGAAGCAATCCTAATTACTGATCGTAATAATCGTATTACCCATATCAATGCTGCTTTTACTCGTTTAACGGGTTATGAGCTGGTTGATATTCAAGGGCAAAATCCTCGTATTTTGGCTTCGGGCAATACCCCACAACAGACCTATCAGACTCTATGGCAAAGTTTGCAGGAAGAAGGCTTTTGGCAAGGGGAACTGTGGGAAAAAAAGAAAAGCGGAGAGGTTTACCCTAAATGGACCGCAATCTCAGCTGTCAGAGATGATAGCGGCGAAGTAGCCTTTTATATCGCCAGTTATACGGACATCAGTGAACGCAAAGCCGCTGAAGCCAGGATTGCTCATTTAGCCCACCACGATATTTTGACTGGATTATTTAATCGCTACAGTCTGGAAGATCGCCTGGCTCAGAGTTTGTCGTTAGCCAAACGCAATAAACAACAGCTGGCTGTACTGTTTATCGATCTCGATCGTTTTAAAAATATCAACGATACTCTGGGGCATCAGATAGGTGATCAGCTACTGATTCAGGTGGCTGAGCGCTTAAAACAGTGTGTACGAGAAAGCGATATTGTTGCCCGTATTGGCGGTGATGAATTTATTATCGTGTTATCGGATGTTCATGATGGATTTAAGGTCTCTGTGGTTGCCGAAAAAATTCTACTGCAGATTGCTAAACCTTACCTGATTGATCGTATGGAGCTGGAAACCAGTCCCAGCATCGGGGTCAGTGTTTACCCTGAGGATGGTGATGATGTTGAAACCTTGCTGAAAAACGCTGACGTTGCTATGTATCAGGCCAAAGAGATGGGGCGAAATAACTATCAATTTTTTACTCCCCAGCTACTGCAAGCGGCTCAGGAGCGTTTGGAGCTGGAACATGATATGCGTATTGCTCTGGATGAAGGGCAGTTTGAGCTCTACTATCAGCCCAAATTCCATACTCATGATCGCACATTGGCGGGTTTTGAAGCGCTGATCCGCTGGAACAATCCACATCGAGGTTTTGTCGGACCGGATAAGTTTATCCCTATCGCAGAGGAAACAGGTTTTATTCACGCTCTTGGGGAATGGGTATTGGATGAAGCCTGTCGACAGCTGGCTTTATGGCAAGATCCAGAGATAGAGCCGAATGTTTGCTGGCCTCAAAATGTGACTATGGCGATTAATCTCTCCGCTAAACAGTTGCAGTCGGAAGCTCTATTTCAGCAGGTGCAAACCACTTTGCGCAAGTATGGACTTCGACCCGAAATATTGGAGTTTGAGGTTACAGAAACGGCTGCCATGATCGACCCTGAACTGGCTGTTAAGCAGCTAACGGCATTAAAGCAGCTTAATGTCAGCTTGGCCATTGATGATTTTGGTACGGGTTATTCCTCTCTTTCTTACCTTAAACGTTTGCCTATTGATATCCTCAAGCTGGATAGAACCTTTGTCCGTGATATAGAAACCGACAGGAATGATGCCGAGATCAGTATGGCAACCATCTCTTTGGCCCATAACCTGGGTTTAAAGGTTGTGGCGGAAGGGGTTGAAACTGAAGGGCAGTATTGTTTCCTGGCTGAGCACCATTGCGACTATCTGCAAGGGTATCTGTTTAGCCGTCCTATAGCATCACAAGAGGCCATCAGATATTTGAAGATAGAGAAAGTCGGCGCCTGATAATGCATTATGATTGGTAATGCCGTTACCCGCTAATCAGTTTATAAGCACTCATCGCTGATAGGGCAAGGCGCTACATCCTGAAAGACCTTTTGATCATTGCGTGTTATTTTTTGTCACAGTTTGTGACTTTTTTCTAATTTTAGTCGCGATTTTCTATTGAGTAACCCTAACTAATTTAGGAGTATTAAACCGTAGATATATAAAAAAAAAATATTCTAGCGGTGCTAGAAGTAGCTTCCATCTAGTACATGAAGCACTAGCGAGAAGGAATCGCATGGAGGTGCGAGGATGCTCAATTCCCTATCGATGACCAAGAAATTGATGGTCACTCTTGTTCCGCTGATCGTGATTATTTTGTTAACCATTACTTTGCTGCTTAACAGTGAAGTTAAAGAAACCAGTACCCGTCAAGCTATTGAAACTGCACACCTGTTGGCCGTTGAGGAAGGCCAAAAAGTTGTTTCCCCACTGATTAATGAATTGCAGCAACTGAAAGGCCTGGCCAGTGTGGCAAAAAGCCGTGGTCAGATAGATCCTAAGGCGCGCCGAGAGCATTTTAATACGCTATTAAAACAGTATTTGCAGGACCGTCCGGCATTGATTGGTAGTTGGACCTTGTGGGAGCCGAATGCCTTCGATGGCTTGGATAGCGGACATCAAAACAGTGCCAGCCATGACCAGACTGGTCGTTATATTCCTTACTGGTACCGTGATGGTCAGGGGAATATCCAGGTTGAAGCTTTGGTGGATTATGAAACCCCGGGAGCGGGTGATTACTATCTGCTACCCAAGCAAAGTAAAAAAGCCACCATTCTTGATCCTTATTTCTATGAAATTGATGGCAAGCCCCAGTTAATTACTTCAATTGTGGTACCTATTGTTGAACAGGGTCAGTTTAAAGGCGTGGTAGGTGTTGATGTACTGATTGGAGAGATCCAGAAACAGGTGAGCCAGATTCACCCCTACGGTGTCGGCGTTGCGGCTCTTTTTACCCATAATGCGACGATTGTTGCGCACCCAGATGCCAAACGCTTGGGTAAAGATGCCACTAAAACGGAAGGTGATATCTCTGGTGAAGCCCTACCAGCACTGATTCAGTCCATTAAATCCGGTAACTCTTTTGAAGTGGTGACCACTACGCCGTTGTTTGATGGTGAAACCCTGATACTGAACGACAAAATCGATCTGACTGATACTGGCTATCACTGGAATCTGGCGGTAGCTGTGCCTATGAGTAAGGTGACCGAAGAAGCCGATACTTTGGTACGTCATGTGTTGATGATCTGTTTTGCAGCGCTGGCCGGTTTGATTGTCGTGATTATGCTGGTGGCGAAAAATATCTCCAGCCCCTTATCTCATCTAGCTAAGGCATTGGATGATATTGCTAACGGGGATGGTGATCTAACCCGTCGCTTGAAAGTGGAAGGTAAAGATGAAGTAGCTACCTTAAGCCATGCCTTTAACACCTTCGCTGAGCGTATTCGTGTATTGGTCTCCGGTGTTGCGGAGCAGAGTCAGCAGATGGCGGCTATTTCGACTCAGCTGGAGAACCATAGCCAAGGTGCGAAAGAGGGTTCTGAGCGTCAGCGCCGTGAAGTGGATATGGTAGCTTCAGCGATGAATGAGATGAACGCGACGGTGGCTGAAGTGGCCGGTAGTGCTCAGCAGGCCTCCGATTCTGCACAAACTGGTAGCCGTCAGGTGGATGAGGGTCTGGCGATTGTTGATAGTGTAGTCGATAGCATCCAGCAACAGGCTAATGAGATTAAAGCTGCTGCGGATGCGATCAGCGCGCTGGAAAAGGGCAGTAAAGAGATTGGCGAGGTGATTCATGTCATCCGTGAGATCGCTGATCAAACCAACCTATTGGCACTGAATGCTGCTATTGAAGCAGCGCGGGCCGGTGAACATGGCCGTGGTTTTGCGGTGGTGGCTGATGAGGTTCGCACTCTGGCTAACCGCACCCACTCATCCACTCAGGAGATTGAGGATACCATCGCTAATCTTCAGCAGCAGACTGAGAAAGCTGTGGTGCAGATGGAGCGCAGTCAATCCCGATCTGGAGAAAGTGTGCAGCAGGTGGAGCAATCCCGTCAGGCGCTGGAGCAGATCTCCTCAGAGATGAAGCAGATCACGGGTATGAATATGCAGATTGCTTCGGCAACTGAAGAGCAATCGGCCACCACTGAAGAACTGTTGCGTAATGTGCAGCAAATCAATGATGTGGCGGAGCGCGCACTGCAGGGGGCAAATGAAACTGCCGCCAGCAGTGAACAGATCAGTACTGTGGCAGGTAATCTAACTTCCAGCGTGCAGCGTTTTAAGTTCTAAGCTTTTAACCCTAACTTTGAGCAACAATCTGGCCGGGTGAATCGTTAGTCTGATTCGCCCGGTTTCTTTTCTCAGCTGCTTTCTTAGCCCTTTTCTCTTTCAGTGTGCTCTCGTTTGTTTCCCTCGCTTTATCCATTTTAAGTTGACCTATCTCTCTGCACTTTTCTGGTGCGTTTTTTCTGTGATAGGGCAGTTAATCGACTTTTCTGACGTAATGGATACGATATTTGTCGTTTTTATATCTGGTGGCTTCTGGTAAATTCATGCAAAATCAAGCTATTACATGGTTTCTGAGTACACTTATCATTCGATATTAAATAGATAAGCTTATATTTTAAGTTTTTTCTATTTTTCCTCAGATCGCATAAGCTGCGAAAGAGCTTGTGGCATTAGAGTTGCTGTAACTACAGGCTGGGTTGGATCAAGTAGATGTTGTTTGCTCAGCTTAGATCAATCAACTGTCTATGCAACAACACTAATTTTTAAAATGGGGTTATCACCTGATCTGATGTTCTCTGAAGCAGACCTGACCGCACTGGTTTTGACACTCAAACTAGCCTTAATTACCACACTGATTCTGTTGCTGGTTTGTACTCCTGTTGCTTGGTGGTTGGCATATAGCCGCTGGCGTTTTAAATATATCGTTGAAGCGATTGTGGCGTTGCCTTTGATTCTGCCGCCGACGGTACTGGGCTTTTATCTGTTACTGGCGATGGGGGTACATGGACCATTAGGCCAACTTATGCTGGCTCTGGATCTAACTCCTCTGGCGTTCTCTTTCACCGGCGTGGTGATAGGTTCGGTATTTTATTCCCTTCCTTTTGTTGTTCAGCCACTTAAAAACGCCTTTATGTCAGTGGGGCGAAGGCCATTAGAAGTCGCTGCGACTTTGGGGGCGACACCTTTTGAGCGTTTCTGGCGTGTGGCCTTGCCTATGGCCAAACCGGGTTTTATTACAGCCAGTGTATTGGGCTTTGCTCATACGGTAGGTGAGTTCGGTGTGGTATTGATGATCGGTGGCAATATTCCCGGTCAGACACAAGTCGTCTCCATCTCTATTTATGAACACGTTGAAGCACTGGAATACGGCCAGGCGCATAGCCTGTCTGCGATATTATTGGTGATGTCTTTTGTACTGCTGTTAGCGGTTCATGGGGCAAACCGTCCTGTGCGTGTGGTTTAACGGTTCCTCCTATCTTTTATTCAAGTAGCCCACTGATATAGTTCTGTGGCACAAAGTTATCCGTGCTCTAGCTAAATGTTTGCCTGTTGTCAGAAAATCTAATGCTTAGCTTAGAATGTCTGCTCTATTCGCAACGCTTTTGCCATTTTTCTGTTACATACAGGCGTTATTTTTTGACGCAGATCAAATGATTAACCGTGATAATTAAAAACATAGAACAGGAAATAGTTAGATGAGCCGCTTTGATGAGCAAGATCAGCTGAATAACCCAGTCACCGAAATACCTGAATTTACCCGTATGGTGGAAGATGGTTTAAACCGCCGTCAGTTTCTGGGTGGTGCAGCGATTATGGGTTTAGGCGCTTTAGCGACCAGTTATTCGCCAATCTCTGAAGCGATACAATCTGTTTCAGGTAAAGGCTTGTCGCCTAATATCGGCTTTAAAGCTGTACCTGCTTCTACTGCTGACACCATTATCGTACCGGAAGGTTACCGTTGGGATGTGTTGGTATCCTGGGGTGATCCTCTGTTCTCAGGTATCGAAAACTTTAAAGATGGTGGTTTAAACTCGGCGGCGGCTCAAGAGAAACAGTTTGGTGATAACAACGATGGTATGAGTTTCTTCCAGCTGTCTGATGATCGCGCCATCATGGCGATCAATAATGAATACACTAACTATGAATATATGTTTGCTCACGAGGGCAAGCAGATGAGTGCCGAAGACGTGCGCAAAGCACAAGCGGCTCATGGTGTATCTATCTTTGAGATTGAAAAGAAAAACAGTGGCTGGCAGTTGGTTAAAGATTCGCGCTACAACCGCCGAATCCATGCTAACACTCCGATGGTGATTACGGGTCCGGCTGCAGGCCATGACCTAATGAAAACGGAAGATGATCCAAGTGGTACTTTAGCGCTGGGTACGTTTAACAACTGTGCAAACGGCGAAACTCCTTGGGGGACTTACCTGACCTGTGAAGAGAACTTTAACGGTTACTTCGGTTCCTCTTCTGATGTCGATCTGGGCGCTGATGGGAAACGTTATGGTGTGAAGAGTAAGGATTCCGGTTACCAGTGGCATAAGTTTGATGAGCGTTTTGACATCGCCAAACACCCGCAGGAAAACCATCGTTTTGGTTGGGTAGTAGAGATTGATCCTAAGAACCCTAACTCAACACCAAAAAAACGTACTGCTCTGGGTCGTTTCAAGCATGAAAATGCCGCTCTGACCATCAATAAAGATGGCCATGTTGTGGTTTATCTGGGTGATGACCAGCGTGGTGAGCATCTGTACAAGTTTATTTCCAAGAACCGTTACAACCCTGACAATCAGGATGCGAACCGCGACCTGCTGGAAGAGGGGACTCTGTACGTAGCACGTTTCAGCAGTGCAAGTGGCAAAGTTTCTGGTCGTGGTGAGTGGATTGAGCTGACTCATGGCAAGAACGGTTTAACTGCAGCTAATGGTTTTAAAGATCAGGCAGAGGTGCTGGTATTTGCCCGTCGTGCAGCGACTCAAGTGGGTGCAACGACAATGGATCGTCCAGAGTGGGTTGCGGTACACCCATCGGGTAAACAAGTGTTCTGCACGCTGACCAATAACAAGAATCGCGGTAAAGAAGGTCAACCGGTCGGTGGCCCTAACCCTCGTGCGAAAAACAACTACGGTCAGATTGTGCGCTGGCAGCCAGATAATGGTGACCACACCAGTATGGGCTTTAGCTGGGATCTGTTTGTGATGGCAGGTAACCCTGAAGTACATAATGATGCTTACGCGGGTTCTCCAAATATCAACAAAGACAATATGTTCAACAGTCCGGACGGTTTAGGTTTTGATCCTGAAGGCCGTATGTGGATCCAAACCGATGGTAAGTACTCAAACAAGGGTGACTTTGCAGGTATGGGCAACAACCAGATGCTATGTGCTGACCCTGCTTCTGGTGAGATTCGCCGCTTTCTGACCGGTCCTGTCGCTTGTGAGATTACGGGTCTGACGTTTAGCCCGGATTACACCACCATGTTTATCGGTGTTCAGCACCCTGGTGAAGATCTGAAGCCATCTCACTTCCCTCAGGGGGGTAACCATACACCACGCTCTTCTGTGATTATGATTCGTCGTGAAGACGGTGGTGTTGTGGGTAGTTAATCCACTTCGCTATTCAAGATAAGTGTTTAAACGCCCCTGATTGGCTTGCTGATCAGGGGCGTTTCTTTTGCTGCCGTTATAAAAGAGAGGTTGCCTGATTAGAGCGCTGTGCTGAAGTACTCAGTGAAAGTTAATGTAGATAGTAAATGTGGAATGAGTATACGGAGGGGAAGTTTATGAAGGGGAGTAAAAACTGGAGAGGCAGCCCGATCTCTTATTTCGATTCAGCGCGCAAGCAGTCGATAAAAAACATGTTTTAGACGATGGCACTTTATGGTCTTATTGCTGTCTGTAGTGTCACGGAATAGGAAAAGTGTGATAGAATTGGTCGATAATTGCGGCTAATACCCGGTAAAATCGGTCCATCTCTACTAAGCTTCTTTTGTTTAGCATCGTGCCCCATGTTGATGAGATGAGGGATGACTTTATGGATATTAAGCTCTATACCAAAACCAAGTTTGCTTCAGATGACCACTACCAGACCGTGGAAAAAACGATGCCTGGTGGTGAGTTTTCCAGACTGTACTCTCACTCCATGGCTGATCAGCAGGGAAAGCAGCATCAGGCTAATGATCAGGCCCGAAGCCATAAGGTCTCCACTGAGCGTAACCCCGACCATACTGCAGCACTTTTAGCGTTGGACTTCCATAAGCTGACCCTCGAAGCGGCATCTCAGTTTCATGAGGTGCGCCAGGCCAATGGTATTCCTCAAGCCCCGGATAAAATACTGTTTGATCAGCAAGGTAATGTCAGTTTTCCTAATGAATACGCTTTTGGTGAGCAATTGGCGGCGGTGATTAAACAAAACCCTGAGCTGGAGCAACTGCTGAGTCGTATGGCAGGTCAGGCTATCCCGCTATCTCAACCGGTGCCTGTTGTCGGCATGGCTGCTCCCATTAACCCTCCGGTTAGTGATAGCAGCGCTAAGGCCAAGTTTGAGCAGATGGTGCGTTTATCCTCTGCCCGTGGTGGCAGTACAGATAATAGAAGTTAAGCAGATAATACGTCTACGATTTTTCTGCGGGTCAAAAAGCGGGCTCCTTATACCACCAGAAGATAGCCCTTATTACGAATGGTTTTAATAATGCTGGGGTTGGATGGGTTATCTCCTAGCTTACTGCGTATTCGAGAAATATTAATATCGATAGCGCGATTGCTGCCATCGTAATCAATGCCTCTGAGATTTTCGAAGATATACTCCCGCGAAAGAATATTGCCCGCGTTACTAATTAATAGCCACAAGAGGTCATATTCCGGATCAGACAGAGTGATGGACTGACTGTTCAGTGAGACGTTGCGACTGCGATTGTCCAGTTCCAGGCCATTTACATTGATTACCGCATCATTACTGCTAGCTGGACCGTCAGTGTTATCGTCAGAGCGAGCTGTTCGGCGTAATAAGGCTTTGATATGAGCCAGTAACAGTCTGGGCTCCACCGGTTTACCCAGGTAATCATCAGCACCAATTTCCAGCCCCAGAATCTCATCAATATTATCGCTGCGTGCTGTTAACATCAGAATCGGTTTATCAAACTGTGGGCGTACTTTTTGACAAACCTCAAGTCCATCCAGCCCTGGTAGCATCAGGTCCAGAATCACCAGATCTGGCTGTTGTTGCAGAATCTTATCTACGGCACTGATGCCATCCTCAACAATTTCCACTTGATAACCATTACTGATCAAGTAGCTGGCAGTCAGTTCAGCCAAATCAAAATCGTCTTCAACAAGTAGGATGTGTTTTTCCATAAGGTGCTTACTCTGCCTGTGCTCAGGAGCCAAAAGGATATTTAAAGGATAAAGTCACCAGCTCTCGTTGGTACTCATGTATCTCGTGATTGGAGTGGCGCTTATACCTATTGTAGGAAAGCTCCATATTAAGCCGCTGATAGATATTCAGCGCATTGAGTTTAAGGCTGTGCTTATAGGTGTCGTCCTGTCGTTTATCCCTATAGTGAGCCTCAATGCCACGGTAATAGCTGCTGGTTTTCCCGGTTCCTAATTCTATGATAAAGCGCTGATCTTTGAATAAGGTAAAAGGCAAAGATGCCGTCGCACTGAATTCACTGGCGGTATAGGAGTCAATATTGCTTTTCAGGTTAGCGGCGGTGTGCCTTGCTTTTAGATTGATTATTGCCTGTTTTGGCAGCATGAATTTGTAATTCATGCTTGGGCTGAGATGGTAGCCGTTTTTATTTCTATCATCGCTCTCGTAATAGTCTTTAAAGTTGGCTTCCATACCGAAAGAAAGACTTGAGCGATCCAAGCGATAATCTAATACGCTGGATAAATCGTAGTAGTTGACCAGTTGTTCCCCATCAAGGCCGATATGGGTAATGGATGCTTTACCTTGCAAGCTCCACTGTTTTGAAAAGCTATATTTTGCCCCTGAGCGTGCATTGATAAAGTAGATATCTGAGCTATCAACATCTTGATAGTCTTTAAAATACAGACTGATACCGCTGTGGTAGAACAGAGACTCCCCCGACTGTGCTTGTTTTAACGCCACGGGTGTAAAGAGTGAATAGTCATATTGCAGGCCATAAAAACTATCTTCTTTTTGCACGGAGTCTTTGGTCAGTTCACCAATATCGATTGACTGATCAGCCGGGGCGATGTTGGCATTGCTGTCATAGCCGGAGAAAAAGTTAATATTATGGCGTGATAAGCTCTTACCTTTATCTTCGGGCTGGCGCTGCTCAATCAGGGCCAGAAACTGTTTAATATTATTACGCACCACATCAGGAATACCGTCATGGACAGCCACTTCCTGAGCCAGCTTACGGGCGTAATCGTATTCCTCATTGGCAAAATAACTGGAAGCTAATTCTAACTTGATGCGCAGGTTACCAGGATGCAGTTGTAAACCGGAATACAGAATCTGAATGGATCTCTCAATGTTACCCTGTTGCCGTTCAACCACTGCTTCTTCGATGAGTGTTGAAGGTTGAATAGGTGCTTGCCCCCAAGCTATCGCCGGGAGGGTAAAGCAAGTGCTAAGCGTAAAAGCTTTAAGCCAAGCTAAAGAGCTGTTATTTGAGCTTTGATGATTCACAGGCCTTAACCGTTACGTCTTAGTTAGCAGGGTTGATCGAAATTGACTCAGTCATTTCATGACGAATAGCTGGCAGCGCTTCTAAACCATTGTCTAGAGTGGAGCTGTCTATTCGGTCAAGGCCAGCGCCATCGGGTAGCATAAGTTCTAGGGTGCCATTAATTCTTACATCATCAGGTATTGATTTGATGGTCCTGTCGTTCAGTTGATCAAATGCGATACCTTCTGGTTGGAAAAGCTCTATAGTGCCATTAATTTCCAAATCCTCAGGGGTAATGGACTCAATGGTGATGCTTTCTATTCTATCGAGCGAGATTCCCTCTGATTGTAAAAGGTCTACAATGCCATGTGGCAGCTCGGTGACTTTTGATAGATCAAGTGTGCCCTCTGATAAGCCAGTAGAAACAACACCTGTTAGCGTAATAATATCCGTCGCTTCAAGAGAAAAACTATTATCGGATGACTCTGTTCCAGAAACATGAAGGGACACATTGTATTGCGGTGTTGATTGCTGGTAGTCCAGCAAAGAGCTCTTATCTAATTCATGAAGTAATTTTTCATCTGTGCCTGCAATACCACTACCGTAGCTGGAGTTTTGTTCGCCGAGCTGGTGAGTATCAGACTCCATCTGCTGGCGAAATTTGTCCGGCGACTGTCCCCAGCTGCCCCATTGGCTTGTCGTTTCAGCCTGAGCAAGATTGCTGGTGAAAATCATAATAAAGACAACATATATTATGGCGTGACGCCTGACTGACATTGGATATCACCGGATGTAAAAAAAGTGACTCTATTATCTTAAAACTAAATAATAGAGGTCAATATTGATGGTAAGTATTTCATTTGTATCTAAATGTTATCTGTCTGTTTTATAAGGTTTTTTGTTGGTTTTTCGCGCCGGTTTCAGGAGCGACTAAGAGAGTTAGAGGCAGGTCAATAATAAAATTTGCGCCGCCAAATGTCTCACTTTGCTCTACATAAACATGACCGCCATGATGTAGGGTTACTTTTTGTACAATAGGCAATCCTAAGCCAAAGCCACCTAAAGCTCTATTGCGGCTTTTATCCAGGCGGATAAAAGGATCAAAAATGCGTTTGCGTTCCTGCTCTGGAATACCTGAGCCATCATCTTCTACGCTGATGCGAACATATTGTTTTGTCATTTTAATAGTGACCAAAATATTACTTTGGCAGTGACGGCAAGCGTTGTTTAACAAGTTCTGAATCGCCCTGAGCAGTAAGGTATCATCAGCCTGAATCAAAAGTTGCTTACAGTTAGAGCCACTTTGAAACGTAATATCGGGGTGTTGTACGGTCAGGTCATATACCATGCTATTGACCAGAGGTAGCAGATCAAATTCACCTGTGTTCAGAGGTTGGGGGTTATCATCCAGGCGAGCACAGGTAAGAATCTCATCAATCATATGGTTAAGGTTGCCCAGATCTCTCTTCATACCTGCGATATGAGGTTGTTGAGTTGCTAAACAATCCACACTCATACCTTCTACTCTAAACATCATACGTGCCACAGGGGTGCGTAACTCATGGGAAATATCATGAGTCAGCTGGCGCTGCTGTTTGATAAGGCTTTCAATGCGCAGCATCATATCGTTAACACTATCTGCCATTCGGGATATGCCATCTTTACCCGTTAACTGTATTGGACTCGCTTCAGCAGTACCTGCCAAATTAATCCCCTGTTCTAGTCTTTTTAGTTTTTTCTCAAAAGGGGCAATCAAAATATAGCCTGCTGCCAATACAAGCAGAGCGCCGGCAATGACCAGAAGAAAAATCATCGATACGGGATACCATTGGAAAATTTTGATTGGTCCCACAGTTAAGTACAGGCCGCTGTTACCAAAGCGTGCGTAAACTTTAATAAAAGGATTACTGGATAAGGTATCGTTAAGATTGATAACAATATCACCGCGGGCTAATTGGCGCAGCTGGGACTGATCCAGTTCAATACCCTTCGCGGTCTCCAGTGTCAGATCGTAGCTAAAATTCTGGTCCAGCTGCTTTAAGATCTCTTCCCGCTGTTGCTTCGGGTGTCGGCCTAACTCATTCAGAATCAATAGCGCTGTCATACGAGTTACGGTCTGGTTGATATCTTCCAGCTTAGCCTGAACAAAAAGCTGATCATTCCCCGGCAGGGGTAAGGCGATGGAAGCTGTTTGTTGACCGGGGTCTGAGGCGATCAGTAATGCCTGGTTGTCTTTTTTCAGATGATATTGAGCAAAGTGCTCCGGATCTTCCAGTGGCCCAATCTTGAGGGGGATGCCGGTTAATCGTTCTACAATTTCGATCCACTGCTGCCGTTTTTCACCATCGTGGCGCACTATACCTGCAGCCATCAGTGAAAATGTCCCACCCACGTTATTGACCAAATAATTCTCATATCGGGCCTGATTTACCAGTTGTAGTGCGAGATAACCTAGCAGTGCTGCCAGCAGCAAGATGCAGATCAAGCCACTGTACAGTTTGAAGAAAATACTTTTCATGGAGTTTTAACGTTTTTTTGCTCGTTCATTATGCGTGTCAGCAAATCGTGTTCTACCAAAATAATCATCCGAACAACAGGCTGGCTATAAAAAGAGCTGTATTGCTTGATGCGGGTTGTTGAGGTTTTAAAAATACAACTCAGATGTTTAACAGGTTTGACCGCTTAAGGGGGCAATTGGTACCAGAGGTCCAGCGTTACTGTGTCTTTCAAAGCTTAGTCACTCGTCAGCAGCTTAAGCCTGAAATCCACAGAATACCAGTAACAACTGGCCAACTGCCCAAACTGAAAAGGGTGTGCTGATACAAGCGCAACAGTTTTAGCAGGTCGCAGCATCGGCGTTGTTTATCTGGAGTGTGATTTTACAGACTTGAATATCTGGATATGTTCTTGGTTTGTATAGGGAATGTAGCAAGAGGCTTATTCACTCAATCATCTGGCCATATTTCTTAACGCAGGTTGAGATTTTGCAGTTTTTCTATTCAAAGAGATCTAGGAAAAAACCTAGCCTATACTTGATTTACAGATCAAATCTTCGTGCAAGTTTTGAGGTAGGCCACACTTTTTCATTAATTGCTTTTATCTTTAAAAACAATGAGTTGTATAGAGTAAAAAATCTATAGTTTATCGATTACGGTGAAACGGTAATCAGAGAAGTGATTTGGTGCACATTTTTGTTTTTAGAGTTAGGAAGGTTAAAAATTTTTTGTGCAGTGTTTAACAGAATAAAGCCCTAAGCACTGCCAGATTGATTGGGATACATGACCAACTCCAGCCCGGTAGCCCAGGCGAGATATGAACTTAGAAGGGTATTGAAAGATGGCAAAGCAGAGTGGAACAAATCAGCCCAAGAAAAAAGCAGGTTCTAAGTTAGAAGAACTGGAAGATCGTATCGCGCCAGGGGCACTGGGTGGTGTTATTGGTGACTTAGGTGTTGATGCTGACACCCCGCCAGCAGGGGATGCAGGCACGACAACAGATGGGGGGGATATGCCTCCTCCTGCGGGAGATACAGGTGGCGGTGATATGCCTCCTCCTGCAGATGATACGGGTGATCAACCTCCAGCGGGTGATACAGGCGGTCAGCCTCCAGTGGGTGATACGGGTGGTCAACCTCCGGCGGGTGATACGGGCGGTCAGCCTCCTGCAGGTGATACAGGCGGTCAGCCTCCAGCAGGTGATACAGGCGGTCAGCCTCCAG
>CAYFGP010000148.1:0-15545 GCA_964342385.1 uncultured Oleiphilus sp. | reverse complement strand
CAACATTTACGCCAGCGTGGAATTTAGTGCCACGTTGACGAACAATGATGTTACCAGCTTTAACTACTTGACCGCCAAAGCGCTTAACACCAAGGCGTTTCGATTCGGAATCGCGACCGTTACGGGTACTACCACCAGCTTTCTTGTGAGCCATTAGTGCATCCTCGTTGAATTAATCTTGCCGCTGTCAGCCCGGCTCTGTTGCCATTGTGGGCTGGAGCGAAACCTAAGTGATAAGCGTAAATTAACCAGCGATGCCGGTAATTTTCACTTCAGTGAACCACTGACGGTGGCCCTGACGCTTCATGCTGTGCTTACGACGACGGAACTTGATAATTTTTACTTTATCAGCACGGCCGTGGTTAACGATTTCAGCAGTCACTTTAGCACCCTCAACAAGAGGAGCGCCAATTTTAACGTCATCGCCATCTGCAACCAGCAGAACCTGGTCAAAATCAACTGAAGCGCCAGTTTCCAGCTCCAGTTTTTCAATCTTCAGGACATCGCCTTCAGCTACGCGGTACTGCTTACCGCCGCTCTTGATTACTGCGTACATGTTTGTCTCCAAAATACTGCAGTGCTTAGCGATTGATGAATGCTACTTACTTACCTGTTTTGAATGGACGCGCTCTGGCAACCATCGGACAGGGAGCAAAGGGGATGCTAAGCAGGCCGCGCATTTTATAGTAAGCCCCGTCGAACAGCAACCCTTATTACCAGGCAATTTTATGATTGATCGCCCGACACAAAAGGCCTGTCAGGCTTTTTTACTTAGCATGACAGGTCTGTTATTAGCTGTTAGACGATAAGCCTCTGTTTTATCGGACAATTAGCCCCATATAGACTTAAGAAAGACCGGATACCCGCCATACACCTCTCCGATAATACAGTTCTCAGATAAAGAGAACACACATCGAAAGATCAGAAATCCAGACTATAGCTGACGCTATAAGTACGCCCACGGCCTTCAAAGGTCACTACAGCCGGATCGGTCAGACGGGCATAGAGCATCTGAGCCTTCTGACTCCACAGGGTTTGATAGTCTTCATTGAGCAGGTTATTGATACCGAAACTCAGCTGTCCAACAGGCAGAGTATAATGTCCCAGCAGATCAGTGACCGTATAACCGTCCAACTGACGCTCTGCCCCATCAGTGTAATCATCAATTATATTAGCTTGCAGGCGCAGGCCTAACTTATCCTGAGTCCAATCGACATAAGCACCCAGCTTGTTGTTACTGGCATAATAGGCTTCCAGATCTTGCCAATTGCCCTCGGTTTTCTTCTCTGTTTTTACCAGATGCAGGTTACCACCGACGAGCCACTGATTATTGATGCGATAACTGGCCGCACTTTCCAGGCCATAGACACGTTTCTTTTCATCCACCACCTGCACCGATAAATTACGACTACTGTTGGTAATCCGCTTATCGGATAACGAGTAATAGAGCGCAACCTGAGTGCTCAACTGATTATTATCAAAACGCCAGCCCAGCTCATAACTATCCGTTTCAATGGCATCCGCTTTGTTACCGGCCACATCAATACCGCTGATCAGAGAAGAGCCGTCATAACTGCCATAACCGTAGTATTTAGCCGGGTCAGGAATATCGTAACCCTGTGAAAAATTCCCATAGAATTGATGCTGAGCATTCAGATCAAATACCGCGCCCAGATTAAATAGCGTTGCCGAGTAATCCGCTTCACCACCCGGTACCGCATCAGCATAAGGCAAGGCCCCTGCGGCCACTAAATACTGCTGAGTAACGGCAACAAAATCCCCCACATTGGCATTAGCATATTCATAACGCACGCCGCCATTGACGGTCAGCTTATCGCTTAGCTGGGTATTCGCTTGTAAAAACAGTGCTGCCGTATCGATATCGACCTCAGGATAACGTCCAGTGTTAATCGTCGGGTTATAGATCAGACCACCACTGGCTGCTGCGGCTGTAAAGTCATAATACTGCTGACTGCTGTCGAAGCTTTCCCGACTCAAATCAACACCATAGACCAGCTCAGTATTTGCTTCATCCAAAGCACTGACCATCGCAGCTTTTACGCCATAAACATCCGTTTGCTGATTCGAGGCACTGATCGTGCTGTTAGTTCCAGCAATACGTGGGAAAGGATAAAACTGCATCTCTTCACTGCGATAATAGCCTTGCAGATACAGTGACTGGCCGACAACATCGCTATGAGAGTACTGCAGATTCAGTAACTGACGGGTCGTTGCAGGCTGCTCAGCCAGCACAAGACCATCCTGAACACTGATCTGTTCTGGATCAGAAAAGCCAGCATAGTTAGCACCAAACGAGGCCGACTTATTGGCATCCTGCTCATTTTTAAAATATTGCGCGACCAGCTCCAAACGCTGTTCATCATCCAACTGCACGCCAATACTGGCCATCAGATCCTGCTGATCGATATATTGAGATGAGGTCTGAGTGATATCCGGCAGCACCTGATCATCATCGGCATTATAGAAGCCATCGGTCTGGCGTAAGGATGCCGATACACGATAATCCACAGTTTCAGTACCACCCTGTACTGATGCCGCCAACTGACGGTCCAGATCATCACTGTTAAAGCCGCTTTTTAAACCCGCCTGCACACTAAAACCCGATTCATCCTGAGTACCTTTTTTTGTGATGATATTGATAATGCCACCACTGGCACCGGCACCATAAATCGCACTAGCACCGGAAATCACCTCAATACGCTCAATGTTGAACGGGTCAATCGATTCGAACTGACGACTGACACTGCGACTGGAATTCAGTGATACACCATCAATCATCACCAGCACGGAGCGTCCACGCATCAGCTGACCATAATTGGTTCGTCCCTGACTACCACCATCCAAACTGGGAATCAGCTGCGACAGGGCATCCTTAAAGTCCATACCACCCGCCATCTGTTGCTCAACCTGCTCCGCGTCAATCACCTGCACAGAGCCCGGTATATCCGCAATTTTTGTTGCCGTGCGATTAGCGGTAATCACCATATCATCCATAGACTCCGGCTGCGCCCAGGCATTTGAGGACACAGCCAGTGCAATAGCGCTGGCGAGTAGAGAAGGTGTTAAAACAGCGGACTGTCGGGATATGGCTCGCTTGAAAGGCACGGGAATCTCCTGAACAACGGACAAATAGTTTTTTGAACGTGCAAAAGACTATATTCAATGATAATTATTATCAATTGTTTTTTTGAATACAAAATACAATAATGGTGATCAAAAGATTAATCCGCTAAGATGCCCCCAGCGCAGCAAAGTCGATTACTTGGGATCTATGAGTAAAACCTCCATCACAGCCTTACAGCAGAAACTGGCCAGCCAAATTATTCACTGGCTAAGATCCGAGCACCTGAATGCAGGCTATCGTCTAAAGGAAGCAGAGCTGGCACAACGCTTTGGTGTCTCCCGCACACCAATACGAGCCGCCTTGCTTTATCTACAAGAACATCAATTGGTGCGTTCATTACCTTATCGGGGTTTTGAGCTTATGGTCGATAGCTCTGAACTGATAGAGCCTGAGCAAAGCACAGAGCAACCTCCTGTTGAGGAGAAGATCTATCTCAGAGTATTGGTGGATCTTTTTTTCCAGGAACTGACCGAAAGTTTTTCTGAAAAGGAATTTCAGCAACACTACCAACTGAGCCGGCACGGCGGCCGCACCCTACTGCAGCAGTTGGAGAACGACGGTCTGCTCTCACGCGGACAAGGCTATAAGTGGCAGGTCAATCCCAGCCTGAACAGCTTGCAACACCATTATGAAAGCTATCGCTGCCGCTTGATGTTTGAACCTGCAGCATTGCTAGAGCCTCAATGGCAACTGAATCGTCCGGCACTAAAGCAATTACAGAATCGCCATCAGGCTATTATTGAGCAAAACCAACCGGTACCCGCTAAGGTTTTGTTTCAGCTCAGTGCTGACTTTCATGAGCAACTGATCGCCTGCTCCGGCAACCGCTTTTTATTGCAGATGATGCAGCAACATAATCGCCTGCGTAAGGCGACAGACCTGATCTCTATGCAGTTTAAATCTTCTCCGGTCAAAGCCTGCCAACGACGCCTGGATATTATTAACAGCCTGCTTGCCGGCGATAATAAAGACGCAGCCAAACAACTGACCGCACTGCTGGAAAACGATATTCGTGTCATGCAGGACAGCTATCGACAAGCCACCGAGATCCCCAAGGCTCAGCTTAAGCGCTGGTTACAACAGGCGTTGGATGAATAGCCTGTGCCTTTCCAATATTCAGTCTCTTGAAAGACCTGTTTAATTAATGTCGCCACGGCCTTGCAATATGGCGTAAAAAACCAGCTTCAACTTGACACCCTAACGCCCGGTCAATAGCATTCAGACACCCATTTTTTGTGTCATTTAATAGCGAAAAGCCAACATCATGCAGCCTAAGAGCTCGATCCACGATATCGTTGCGGACGACTTCTCCGCCCTGAACCAGAACATCATTGATCAGCTGCACTCCCGTGTGCCTCTGGTTGAAAATATCGCCGAATACGTTGTAGAAAGCGGCGGTAAACGTATGCGGCCTCTATTGGTCCTGCTGGTGTGCAAAGCTTTTGACTGTGTAAAAGAAGGGCGTATTCCTCTGGCGGCCCTGGTGGAATTTATCCATACCGCCACTCTGCTCCATGATGATGTGGTGGATGAATCCGATATGCGTCGCGGTAATGAAACGGCGAATAACAAGTGGGGCAACCCCGCCAGCGTATTAGTGGGTGATTTCCTATATACCCGCGCCTTTGAGCTGATGGTTCAGATTGGCGATATGGAAATTTTGAAGATCTACGCCAATGCGACGAACGTGATCTCCGAAGGTGAAGTGCTACAGCTGACCAATGTGCGCAACCCTAAGATCAGCGAAGAGCAGTATATGACGGTGATTAAAGCAAAAACCGCCATGCTGTTTGAAGCCGCGACCGAGTCCGCTGCCATCTTATCTGGCGCAACGACTGAACAACGTCAACATCTGGCTGACTACGGCAACTACCTGGGCCTGGCCTTCCAGCTGCAGGATGATCTGCTGGACTATGAAGGTGATGCTAAAGCGATGGGCAAAAACGTGGGTGATGATCTGGCAGAAGGTAAACCCACCCTGCCACTGATTCAGGCCATGGCCGTAGGCACCGATGATGAAGCCAAGCTGGTTCGTACAGCCATCCGTAAAGGTGGTCTGGAACATCTGGACGATGTACTGGCGATCATTAATAGAACAGGGTCACTTGAATACACCCGTGAGAAAGCTTACGAGATGGCAGATAAAGCTAAAACGGCTCTGGATTGCCTACCGGACTCCATCTATAAAGAGCGCCTGGCACTGTTTGCGGATCTTGCCGTAAAACGCTCGGCTTAATCGCGCTTATTTACACAAGACTCGGTTAAAACAAACAGCACCAATGCTTGTAACAGAGTCGTACCGCTTGCGGTAATCTATTCAGGCCATATGCGATCACAGTGTATGGCCTGTTTGTTTTTAGCCTTCTCGCTTACCCCATCGCCTTTCCCTAATCATCTCCTTTCTATAGCCATCTCCTGTCAGGCACCACCACCCGCCCAAGTTTTATAACCCGATTATTTCATTAGCACCAAACGATCTATCCAGATGATCAATTAAAGCATTTTCAAATCAAATAACAATCACTATCATTTGCATTTTATTTTTAATCCATTGCAAAGGCTTGAATCATGATCGCTCTGATTTACGGTACCACGACCGGTAATACCCAGGACGTCGCAGAAAAAGTACAAAAGATACTGGGCGATGAGCTGGTTGATCTGTTTGACGTGAAGGACGCAGACCTAAACGTGATCAACGAGTATGACTTTATTATGTTTGCCATCCCCACCTGGGACTACGGCGAAGTCCAGGAAGACTGGGAAGAAGTGTGGGACGACCTGGATAAATACGATTACTCCGACAAGATCATGGCCTTTATCGGCCTGGGTGATCAGCTGGGTTACGGCGAATGGTTCCTGGACGCTATGGGCATGCTGCATGACAAGGTTGTCGCACAAGGAGCCACCGTCGTCGGCCACTGGCCAGTCGAAGGTTATGAGTTTGAAGCGTCTCTGGCACTGACCGAAGACAAAGCAAACTTTATCGGCCTGGCATTGGATGAAGACACCCAACGAGATCTGACCGACGAACGTGTCGAGCGCTGGTGTGTACAGATTCAGCAAGAGATGGCCTTACCAGCCTGAGATAAAAGTAGGAACACCTTGAGACTTGAAAGCAGAAGCAGCCAAGCACTCAAAAAAACAGCCACTGCGGTGATGAGAGAACGATTTTCTAACCCTGTTCTGATCCTATCCGGATCAAACAGCTCAGCACCGCAACAATTCTATTTTATATCCCTAAATAGATACCCCTATCTGGTTCTCCCAGATACCTAAGCTAAACCTTTGTAACCTGAACCCTGTTAAACACCTTAATCGAGGACTGCACATCCATGGATGAGCTGACACAAGCCCCACCAGCGGCAACGGCCAAACCCGCTGGACGGCAGCGTGCAACAAGCCGCCCCAAAGTAAAACGCAAATGGAACCGCCAATATCTGGCCTACCTGATCCATAGTTTTGCTGGTTTAAAACTGACCCTATTGATGACCATCGTATTAGCCTCAGGTACTTTGGCGGTACTGTCTCAGGAGATCGATTGGCTATTGATGCCTGAGATGCGCGTGTCTCCAACAAGCGAACGTATCGACTCCGGTGAACTGTTTGATACCCTGCAAGCCGCCTACCCAGAGCAGGGGTTAAGCTTTTTCCAGACCAATGAAAACCATCCCCATACTGCAGCTTTTGCTCGTTATAACGATGAAAACGGTGGTTTTCGTTACGCCTGGATTGACCCCTATTCCGGCGAAGTGACTGGCGATACTCCTCTGTTAACTGTGGGGCGTTTTTTAAGTTTTCTGCATGCCACTCTGTTTTTGCCAGTGATTGGCCGTAGCCTGGTCAATGCCTTTGGTTTGCTGACGCTGATCTCTCTGGTCGCGGGTTTACTGGCCTACCCCAAGTTCTGGCGTTTCTTCTTTAAAAAGCCCCGTACCGGTAATACCCGTGTTTTTATCGCCGATCTGCATAAGCTGGTAGGTCTGTGGAGTATCTGGTTCCTGCTGATTATCGGTATTTCCGGCAGCTGGTGGTTTTATAAAACCCCATTTGTGCGCTTTATGGATGCTCCTAATCCGGTTGAGCCCTATCCCAGTAAACCACTACTCAGCTATGAGCAACTCGATAAGTTAGGTACGGAAACACCGACACCACTCACCGGGGCTCAGATCACCCAAATTGTGCAGGACAAGTACCCTGACTTTCAGATTGATATGCTCAACGCCCCAGAACATAACGCCGATCCCTATCAGGTCACTGGCAGCTTTGGTGAATGGTTAGTCCGTACCGGCGGTGGCAGCACAGTTTATGTAAACCCATATGATGGCGATATCGTTAAAACCATCGATGTGCGCGAATACACACCTCTGCAGCGCTTTGATCGTGCCATGGGTCCACTGCACTACGGCTACTGGGCTAAATCCGGTACTGCTGATCTGGTGGTGAAACTGGTTTGGTTTAGCTTTGGTGCGTTGATGACAGGTCTGGCCGTTACTGGCTTGATTATCAATCTGAAACGTACCCGCCGAGGGGCGCGTATCGTGATGGCCAGAACTCCGGCGCTTAAAGCTCTGAAGAAGAGCTGGCACCTTGCTAAGCCCTGGGGCGGCCCCATGGGTGTCTTTAAGTACATTAACATTCTGATGCTGGTAGGGATCGGTGTTGGCTGCAGCATCGCTATCACCCTGGGCAGCCAAGGGGTAAAAGACACCGGCTTTAGCTACAGCGAAAAAGCGCTGGGTCCGTGGAAAGTATCCATGAATGCCTATGCTGGATTACTGGAAAAAGACCTGAAACCGATCAGACCTGGCATCTCCACCAACCTGGCCGTCAACATCGGCAAACAAGCGCTGCATGAGATTAAGTTCCTGCATGTGCGCGTGGGTAAACCGAGAACAATACGTGCACCAGGTACCTTGATTCACGGCCCTCTGGGTAGTAAACACGCTCACTTTAAGTTACCGCAAAAGATCCGCGACGGCGCTCGCTTCTGGATTACCGCTCAAACCTGGTCTGGTGAGGTTTATCAGACTTCCTGGCCAATGATGCCTGATGACAAGGAGACCTTTGATGTCCGCTAATCGCCTTATTCCGTTCCGTTTATCTTCGTTTTCACCTTCTTTGCTGGTGTTGGCGTCAGTATTAATGCTAAGCAGCCAGCTTAGCCACGCCCATAGCATCAACCTGGATTGCAGCCTGGTGCAGCAGGAAGTGCAATGTAAAGGTGGTTTCTCCGATGGCTCTGGCGCCAGCAATCTGCCCTATGAAGTGATCAGTTATAACGACGATGTCTTAGCAAAAGGCCACTCTTCTGAGCAATCAACCTTTGCATTCCCATTACCAGAGCAGGATTACTATATCCTACTGGATGCAGGCCCCGGCCATGTGGTCGAGGTAGATATGCTGGACGTGGCTGAAAACTGATTTGTTGACGCAACTTTCTCAGCAATGGGTATCAGGGAGCCTAGTGCTCCCTGACATTCAGACCGGCACAAACCAACACTAGCCACTTAAAACCACTTGATACGTCATTGCATCGAGTATCAAACGCTAAGCCCAAACTCAAACTCAAGCAATCGCCCCTTCCACTAACAGGGCTTATATGGCAAGAAGTGCTCTGGTAACACGCCGCCCAGTTCTTCACCCAGGTGATACAGAGCACTACGCAATCCTTCTTCCATCGTCGGATGATAAAACGGCAGATGGGCGATCTCATCGACAGTCATACCATTATGGACACAGGTCGCCAGTTGGAAGACAAAGTGTTCTGCTTTAGGCACCAGCATCTCTCCCCCTAACAACTTACGGCTTTCTCTGTCGGCATAGAGCTTCACTACCCCCTGGTTGACGCCCATAATCAGTGCCCGATTCTGAAAACTAAAGTCGGCACTGCCAATGGCGGTTTGACTTAGATCCAGCTCATCGTAACGCGCACCAAAGGATGCGATCTGAGGATCGGTAAATACGATCGACATAGGTACACGACGTTGATAGACCGACACTCCATTTTTCCTACTTAAACCGCCACTATCTTGCCTATCACCTTCGCGACGGTTTTTGACACCATCACCGCTCTCAACCCCATTGCTATGCTCACGTAACGCACTATAAGCCGCAATACGTCCTTCATCGGCAGACTCATGCATTTGAGCCCGGCCACCGGAGGTATCACCAGCGATAAAGATTCCGCTATCTGCTACCTGCAGTGTATCCGGGTTAAAACATGGAATCCCCTGCGGATCCATTGGCAACCCTGTCGCGGCAAAGTTCATATCCAATACCTCTGGACGACGCCCCATCGCGGCTAATACCGCCCCCACCCGTGTGCGCTCCCCACCCACCTGTATGCTAATCTGGCCGGCATCCCGATCTAATTCCGGCTGCTGCCCCATATAGATAGGAAACTCCGCTGACAGGCTCTCTAAAGCCCAATGACTGACATCGGGATCACTGATTCCTGCCAAGCAATCACTTTGCTCGATACCAATCACCTGTACACCCAAGCGGGATAGCGCTAACCCCAATTCCAGCCCAACACCACCCAAACCGACAACCGCGATACTTTCAGGTAACTTCTCCAGCTCAAACAGACGCTCTGAGGTTAAAATTCGTTCATCAAAGTGCTGCCAAGCCTCAGGAATGATAGGCCTTGCCCCCGTAGCTAAAATGATCTTGTCAGCCTTGATACGCCTATCACCAACCCGTAAAGTCTGGGTATCTTCAAATACGGCCTGCTCAGAGATATAACGCTGCCCCAGATTTTTAGCCGCTCTAACCGGACTCTGAACAAAACGATCTCTTAATAAACGCACCCGCTTCATCACTTCACGGGATTCTATTCTCAACTGGCGGGCATTACTGATCCCCAGCTCCGGCATAAAGTGACGCTTATGAAACTCATTAGCCGCTTCAATCAATGCCTTGGATGGCATACAACCCACACGGGCACAGGTGGTTCCCAGAGGTCCAGGATCAATCAAGACAAAATCATCCGTCTGGCGCTGCACAACCTTAAGAGCACTTAAACCGGCAGTGCCTGCTCCGACAATCGCCACCTTTACTGTTTGATCCATTGTAAACTCCCTCTGAAAACATCCACCCAATGTGAAAACCATCACATCCAGGAACCAGACTGTGAAATACCTGTATCAAGACTCTATGACGTTGGCGTGAAGCCTGATATTTTATAGGGTAGGAATCGCAACACGAGGATGAGTTCGTTGCGCTGCTTTTTGTTGCCGTACCGAGATATTTAACTGCATGAACCCGCTAAAAACAGAGTTGAACCCCCAGAATGCTTCACTGCACAAAATTCTGGATAACCTGGCCGTTGCGACCATTGTCTTATCTGTCCAGGCTCAACTTCGTTATGCCAATAAGGCCGCCCGTCAGCTATTGGCGATGCCTAATCCAGAACAATCCCTTTCCGGTCTGGAACTCCTGCACCAGCTACCTCCTGCGGAACAAACCAGCCTGATCTCAGCCTGCCAGGCACAACGTAATGATCAACTGAGCCTGAATATCAGCACTACGGGTCGACAAGGCGTTAAACGCACACTCCAGATCAGCCTGCAACCGGTTGATGACGACAGCGGAGACCTTCAAGCTATTCTGAAGGATATGTCACAGTATCAGGCAGCCAGCAAACTGCCCGTACACTTTCATCAGGCGATGCAGCAAACTCAAGATCTGGTGATGGTGACTGATAGCCATGGCCGTATCGAATACGTTAATCCGGCCTTTATTAATCAGACGGGTTTCGATGAAAGTGACGTCTTGGGACAAACACCGCAGCTGCTAAGCTCCGGCGAACATGACAGCGCCTTTTATCACCGAATGTGGAAAACCCTGCGTTCCGGACAAAGCTTTAGAGATATCTTTATCAATCGCCGGAAAGATGGTGAACGCTATCAGGAAGAGAAAACCATCACACCCATTCGTGATGAGTTTGGCCAGATCAGCCACTTTGTGTCCACCGGTAGAGATATTACAGAACTGGTCAACAGCGAGCAGCATCTGGACTTTCTCAGACGCTTCGACCCCCTAACGGGTCTACCCAATCGCCAACGCCTCTGTGAACACTTTGAGCGCCATGTCTTGCAACGCAAGCGTGCACCTATGGCACTGTTTCTGATCGACCTGGATCGTCTGAGCCGTATCAACGACAGCCTGGGGCGTAGCGCCGGCGATGATCTGCTGAAACTGATCAGCCAACGACTAAAGCAGCGTCTGCCCGAACACTTTATCGGCCGTTTGGGCAGTGATGCCTTTCTGGTGATGGCTGAAGGCATCCAAACACCGGATCAAGCGGCTCAAATGGCGCAGCAGCTCCATCAGGTCATGGCCCTGCCCTTTGAGCTGACTCAAGCTGAGCTGTTTATCAGCATCAGCCTGGGTATCACCTTATACCCTTACGATGGCGATCAGTTTGATGAACTGATCAACAAAGCCGACAGTGCCATGCATCGCTGTAAGGACAACGAACAGGGTTTTGGTTTCTTTACCGAGGACCTGACGATTCAGACTCAGAACCGGGTACGCCTGGAGAACCAACTGCGCCAGGCTCTGTTACACCGGGAGTTCCATCTGGTCTTCCAGCCCCGGGTTAATCTGCAAACCGGCCAGGTACAAGGGGTTGAAGCCCTTCTGCGCTGGATTCATCGCGATGGTAAGAGCACTTCTCCAGCTGAGTTTATTCCGGTACTGGAAGAGATGGGCCTGATTACTTCTGTGGGCGAGTGGGCACTCCTCAGAGCCTGTAACTTTGCCAGCCAGTGGCTGCAAAAAGGTCATGATCTGGGAATATCCGTTAACCTGTCAGCCCGTCAATTGCGCCAGGATAATCTGCCTCAGGTCATCAGCCGCTGCTTGGATCTAACCGGTTTACCCGCCCATAGACTGGAACTGGAGCTGACCGAAACCAGTATGCTCGCCGATGTTGAGCACTCCATCGCTCAACTGGAAAAACTTAAGGCGATGGGCATTCGTATCGCCATTGATGACTTTGGCACCGGCTACTCTTCCCTGGCCTATCTGAAACGCTTGCCGGTACATACCCTTAAGATCGACCGGGCTTTTGTTCAGGAGCTGAGTGCTGACAATACCGATCTGGATATTGTCCGTGCCATTACTCAGCTGGCCCATAGCCTGAAGCTGGACGTGACCGCAGAAGGCATTGAAAATCGCGAGCAGCTCAATCTGATCAAAGAGCTGGGCTGTAATGAAGGCCAAGGTTTCCTTCTGGCCAAGCCTATGAGTGAAGTGGATATGCTGCACTGGCACAATCACTTTAATCTGGCTCAGTTAATGGCGGACTAAAGATATTAAGATTAGAGTTCCCGGCTTAGGGCGCGGCGCTACCACCTTCCGCTTTATGAGTCGCTTCATACAAACGCTTAGAGGCATCCTCTGGCCACAACGGCCGATCTAACAGATATCCCTGCGCAATATGACAGCCCCGCTCATTCAAAAACGCCAACTGCTGTTCCGACTCGACCCCTTCTGCAACGGTAAGCAGCTTAAGGTTACGGGCCAAAGCAATAATGGATGACGTGATGGCGATATCATCCGCATCCATCGGCAAATCACGGATAAAGGCCTGATCGATTTTCAACTTATCCAGCGGGAAGCTTTTCAGGTAAGACAGAGATGAGTAACCCGTGCCAAAATCATCCAGTGAGATCCACACACCCAACTGTTTTAACTCTCTCAAAGTCTGCACCGCCTGCTCAGCATCCTCCATCAAAATGCTTTCTGTGACCTCAATCACCAACAAGCGAGCGGGGAAGCCACTCTCCTGAAGCGTTTTTTCCACCTGAGCCACCAAACCATGACGGAACTGCATCGCAGAGACATTGACGGCCACCTCTACTTCAATAAAGCCTTGATCCAACCAAGCCTGTCCCTGTCGACAAGCCTCTGCTATGACCCACTCCCCTAAGGGCAGAATCAACCCTGACTCTTCTGCCAAAGGAATAAACTCATTCGGCGGCACCAGGCCTTGCTGTGGATGGTTCCAGCGCACCAACGCTTCGACACCGCGCAAATTACCACTGTCGATACAGTACTGAGGTTGATAGACCAGACATAACTCTTCACGCTGAATCCCCAACCTCAGAGCGTTCTCCATCGCCAGACGCTGAGATACTTCCTGATTCATCTTCTGGGTAAAGAACTGATACTGATTACGCCCCTGGGCCTTAGCATGGTAAAGCGCGGCATCTGCATTACGATACAGCGTCTCAAAGTCATCGCCATCTTCCGGGAAGAAGGCAATCCCCACACTCGGGGTACAGGCCAGCGAGTGCCCTTCCAGCTCAATCGGTGCAGCAATCACCTGGGTGATTCGATGGGCAATATTCGCCACCTGTTCCGGCAAGCCCACCTCTGGACATAACACCACAAACTCATCACCACCAACGCGACTGACGGAATCCCCATCCCGTACTGCTTGCTGTAAACGCTCTCCGATTACGCACAGCAGACGATCGCCAATATCGTGCCCCAACGAGTCATTCACATTTTTAAAGCGATCAAGATCAACAAACAGCAGTGCTAAACGCTGCCCATTATGACGGGCCATATGGATCGCCTGCGTAGCCCGATCGGCCAACAGACGACGGTTCGGCAGATCGGTTAAAGAATCATACTCCGCCAGATAACGCAGACGTTCTTCATTCTGTTTACGCAGGCTGATATCGGTCAGGGTAGCGATATAGTTCTTCACCGCACCGCTGTCAGAGCGCACAACACTCAGGGACAACCATTCGGGAAACAGCACACCATCTTTGCGCCTGTTCCACACCTCGCCCTGCCAACTGCCGTCCTCCAGCAGTTTGCGCCACATCATCTGATAGAAGTGTTCATCATGATTACCCGATGCCATAAATGAGGGGTTCTGGCCCAGGGTTTCCTGTTCTTGATAGCCGGTGATCTCGGTAAAGGCAGGGTTAACTGCGACAATGCGATTATCTGGATCGGTAATGATGATACCTTCTGTTGCACTTTCGAACACCTGGGCCGCCAGTGACAACTCTCTAGCATTGGCCTTGAGCTGACCGGCCTGCTGATCAATATCCCTTTGATAGCGTTTAAACAGCGTCTTCAGCCAGCGTGAAAATACAATGGCCAGTAGCAGGGTAATCACACTGGAAAAACACAGTACCAATAGGAAGGTCTGCAAGCTATCCAGCCAATCCCCTTCCAATTTGATCTGATGCTTCTCCAACAAGGGGGCAAGATCATCAGGATAGATCCCTGCCACTAATATCCAATTCCACTCAGGGACAACCTTGATCATGGCTCGTTTGGTAACAGGACCACGACCATCGGGGTAAAACCACTGATATTCGATCACACCACCGCCCTGGCGCGCAGTTTCCAGAATCCGCTCCACTGCAGTTTGCTGCAGCTCGGCTACCAGAGCACTATCGGGCAGTATCTGTAGGGTGGTATTAATCAGGGTATCGCCTTTTTGATCCAATACAGCAATGTAGCCGTGTTGACCAAAACGAAAGCTGGATAAACGACGCAGGGACTCCTGCTTCAAGTCATTTTCGATACGGTACAGGTAGTCCCCGGTACCGATAATCCATTGGAAAGGCTCAAACAAACGTACATAAGCCAGTTTATCAGCCATCTCCTGCTGGTTGCCCGGTGGATACCAGCGATAACGGGAATAACCTGATTTATCAGGATTTTTCACCGCATCAATCAGGCCTCGCATAATATAATGCCCGGTATCGTCCTGATTGTCGTAAAGGGATTTGCCTTCGATATGAGGTGCTGTTGGCAACAGAATACACAAGCCATCCATATCATCGATAAACAGATAACCCCGACCATCAAAAAAGCGGATATCCCTCAGAGCTTCACGAATCAAGTGTTTGATTTCAGTGTCTGGCAACTTGCCCTTTTGCTGCTCATAGATGCTATTAGCCAGAGTAATCGCTTGATCCACCTGACTTTTGGCTTCCCGCTTCAAAACAGACTCTGTCCGAGTGCGCATATAGTGTATATAGCTGATTGAGGCCTCCAGCTCAGACTCCAACAGTGCCTCCTGCTGACTTAAAATCTCCTGCTCCAACACAATCAACTGCTGCTCACGCTGCTGTTGCTGAGACCATAAAAAGTAGCCTCCCAACACCAAAGTAAACAGCAGTACAGTGGCAACCATGCCAATCATCTGCAAACGGGGAAAGCTATTGGCATCTACTTTAAATGACATAGAGTGAGAGGGATCCTTTAATCATCAAGACCCGACAAATGATTGTCGCGAGAGCACAACCAGCAGATCGGAAAATTCATTGTGGCAAGTATTAAGAATAGCACGGGCAGAGACAGTTCCAGTATGCCTAGAATCACGATACCTAACGCTGCACTGGCAATCATAAATAACGCGTTA
>CAYFGP010000147.1:0-15759 GCA_964342385.1 uncultured Oleiphilus sp. | reverse complement strand
TAGAGAGGCGTCAAGCTTATGCTTCCTCTATCGAGAACTTCGCACTGTCCAGTTATCTGCAACGAAATGAAAGATGCCAGAACAAGCAGTACTTTATGCCTAACTATAAACACTCACACAAAAGTTTCTCTTTAGCCATTGGTCAAAAAATATCAAAACACTTTTGTGCAAGTATGTACATAAAAGGTATTTCAAAAGACTTTTGTTTCACCAGGCACAGCAACAAAAAAACCCTACACATCATAGGTGTAGGGCTTTTCTACTTCAACGCTATCTATCAAAACAGCGACCTTAATAAGCAACTCACACACGCGTCTCTTTAGCAGATGGCTTCATTCTGCAGTCATTGACTGAAGAATGTCGAAACACTTTTGTGTAAATACTACCCGGCTCGCTGAATCCAACTCACTGAAAATTGATCGTAATTTTTAGATAAGCCATTGTTTAAGCGCTAAGTTTTATACCGACGGCTAGTTTAGTGGTTGTCGATATGCTTGGGTAGTATCAAATTCAGTACGATACCCAAGATTGCACACAGACTGACACCTTGCAGACTAAACTCACCACCACCCAGGTACATGCCACCGATACCAAATACCAGAATCAGCGCTACGATACTCAGGTTACGAGGTTGAGTCAGATCATCACCCGACTTCACCAGAGTGTTCATACCGACAACGGCAATAGAACCAAACAGCAGAGTCATAATACCACCCATGACTGGCGTAGGAATGGTTTGCAGCAGTGCGCCCATCTTACCAATGAATGCTAACAGCACCGCAAAAACGGCAGCCCAGGTCATGACACGAGGGTTGAAGTTGCGAGTCAGCATGACCGCACCAGTGACTTCTGAATAGGTAGTATTCGGTGGACCACCAAACAGCGCTGCACCCGAAGTTGCCAGACCGTCACCCAACAGAGTGCGATGAAGACCGGGCTTCTTCAGGAAGTCTTTTCCTGCAACCTGACTTACCGCCACCATATCACCCACGTGCTCAATCGCCGGAGCAATGGCTACTGGGATCATAAACAGGATTGCTTGCCAGTGGAATTCAGGCATGGTGAACGCCGGCATTGCCAACCAAGCCGCTTCACCTACAGGGGCAAAGTTTACCAGACCCAGCATCAGCGACAGCACATAACCCGCTACAACACCGGCCAGAATAGGAATCAGTTTGAAGATGCCTTTGGAGAATACCGCCACAGCCAGCGTCACTACCAAGGAGAACATAGAGACCAAAATCGCCTGATCATAGCCCACCAGTTCAATGGCACCGTCACCGCTTTTGCCCATTGCCAGATTCACCGCAACAGGAGCCAGCGCCAAGCCGATTACCATAATCACAGGACCAACAACGATTGGCGGCAAAATACGGTGCAGTACTTCTGTACCTTTAGCACGTACCAGTGCACTCAGCAGGATATAAGCCACACCGGCAGCCATCAGACCACCCATAGTAGCCGGAATACCCCAGGCCTGGACACTGGCAATAATCGGTGCAATAAAAGCAAAGGAAGAGGCCAGGAAAACCGGCACCTGACCACGGGTAACCAGTTGGAATAACAGAGTACCAAAACCCGCAGTAAACAGAGCGACGTTAGGGTCCAGGCCTGTTAACAAAGGCACCAGTACCAGAGCACCAAATGCCACAAACAGCATCTGAGCACCGGTTAGAATAGTCTTCGGCGAAGTCGCTGGACCAAATTCAGTTTCAGTTGTCATATCTGTCATCCGTTACAGAGTACCAAAGATCTTATCACCGGCATCACCCAGACCCGGTACGATATAACCTTTGTCATTCAGACACTGATCCAGACCGGCAGTGAAGATCTCAATATCCGGGTGCGCTGCCAATGTTTTCTCAACACCTTCAGGAGCCGCTACCAGTACGATCACCTTAATATCTTTACAACCGGCTTTTTTCAGCATATCGATAGTGGCAATCATAGAGCCACCGGTAGCCAGCATAGGATCGATTACCAGGCTGATACGCTCATCGATATTACCCACCAGTTTTTCAAAGTAAGGTACTGGCTCCAGAGTTTCTTCATTACGCTGCAGACCAACCACACTCACTTTGGCGCTAGGGATCAGTGTCATCACACCGTCCATCATGCCCAAACCAGCACGTAGAATAGGAACTACGGTGATTTTTTTGCCTTTGATCTTTTCAACTTGGATATCGGAACCGTCCCAACCCTCAATAGTGACTTGCTCCAGCTCCAAGCATTTGGTGGCTTCATAAGTCAGAAGTGTCCCCACTTCCGAAGCCAGCTCGCGAAAGCTCTTGGTACTAATGCCCTGTCGGCGCATTAAACCAAGCTTATGCTGAACCAAGGGGTGGTCGATTACGTGAATTGTCATGGGGACCTCAACTATTGCCAATATACTGTTCTAATTACACTCATCGGCCCAAGTAATCACTCTAACTTGGGCGCTGGGGCGTAATTATGCGATAGTCTTATAAGCGAAGGTATAGCTGAGGGCAAAAAAATTAGGAATTTTTCTGATTTGCGGTTTTTCTATCAGCAGAATAGACGTTATCACGGTATACCAACTGCTTATTCGGGTTAACCGTTCTATCTTCAGACAGTTTCATAATCGCGGATTCCAGGCGCGCTTTTCTCAACTGACTATTCATATTCAGCCCTTGCCATGCATTACGCGGCAACGGAGGGAGTTCAAGCTCCTTCCGGTCACTTTCCATTGTTGTGCCTTTGTCCAGCATAACGTTCAGCAAATTGCGCTTACCAGTAACCAGCTCCGACAGGAGTACCAGCCCTAGCAATCTTTTTAAGCGCGTTTCGCGAACTTTAGGCGAGTCAGTCATCAGAAACCTTTCAAAAACATTAAGTTAACCACATAGTCCGCACACCATGCGAAAGATATTCCCGCAAGATGATAACCTGAATTAAACCAGTTGCCTACGCCGCAAGTCATTAATATTTCGATATTAAGCTCAGAAACAGCTGTTTCTACAGTAAAAAATGCCGTTGATCCCCATCACAAAGCGGTTGTAGTCAACACTCGCTTTGTTTCAGTTTGTACACTAATCAGAACTCGACTTTGCCTGTTCCCACCTGAAAAGTGATCACTCCAACATTTTTTTGTTTGGGAGCCTAATACGATTTGTTTATCATGTCGCTTGTTAAGCATGCTCTGGAGCTATCGCAGTAAACTCTGCCAACTCCGTCACAACATGATCGTTTGCCTGCGTTAAAATAGGTGACGCAACAGTTAAAAAAGGTAGCCTAACGACAAAATCTCTAGCATGCCATAATAAACTATGGTCAATTAGCTATAAGTCGTTCTGCTCTTTTGTAAAAAGGGACTGTTATGAGCCCACAGAATAAAGAAAGCAACCATATGGATGTTACAGAAGAATTACAAGATGATCAGCAACCGCTGCAGACTGCTGATCAGACTACCGATGACGCGGATCAACAAACTCAGGAAGAAGAATCTGACGGCCTGGAATTTTTTGCCAACGAGACGGAAACTCGTTTAATTGCCTTATACAAGCCTGCATCCAGAGCAATTGCTATTAATGAAACCCTGATTCGGGAACGATTGGACGAACTCGGTTATGATGAAGAACACTATCCACTTTACCCTGATCGCATTGATGATTTAATCAAGGGTGTTCAGCAGCGACGCCACTTTGAAATGGAGATTGGCGGACCACTGGATGCTGAAATCAGTGTACATCTATCCCTTGATCAGACACTGGCAAGTGTTCAGATTACCCCTCCGTTAGGCCGAGGTTTACCGGCATCCAAAGAGATGCTGATTAAGGCCTTGACTAATAACAGGGTCCGCCATGGCATCGATATTAAGCTTATTGACAAGCTATTCGCCAAAGGGCCGACGTTCAATTCGCAAGATACCTGTTGCTATATTGTTGCCCACGGTAAAAAAGCCGTTGATGGCCAGGATGCAGAGATGATGCCTTTAGTTGAAGAGATCTCTGAACGCCGTCCTAAAGTCCTAAAAGACAATAATGACCAGGTCGATTTTAAAGAGCTGGGAGACTTTCCAGTCTACGAAGCAGGTACATCCTTGTTCCATATCACTGAACCGGTTGAAGGCCAAAATGGTATGACCGTGGTCGGTAAAACGATTAAGGCTTATCAGGGTAAGGATAAAAAGGTCAAGCTGGACAAGAGCGTACAGGAAGATCCTGAACAACCTAGACACTACTCTTCTACTGTCAAAGGCATGCCTGTCTTTACCGATCAAGGTGTACACATTGAAAACGTACTTAAACTTGATGAAGTCAGCCTGAAAACAGGTAATGTTCGTTTTGATGGCAGCATTCAGATTAAACAAGGGGTTGATCAGGGCATGCTGATCGAAGCCTCAGGAGATGTAAAGGTCGGAGGATTGGTAGAAAACTCGACTATTATTTCTGGCGGCAATGTTGAAATTGGCGGCGGTGTACTGGGTAAAAAATCCCCTGAGTCCTCAGCGAAAGAGCCCACCAAAGATAACGCTGTGATTCGTGCCAAAGGTGATGTCACTGCTCGTTTTATTAAAGACTCCTGGGTCTTTAGTGGAGGGACAATTAGTGCTCAACGACAGATCCTGCAATGTCGCTTACATGCCGATAACTCTATCAAAATGCCTGCCATGGGCCAGTTGATTGGCGGTCATGTCACAGCTGGCAAATATATTGAGGCAGGCCAACTCGGTGTGCCTGCAGCCGTCGCCACAGTATTAGAGGTGGGACCACTGGATGATGTGCGCGCCGAGATGGCTGAGGTACAGGACAAAATCAAACAGGGTTTTGAACAAACCAAACAGATTAAAGCGCTCATTCATCGACTGAGAGAAGAAAACCGCCGTATTTCTCCAGAGAAAAAAGAGCAAATCCTTAAGGCTAGAGATACTGTAATGAAGGCGATGGCAGACTTGGAAAACCGTCGCCAAGAGCTAGAAGATGAAGCTCAGACTCGTAAAAAAGCCAAGGTTAAGGCGCTGAAAAAAGCCTTTTCCGAATGTAATGTCATTATTGCCAATACCCCTTACAACGTTAAAGAAGGCTTTGGTAAAACCACTTTCTACCTTGACGCCGGTGAAGTCAAAATTCGCTAATTCTCATCAGCAGAAAAACTCAGAACAAAAGCTTTTCAGTATTCTCCTATCTGAATTGATCGGAGAATACTTAAGCTTTTTAAGCCACCTACTCAGAAATTCAGACTCAATTGACTGATAAGCCTAAGCACTTAATCGCTTGCTCCACTCTTTGAACCCCACGGGCCATCTGCGCTTCATCATCCAGAGTAAAACCTAATACCAAACCGCGGACTGGCTGACAACTTTGATCATAGTGACTCAACGCTCTTGCTCCCACACCTTGCTGCACAAGATGCTCAACTAAAGCCTGATCATCACAATCATTCGGTAGCTTTATCACTAAATGCATGCCCGCCCCGGCATCAATAATGGGCAGATTCTTTAGATCAGATTCTGCCAGCAAACGTTCAAGGCCCAACCTCTGCTGTTGGTATAGCAGGCGTAGTTTTTTGATATGCCGACTGTAATCACCATTTTCCATAAAACGCGCCATAGCAACCTGAGGCACCACAGATAAGCCGCCATCCATAAAGCGTCGAGCTTTACGAAATAGAGGTACCAGAACTTCAGGCAACACCATATAGCCTAGCCTTAATCCCGGATACATCGTCCGACTGAAGGTACCGGTATAGATCACCCGTTGTTCCCGGCTCAAAGCAAATAAGGCGCTAACGGGTGAACCCACCGCAAATTCACTGTCGTAGTCATCTTCCACAACCCAGCTATTTTTTTGCTCCGCCCAATGCAAAACCTCCAAACGGGCGGACAAAGGTAAAGTGTGACCCAAAGGAAAATTGCGTGAAGGTGTAATAAACAGCAACCTTCCCTGCTCTGGTAGCTTGGCCTGCTGTAACATCTGCCAGTGAAGGTGCCGCACTTCCGCTCCGGCGGCACGGATAACCCCCTCTGTTCCGGGATACCCCGGCGTCTCAATCCAAACAGGATCGCCCTGTCCCGTTAACAGAGAGGCGATCATATAACTCCCCTGCTGAGAACCAGAGGTAATCAAAATCTGTTCCGGTGAAACCTGCATACCACGAAAAGCGCTGAGATGACGGGCAATTTGTTGGCGCAAAGGCAAATGACCTTCTGCGGGTTGGCTATACAAGGCTTCATTTTCAGCTGCGGCTGAGACACAGCGTTTCCAACGCTTGCGAGGAAAATCACTCAATGCAGGTACTGCAGGTTGCAATAACAGACGCCCAGGGGAGTACATACTTTGGCTCTGCAATAAACGATGGGCTTTCTCAGACAACTCAGGTAAGCGATCGCTACTTACACTCGGCTTAGATTCTGGTTGTAGCAACTCAGCTGGCAATTCTGTCACAAAGCTACCGGCACCTTGGCGACTCTGTACATACCCTTCAGCAATTAACTGCTCGTAAGCTGTTTTGATGGTATTACGGGAAACCCCTAATTGGTGTGACAAATCGCGGCTGGAAGGCAACTTTTCACCACCTGATAAGCGACCAGATAAGATATTCAGCCTAAATAATTCAAACAGACGACGATACATGGGCAATGCTTGCCCATCAGAACTGAGACTCTGAAACAGATCGGGATAAAAGTCAGCCATCAAGTTACCAAGATTATTTCACATAGCAGAAATTCATTAAAATACCACAAGCGATGAAGGTTAAAGGCTATAGCAACATCCTGATTATATTGACATTTGTTTCATGCTTAGAACAGTATCATAGTGGTTATATTGTCACACTCCCACTAGAATTAGAGTATCCCCACACAGCCTGGTTTAGGCTAAAGCTTCAATCTAAGAGAAATGCCATGGCAAACCTTGTATCCGATGCATCCGTTACTAAGTTGTACGTCGCCACTTTTAACAGAGCCCCTGATTCAGCCGGGCTTGATTACTGGGTAAATAGTTCCAATCTTGACCTTGCAGGGATCGCGGCCAGTTTTTTTGATCAACCAGAAACCCAGCAGACTTATCCTGCAGAAACCACCAATAGAGACTTTATCTTATCCGTTTATCAAAACCTGTTTAATCGCTCTCCAGATAATGAAGGCTGGGATTATTGGGAAGGCCAACTGGATCAAGGCGCCCTGAGCCGAGACGTCTTTATCCAAGCAATCATTGATGGTGCAGAGGCCGAAACAGGTGATCCAGACGATGCAGCTATTCTAGCCAACAAAACAGAAGTCGGTCTTTATTACGCAGAAAATGGCTTATCAGACAGCGAGCAAGCTAAAGAGGTGATGGCTCAGGTTAATTCAGAACCCGCGACCGTTATCAGCGCTAAAAACACCATCAGTGAACTCGCCGCAGCCAATGCTATTACGGCTGAACAGCTGCAGCAGTTCAGCCGCGTAGAAAGCGGTATCGACAGCAGTAGCCTGTTATCGCTTGGTGATACCCCCAGTGTATCGTTGGAATCCGGTGAATACTGGAGTGATAACAATCTAACGTTTGGTTTCAACCAAACGATTCCCGACGAATACACCGACCCGGATCTTGAATTAAACCTTGCGGGCTGGAGTCCCATGTCGGAAGCCGCCGAACAAGTTGCCCGCACCGCTATTACTGAATTACAGGCTTTCAGCCAGTTAACCCTCAGCGAAGACAACTCCGGCAATGCCGATATCCGCTTTAATGCTTTACCTCTTGTGGATGCGTCAGGTTTTGCTTATTACCCATCGACAGATCCTGCCATTGGTGGTGACATCTTTCTCGATTCAGCCACTATGTCATCAGAGGATTATCAACCCGGTACTTTTACCTATCACACTCTAGTGCATGAACTGAGCCATGCTCTTGGCCTAAAACACCCTTTTGAAGATCCAAATAGCATAGCTACAAACCTGGACAATAATGACTACACCGTGATGTCTTACACTGAAGCTAAAAACCTGCGCATCAGTATTAATTATGATCCGCAGGAGTTTTCTATCGGTGCCAGCTATTCATGGAGTGCCATGCCACCCTCCTACTCCATACTGGATGTTGCTGCTCTACAGGCTATTTATGGCACAAACACCACATCAGCCACAGGAAATAATACCTATTCACTCAGCTTCGATGACTACACCTATCTCACGATTTGGGATGCAGGCGGTGAAGACACGATCAATGTAGCGACAACCACAGGTAACAGCGATATTGACTTGAGAAGTGGAGAGCATTCTTCCGTTGATGTGCATAGCATTGACCAACAGATCTCTGACAAACTGGCTGAGTTGGATAGCATGGGAGCGCCAAACTTCTCACGTTTTGTCACTAATGCTTATCAGGATGAAGCAAACAATCTCTACACAGGTGAAAACAATCTGGCGATTGCTTACGGCGTTTGGATTGAGAATGTATTCACAGGTTCAGGGGATGACACCGTGCGTGATAACGGTGTAAATAACAATATTCAAACTGGTGCGGGTAATGATCTGATTCAGCTATTTGATGGTGGCTTTGATACTGTGGATGGTGGCAGCGGCAGCGATACGGTGCAACTGAATGAAGCATCCAGTCAGGTGACGGTCGATAATCAAGGCGATGGCAGCTATCTGTTAGTGGGCCAAAACTTTTCTGCACAATTGACCGGCATTGAAACCTTAACCTTTACCGACACGACGATACAGCTCGGTTAGAAAAACTCAGCCTCATTTATCCAAGCCTTATCTGTGATCAGATACTCAGCGTTCAGCTTGAACGCTGAGTATCAATCCAAACCAATTGGCCACACTAAAGCGAGGAAAAACAGTCCAGAAGAGAAATCAGCAAGAATTAACCTGCCAGGCGATTAGCCCAATCCTCAATCCATGGTAGTGCAGGCTCAGTAGCTTCAAAGTATTCCGCACAATCAATATCTAAACGTCGACCGACACGCAAAGCACCAAACTCCTCCAGTGTGGCATCAATTTTTTTGCCCGCATCACAGAAGGTTTCATCATAGGAGCTGTCACCCAACGCAATCACACCATACTTAAGATGCGACAGACGCGAGCCTACCTGTTGAATCGAATCATAAAATTTATCAAAACCTGGAGGAAAATCACCCGCCCCAGTCGTGGAACAGCTGATAAGGATCGCTGTATTATCGGTATTCGTCAGATCAGCAATCTCTGGGTCTTCTGAGATATCAACCTGATACCCTCTTTGCTCCAGAACGGGCTTAATACCATCAGCCACATCCCTTGCTCCACCGTATACAGTGCCTACCAGAATTTTAATCTTTGCCATGCTTAGACTACCTTTACCATATCCAACTATTTTACTCGGAATTATATACTGAAGCCGGGGTAGATTTCACGAGCAAAAGGTGTAATTGTGCTAACCCTATACAGAAATTAAGATTACGCTGTATAAAGACCCCCACAACTAAGGAAAGAGCTATGTACGCGCAGGATTTCAATGAGTTGGGCTTTATCTGTTCTAACTGGCCGCTCAAGCCTGAGCAACCGACTCTGCTATTTGTCCACGGAGCAGGACTCAATCATGCCCAATGGCAAGCCCAAATGATGGGTTTACGTGACAAAGCCAATCTGATTGCAGTCGACCTACCGGGACATGCGCTAAGCGCCCATCATGATGGCGAACAATCCATTACCGCCTATGCCGATACCCTGGCAGAGTTATGTGACTATCTGAATTGTCGGCAGCTAGTACTAGTGGGCCATAGCATGGGGGGTGCCGTTTGCCTTGAGTTTGCCTCACGCCATCTGCAGCATCTTTCAGGCCTTGTGCTACTGAATACTGGTGCCAAACTGAAAGTGATGCCGGAAATGCTGGAAAAGATCCGCACGGATTATTCAGGTTTTGTCCAAATGATGACAGATCAGGCAATGACAGATGGTGCCGATGTCGAGTTACTTGAACCGTTCGCGGACCTGATGCTTCAGAGTGATCTGCAAACCGTGATCAATGATTTCAGTGCCTGTAATCAGTTCGACCTTATGGATAGTCTGTCAGAGATTACCTGCCCTACACTGGTGCTAAGCGCCGAACTGGATATGATGACACCGCCGAAGTATGGCCAGTTTCTGTCTGATCAACTACCCGACAGCCATTTTGAAGTGATTCACGGTGCCGCTCATTTAAGTCCTATTGAGCACCCGCAAGAGATTAACGATGCGATAGGCCGTTTTGTGCACTCCCTTTAGCTTCCTCAATAGATCTCTTTTTGACTTAAGTTTCTTTCGCTAGCTTTGCTTTATGTCTTCCGGCTATAAACCGGAAGACATCCCCCCCGTTAAAGCATCTTCTTCAAAGTAAACGCCCCACGTAGATCCCCGGCCTTAAAGCCAGTCGCACTATCATACGGATAAAGTTCATCCAGCTTCGCCTTAATACCTGGTTTTAACTGACCGCCATGACACGCCAGGCACTGTTGAGAGACAGGAATAGCTTTCATCATACGAAACACCTGCTGACCGGATTCATCTGTTGTGACTTCACTGTATGCCAGAGTCTTCAGATCTGCTCCCAATGTTTTTTGAGTCGCAAAATATTCCAACACACGACGCTCCCAGGCATCCGGGGCATTGCTTGGATTACGTAGCTTCAAACTGGTACGCGCCACATCCCACCCTTTAGCATCAGAAACCTGTTGAGTAATCGGCTGCACCTGGGTATTACACACCTTAATCGCTGCAGGCAATCCTTCGCTTTTAGCGGTAGTTTTCAGCTCTTTACCTAACTGAGAAGCCAACGCTTTAATCACGCCTTTACCTTCCTGCTCCAGGCTCTGAGTAGAAACAGTATCAGCAGAGGTCACTTGTGCAGCCATCAGAGTTGATAACAATATTGCGAGGTTCACGGTACGCTTTTTCATTGGGATATCCCATTGTAGTAGTTAGTCTAAAAATCAATAAAGACATTAGAAACCACTGATATTAATAAGCGACCACTGCATTAGCAACTAACAATATTGCGACATAACGCCACAGTCGCCCTAGAGTGATTAAAAGCAACGTTAAAGAGGCAATGCCAATCACCCAACCAGCTTAAAGAAGAAAATAGGTCTCACAGGGTTAATGGCAAGCCACTGCCCCAACCTTTTGCCATACCTTGAACCATGGCAGAGAAGTCTGTTTTCTGACTAATGCGATTACGTTCACGACAATAGCCTGGATCGGTATTAAACAAAGAACGAGCTAACTGTCTTGCCCCTTGAGTAATACCGCTATTTTTGGCGAAACGCTGTTGAGTAAAGCTCGCCAGCACCGGATTCAAGTCCTGCCCGTCTTCCCTCTTTGCAAGCAACTGCGCCAAATGCCAAGCATCCTCTAACGCCTGACAAGCGCCCTGTCCCGATGTAGGCAAAGGTGCATGGGCTGCATCACCCAGCAACAACAGATTATCTTTATGCCACGTAGGAATCGGTTCGTGGTCATGCACATAAATTTTGTTAATGGCCGATATTGGCGTTTGCTCAATCAGGGCTCCGATAGGTTCCGGCCAATCAGAGAATAGTTTTTTTAGATCAGATTTATAATTGGCAGGATCACGCTCACCAATTTCTGAACAAGCAACCGCACCCGCCCAATAAACCTTTTTATTCGAGATTGGTACGACACCAAAACGCTGTCCAACGCCCCAATAATCACTGACCGCTATCTCATCAGATACTGGTCCAGAAAATCCCGGCGCAGAAAACTCCGGCTCAGAAAATACCGACTCCGAGCTTTCAAACACACCAATCCAGTTAATAAATTTCTGAAATACCGGCTGATTATCACCATTGACATAAGCCCTTGCTAACGAGTTCATACGCCCATCAGCTCCTAAAATCAGATCCCCTTGAACCGTTTGACCGCTTTCGAGTTCGAGCTGTGCCTGGCTATTTTTTGGAACAGCACGCCCATCCTCATCACTATCAGCCATGACCTGGGAAATACTCTTCACTGTCTGGCCATAATAAATCTTAGCGCCTAGATGGAGGGCTTCCTGCTCCAGAATAGTCATCAAGTCACGTCTGAGAATCGAATAACTGCTATAACCCATAGCATGATTTAATTGCTTAATATCCAGCGCCCCCAAATCTTCCCCTTGAGGCGAAAAGCGTTGCATACGAATGGGTTGACCGGAGCACTCGGCTACTGCATCTAACAGCCCCAACTGATCCAATACAAAGCTGGCGTTGGGCCAACAAACAATACCCGCACCAATATCCTGACGGGCTTGATGACGCTCGTAGATTTCAACCTCGAAACCTAGCTGCCTTAATGCAATTGCACTGCTTAAACCGGCGACACCTGCACCACTGATAATAATCTTCACTGTTATCCTTAAATGGTCTTTTTGAATGGCTTTATCTCAATCACTTTTTGAACAATCTTCTTAACAGTCTGCTCTTAACGGCTTTCCCTTAATAGCTAACCCTTGATGGACCAATAGTTTTCCCATCTTGGTGGTTGCCCAGTCACGAGTAAAATTAAAAATCAATTAACTCTGGGTTATCAATCTTCTTACGCCATACTTCTTACTCTATTAAAACGATGTCGCCAAGGTATAAATCATGTCGCCTGAGTGCATAGCCAAAAGTCTATTTTGTGGTTAAATATCGACTAAAATTCAATTGGTTAAGATAATAAGAATAAGCCTATGATGCTCCAGCCCGAAAAAGATGGCAGCTTTACCATCTCCTTTTTACTGCTACCAGAGTACGCCATGGTAGCCCTGCTTTCTGCTATCGAACCGATGCGGGTTGCGAACCGTTTCGCCGGTAAAGAAGTGTTTCGCTGGCAACTGCTGACAGAGAACGGAGAAGCCGTTGAAGCCAGCAACCAACTGGCACTGCAAAACCCCAAATCCATCTATGAAGTAGAGACGCCCAAGAACCTTTTTGTCTGTTCCAGCTTTCACCCAGAACGCTATATCAACGATAACACCATAAACTGGGTCAAAAAGGTCAGCCGTCAGGGCAGTGTTTTAGGGGCGATGGATACCGGCTGTTATCTACTGGCTCAGGCTAATCTGCTGAAAGATAAATTTGTCACACTGCACTGGGAGGCGATGCCTGCCTTTCAGGAAGATAACCCCGATATCAAGATCACCAATGAGCTGTATGAGATCGATCAGAAGATGATCACCTGCGCCGGTGGTACCTCTGCTATCGATATGATGCTGCATATTATCCAGGCTGAGCTGGGTGATGAACTGGCAATCTCGATCTGCGAACAGTTTATTAAAAACGGTATTCGTCAAAAATCCGATAAGCAGCGTATGGGCCTCGCTTGCCGATTAAAGATCCATCACCCCAGACTGCTTAAGGTATTAGCACTGATGGAGGCTAATATTGAAGACCCTCTATCGCCATCCGTATTAGCAGAGCATGCCCACTTATCCATACGTCAGCTGGAACGACTATTTCGTAGTCATTTAGATAACTCACCCTCTGGCTACTATATGAAGCTCAGACTGGAACGGGCTCAACAGCTGCTAAAAGAGTCCCACCTAAGCGTGGCAGAGATTGCCAGTGCCTGCGGTTTTAGCTCTGGCCCACACTTTACTCGTAGTTATCGGAATCAGTTTGGCCGCAGCCCCAGTGAAGACAGAGTGAAGTAGTTTTAACCTTACATGGTCTATATGGATCAAAGTAAGAAACAATAGTCAAAGTGGAATGAAATCAAAGAAAGACAGTGAGAATTTAAGCAGTACAGAGAGAGATTGATAAGAATCGAGTAGGAGGAGGCGTCACCGCCTCCGTCCTCTCACACCACCGGGCATACGGTTCCGTACCACGGCGGTTCACGAAGTACATTTGAACTTACGGTAACTGTCTATCAGCGAGATGAGCCCCACCCTATCGAACAACTTCTTTGGTAACGCCTGATTCATATGTGACGCTCCCGCATTCCACCAAGCTCCTCGACCATTGGTTGCACTTTTCCAGGCCCTCTGTTCACTTAACCCTAGTCGCATCAGCATCTTCGCCCTTGTAAATGGACGTTTCCACTGCCTCCAGAGGATCTTTCGCAGATGACGCCTGATCCAACCATCCAGTTCCTCAAAGACATTCTTCACTTCAGCATGACGATAATAGTTGAACCAGCCTCTTAACCTACTGGCTAACTGCTTTATCGTCCATCCAATGTTCCAGCCTCGGGCTTTTCTCATCAGTTGCTTGATCTTGCCTTTAAACCTCTGAACCGAACTCTTCGCTGGTTTCAGTCTCGGTTTTCTACGATTGCACACCGTATAACCCAGAAATTGCCTTTTCCATGGCCTATCAACAGCACTCTTCTCCTGATTCACCTTGAGCTTCAGACTCTGTTCCAGATAACGGGTAACTGAAGCCAACACCCTTTCTCCTGCCTTCTTGCTCTGAACATAGATATTACAGTCGTCAGCATAGCGGCAGAAGCAGTGACCCCGCCGGGTCAGCTCCTTATCAAACTCATCCAATAGGATATTGGACAGTAACGGAGAGAGTGGGCTTCCTTGGGGAGTCCCCTTTAATCGCGCCGTCACCACTCCATCAATCATAATGCCCGACTGCAGATATCTTCTGATCAGTTTCAGCAGGATTCGATCTTTGATCGTTCGAGCTAACCTCGACATCAGGATGTCATGATTCACTCGGTCAAAGAACTGCTCCAGATCCAGGTCAACTACCCAGCGCTTCCCTTGCCCCATAAAGCTTTGAGCCTGTTTAACAGCCTGGGTCGCATCGCGTCCCGGCCTAAAGCCGTAGCTGTTTGGGGAGAAGGAGAGGTCATAACCTTTCGCGAGCACTAAGTGTATCGCTTGCTGGATCAGACGATCCGTGACCGTTGGGATACCCAACATTCTTCGCCCGCCATTGGGCTTATCAATGAAGACGGTCTTAACAGGTTGAGGCCGATAGCTACCCTCCAATAACTCTTGGCTTATTGATGACCAATGGCTTCTCAAGTGGCTATCAAGTTGTTCGACTTTCATGCCGTCAACTCCAGCTGCGCCTTTGTTTCGGCGAACGCGCTGGTAGGCTTCACGCATGTTTTCAGGGGCCAATATTGCTGACATCAAGTCCATGCCAGCCCCCTCAGGAGTGTTCTGATATTTTGCCGGTGTGGTTTGTTACATACCAAAGGTCGCTTACGAGGGTTCCACCTCATCCGCTCGTTCTGGTGAACGGGTTTTACCGCTACTTTTCTGCAGCACCTTCCACACATCGAAAAAATATAGGCTCCTTTGCATACTTCGAGTTCCGTCCTTCAGTTACCGGTAAGCAACCTACTATGACCTCGGCTGACTTCTGTCACTCCATTTTTATGCCTCTCGACATAAATAGCCTGATGGCAGAGCGACAGACCTCCCAGGGTAATGCGCGTGACCTTCACACTTATGCCTGCCTCATTTACGGCCACAGTTTTTTTTGATCAGAATGGGACTTTGAAGATACTTGCCTTCTTATCCACTGTGACCGCCTCATATGAGATTCCTGTACGTCAGGCCAGTGCTTTGCCTACAGCTACCTTCAGATTCCACCTCGCGGTGGACACCCTTGCTGTTCGGCTAACAGTTCCCCTGATCGGGCCTGTAGTGGACTTGCACCACCAAGTCATCCGACCGCCACCATGCGAGATCGGAACAGTACCAAATAGGTACAACGCGCCATGCCTGGCACACAAAACAAAACGGGCCGTCAATAAGACAGCCCGTTGGTGATTTAGCTAAGTATTACCTGCAATACAAATTTCAAATCTGTAAAACTAACCTTCCTGCATACGCAATGAGTGCAAGCTGC
>CAYFGP010000146.1:0-15812 GCA_964342385.1 uncultured Oleiphilus sp. | reverse complement strand
TTCTCGGCATGATCTACGCCACACGGGATCAGGATCATATCTCCGGCGGTATTGTTGCCCTGATCTTTAAAAACCGCACGTTAATTCAGGCGATCCGTCTGGCCGGTAGCTTTGCCTGTCTATTAGCCGTGTGTGTGTTCGGGTATTTCGCCTTGAAATTTGCCCAGTTCAATCTGGATCTGAATCGCAAAAGCATCTATATGCGCTGGCCAAAATATCTCTGGGATTTCAGCATGGTGACAGGCTTTGCCTTAATGGCGTTTTACTACTGCCTGCAAATCATCGCTGAGATTCGTGACCTGAAACAGAGCCGGAAAAACCGCTCTGCAGCAACACAACAATAAAAATTAGGTGTGGTCATGACAATATTTTTCCTGACTATTGCAGTGGTCGTGGTACTACTGCTGCTTGAAGTACCCGTCGCCTTCTCCTTCGGCCTGGGTGCCTTGTTCTACGGTTTGCTCAGTGGCACCGATATCTCCTTCCACGCGGGTTATGGCTACTCCCAAATCAGTGCGTTTTCTCTTTTGGCGCTACCGCTGTTTGTTCAGGCGGGGACTCTGATGGGCACGGGAGGTATATCGGAACGATTACTGGATTTTGTGAACGCTTTTGTCGGTCGTACCAAGGGTGGTCTGGGGGCGGTGACGGTACTGAGTTGTGCCATGTTTGGCGCGATCTCTGGCAGTGCCTCTGCAGCCATTGCCGCTATCGGAAGAATCATGGTACCCCGTATGGTTAGAGAGGGTTACCCGGAAGGTCATGCCACCGCCTTAGTAGCCGTATCTTCGGTACTGGCGCTGATGATTCCTCCCAGTATTCCCATGATTGTGTTTGCTATCGCCACCCGTCAGTCTGTCGCCAAGGTGTTTCTGGCTACCATGATTCCAGGCATCCTGCTGGCCTTGGTGTACTGCGCGCTGAACTTCTGGTTCCTGCGTAAAAACACCACCATTCAGGTTGCGCCGAAGCTGCCACTGAAAGATGTCGGTCGCGAGATCTGGGCCGCCGGTAAACGGGCATCACTGGCGATCATCATGCCGTTTATTATTCTTGGCGGTATCTACAGTGGTGTCGCGACACCAACGGAAGCGGGCGCAGTGGCACTGGTCTACACCCTGGTGGTGGGCTTTGTGATCTACCGCACCATGACCCTGCATAACCTGTTTGAGTCCAGTAAAGACGCCGCCATTTTGACCGGTTCGGTGATTATGGTGTTGTTTTTCCTGTTTATTCTCAGTCGGGGCATGATTCTGGCGCAAATCCCTAATCAGTTTGCCGAACTGCTGCTGAGTATCTCGGAAGATAAGATCATCCTGCTGTTGATCATCAATCTGTTACTGCTGTTGATGGGCATGATTGTGGATGATGTCTCCGGTGGCGTGCTGGCCGCGATAATTCTGATGCCGGTGGTACAGAAGATCGGTGTCGACCCTATTCACTTTGCCGCCATTGTGGGGACCAACCTGGGTCTGGGTAATATCTCACCTCCCTGTGCCCCCTTGCTCTATATGGCAGGCGGGGTCACCAAGCTCTCATTGGATAAATATATCGGCCCCACCATGAAGTTCCTATTGCTGGGGCACCTGCCGATGGTGTTTATCGTCACCTTTATCCCCGAACTCAGTTTATGGCTGCCGAGTCTACTCGATTAACCCCGATCAGTGCGGGATTAGCACACAAAAGAGAGCTTTCAGTGTAAGAGAGCCATAAGCACAACCTGTAGGAGCCGAATTCTTTCTGTGATGGGAAGATCACTCAGATGGAGTCTGCTCCTACAGGGTTCAAAACATAACAATAAATAGCCCGGAGCCCGATATGTTCTACTGCCTATTAACCGTTACAGGCCCAGACCTGCCTGAACTACTGCATAAATTCTGCGAAACCCTGGTACTGATGGAAGGTGTGATTTTAGAGAGCCAGCAAAGCGTGCTGGCGGGTCAAAGCGTTGCCCTCTACAAGGTATTTCTGCCAGCGCAACATCTGAGCTTCGCCCAAAGCCGCTTTAGTGAATTTGAACGCCAAGGGCTGAATATCACTATGCAGGAGCTGCCTCCAAATCATCCCGGCCGAGGGGAATACCTGGAACTAACCCTAAGCGGACAGTACCGCTTTTACCTGTGCCATGACCTAAGGATGATTCTTGATAGTCACGGTGCTCGCGTTGAACAGATGAATCTGCACTATAAAGGCCAGGAGTTAACCTCAGGACAAGATTTCACGGCTGATCAGCCGTGCAGTATTAAGGTTGTGGCGGCGATCTCTCGCCCTATCTCTGAGTCCAATCTGATTCAGGCGCTACAACAGCTGGCACCAGAATTGGAAATCCAGCTTGAGCTTTTAAAGGCCAGAGAGTTGGTAGCTTGAAAGGATCAAGGATTAAATTACCGCGCCGTTAAACGACTGGCATTACTGGACGTCGGTAATTGCAGGGATGCAGGATAATCCTGGCTTTGCTTCAACCCTCGACGCAAAAAGTCCAGCAGCAATCCCGCCGCAGGGGAGAGATTATTCTGATCGTAGTTAAAGCCAATAGTTACCTTACCCAACTCAGGCAAACCACTATAGGTCTCCTCAGCCTGAAAGATCTCAGGAATGGTATTCAACACCAACGCACTCACTCCCAAGCCTGCTTTAATGGCGGATTGAATACCTAACAAACTGGATGAGCAGTACTGTACGCGCCAGGGAATATTGGCCTGATTTAACGCCTCGGTGATGTACTTACGATAGACGCAGCCCTGAGGGTAAAGCACCAAAGGCACGGGCTGGTTTTTATTCATGGAGAAATCTGGATCCGCAATCCAGGATAGGGTTTCAACGATGTAATCATCTTCCTCGAAACTGTGCTCGGGGAAAGCATCCATCGACATCACCAGATCATATTGGCCTTTTTTATAGCCATCGCGCAGATTGATACTAACATCAGAGATCACCTCTAGGGTGACATCAGGATACGCGCGGGAAAACTTCGATAGCAGTACTGGTAGAAATGACACTTCAAAATCATTCGGCGTGCCCAAACGTACTGAGCCACTGACTGCTGGAGTCGCAAGACGAGACACCACCGCATCATTGAGTTCTAAAATCTTACGCGCGGTTTGATAGAGAATCTCGCCATCTTCGGTCAGCTGCAAACCGGCACTACGATCAAACAACTGAATATCCAGCAGCTCTTCCAGACGTTTGACCTGCAAACTCACTGCTGGTTGAGAGCGCCCTAATAATTCTCCCGCCTGTGTAAAACCTCCCAGATCACGAATGGTGACAAAAGTACGTAGCAGGTCCATGGGGAGGTTTTTCATTGGGTTTGATCACTTTTCTTATTTTAAAGGAGTCTTTTATTGCTGAAGCTATTAATACACTTAATACGGTGAAACAAAAAGCTCCAATAAACACTCAAGCCCAATTTCTTCTTTAACAAAGCCCGATATTCTTCAACGACAAACTGAAGAATATCGGAAATACTGTTGTTTAAGAGAGTCCAAGAAACGCTTCCCTTCAACTTTCAACAGGGCTCAACACTGACAACAGATGGGCTTTTCCCCCGCCAATAAATTACTGCTGTAATAAGCACTAACAGGGCTCCAGCAACAGCCAGAAGATCATACATCAGAGCCAGCGATCCGGTCTGATTCAGGATCTGTCCTGCCAGCACATTCCCCAAACTTCCCCCTATTGCAGAAGCCACCATACCAATACCACTCAGCTGCATGGTCGCAATGGGTGAGTAACGTTGAGATAACCAGGAAGAAAGTACACCCCAAACAGGGAAGTACATCAGTCCATAACTCGCACCTGCTAAAAAGGCATAACTCAAAGGATCAAAACTAAAGGCCACTAAACCCAAGGCAAAGCCAGCGGCCATCAGTAACAGAGTCACATCATGGCCTTTTTTATCCGCTAAACGTCCAATCAATAAGCCACACGCCATGCCACTTATACCTATTACGGACCAGGTTGAGCCTGCCAGGGATGACATAGGCTCTAACTCATTCAGATATGTATTGAGCCAACCTGTAAAGGTCATACAGATCATCCCAACCAGAAAATAGATCAGACAGCTGAAAAAGGCCCGTTGCTCGGTAAAACTGGCCAGGAGTAACTGACGTGTTGTCAAAGCTACCAGCTCCGCTGCTTCTAATGGATGATCGGTACTTTGGGACTGACGATCCGCGTTGTGGGAGTCATCTTTTTGAATATCTTCAGACGACTCTAACGAGAGGGATTGAGAACGGTGTCCCTTTTGCTCTCTATCTTTTAACGGCTCTTGTAGCGGCCCTTGTTGCTGTTTGCGTAAGAGCCCACGTACCATAATCAAAGTTACCAGCCAGACAACACTGGCGATAGCGGCAACAAATGCCCAAACCGATTGCCAACCAAACACCGGTACCCACCACAGCAAAATCAAGCCATTGATACCGTACCCCCAGGCAGTACCACTACTTGCCAGCGTCAGGCGACTGGCAGCACTTTCCGGGGGAGCAAAACGGCTGATCAAACCCACAATAGCACTCCAACTGACAGCAGCGCTAAAGACCAATCCAAAGAGCACACCGATCATGACATAGGGTTCGGTAAAGACAAAAAGAGACAGCAATAACAAACCTGCCGCAGCCCCCGTGATCAACACCAGCTTTTCTGCTGAGACCCAACGTCCCAGAAAACCAACACTCAAAGCACCAGCCAGATAAGCGACCTGAGTCGTAATACCTGCAGTAGTCAAATACCAATGATTTAAGCCCAAAGGTTCGCGCATCAGCGGAAACAGCGCTGAAAACAGAAAAAGCCCGAAACCATGGCTGACCACCTGATTGGCAGCCAAAACAAATGCCATTTGCATAACACACATCCTAAAAATTCTGGCAACAACATCCGATAATTTCATCGGATCACTTTGACCGGCATTTTATGCACTTGACCATCTTCAATATATCGATAAATATTGATCTCTATCTTCAACAAAATTGAATACAGAAATGAAAGACCTGCCGATTGCCCTGTTGAGAACCTTTGTTACTGCAGCCCGAACATTGAATCTGACGCAAACTGCACAGCTACTGCATAAAGCACCGTCAACTATCAGCATGCAGTTAAACCGATTGGAAGAGTGTTTGGATGCCACCTTGCTGGAACGGGGACAGTACGGCGTACGCTTAACTGCTGCGGGTAAAAAGCTTGAAGAGGACGCCCGCCAATTAATCAGTTTGCATGATCAGATTGTCGGTAATTACCAGCACGGTACCGTCAAAGGCACCGTACGATTGGGCACCCATGATCAATACGCTACTCGGGTACTGACACCAATACTGGAAGCCTTTGTGCAATCCTATCCTGAAGCCAATCTGGAAGTATTCAGCGATCACCGGCCCCAAGTGCTGATCGATATGCTGCGCGATGGCAAGCTAGATATCATTCTGATCGAGATGCCAGCTCAGTCAGAAGGCGGTGAACGTCTGACTCATGACGAACTGGTATGGGTCTGTTCGCAGGTTCACCCGGTGACCCAGCGTACACCGTTACCACTGGCTGTTTTCCCTGAGGGTTGTTATCACAGAGAGTGTGCCCAAAGCACATTGAAAGACGCTGGAATGAACTACCGAATCGCCTTTGGCAGCCAAAGCCGCGCGGGTATCCTATCGGCAGTCAGAGCGGGGATTGGTGTGGGAGTTTTGCCCCGCTCAACTGTAGAGCCGGACATGATGGTGATTGAATCAAGCCTACCAAAACTGCCTAAAACCAATACCACACTTTTTGTCGCAGAGCAGGTTAACGAAGCCTCCCAGAGGCTAGCCAACACTATTCGGGAAGGTGCTCAGGATGGACTACTTCACTGATTGGGGGAATTTCTATAGATTATCAGTGCGAGAGGAATAATCCGTCAGATACCAAAACCAAATTGACGATATAGCTCCCTATCGTAGTCAACGCCATATTTAACATGAATATGCTCCACAAAGTTGGTTTTCTTTATCTCTTCGAGGCTACGGTTGAGAGTATCAACCACTGGTAATGGAACAGATTTATTAACACCTAGATAATATCCACCTGTTTTATAGACATAGACTTTCTTCAATTCAATTTTAGAATATCCGGTATTCTCAATTTTTTTCATCACTGTATAGTTATTTGCAGGCATAATATCGATTCTATTATGAATCAACTTCATCACATTAATTCTGGAGTGGGTCACTGGGTGCAGGTTAGAAAAGGAATTGTCGCGTAAGACTTGGTGAATAGACTCTTTATTTGTGACACCAATACTATATTGTCTCAAGCCTTCGATATCATCGACAGGAGTAATATCAGCTCGACTTTTAAGCGCCCAAAATGCTGTTTCTCTAATAATTATCGGGCCAATCCAATGAAACTCATTCTCTCGCTGATTGTTCTTCACTAAAGGATACACAAAGCCATTTTTATCATTTATGACATTATTGTAGGCTCTGGCCCAAGGGTATGACTCTATAGAAATGGCGACACCTGATTGTTTAAAAATCTCTTGTACTATTTCAGTAGCAATGCCGACAATAATACTATTTTCCTGATAGCTTATCGGGTCTATTTCTTCAGTGTAGACTCGATATACTGGGTTATTTAACGCTGATGCTGAATAAAAGAATAAACTTGATACAATCATCAAAAGTATTGCTGACAACTTCATAGCTTCAACCCTCAGGATTAAATAACGTATTACAACCAAACATTCCTATGGTATCTCAGCTCATCACGAGAAAACCTACCTCCTATTATCACTCCCAATATAATCATGCAAGCTAAAAAGAATATTTCAGAGCCATTATTGAATGGTAGTCCAATCTATTATCTATCATTTAGGGGCGTTCAACACCGCCAATCAGTGTTGCTGGAGAGCGATAGTCTCACTCTCCATTACATCTATTTCATACAGACTCAAACAAATATTAGCTAAGGTTGATAGTCCCCCAGCACCGGCTGCCAGGTCATTTCACTATCCAATGGATAAACAGGCCGTCTCACTCGCTTGTAAGGAATATTGACCAATACTGGCGTCGTTAAGCCTGGAGCATCTGATTCAATAATCTGGTTCGGGGCAAAAAACTCATCAAAACCTGCACGGAAATGCCCCCGTGATTTCACTACCAGAAAGCTTAACTCAGCAATATCAATCCCTAGCTCTTCCAGAATAGCGGGATCAGCCAGTTGGCGACGATTTGACGATACCAGCACCTTAATGCCATTAATATCCAGCAAAACACGCTTACCAAAGTTCATGCTGGAGCCTGCCCATAGCCCCCTGCGACAATCCGTGCTGCCTTCTTTTAACAGTTCAATACGAGCTTGGGTGCTATAGGGCTCAACAAACGGAGGTAGGGGAGTGCGATTAAATACCGCCGTAAAGCTAACCCCTTCACCCTGTTCAAAGGCCTCATTCACCAGATCGGGGTCCCAAATCACACCCACAAAGCCGCCATAACAGCCTTTTTCAACTAAAGCCTGCAGCAGATACATAGTATTTCCCGTGCCACCGCCACCGGGGTTGTCGGCTACGTCAGCGAGGATCACTGGCTGACGTATTCCTTCACAGGCGTCATAAGCTTCCTGCACACTGTCTTCAATGCTGGTCAGCTGAACACTAAATTCATGGCGTTTATTCCAGGCAAAAGCAGCAATATCCAGCGCGGTTTGCTCTGCCAAGACCTGATTATTGCGTGTCGATACGACGACAGACATACCGGCATAAACATTATCGCCAACCGAGAACCCGGAGCAGACGCTAATATTAATAATATCGGGGTCTGTCAGCTTATTCTGACCGTATTCGATAATATCCGCATAGGGCCCAGCCTCGGTGGACAGTGACGTTGAAGGCCCCATCATAGGCACCTTGCAAAATCCTGATGTAATGGTCTGGCCTTGAAGCATCTCAACCAATACTTTGGCGGTCTCTTCACCGCGCTCAAACATATCGATATGCGGATTGGTTAGATAACTACAGAGAAAATCAGCCCCCTGTAACATGGTCTCAGTGACATGGGCATGCAGATCCAGCGTCGCCAGAATAGGAATATCCTGCCCGACAATGTTCCGCACAGCCTCGAGTAAGGTGCCTTCAGGATCAGGATCAACGGTTGCCGCTGCACCACCATGCAGTGGCAGATAAACCACATCAACGGGCATGGCCGCTTTTAGTTCATCTAGAAAATGGGACATAAAGTTGTCCATACAGGATTGATCCAGTTCTCCTGCTGCACCGCCATTAAGTAAGGGCAGTGGCACAAACTCCCAATCACAGACGGTATCTAAATGAGCTTTAAAACCTTTGCATTCGATGGGGAGTAGATTGTGTTCAAAGCCTGCCTGTAAGTCTTGACCGGAGTAGTATTGCCGACAACCCTCAAAGGTTAAAACGGGGGCATTACGATTACTTTCGAGGCTCAGTGCGCCAATAGCCACACGCAGTTTGCCGTTAGTGTTTAGTTGCTGAGTCATTTTAAGTCTTACGCCTATTATTACCGTTGTTTAATAGCGGCTGCTGTTTAATAACAGATGGTGTTTAACAGCCAAGCTGAGTGCTGCTCTGTTCTTTTAATAAGGCTTGCCATGATCATCAGTCACAAATAGACAACAGGGCCTCAACAGAAAAGAGCCATGCACAAAGAAAAGAAGATAAGGAAGGCCCTTGCCTGGTAGAGAGGCAGGCAAGGGCAAGACGGATAACCGACAGGTTATACCCGATTAGAAGCTGACCTTAGGCATCGCATCTAACAGCTCTTGGGTATAAGGATGCTGAGGGTTGGTAAAAAGCTGCTCATTCTCACCAATCTCACAGATCTCACCGGATTTCATCACAATGGCGCGATCACACATCTGACGAATCACTGCCAGATCGTGGCTAACAAACAACAGGGTTAAACCCAACTCTTCCTGCAGATCTTTCAGGAGATTCAATACATCAGCCTGAACAGATACATCCAAGGCTGATGTCGGTTCATCACAGAAAATAAACGCTGGACGCAGTGCTAATGCACGGGCGATACCGATACGCTGGCGTTGACCACCTGAGAACTGGTGTGGGTATTTATCAGCAGAAGCTGCCGGTAAACCCACACGCTCCAACAAGCCTTCAATCACCCGACGATAACGCTTTTTATCGGTAATCAGCTTATGCAGCTTGACCGGATAGCCGATGATATCGCCCACCTTCATACGAGGATCAAGAGAAGAATAGGGATCCTGGAAGATCACCTGCAGCTCTTCCCTCAGCTGTTTCTTTTCTTGAGCCGTGAGATCACCCTGCAGGTTTTTCCCCATAAAGTGCACTTCACCTTCGGTAATCTCGGTCAGGCCCAGAATCATACGGCCGATGGTGGATTTACCACTGCCACTTTCACCAATAATGCCCAGGGTTTCACCGGGGAAGACATCAAAGGTGGCATTGTCCACTGCCTTAATGCCTTCTTTTTTGGAGAAGAAACCCGAATTGGCACCAAAAACCTTGGTTAAGCCGACAACGGATAGAATCGGCTGATCCTGTGGTGGACTGACCCTGTGAGCTTCTTTCAGGTAAGCCATCGCTTCCTGCTCTGCTTCCGAAGGTTGATGCTGGGTATTCAGTTCAGGAAAACGGTGCAAACGCTTATCCAGGCGTGGGATAGCATTAATCAGGTTTTGCGTATAATCCTGATCAGGATGATGCAGTACCTTTTGTGTATCACCCTGTTCGACCAGTTGGCCGTTCTTCAGGATATAGATACGATCGCAGGTCTCTGAGATCACTCCCATATCATGGGTGACCAAAATCACAGCAATCTGATGCTCTTTACACAGCTTTTTGATCAGACTCAGAATAGAACGCTGAATAGTTACATCCAGTGCCGTCGTGGGCTCATCGGCAATAATCAGATCAGGATCAGAGGACAGCGCAATAGCGATCACCACACGCTGTCTTAAACCACCACTTAACTGGTGAGGATAAGCATCAAAACGTTCTTCTGCGTGAGGGATTTCAACCTTACGCAGTAGCTCTAGTGCTTTTTCTTTTGCCTCAGCCGCAGTTACTCCCAGATTGGCCTGTAGCGTTTCAGTTAACTGAAGGCCTATGGTTAATACCGGGTTCAGGGAGGTCATTGGGTCTTGAAAAATATAGCCGACCTTGCTGCCTCGAATAGACTGAAAGTAGGTCTGCGGCTTTTCAGTGATATTCTCACCTTCAAAAAAAAGCTCACCACTGGCGATTTTCCCCGGTGAATCCAATAGCTGCACTAACGCCCGACCAATGGTTGATTTACCGGCACCGGATTCACCAATTAAGCCCACCACCTCACCTCGGGATACCGTGATGGATACATTATCTACGGCAGTAAATTCCTGATTGCCCGTCGGGTAGGTGATCCTAAGATTGTCAATTTTTACTATGTGGTTCTGCATATCGATACCCATCACATTGACCTCATTATTATTTTATGACTTTTACTGCTTGCGTAAACGCGGATTGAAATATTCACGTAAGTGATCACCCACTACGTTAAAGCTCAATACCAACAACAAGAGCACAATGCCTGGGAAAACACTGATCCAATATTCACCACTCAACAGATACTCATAACCATTGGCGATCAGCAGACCAAGAGACGGTTCTGTGATAGGCACACCCACACCCAAGAAGCTCAGTGTCGCTTCAGTACCAATAGCACCGGCAATCTGCATTGTGGTAATCACCGCAATAGCTGAAATTGAGTTAGGTAACAGATGACGGTACATAATAAAGAAGTTACCGGCACCAGCAGTTTTAGCGGCTTCAATATACTCTTTCTGCATCTCTGCCAGTGCGGCTGCACGGGAAACACGGGCATAAACCGCCCACTGAGTCATCGCCAAAGCAAAGATCACCTTGTCGATCCCCCGGCCTAAAATCACCAGGATCAAGAGTGCAATGATAATGGTTGGAAAACTCAGTTTGATATCTACCGCTCGCATTACGATGGTCTCAACCCAGCCACCAAACATGGCCGCCGACAGTCCCATAAAGAGGCCAACAGCCAAAGCAATCGCTGTAGAGGCAACCGCCACCCCCATACTCACCCGAAGGCCATAGATGGCTGCTGAGAACAGATCCCGCCCCTGATCATCGGTGCCCATCACACTAAAGGTGCCGTCAGACAGTTCTGAAAAGGGCGGTAAACGGCCATCAATAATACTCAGAGACATCAGATCATAGGGATTCTGAGGTGCAACCAAAGGGGCAAAAATGGCTAATAAGGCAAACAAAATACCGCTGGCCAGACATAGCGTAACCAGTGGGTGTCCCCAAAACACATCCTGAAACACCTTGCGAGCATGGGCAAAAGCAGACAGCTCGTGATCATGACTTAATGTATTTACACTCATGATTATTTCGCCTCTTTTTCACGAATACGTGGATCAAGCAGCATGTATAGCAAATCGACCATCAGGTTAATCAGAATAAACAACACCACTACAAAAATGAGATAAGCCACCACAACGGGTCTATCCAGAGTACGAATACTGTCCATCAGCAGCTTACCCATACCCGGCCAGCCAAACACCGTTTCGGTAACGGTAGAAAAGGCGATCAGAGAACCAAACTCCAGACCAGCAATGGTCACAATAGGGATCAGAATATTGCGTAAGACATGAACACGAACAATGCGGCTCTCACTCAAACCCTTGGCACGGGCAAAGGTGACATAATCCTGTACCAGGGCCTCTCGGGTACCGGAGCGTGCCAGGCGGGTATGCATAGAGATCTTATACAGCGCCAGGTTAATGCCCGGCAGTATCATATAAGTCAGGCCATCCCAGCTCATAAAGCTGAGTTCCATGCCCAAAAACTCTGTCGTCTCACCACGACCGGATGCTGGTAGCCAGCCCAGTACTACAGAGAACAACATAATCAGCATCATACCCTGCCAGAAGTTAGGCAAAGAAAAGCCGATGGTCGAGCCAAACATGATCGCCTTGGAGGATTTGGCATTGGGTTTTAAACCGGAGTAAATACCCAGCGGGACACCAAAACACACACCGATCATCAGCGCAAAAATAGCCAGCTCCAGGGTTGCTGGAAAGCGCTCAATAATCAGCTCAAGAGCGGGTCTGGAGTGAACAAAAGAGTCACCAAAATCGCCCTGTAGAGCGTTCCAGATAAACTGTCCATATTGCACCCAAACCGGTTGATCCAGACCCAATTGAGTTCTTAGAGATTCAATATCCTGATCTGTTGCATCGGGTGGTAGCAGAGTCGCAATAGGATCACCCACTGCATAAATGCCAAAGAACACCAGCAAGGACATAATAAATGCCACAACTGCACTCTGCCCTAGACGCCGAAAAATGTAGTTAATCATAGTAATACCAAGCATATAGCGTCTGCTTTTAACCATTTAAAAGCAGACTTGTTTATTTCTTATTGGGTAGTGCTTATGTGTTATTTTTTATGGAACTCCATGGCGATTGTTTTTTCGTCCGTTCGGCCTTCAGTCTTAATATGGTCTTTATATGCCCAGGAGTATTTCTGCCAATGCAAAGGAATCAGCGGTAGATCATCCAGAATCATACGGGTTGCTTCTTGCTGGTAACCGACACGGGTAGAACGATCCATAGTGGTCAGCGCCTTATCCAACACCACATCAAACTCTGGATTGGAATAACCACCATAGTTACCAGAGCCGTAACCTTTCTCTTTATTACGTGTGGCGGCAAAAGATTTCAGCAGAGAAACAGGGCCGGAACCGGATGCCCAACCTCCCATAGAGAAACTGTACTCTTTGCTGCGACGCTTAGAGAAAAACACTGTTTTCGTCATAGAATGCAGCTCAACATCAATACCTACTTTTTTCAGATATTGAGCAATCGCCTGGGATACTTTTGAGTCATATAGATAGCGGTCATTTGTGGCGTGGAATGCCAACTTGAAGCCATCGCCATAACCCGCTTCTGCCAGGAGTTGTTTGGCTTTTTTCGGGTTATATTTAATGTCTGGAGCATCAGTCAGCGCACCTTCTAAAAACTCAGGAGCAAACTGGTTGGCAGCAACACCTTCACCTTCCAGAATAAACTTTACGATCGCGTTACGATCAATGGCCAGAGAGATTGCTTTACGCACCAGAGGGTTTTTCAGTGGGTTATCACCCTTACTACTGGAAACACCTGGCGACTGGTCGCGATCTACATCAAGCTGTAAGAAGATCACACGCAGGGAAGGGATGACGGTCCATTCAAAATCACCACGTTCCTGTAACCAGCGCAGGTTTTTTGTCGATACCCCTTCAATCACGTCATAATCACCCGCCAACAGACCGGCAATTCTGGCACCATTGTTACTGATGGTTTTAATTTCTACTGTCTGCCAATCCGGTTTTTCACCCCAATATGATGGGTTCTGGGTTAAACGTACTGTTTCACTTTTATCGAATTTTTCGGCGAGGTAAGGGCCTGTACCCACCATTTTGCTACCGCTATTGATCTCTTCTGTAGTGGCAAACTTAGCGACACCACACTGATTCTCGCGGTTAAATTCCAGTTTATTTATCTCGCCAGTGTTGGCTGCGATAATGCCAACGTAGCTCATCATTCTTGGCAATTCAGGCTGACTCAAGTTGGTCTTGATGATCAGAGTATGTGGATCAGGTACTTCCATACTTGAAATTAAGTCGACGCTGGATGCTCCTGCACCACGCTTACCTTTTTTGGCATGATAAGTTCGGCAAAAGCTGTAAATAACATCGTCAGCGGTAAAGGGAGATCCATCACTAAACGCAACGTCCTTTCTCAGGTTAAAACGCCAGGTATTGTCATCAATGGCTTGCCAACTTTCTGCTAATAGAGGACTCACTTTTGACTCACGATCTACATCAACCAGGGCTTCAAAAATATGAGCACGCAAAGCCGCCGTAGGGGTATGGCCAGAGTAGTGAGGATCGGCAGAGGTTGGCGCAGATGCGTAACCAATGCGTAAAGTCTCTGCATTAACTTGGCTAACAGCGCTAGCCAACAGTCCGGTTATGAATATTTTTTTTGTAAGTGACATAACGGTCTCCAGTATCATTTTTATCAATCAATGCCCTTGCTGAATATTCGCAAATGTTCAGCGCTGTCCTGTGTCAGCAAGGGCTGGGGGGCTAAAAAAGCATCAATCATCTAAATCTTTGAGCGCACAAATGCTGCAACATTGGCCATAACCACTTCGCAGTCCTGTTTCATCTTGTCAAAACGCTCATTCTTCTCATGAGTGTTGTCGTCCATATACAGATCACGACGTATCTCGACTTGTAGACTATGTCTGTTATTTGCAGGGTCACCATAACGCACCACTAACTCCGCGCCGGGGAACATGGTATTCACAATCACTTCATAGCCGAGGTCTGCAAAGGACTTTCTAACCACTTCTACAAAGTCTGCATCACAGGTCGTACCATGGCGGTTACCCAGAATGATATCTGGACGCATTTTTGTCGGTTGGCCCTCGGCATCCAGGCTATAGCTCTGGCAAGAGTGACAATCCATGTGCCAAACGCTACCAAACTCAGCATGTAATCGGTCCAGGTGAAAACGCAGCTTGTCATGATATGGAAGATAGCAGTTTTCCACTCGGGCAATGGCATCCTCGACACGGATCTTGTCGCCATAAATCTCATGCACTTTGCGCACAACACGCCAGAAAAGACCGGCACCGCTGGCTGAGTTTTTAGTGGTATCCAGCGCAAAAGGCCACTCACCATCGATCATATTGGTATCGATATCACCTACACGGCGATTCACATCGATATAAGCACGGGGAAAGTTAGCCTGTAGCATGACCGCACCGTGTGTAACGGCTTTAGCAAAAAGCTCTTCAACATGAGCATCTTCCGGGCTGCGCAGGAGCAGATGCTCCAGACTTTCGCTGTAGCCAAAGTCAGCAGGATAACTCAGTCCACTGTGGGGAGAATCGAAAACCAGTGGCAACACTTCTGACTCAGGCAAACGAACTTCACATGCGTTATCCGGAGTAAAACGTTCTACTTCTTGATATACGCCCATATAGATACCTCTGTTTAGTTACACAATTTATACCTCCATATTATTGAAGTCATGGCTAATCAAATAACCTATTTACTTGAGTCATAGGGCTATTCAACTGGGATATGCCATCTTATAAATGGCATACTAAATGTGCATAAAAGCAGCTTTTTCGACACTCCTGTAGACAAATAAAAAAAACCGCTACTAAAAAGTAGCGGCTGTTAAAACAACGAAAAGTGAGAGTAGAGTTGGCGATTTAAAACTAGAAATAAATATTCAGGCCAGTTGAAATGGCATCATCATCTCCGGCTGCGGCATTTTCAGCATTATACTGCACATAAATATCAGCTCTTGGATCTAGCTTATAACCAGCATGAAGGATCCATTGTTCTTTATCATCGGCACCATCAATGGTTAATTCATCACGGCCCAATTTAAATGTTGCATGCCCAACTTTATAAGCTGCGGTTAAAGCCAGTAGCTGCTGTTCAACACCCGTCTCTTTTTCAGCATCTTCATAGGACACATTCAGCGTCAGGTCATCTAAGGAGTAGCGTACTCCGAGGTTAATAATATCTTTATGTTGTACACTACCTAAATAATCATCTTGAACTCGTGTAGCCGCTAACACAATGTCAAAAGGCTTCGATTTATAACGGGCACCAATCACGGAAATATCAACATCATCACCGGTACCCGTATCGTCAGCTGCTATCGCAGCAAATGCATTAAAGCCACTCAGCTTAGGTGAGTAATAACCTGAATCCGTGACTTCAAGACCTGCTCACAGGACGGCAGACCTGCAATGA
>CAYFGP010000145.1:0-15956 GCA_964342385.1 uncultured Oleiphilus sp. | reverse complement strand
CTCCTGATCAGCTATCAATGGAGCTGGTTTATGCTTAACCGGACAGTAGTGAAACCTTATACCAAAAAGTGGTAAATTTGAGTCTATATTACGTCAACCGTTTGTTTTGTATAGCGAGAGCAGGCTTAAGAAACTTCATGCCTATCAATATTAGCTCTTTTTCCTATTAACTCCCCGTTAACCTACTCTTTGTTACAAATAGAGCTATCCAAGGCCTTGGGCTAATCTTCCCTCCTAGCTGAGATTTTTAGTGTTCAGCTGCAGTTGAATAAAACTCAGTGGGGGAGATAATCAGCCAAGCGCCGTAAACTGAAAGAGATGCTTAATGACTCGATGGAAGCTGTAATATGAATCAGACCCCTTTGAATGTACTTCTGGTGGAAGATGACAGGGATCTGGCGGCTTCGGTGGCAGATTATCTGCTGCTGGAGCGCATCAGCTGTGATCATGCCTATAACGGTCAAGCGGGCTTAACCCTGGCCAGTGAAAACCCTTACGATGTGATTTTGTTAGACCTGATGTTACCCCGTATGGATGGTCTAACGGTGTGTGAAAAGCTGCGGGCACAGGGTGTGGATACGCCGATTCTGATGCTAACCGCGCGGGACACGTTAGACGATAAGGTTGCAGGCTTTAATGCGGGTACCGATGATTATCTGGTGAAACCTTTTGCTCTGGAAGAACTAGTGGTGCGGGTGATGGCTCTGAGCAAGCGCCGTAGTGGTCAGGTGCAGAGATTACAGGTTGCGGATCTGGAGCTGGATCTGCAGGGCAAAAGTGCCACCCGTGCCGGTAAAACATTGAAGCTGACGCCAACCGGTTGGACGTTGTTGGAAACCCTGATGCGAGCCAGCCCTGCGGTGGTCAGTCGTCAGGAGTTGGAGCACAGTGTTTGGCCTGATGAAGTGCCGGATACTAATAGCCTGAAGGTGCACATGTATAATCTGCGCCAACAGGTGGATAAACCCTTTGAGAATAATTTGATTCATACCCTATCGGGTCGGGGTTTTGTGCTCAAAGAGGAATAACCTGCTTTGATTAAGTTTGAGATATCTGTGATTCAGTTTGAGAGAGTTGTTAGCCGTTAATTCTCCACACGTTGTGCATTATTGGTGAATTGGAATGAGCAGTGCAAAACACAGATATCTCAAAGCAAATAATGCTTAAAATGCTTTGGTAGCTGCTATGTCTTTAAATTCTACCGCGTCCTCCGCAACTAATACCCCTGAGAAGAGTTCTACGTCTGGTTTGTCTGATAGGGTTTGTCGACGAACGGGTAAGCGTACGCTGCGCCGCGAGCTGAGCTTCTATATTCTGGGACTTACTCTGCTGTCGGCGGTTTTATATACCGTGCTGCTGAAATTTTATTACGAGCGGGGCTTCTCTGAAACCACGCACATCACCTTACGCATTGAGATGGAACGATTTGCAGAGCGGTATGCCTTGGACCCGAAAACCCCTTTGCCGCACTCTCAAATTCTGCATATGCGTATCGATGATTGGCAATCGATGCCGGAGTTTTTCCAGCGGGTGATCACTCAGGAGGAGATGGATAGCGGTCAAAGCATTGATGTGGATTGGAGCCCCTACGGCCACAGAAACTGGCAGGATGCGCACTTTATTATCGCTAAAAGTATGTTGCTGCACGACGGCAGGCGTTTATATGCCTTGGTTGATTATGAGGCCAATCTGTTAACGGATGCTGAAAAAGAGCATTTTGATCATCTGAATCGCAAAATCTTTATCGTCGGCGGTACTTTTATTTTACTGATGGTGCTAACGGTCTGGCTGTTTAATCACCGTATGCAGCGCAATACCAATGCCTTGGCCACCTGGGCTGAAAACCTGACGATGGAGCAGCTAAAGCAGGATATCCCGGATTTTCGCTATCAGGAGTTGAACCGTATCAGCCATCAACTCTATGAGGCGTTTAATCGTATCTCGGGTTTATTGGAGCGGGAACACCGCTTTCTGCGCAATGCCAGTCATGAGCTACGCACACCGATTGCAGTGATTCGCGCCAATATGGAGTTGCTGGAAAAGATCGGTTACGACGGCATGTTGGGCCGCCCTCTGGAGCGTATTCAGCGTGCTAACAAGGGCATGCAGCAACTGACGGAAACTCTGCTGTGGATCAGCAGGGAAAATGAAGTCACACCGAGAACAGAGGTGATACAGCCGGAGCAGTTCCTGCAAGAGATGATCGATGATCTGAGTTATCTACTGAATGAGAAACCGGTTGAGTTGCAGCTGGACTTTACCCCTGATCAGCAGCCCATTGAGCTACCGATTACGCCATTGCGTATTGTATTAACCAACCTGATCCGTAACGCCTTTCAGCATACTCAAGAAGGCCGTGTTCGTTTTACTCTGACTCACGATAGCCTGGAAATTGAGAATCAGGACAGCGGTATGGCCCACGGGGATAGCGAAGACAGCTTTGGTTTTGGCTTGATGCTGGTAGAGCAGATCTGTGAACGTATGGATTGGGTGCTGGAGGTTAAGCGCAGGGATAACGGCGTGACGGCACGTTTGGTTATTCCTTCGCCATCCTCTGCTTGATTAGAGGCTGTGTTTGATTAGGACGTTTGACTGGTGCATGTATTTGATTAGTGCGTGTATTTGATGAGCGGGCGTATCAGGGATGACTAAGCTCTGAGTTAATTTTTCTGCAGTTTATGACGGAGAAAATCATTTAATAATCTCAACCTGTAAGGTGCTTTCTGATCTTTTGGTCGCAGGGTATAGAGGTTCAATGTGGCGGTTTCAAAGTTTTGCAGTATTGGCATAAGCCGACCTGCCGCTAGATCTTCCCGGACGATAAACTCGGGGACGAGGCAGACACCTAAACCGGCCAGCAGTGCACCCTGGAATAGCTGACTGTTATTGGATTTCAGCTTGGGATCAATATGGATTTCTAATGGCTTCTTGCCCTCATAAAATAGCCATTTGGTAGCTGTCCCAGGCAGGTGGTAGGTCAGGCAATCATGTTCAAGCAGTTCACTGGGATGTTTGGGAATGCCGTGCCGTTCAATATAAGCTGGGGCAGTACAGGCGATATAGGGATAACCAGTGACGCGTTGGCACAGTAAGCTGCTATCACTGAGTTGCTGCGTTAAACGCAGTACCAGATCATATTCTCCTTCCAGTACATTAACGTGTTGATCATTCATCTGAACATCCAGAGTAATCTCAGGATAGGTCGCCATAAACTCAGTCAGTATGGGAGCAAACTGGCTGAGGCCCCAGGTCATGGGAATACTGATGCGCAGCTTACCTTGTGGTTTTTCCTGCGTTTCAACCAGCTCATCTTTCAGCTCTCGCCATTGTCCCAATAACCCTAAAGCGCGTTGATAGCAGCGTTCACCGGTATCAGTAATCTGCATTTGGCGTGTACTGCGGTGGAACAGGGTGGTTTCCAGCTCGGTTTCGAGATGTTCTATGGATTTAGAAACCCTGGCGGCAGATATATTCAGGTGTTTAGCGGCAGCTGAGAAATTGCCAGCTTCAACAACCGCTTTGAATACTCTTAAGCTTTCAAGTTGATTAATCTTTGTCATCTTCAATAAAAAGTTATTAATCTTTCAATTCTGATCGATATTCTCAGTGTTTTTGTTGGCTGTCAAACTGCGCACATGTTCAGTTAACCCAAGGAAAATACGATGACGACTACCACTGAAAACCTAAATATTGGCGTAGATTCTGTGTCTGACACTGTGCTGTTTGAAGCGACAAATTTAGGTCCTTTGAATCTCAGTAATCGTTTAGCCGTTGCCCCCATGACACGTGTCAGTGCAAACGATGACGGTACGGCAAATCACTCAATGCAGAGCTATTACAGGGATTTTGCTGCGGGAGGTTTTGGTTTAATTATTACCGAAGCTTTGTATACGGATCAGGCGTATAGCCAGTGTTATCGGCAGCAACCGGGTATGAGTAGCTATGCACAGGCAGAAAGTTGGCGTGAGACTGTTCAAGCGGTTCACCAGCAGGGCAGTGCCATTATTGCCCAGTTAGCCCATGGTGGGGCTATCTCTCAATTCAATCAGTATGCAAACAACACGGTAGCGCCTTCGGCAGTGAAACCACTGGGGCAGCAGATGCCGTTTTATTACGGCGAAGGAGATTATGCTGTACCAACAGAGATGAGCGAGCAGGATATCAAAGATGCGATTCAGGGTTTTGCTGATGCGGCTTTACTCGCTGAATCGGCCGGTTTTGATGGGATTGAAATTCATGGGGCCAATGGCTATTTATTGGATCAGTTCTTAACGACCTATACCAATCAAAGGCAGGATCAATACGGCGGTAGCCTGAGTAATCGTTTGCGTATCCATCGTGAAGTGATCCACGCGATTCGTGAGGTTGTCAGAGCAGATTTCCTGGTGGGTATCCGGTTCTCGCAAACGAAGGTCAATGATACCGAGTACAGTTGGCCTGAAGGCGAAGCCGCGGCAAAAGAAATTTTCAGCTTAATGGCAGAGTGCGAAGTGGATTTTATCCACACCACAGAACTGACGCTGGATAAACCCGCTTTTGAGAATAGTGTGTCACTGGCGGCTCTGGCGAAAAAATACAGTGGTTTACCTGTTATTGCCAATGGTGGTGTCAGTGAAGTTAGTCAAACTGATAGCACGTTAAGGGAAGAGAGTGCTGATGTGATCGCACTGGGGAAAATTGCGCTGTCAAATCCCGATTGGCCCAATGCCGTGCGTTCCGGAAAAGCATTAGTCCCGTTTGATTATGCCCTGCTGGCACCCATTGCTAACTTAGCCAATGGTCAGCGTTACCTTGCTCAGTATAAGTAAGCTATTTCTATTAGCAGCCTTTGTGGTTTCCATAAAGGCTGTTTCGCTATATTTACCCGCCAATAACAGATGTATCTCTATGTAACTCATTGATTTTTAATTTATATTAATATCATGCATTTAAATATCTAAACTATGCGTTTCACTAATTATTGTTCTGGCTCTAATCTGATTACAACAAAGCTGCACAGCGCAGCACTAAAACGAATCATCAGCGAAACAAAAAATATCTGAGTAAGACTCAACCTATTCTCTGGATGCCAGAGAAGGGGATATCAAATAACTTTGTTTCGCTGAGTATGTTGATTAGAACAAGATTTTTGAGGTGTGAGATGTCCAATATGCCAGCCCCAGGTTCTTCAGGCCCAGATGCGGATCTGCCGATTTATGGCTCTTTAGGTATGACCTTTATGGAATTCCCTATTGTGAGCAATATTTTTGAGTCAGACGCTGAGGTGGTTGTGAGCGGCGTGCCATTTGATTTGGCGACTTCTGGACGTTCCGGTTCGCGTTTTGGACCTCAGGGTGTGCGTCAGGCTTCTGCACAGCTGGTATGGGAAGGTGCCCGTTGGCCGTGGCAGTTTGTACTGGATGATCACCTGAAAGTGGCTGACTCCGGTAATGTACTGTTTAAACACGGTGAGCCACAAACCATGGTGGATAATCTGGAAGCTCATATTGGCCAGATTATGGAAGCGGATAAGAACCCTCTGACCTTCGGTGGCGATCACTTTATTACACTGCCGGTACTGCGTGCGGTAGCGAAGAAGCATGGTCCGATTGCACTGATTCACTTTGATGCCCATACCGATACTTACTCCGGTGGTACCAAGTATGACCATGGCACCTTGTTCCACCATGCAGTTGAAGAAGGCCTGGTTGATACTGAGCATTCTCTGCAGATCGGCATTCGTACTGCTTACACTCTGGAAGGCCATCCATTTGAAGTACTGGATGCGGCTTGGGTGAACGACAACGGCCCTACCACTCTGCTGGAACGGATCAAAGCCCGTGTCGGTGATAAGCCGGTCTATGTCAGCTTTGATATCGATGGTCTGGACCCATCCTTTGCACCGGGTACCGGTACTCCGGTAGCCGCCGGTATCAGCATGGATTGTGCGCTGAAAACCATCCGTGGTCTTCAAGGCCTGAATCTTGTGGGTATGGATGTAGTGGAAGTAGCTCCTGCTTATGACCACTCAGAAATTACCTCTCTGGCGGGGGCGACTCTGGCACTGGAATACCTGTATGTACTGGCGGCCAATAAAGGTGCCGGTCAGGACTGATCTGTTTTTTTAGGTCTTAGGATTTAGATTTTAGGTTGGAGCTGCTTTTGTGCTGGGCAGGATGGCAGCTCTATACCGGATTCAGACGATTTAAACGTTTTAGCGATACCGGCTTTCCGGGCCGGTATCCACTCTTTCTAAGCAAACACTTTTCCGCCAAGGCATTACGAACTCGATGGCTTGGTGACCCGGTTCATTCGCTCTGTTCTTCAGCAGGGTGTTTGATCTTGCCAGTAGGCAATTATCTACTCGAACTCTAATCCCTGTTTTCCAGGCATGGGTCTCAGGTGCAGAGTTTCTCCTTCGGCTATTTCGCCGTGTACCCGCGGTGAAATAGTCCTCTTTTGCTAAGCCTAAGCTGGAGAAGAAGATGGCAACACGTATAACAAAAACAACGATCCTGAGCGCCGCTCTGACTGCTGCATTAGCCGTACCTTTTACCGTGAGTCCGGTATTGGCTGCCGAAGAGAAGGTGGTGAATTTCTATAACTGGCCGGACTATATTGATCCTGCCGTGATTGAACGCTTCGAACAGGAAACCGGTATTAAGGTCGTTTACGACGTCTATGATTCCAACGAGGTGTTGGAAGCGAAGATGATGACCTCGGGTTCCGGTTATGATGTGGTGGTACCTGCAGGTTCCTTTTTGGAACGACAAGCCAAGGCTGGGATCTATACCAAAATTGATCGCAGCAAGCTGAGTAATTACAGCAACCTGGATAAGGATCTACTGGACAAGATTGCTGCCCATGATCCCGGTAACCAGTACAATGTGCCTTACTCTTGGGGCACGGTGGGTTTGGGTTACAACGTTGAAATGATCAAAGCCCGCATCGGTGATATGCCCACCAATACACTGGATCTGGTATTTAAACCGGAACTGGCCGCTAAGTTTGCCGACTGCGGTATCAGTATTCTTGATTCCCCCGCTGAAGTGACTTCCATTGCCCTGAACTATCTGGGCTTAGATCCCAACTCTGAGAAGAAGTCTGACCTGAAACAGGCCTCTAAGCTGTTAAAAGCGGTACGCCCTCACTTTAAACAGTTTGCTTCCAATAAATATATTGCTGATATGGCCAATGGCGATATCTGTTTAGCTTTGGGTTACAACGGTGATATCGGTCAGGCGCAGATGCGTGCCGATGAAGCGGGGCAGAATGTTCAACTGCAATATGTGATTCCCAAGGAAGGTACTTTGGCGTGGTTTGATCTGATGGCGATTCCAAAGGATGCGCCTCATCCGGAAGCGGCTTATCAGTTTATTAACTATCTGTTGAAAGGGGAGAGCGGTGCCGGTATTGCGAACTACGCTTTCTTTGCAGTGCCGAATCAGGCCGCCGACGCTTACCTGTTGGATGAGGTGAAAAATGACCCTAGCCTGTATCCACCGGAAGCGCTTAAACAGAAGCTATTTACCCAAACCGCTCACAGTGCCAAATACGATCGCCTGTTAAGTCGGGCCTGGACCAATCTAAAGACCAATCGCTAATCGGATAGGTTAAAGCTTGAGTCGTGCTCTGTTGAGTCAGTCATAGTCCAGAAAACAAATACCCGCGCAGATGCGCGGGTATTTTGTGCTCAGGAGCGTTATGACCAGAATGGGGAAATAATCAGATCCCACCCATCATCATATATTTGATCTCAACGTAGTCATCGATACCGTACTTGGAGCCTTCACGACCAATACCGGACTGTTTTACACCGCCAAACGGCGCTACTGTGGTTGAGATAATACCTTCGTTAATACCGACCATACCGTAATCCAGGCCTTCACCGGTGCGCCATGCACGACCTAGGTCTTTGGTGTAAACATAAGCGGCCAGACCGAACTCGGTATCGTTACCCATGGCAATCGCTTCCTCTTCAGTAGAGAAACGGAAGATTGGAGCCAGCGGGCCAAAGGTTTCCTCACGGGCCACCTTCATTTCAGTGGTGACATTGCTGATTACTGTCGGTTCGAAGAAGCTACCACCCAGATCGTGGCGCTTACCGCCTGTGGTGATGGTCGCGCCTTTGCTTACTGCATCAGACAGGTGATCTTCAATCTTCTCAACCGCAGCAGCATTGATCATAGGGCCTTGAGTTACACCCTCATCCATACCGTTACCCACTTTCAGCCCGTTAACAGCGGCGGTCAGTTTTTCCACAAACTGATCGTAGATGCCGTCCTGAATCAGGAAGCGGTTGGTACATACACAGGTTTGACCAGCGTTACGGTATTTAGACGCCAGAGCACCGGCTACTGCCGCATCCAGATCCGCATCGTCAAACACGATAAACGGCGCGTTACCACCCAGTTCCAGAGACACCTTCTTCACGGTATCCGCACACTGACGCATCAGCAGCTTGCCGATATTGGTGGAGCCGGTGAAGCTCAGTTTGCGGACCTTGTCATTACCGGTCAGCTCACCACCAATAGCAATAGCATCGCCAGTCACTACGCTAAAGATACCGGCAGGGATACCGGCTTCTTCTGCCAGTACGGCTAATGCAAGGGCAGAGAATGGAGTATCTGGTGCAGGCTTAACAACAAATGGACAACCCGCAGCCATGGCTGGAGCACACTTACGGGTGATCATCGCCGTTGGGAAGTTCCATGGCGTGATTGCCGCGACGACACCAATCGGTTGCTTAACCACAACCAGACGGGCATCCGGTTTGTGAGTCGGGATAATATCGCCGTAGATACGCTTGCCTTCTTCGGCAAACCACTCAACAAAGCTGGCCGCATACATGATCTCGCCTTTGGCTTCTGCCAGTGGTTTACCCTGCTCCATCGTCAGAATACGAGCCAGTTCGTCGGCATTCTCTACCATCAGCTCAAACCAACGGCGCAGAACGTTGCTACGATCCTGTGCCGTACGGGCAGCCCACTCTTTTTGTGCAGCTTCAGCAGCATCAATGGCCTGACGGGTTTCATTGCTGCCCAGCATAGGTACGGTACCGATCTTCTCACCGGTGGCTGGGTTAAAAATTTCCTGAACTTCGCCGTTAGGGCTGTCGATCCAGCGGCCATCAATATAAGCCTGCTGTTTAAAAAGTTGGCTAGCCATTATTAGTCATCTCTGTTGGGTAGTTTTCATTATGTTATGCATCTCTGCTCACGGCTTATGCTCAGGCAGATCAATTGTGCTGCTTGCAATATATCATATAGTTAACATGTTAAGTAATACTGCATGAGCAAAACTTTGTTAAGTTTTTACATTGAGGCGGTGCTTGGGAGAGATTTGACTAAGGGAAGGCTAAAAGAAGGGTAGAGGAAACTGAGTACAAAACCGATTAAACCAAAGCTGAGTAACATCGACTGCCAGTCCAGCAGCAGCTACGAGTAAACCAGACCTGAAACAGTAAAAGCCGCCACTTCCAGTCTCAAAAGTAAATCGGGGGCACCTAACACTTCTAAGGCTAGTAGCACTATTCCAAGGATAAACCAGTACCAGTGAGCTCAATCATTAGAAGGTTGAGCACTAAAAGCGTGAGTGTTTGGATTGCAGTTATCGTCCAATTCCTCGAGAGATAACTGCAATCTGTTCTGATAAGGCCTACTTGCCTAAGCCCTTACCGGCAAACTTGCTGGTAATCAGCTCAATAGCATAACCGTCTGGATCGCGGACAAAAGCGATTTCGGTGGTGCCACCTTTTACCGGGCCCGGTTCACGGGTGATCTGACCACCTGCCGCACGGATCTGATCACAAGCCTGGTAGACATCATCCACTTCAATGGCCAGGTGACCAAAGGCGTTACCCAGATCGTAACTGTCAGTACCCCAGTTGTAGGTCAATTCCAGTACGGTGTTTTCGGATTCATCACCGTAACCCAGAAAGGCCAGGGTGTATTTGTATTCTTCGTTTTCTGACTGGCGCAGCAACTGCATACCCAGTACCTGGGTATAAAAATCGATAGAGCGTTGCAGGTCGCCTACTCGTAACATGGTGTGTAACAGACGCATGATGTTATCTCTCGTTATTAAGCTGAATCACGTTGTAATGCATTGCACTTTGTCGCTAGGTTAAGCAATAGTGCTAATTATATGTGCTCAGAAAGAGCGGTAGGTAATAAGTGGTTACTACCGCTCTTTTTTCAACGTCGCTTCAACCCTTTTTAAGCCGTTAAATTAATCAATACAGCTTAGGTAAGAAGCAGATCTGCTTGGGTGATCTGCCTCAGGAAAGAGAGCAAGCTGGATTAGCGGGCGTACTCTTCACGGTTGATATTAGGGATATCCACGGTCTGCTTATCAAATTCACCCTGTTCTGCTTTCTCATGACAGGCGTTACAACGGGAGAAGCTTTCCACATCAGGATTGTTCAGCACCATCTTGTCTTCTTTCTGGATAATTCGATCATGCTTTAAACGCCAGAAGCGTAGCTCCGTTACACGTACGGGAGCCGGGCTTTGGATCTGTTTCATAAAGTCACGGAATTTACCTGCGTTTTCGCTATCGCTGGCGTTAGCGTTCAGATATGCCTGAATTTGTTCCACAGGAATCTTGTCTGTCGTAGCATCTTCACCAAAGTGATCGTGCAGATTATTGGTGAGTTTGTGCCAGCTGCGTTTGGGCAGTACCTGAGCGGGGTAAGCGATATGGCAAGCACCGCACTCGTAGATATAGTCTGGGTTACCGGCATTGGCAGCCAGATAACGGGACTCTTTCGGATCAAGCTGGAACATATCGCCAAAGAAACGTGGCGCAAACAGCATCAGCAAAAACACGCCCAGTAGTATCATCAGGATGATCGTGGGCCATTTATAGCGTTGTAAAAAAGAGGGTGAAGCGCTCATTGTTTTACGGTTTCCTTTCAAGCTAATACCGCTTAAATTTGTTAGGCCCAATGGGCTGTTTGCGGTCTATTGGTTCTCATTATTTTACTGGCAGCGGTGCTTATATCGGCTTGCTGAAGTTAACTGGCAATCGTTTTTAACCAACTACCGCTTTTAACCAGTAATAGCCTTTAACCTGCGATAAAGACCTTGCCTTGTGCTGTATCCAAACAATGAATGGGATGCTGGTACAGGTGTTGTAACTTTTCTGCCTGCAGTAGTGCCGTTTTATCACCCTGTTCTACCTTATGCTCCAGAGAGGAATCATCCGGGTAAAGAAAGATCAGTTTGTCGCAAAAACGCCATGCTAGGTTCAGATCATGCAGGCTCATTAATAGACAACCCTGCCGCTGTTTGGTTTGCTCTTTCAGCAGACTTAGCAAGCTGATTTGATGATGCAGATCCAGATGGTTAGCCGGTTCATCCAATAACCAGATCTTAGGGTTCTGTACTAATAGAGTGGCGATCTTTAAGCGCTGACGCTCACCGCCGGATAATCGATCCAAGGTGCGTTCAGCGTAATCCGTTAAGCCCACTTGCTCTAAAGCCTGCAATGCTATCTTTTCATCTTCAGCGCTTTCCCACTGCCAATGGCCGAGATGTGGGTGACGACCTTGTAGAGCTGTTTCCAATACTGTTGCCGGGAAGGCATTTTTCTCATCCTGCAGCAAAAAGCCGAGCTTTTGAGCTCTGTGTTTGGCTTTTATCTGTTTGATGGGTGTTTGCTCAATCAATACCTGGCCGTGATCGGACTCTCTAAAGCCCGCCAGGGTATGCAGTAATGTGGTTTTACCCGCGCCATTGCCACCCAGAATACCCCAGACTTCGCCTTCCGCCAGCTCTAAATTCAGATTCTGACAGATCGTCTTACCGGCAATTTTAACGCCGAGTTGCTGCGCTGCCAGTAGCACTTTTGGCGTGGTTTTTATTGAGTCGTTTATTGTGCTACCTGAACCGCTTTGATCACCATTATTTGACTGACTCATACCAACCCCCGATTACTTTTCTGCAGCACCCACAGGAATACGGGGACGCCTAAGAAGGCAGTAATGACACCGACAGGGAGTTGCTGTGGTGCAATTAGCGTTCGAGCCAATGTATCGGCCAGTAGCAATAAACAGCCACCGGCTAAGGCGGAGGCAGGTAGTAGCAAGCGGTGATCCGTACCCAGGCTTAAACGCAGAATATGAGGTACTACCAAGCCTAAAAAGCCAATACTACCGGCTTGTGTTACCGCAGAGGCAGTTAATAATGAGGCTAATAGATAGAGACCGATCTGTAAGGGATAAACCGAGACACCCAAGGCTTTAGCCTGCATTTCACCGCGCAGCATCAGATTCAGTGGCCGGGCCAGTGCCCAGCTGAGCAGTAAACAGATGAGAAATACCAGACTGTGTTGTCCCGGCAGCTGTGCACGACTGAGATCCCCCATCAACCAGAACACCATCCCCGTGAGCTGATGATCCTGACTAATGGAGAGCATAAAGCTGATTACAGCCCCCCAGCCTGCAGCCGTCACCACGCCGGTTAATAAAAGACGAGTCGGGGACCAGCTACCCTGGCTGTGGGCCAAGCCAAAGACTAGCAGCAAATTCACCATGGCCCCGATAAAAGCATTAGCAGACATAGCAAAGCTACCCAGCCCCATCATAATACTGAATAGCGCCCCAACAGCTGCTCCCCCGGAAACACCCAGCACATAGGGATCAGCCAGCGGATTTCTTAATAGTACCTGCATTAAGCAGCCTGCTAAGGCCAGCTGAGCGCCCACAATCAACGCCGATAGTGCACGGGGGAGGCGTAGCTCATTAACGACCGTACTTTGTAGTGAGGTTTGATCCGTGGTAATCACTAACCAAAGATCAGGCAGCGAGATCTCAATACTGCCTGACGTTAGTGCCAAGATCAGGCTGCCGATACAGGCCAGAACCAGCAGGAGCAGGCAAAGCAGATTGCGCTTTTGTTGGTGGGATACAGCAGATAAGGTCATGATTGGTCATCACCCTGCTGACTCTCGACGTTGATGCGACGAGTGCGGTCAAGTTGCTGACACAAACGTTCAGCACCTAACAGCACCCGAGCTGTTTGACGCTGAATATGATCTGGTGGCACAAAGTGCAATTGCTGATCCTGTACGGCTTTTAGGCTTGGCCAGGCTTTCCAGTCGCTGAGCCATTCCGGTCTTTGCTCATCCATACCGCTGGCGACAATGGCATCAGGGTCGGCTTTTAATACGGCTTCGACATCAATCCTAGGCGCAATGGAATCCAACTCAGCAAAAACGTTATCACCACCGCAGACCTCGATCACTTGAGAGATCAGGTTCTCTTGGTTAATAGTGATCAGAGGCTGATTCCAGACCTGGTAAAACACTCGTACCTTGGCTTTTGTACTGTAGCTATCTTTTAGGTGTTGCAGTGTTTGTTTAAAGCGTGTGGCTTCCTGTTGGGCGGCGGTTTCTGTGCCCGCCAGCTGACCGATTTTGATTAGAGTTTCTGGCAATTGCTCCAGATAACGAGTCTCAGTGCGGTAAACGGCAATACCCAGCTTTTCCAGTTGTTCAATGGCTTCTGGCTGATTACCACTATACCAGCTGATGACCAGATCCGGCTGATAGGCAAGTACTCGTTCCAGATCAAACTGATTATAACTGCCGACTAAGGGAAGGTTTTTGGCTGCCTCCGGGTAGTTGCTAAAACTAACGGCTGCTACGAGTTTATTGCCTGCTCCAGCGCTGTAGACTAGCTCTGTTGTGCTTGGCGCCAGACTAATAATACGTTGAGCGGGTTGCTGCAGGGTGACGGTATTTTGTCGGTCATCAATCACGCTAATCGGCGCTGCAAAAACAGGGTTAACCATTAACGCAAGCCAAAAGAGCGAGACAAATAGAAAGAAGGCAACAGGGGCAAATGATAAGCGCTGGCGTTGGTTGAAAAACTGCAAAACGTATTACCCGGATATAAACACAGCTGCTTCTAGGCTATTGCCCGTGTTCGTCGTTAAAGACTTAGGCTAAAGGCCTGGGTTTAGGGCTTAGCTTCGAGGCTATAAACAAACAGGCAGCAGATGTGAGATCAAAATTTCCCATTCAATAAAAGAATCTGGACCGGGGCGCAGTGTACCAAGTTCTGCTTATTTCATCAGTGCAATTTGAGCTTGGGTTGGTTGTCGTAAACAAACACGTCGATCAGAATGCACAGCGATTACGGCCAGAACGTTTCGCGCGGTACAGCTGCATATCTGCACTATGGAGCAACTCCTTAGGGCTTTTATGATGCTCATTCAAACTGGCAATACCGATGCTGACAGTGACCGGGTGACTGAATTGTTTACTGCCCTGAATATTGATACGGACTTTTTCTGCTGTTTTGAGTGCCTGGGCTGTGTCAGTCTCTGGTAATACGATAACAAACTCCTCACCGCCAAAGCGTCCGACATAATCACTGCTGCGTAAACAGCCCATACAAAGATCAGCCACTTGCTGTAACACTCGATCGCCTTCTAAGTGACCGTATGTATCGTTATACATTTTAAAGTGGTCGATATCGAATATCAGTACCGCCAGGTTTTTCTGATGGCGTTGGCAATAATCAAAAAAGCGCTCCAGATACTTCATCAAGGCCCTTTTATTGGGCAATTGAGTCAGTTCATCTGTATTAGCCAGATGTGCCAGGCGGATATTGAGATCTTCCAGCGCGGATTGTTTTTCGGCAATCTCCTGCTCAAAGTATTTTCGTTCCGAGATATCTCGTACGGCAGTGATACGAATCATCTTGTCATCAACCAGACGGCTCTTGCCGCAGATCTCAGTGTGGATCTCCCGACCGTTATTATCTATCAGCACAGCTTCGTAGATATCCGCATGACCGCGAACGATATTTTCGCGCACAATATCAATAGATTGGGGGGCGACAAAACTGGTTAGTTCACGTCCCAGCGCCTCGTCTCTGGTACAGAGAAACAGGTCTTCAAATTGATGATTTACATCGATAATACGGCCATCAACAGACAAACAAATGGCTTCAAATGCCGCTTCTGCCAGTTGTTGATAACGCTGGTTGAGCTCTTTCTCTTTTTCCTGGGCCAGTTTGATATCGGTAATATCTTTTGCCATACCCATAAAGCCTAGCAGTTCCCGATTCGTATCAGAAATTGCAGTTACAGAGAGGTGGACAGGAATACGGCGACCACTCTTTGCGATATACGTCCAATCGTTTTCGTCAGGCTTATCCAGTCTGGCCAGAGCAACAAAGGTATCAAAGCCTACCTTAACCTCGTAACCCAGCATGTCGCTTAATGCTCGGGCACGCTCCGCGACTTCATCAAGGTCATGAAAAACTCCAGGGGAGTGTTTGTGCAGTAACTCTTCGGCGGAATATTCCAGCATATCCAGCGCATAGGGGTTCATATAGGTGATGGTGCCATCCTGTTCAGTGGTGATGATGGCGATATTGGCACTTTGCAAGATGGCCTGATTGAAGGGATCTTTTAGGATATCGGTCTTCATGGTCTGGCCCCTCTGAATCAGAAGCAGGTATTCAGAAACAAATGCCCAGCAAAGGTATCAACCGACAGTATTTATAGTCAGCTGTAGAGGCTGATATCTAAGACTAACTTTGTCTCTATGCACCAAGATGCTGCGCTCTTAAGTTGTTGTTAATGTATTTCTTTTTTGTAGATTGATGCAATAGTTCTGATAAATCTTTTTCTTAAACAACGACGTTTTATTTAATCACACGTATTGAATAGGGTAATGATGTTCGGTGTCGTCTGATCAATGCCAAGAGGTAATAGCTTAAATTTAGGTAATCACAGCCATTTTCACCAGTGATTACTTGTACCAGATACGCACCTCAACAAGAGTATTTTTTCTTTTTCTAGGTAAGGTATGGGAAGCGAGTAGCTTAGAGAGAAGTCTTGTCCCCCATTATTTTGAAAAAAGTTCCAAGAAGGGGTTGCGTAGTCCAAAAGGCTATGTATAATACGCGCCATCTCTTAGAGAGATCCCTGATAGCTCAGTTGGTAGAGCAGTAGACTGTT
>CAYFGP010000144.1:0-16026 GCA_964342385.1 uncultured Oleiphilus sp. | reverse complement strand
TATTTTGTGGGCAGCTGCCTGATATCTTTGGTCAGGCAGCTGAATAGTTACAATGCCGCAAGGTATTTATTACAGTGGAGTAAGCCATGCATGCCGATAGCATCTATGCTGCGACCAAAAAATATGACCTGCAATGTCAGAGATTACAGGGTGATCATCAGACAGATGTGGTGATTGTCGGCTCAGGTATCACGGGTGTCAGTGCGGCACTGGAGTTAGCTGAAAAAGGTTACCGCGTTACGGTATTGGAGGCTCAGGATCTGTCCTGGGGCGCATCGGGTCGCTCTGGAGGTCAGATTATTGCTGGCGCAGGGGATCATGCCGATACCATGATAGATCTGCTGGGACTGGACGATGCTAAAAAGGCATTTGCCATTTCGTTAGAGGCGATGGATCTGATCAAACAGCGTGTGGCGAAATACCAGATTGAGTGTGATCTGACCCTGGGGCAGATTGAGGTCGCTTCTAAAGCCAGCCATGTGGCTGATCTTGAAGCCATGGTTGAACTGTATGATCAGACGTTTGATTACTCTGTTGAGATGATGTCACAGAGCAGAGTCGAGCAACTTACAGGTTCATCTGCGTACTTTGCGGGTTGTTATGATGCCTTAGGTGGCCATCTGCATCCAATGAATTACACCCTGGGCATGGCGCAAGCGGCGCAGCAGGCGGGTGTTCAGTTTTACGAACACTCCCCAGTGATCGATATTAAGCAGGGTAAAAAGGTTAAGGTCAGTACGGAAACCGGCAGTGTTACAGCGGATTTTCTAGTTGTCGCCGCAAATGCTTATCTGGATAAGCTGGTGCCTCAGTTAGCCCGTTATATCTTACCCGTGGGCAGCTATATCTGTGCAACAGAGCCGGTTCCTGAAACCGTGCTACCGGACAATCCCGCTGTGGTCGACAGCAAATATTTACTGAGCTATTTCCGTAAAGATGCTCAGGGACGTCTGTTATGGGGTGGTCGTACTGGGCTCACCCGTGATGAACCATCGAACCTGCGTGAGGTTATGATGGGGCGGATTCTGCATGCCTTCCCACAGCTGAAAGGCATTCGTATCGAGAAAAGCTGGGGCGGTAATATTGCGGTGACGATGAACCGTATGCCTCAGTTTGGCAGATTAGCTGACAACGCCTTTTATATACACGGCTATTCTGGTCATGGTGTCGCTATGGCCGGTATTGGCGGTAAAACCATCGCAGAGGCGATCAGCGGGCAAGCCGAACGTTTTGATCTCTTTGCTCGTGTGCCCCATCAAGCCTACCCGGGTGGTACCTTGTTACGGACTCCCGGCTTAGCCGCTGCCATGATCTATTTCCGCATTAAAGATTTACTGAGTTAACTCTCACCTAACCCTCACCTAACGCATTCTTACTCGCATTCACGTTAGCAGCCTGGAGTTACTCCAGGCTTTTTTTCTGGTCTTTCTTAGCCCTCTGTTGATCATCTCTCGGTATTTATCACGCAGCTAAAACAATCACCACCGCCATAGGCGGTGGTTTTTAGGTAACAATCAGAAGGCATATCAGGAATCGTATCAGGAGCCGTATCAGGAGACATATCAGGCGATTACGGTCTTACGCTGCCTTTGGCGCAGGTCATGCCACATCATGGGGGCAACAATCAGACAGAGCAGGGTTGTGGATATCGGCAGAGCCAGCCAAATACCCTTAACATCCAGATACATCGGTAGGATCAAAAGGAAAGGTAGCTGGATAGCGATATTGCTCACCGAGATAATCAAGGCCTTTTTCCCCTGATCCACCGCAGTGAAGTAGACGGCGCTTAATACAATAAAACCATCCAGACACATAGCAAATAGATGCAGGCGTATACCTTCAATAGCGCTGTCCTGTAGGGCGATATTGCCCTGACTGAACAGACTAATGATCACCTCAGGTGTCAGATTTAATAACAGTGTCCAGCCGATACCTGTGCAGAGAATCAATACCGTGGCCAGTTTAACCACCGCAGCCATTTTATGGGGCGATTGCTCACCGTAGAAATAACTCACCGGCGGCTGCATACCGTCTGAAATACCTTCCGCCAGTAGGTAAAACAGCATCATTAGATAACCGACAATGGCGTAGGCCCCGAGAGTTAAAGCGCTGCCATGGTCCATAAATAAGCGATTATGTAAAGCAACATCAAAGCTGGTATAGAGATACATGACAAAGGTGGATGAGCCGAGGAGCAAGATGCGTTTTGCCAGCACAAAGTCCAGTGGCAGTAGCTGACGGCTGAGCTGCAGCCCTGTGCTAAAACGTAATAAATAATAGATTGCTGCCAGGGTCACACAGGCTTGCGCCGAAACCGTAGCGATGGCTGCCCCTCGAATAGCCCATTCCAGTTCCACGACAAACAGATAATCCAACAGGATATTCAGCAAGGCTCCCAGCATCAGCAGACCCGTGGCGATCATAGGGCTGTCGTCATTACGAATCATAATCGGCAGTGCCGTCGCCAGCAGAGTCATACTACTGCCATAAGCAAAGGTTTCGGTATAGTCCAGCGCCATATCCAGAGTAAGGCCAGAGGCATTCTGCAGTTGCAGTAAAGGGGTATCCAGCCAGAGCATCAGTAAGGTGCAAACAATGCTGAACAACAGTAATAAACCGATGCTGGCATTGAAGACTTTCAGAGCTTGTGCAGGCTGGTTTTGACCACGATAGATGGAGATCAAACTGCCACTGCCAATACCGATCAGAAAGCCAATACCGGTCACAACAAAGATAATCGGCCAGGATACATTAATAGCGGCAAGGCCTTCATAACCCACGTAACGCCCGACAAAGATGCCGTCGATAATTTCGTACAAACCGCTGACCAGCAGTGCGGTAATGGAAGGTAAGGCATAGCGCCAGAAGGTTTTTGACACACTTTTATTGTCAATTGTGTGCTCGGTGCAGGAAGGCATTCTCTTATCTCTAATGGTGATCAATAGAATAACGTTATTTACAGGGTAAGGGGATTGTCAGGTAAGGCTGGTTAAACATGATTTGGCAGGACTGAAAGCAGAGATGAAAAAGCCCACTGTGCTGTAGAGAGATCAGCACAGTGGGTGGCATAGCCAACGTTTGCAGAGAAAATCAGAATCTATCAGCGACCTGATTTGATTTCTGTCCAGGTACGGTTACGTATTTTGGCCGTCTTAGGGTTTACTTGCGTGCTGATAAACAGGTTGTTGCGAACCGTTTCTGTTGGGTAAATAGCCGGATCATTGGCAATTTCAGAGTCGATCAACTGAGTGGCTGCTGGGTTCGGATTTGCATACCAAACATAATCAGTAATTTCAGCAATCACCTCTGGACGCATCAGGTAATTGATAAATTTATGAGCATTTTCTGAATTCTTAGCATCCGCAGGAATCAGCAGCATATCGAACCACATTTCACTGCCTTCTTTTGGAATGGTGTAAACCACTTCAATGCCATTGCCGGCTTCCTCGGCACGGGCAGAGGCCTGGAAAATATCTCCGGAGAAACCTACCGCAACACAGATATCACCATTTGCCAGATCATTCGTATATTGGGACGAGGTGAATTGTTTGATATAAGGACGTACTGCCTTCAGGGTTTTGGAAGCTTCACTGTTAGATTTGAAATGCTTGCGACTATTGGAGTTAGGGTCTTCTCCGTTATACAGCAGAACAAATGGGAACATCTCATCCGAGGAATCCAGGAAGGTCACGCCACACTCAGCCAGCTTTTCCATATTTTCAGGTTTAAAGATCAGATCCCAGCTATTCAGAGGCGCGTCATCACCTAACACCTCAGCAACCATTTTAGGGTTATAGCCAATACCTGTAGTCCCCCACAGATAAGGGATGCCGTACGCGTTACCTGGATCTTTATTTTCCAGCATGGTCATCAGTTTAGGATCCAGATTTTTCAGATTAGGCAGCTGAGATTTATCCAGCTTCTGAAAAATACCGGCTTTGATCTGTAGCGCCATAAAGTGAGAGCTCGGCACAACAAGGTCATAACCCGCATTACCGGCTAACAGCTTAGCTTCAAGGGTTTCATTACTATCGTAAACATCGTAATTGACTTTGATACCGGTCTCTTTCTCAAAACGGGCGATGGTTTCTTCCCCGATATAATCCGACCAGTTATAAAAGTTCAGTACTTCCTGTGCGTAGGTGGTAGGTGCCCAGGAAGCGATGCCTAAAGCAGTTGCTGCTGCCAACGTTTTTAAACGGGATGACATAGCTTTTTTCATTGTTGTGGCCTCTCATCTATGTTTATAGCAGGTACAAAAATTGGGTCGCTACCACCTTCAAGTAGTAGCGACTATACAGTTGAGTTATGACTTAGGATCAAACGGTTAACAGCAGGAACTCACGCTCCCAGGAGCTGATGACCTGGTTAAAGGTTTCAAACTCGGCGCGTTTCACTCCGACATAGGCTTCGATAAAGCGCTTGCCCAAGATATCTTGTAGTTCCGGGCAGTCTTCCAGTAGTCGTAGTGCTTCTTCCAGTGAACGAGCCACTTCAACAGGATCGCCCTCTTCAGCGGTAATACCGGTGGCTGGCTCAGACGGTTTAACACCGGCTTTCATACCGAGATAACCACAAGCCAGGCTGGCAGCAATGGCCAAATAAGGGTTGCAATCAGCACCTGGGAAACGGTTTTCCAGACGGGTCGCAGGCAGAGGTGCCTCCGGGACGCGTAGCCCAGCAGTACGATTATCAATACCCCACTCAAAATTCACCGGCGCTGCAATTTCAGGCGCAAAGCGGCGATAGGAGTTTACATTCGGGGCGTAGAAGGAGATCGCATTAGGAGTGTATTTTTGCAGGCCTCCAATATAGTGGTAGAAAGCCTCCGAAAACTCACCCTCTTGTTCACCCGCAAAGATATTTTTACCGGTCTTAATATCAATCAGACTCTGGTGGATATGCATAGAGCTGCCGGGCTCATGCTGCATCGGTTTCGCCATAAAGGTAGCGTACATACCGTGCTTCAGTGCAGTCTCACGTAGCGCGCGTTTAAAGACGAAGACCTGATCCGCCAGGCTCAGCGCATCCCCGTGCAGGAAGTTGATCTCCATCTGAGCGGCACCGGATTCGTGAATCAACGTATCCACATCCAGTTTCAGCTCATCACAGTAGCTGTATAGGGTATCAATCACCGGGTTAAACTCATTCACGGCATCAATGCTGTAGGATTGACGCGCCGTTTCCCGACGACCAGAGCGACCGGTAGCCGGTTTTAGCTCATAGTCTGGATCGATATTTTTTTGTACCAGATAGAACTCAACTTCTGGTGCAATAACAGGCTTTAAGCCTTCTTTTTCATAGAGTGCCAGCACGCGACGCAGTACAGAGCGGCTGGACAGTGGGTGCAGATCACCTTCACTGGTATAGCAATCATTAATAACGAGGGCTGTTGGCTCATCAGCCCAGGGGACTAAGCGCAGAGTATCTGGATCCGGCTCCAGCACCATATCTTTATCTGTTGGATCAACAATATCGTAGTGGTTATCCGCCCACTCGCCATTGACGGTTTGTACCAACAGGCTTTCTGGGATTTTGCCCCCTTTTTCGGCTAGAAACTTTTCAGTTGGGTAGAATTTGCCTCGGGCATTACCTGTCATATCCGCTAACGTGGATTCTACCTCTGTAATGGCGTTCTCTTTGAGAAAGCTTGCCACGGCTTCCATAAATCACCTATTTGATTTTTTTCTTTTCGTCTCACCTTCGCTGAACTGCAGCTCGGCAAATACCATGCGCTTGGCATTTGCACTACCTACACCAGCTTTAGCCTGCCAGCAGGCCATATACAGGTAAGACGGTTTTAGATGCTGTTCCTGCAATCGGTTAGATCAGGAACTGTTAAGTCGAACTATAATTCGGATGCAAGCAATCTTTTCTTTTTGCATAACCCGAAACATAATTCAGTTTTAAAGACTATGTCATGCTAAAAACTAAATCAACACCAAGTTAGAAAAAATACTTGTAGATACTGGCTTGAAAAGCATTTTAACTAGAATTATTATTCGGTTTATAAATTTTCTTGCTGACCATAAATCAGCTTTTTACGGTTTTTATAACGTTTCATTAAAGATAGCACCTTGGATCTTTTGGAGGGCAAATGAGTTTAAAAGGGTATGAAACTTCCTATTACGCGGCCTCTGCGAATGCAAAACGGGATTACCCGGAGCTTCAGGGTGAGACCAGCACCGATATTTGTGTGATTGGTGCCGGTTACACGGGCCTGTCTGCCGCTCTCCATCTGGCCGAAAAAGGTTACAGTGTTAGCTTATTAGAAGCAGAAAAGGTGGGCTGGGGTGCCTCTGGTCGTAATGGCGGCCAAGTGTGTCAGGGACACAATATGGATCATGCCGATATGATCCATAAGGTAGGCAAACAAAACGCAGACGCACTGTGGCAGATGTCTCTTGAGTCAGTGGATTTGGTTAAAGACCTGATTGCGAAACACCAGATTCAATGTGATCTGAAGCAGGGTGTACTGCATGTTGCGGCCAAAACCAAACACAATGACGAGCTTAAAGAATCCGTTGAGTACAAACACGAAGTACTGGGTTATCAGGATATCCAATACGTCGAGCCTTCTGAGGTCTCTGACATGCTGGGTACAGATCGTTACTCTGCCGGTGAATACTGGACACAAGGCGCCCATCTACACCCACTGAATTATGCTTTAGGCCTGGCCGCAGCCGCCGAAAAAGCCGGTGTGAAGATTTATGAAGACACCCGTGTTCAGAGTTATCAAGCGGGACAAAACGCCCATGTAATTACCGAGGGGGGGCGGGTCAATGCAAAATATATTCTGCTCGCCTGTAACGGCTATCTGGGGAAATTGGAACCTAGAGTGGCGGGCAAAATTATGCCAATCAATAACTTTATCCTGGCCACAGAACCGTTAAGTGAAGAGATGTGCCGTCGGATCAACCGCGATGATGTAGCAGTAGCCGACTCTCGCTTTGTGATCAACTACTTCAAACTGTCAGGGGATAACCGCTTGCTATGGGGTGGTGGCGAAAACTACAGCTCCAGCTTCCCCAAGGATATTCCTAATTTTGTGCGCAAGTATATGTTGGAATTCTATCCAGAGTTAAAAGACCTGCGCATTGATTACGGCTGGGGTGGTACGCTGGCGATTACCATGAATCGTATGCCATTTTTTGATCGTGTAGAGGATAACCTGTTTGTTGCACAGGGTTACTCGGGGCACGGTGTTGCTTTGGCGACCTTAGGTGGCAAGCTGATGGCGGAAGCACTGAGTGGCAGCGCCGAGAAGTTTGATACCTTTGCCGCGATGCCTTCACCGACATTCCCAGGGGGAACGCTGTTGCGTTGGCCGGGTTTGGTTGCCGGTATGCTGTATTACTCGATGCGGGATCGTTTTTTCTGAGCTTGAGAACGCTTTTACATTATAATGGCAGTTTTTCAGGCTTTCGGATTGGATGTCAATGCAGGGTAAAGAGCAGAAAAAAAACGCATCGGCGGATGTGTTGGAAAAGCGTACTAAACAGGACTTAAGCCCCAGAACGGCCCCAGTACAGGGGCGTTCAAAGAAACGCTCCAAAGAAATTCTTGATGTGACCGGGGAGCTGCTTGAGAAGGTCGGTTTAGATGATTTGAGTACGATTTTAATCGCCAAGGAAGTGGGGATATCTATCGGCTCTTTATATCATTACTTTCCCAACAAACATGCGATACTGTATGCCATGGCTCAGAACTGGCTGAATGATATGGAGCAGGTGATGGGGCAAATGACCGCCCTGCCCGTTGAAGAGATGGAACTTGATGCCCTGTTGGATCAGATGCTGAAGCTGAACCTTAAGGTTTATAAGCGCCAAAAAGCCGTACTGACATTAGTACAGGCGATGTTTTCTGTGCCGGAACTTAAAGAGCTGGATATTCGCCACGATGAGATGGTGATCTCACATATGGCCAGCCTCTTTAAGCGCATGGGAATCAAGCGTCACCTGAAAGAGCGGGAACGGCTGGGACGTGTTTACCTGGAAGTGAGTCACAGTACTTTCCTGGTTGTGGTTAACCAGAAAGGCGAACGGGCACGTCGTACCCTCGCGGACCTTAAGTTTATGCTGTACTGTTTACTGGAACGGCATCAACAACAATCTGAAGCAGACAGTTAAGCGCGGCTAATAACGCTAAGCGGTATTAATAAAGCCAAGCAAACAGAACCTGTCTGAAAAACTGCCTCTGTTATCTATCACATCCCCAATGGGAATTTGATTTCTGAACGGAGGTTTACAATGACAAAACTGAAACGCATTACTCCTGCTGCCGACGCAGGTGAGCCAACACCGATTAATCCTGAGCGTGTACTGGCAGGTGCACCCAAAGAGGTGTTGGAAAATCTGTTTACCAACGAGAAAGAAAACTTCTTCTGCGGAGTCTGGTCTTCCACCGAAGGTAAATGGACACTGAACTACACCGAAGATGAGTTTTGTTATCTGATCAAAGGTAAGGCAATTTTGACCGATGCCGATGGTGTCTCTGAAGAGATCAATGCCGGTGATGCATTTGTGGTACCGGCGGGTTATCAGGGCACCTGGGAAACCATTGGTGAAGCACAGAAGTTTTATGCCATTTACGAAGAGGCCTAACTCCGGTCATTAAGGACCGAGAGGCCTGAAAACAAAAAGCCAGCATTCAATTATGAATTGCTGGCTTTTTGTTTAATTGGACAGCTTATTTGAATAAGCTGTTTGTTTGAGCAAACAGCACAGGTTTAACTAAGCAGCCCCTTTTCTATAGAAATAGAACGCCCAAACAGCTCTTTAGCCTACTAAACCAGAGGCTCTTCCAATACGGCCTTATTCTCTCGTTTCGAGCTAAAATAACGCTGCACTTCAAACCAGCTTATCAGCAGGCAAGGCAGAAAGATCAGTGTTACCAGCACAGAAAACAAAATGCCCATCATCACTACGATACCCACCCCCTGATACAGCTCACTGCCCGGACTGGGGATAAACACCAGAGGTGCCAGACCAAATACCGTAGTCACCGTAGACATAATGATGGGTTTCAGTCGCTGAGCCACGGCTTGGTTAACGGCTTTGAGTACCGACTCGGCACCTTGCTGAATATTAGCTCTGGCCTGACACACAATCAGAATCGGGTTATTGACCACGGTGCCGAGCAGAATGACAAAACCCAACATGGTGATCATATCGAAACTTTGCTGGAACGCCGGTAAGCCAAAATCTGGCAATATCTGCCCCAGGCTATTGGCCATCACCAGGCCGACCACACCACCGGCAATCCCCAGAGGGACGGTGGTCAGAATCAGACTGGGATAGATCCAGTGGGACAGGATCACCACCAGCAGAAGATAGATCAGCACCGCCGCGACAATAAAGTTATTAAACAGTGCTTCCTGAGTAGCATCCAGCTGGTCAGCTGCACCGGTAATACTGATATTGACCTTGGGCGCTACTTCTCCCTTATCTTTTAGCATTGGGATCAGCTCGTGGCGTACCTTATCCACCGCTGCAGCCAGAGGTACAGAAGGTGGTGGTAACAGATGTACGGACACGGTCCGCAAACCCTCTACTCGGCGGATATCCTTACTGGCGGTGACTTCACGAATATCGGCCAGACTGGAGAGCGGGAGAATTGTCTCATTGGAGGTATAGATTGGGATCTGAGCCAGATCTTCCATGCTGAGGTCCGGATGACTGCGGCTAAACAGGAACATATCAACCTTTTTGTCGCCATCGATATATTCCCCCACATAGGCCCCATCACTGAAAGCAGCGACGGTCATACCAAAGCTTTCAGTATCCAGGCCCACTTCAGCCAGGCGTTGCCATTTCGGTGTAATCTCCAGTAGAGGTTGATCCAGAGATAGCGAAGATGGCCGCGAATTCAGGCGCGGCTTATCAAACACTTCCTGGGCACGGCTCATAATATTTTTTGCGGTATTAAAGATATCTTCCTGATCAGGACCAGAGACGTTCAATACCACGGTACGGGTACCGCCCTGATTACTGGAGATAATAGACCCTCGTGATGAGAAGGCGCGCATACCCGGGTAGCTTTTAAACAGGCTAACCATCTCGTCCATCATGGTATCCAGCTGAGCATGATCCTGTGGTTCACTCAGGGCAAACAGAGCACCAGAACTCACCTGCATCAGATAGTAGCGTAGGGCAGGTAGTTCACCTGCCTCTACAGACTCAGCAGGATCTTTATTGATTGCCTCATCCAGCTTTGTTTTCACCTCACCAGCAATCTGATTCATCTCGCTTAGGTTATAACCCGCTGGAGCGATCATCAGGCTGAAGGCTTTGGGTTCTTCGCCCTCGGGTAGATATTCCGCTGCGGGCAGATAAGCAATAGCTAAACCCAGAGTACCTGCGATACTGATGCCGATAGCCAGCAGACGGCGTTTAGCACCCGAGTTTAAGCCGCGAATCAGCTTCATCTGCCAGCTGCGGTTATAGTCGTGTTCACGTGCAGCGGCCAAACCAAAGTAGGCACAAGCCGCAGGTAAGATGAACAGCGCAAACAACATAGAGGCCAGAATAGACGCCGATACCGTAATGGCGATATCAGAATAGAGTTGCCCCGCTTCCAGCTGGATAAAGACGATAGGGGTAAACACTAACACCGTGGTAGCACTGGAGGCGATCACCGCAGTCCAAACATCTTTTACACCAGCAATAGCCGCTTCCAGTTTATTCATACCCTGATGCAGCTTTTGCTCGATACTTTCCAGCACCACGATACTGTTATCCAGCGTCATACCAATGGCAAAGGTAATGCCTGCCAGGGAGATCACATTGATGCTGCGATCAAATACTATCAGGCCGATAAAGGCGGCGATGGTACACACCGGTAGGCCCAGTAAACAGTACAGGGTGGCGCGACCAGAGCGCATAAAGACATAAAGAATCAGGCTAGCGAGGAAAGCACCTAAACCCAGGTTAATGACCACACTCTTGATCGAAGCCTGCACATAACGCACATCATCGCCAATCATCTGAATGCGCATGCCATTGGGCTGCAGGGTATCCTGACCCAAGCGTTCGATGGTTTGTAGCATATCCTGTTTAATCTGCAACACATTGGCACCGGGCTCTTTTTGTACCGATAGGGTGACCGCTCTTTCACCGTTAACAAAAGCAAAGCTGCTTTTTTCGTAGTGATCAAATTGGATATCAGCCACATCTTTTAGATAGGTGCTGACACCGTTTTGGTGTTGAATAATCAGCTCACCCATTTCATCAATATTGGTAAAACGGCCCTGAGTGCGCAATAGATAACGGCGTTTACCAGATTCGATATCACCGGCTGAGATATCCCGGTTACGCGCCTGAATCGTCCGGCGCACATCGCTCAGTCTCAGGCCTCGTTGGGCTAGCTTTTCCGGTTGGATACTGATCTTGATCTGGCGTTCGGTACCGCCGCGCATGGAAACACTGGATACACCCTTAACCCGTTCCATCACCGGTCGAACCTGGCTGTCGAGAAAATCGCCCACCATATCCATATCCAGCTGCATAGGGTTGCCCGGTTGCGGTGTCACCGAGAAATACATAAAAGGGTTTTCAGAGAAAGAACTGCTGTTAATGCTAGGTTGATCAACATTTTCCGGGTAACCCGGCACTTTATTCAGCGCGTTGACTACATCCAGCATACGCTGGTCCAGATCGGTGCCTGGCGGGAACTCCAGGGTAATTTCAGCGCTACCGGCAGAAGCAACCGATTCCATATGAGCCAGATTGGGCAAATTACGCAGATGACGTTCCTGCTCAATCAAGATCTCCTGCTCCACATCACGGGGTGTGGCACCGGACCAACGGGTATTGATCTCAATCACCTGAGCAGAGAGATCAGGGATCATCTGCACCGGCATACGCAACGCCGCAACAACACCTAACAGACAGATCATCAGCACGATAACCGCCAGCAGTCGTCCTTGTTGATAAATACTTACAGGCATGGACATTATCCTTTAGGGCTGTCTGGCAGCAGTCGTTGAAACTGTGGACGTTGATGAAGAAGTCGATTCAGCAGACAGTAGTGTCACTTCAGCCCCTTCACGCAGGCGTTCGTTACCACGAACCACTACCAGCTCATCAGCACTCAGACCCGATAGCACCTGGACGTCATTATTGATGATTTTGCCCACCGTAATACTACGACGCTTGGCCTTTCCATCTTGTATGACAAAGACACTCTGCCCCTCATCAGCATGGTGAATCAAAGCATCACGGGAGATCAGTACCATCTTATCGCTGGCAGCAAATTGGATATGTGCCTTGGCAGAAGTACCCGGCAGTAACAGCGGATTGCTGTTGAGCGGTGCAAAGCGGAATAGCAGGGTGCGGCTTAGTGCCTGCCCTACGGGTACAACTGTACTTAATTCAGCGGGAATTTCTGTATTAGGTGCGGTATCAGGATACAGGGTGACCTGAGCGATAGATTGGCGTTTTGGGTAATATTCTTGAGGTACCTGCACATCAAACAAGACCTCATTCAGGGATACCAGAGTAAAGGCGTTTTGCCCCTTGGTCAGCCATTCACCCCGTTCGGTATTTTTAGCGGTAATAATGCCTGAGAAAGGCGCATAAAGGGTGTGCAGGCTGAGTTGATGTTGAATACGTGCTTCTTCTGCCTTGATCGCTTCTAAGTCTGATAAAGCCACATCCCGTGCCACTTGCAGACTGATCAGATCCGTTTGCGCCAGATGTTTTTTCTTATGCAGTACCTGCGCTTCTTTCGCCTTACGAGATGCTTCTTTAAACTGAGTTTCTGACGACTGGCGACGAGCTTTGGTCTGGGCTAACTGCTGGCGCGTGGTTTTATCGTCCAAATTGAGCAGTAGCTCACCTTGAGTCACTTCACTACCAACATCAACGGCCAACTGATTCACCAAACCATCGGTCGATAGAGATAGATCAGAAGTCAGTTTCGCCTTGATAGTACCGTGCAAAGTCAGCGTTTCGTGCAGCGGTTTGATGCGTGTAGTTTCAACTTGCACATTAACCGGAGCCGCAAAAACAGCGGCAGAAGTCACAACCGAAAGGGCAATCACTGCAAATAGACATCGATGTATCAGCGGTTGAGAGGAACGTTGAAAGTGTCGAAGTAGCATACAGTGATTTTCCCTTTGTAAAGATATTCATTATCAATGAGGGGAAATGATGTGGAGTTTTTTTTCTGATGCAATCACATTTACAGGATTTACTTTTTATCTATGGCTGATCAGGGTGCCGTAAAAGCTCAGGCACCATTCTTAGTGTAACTTTTTGTATCTCCTAAGTGATCCACATAGAGAAAACAGGCGTAGCGATTAGAGGCCCATGATGTAAAGACCTCTCAAATCAAATACCCCACAAAGAGGGATTGCTCTATGAACTTGTCGATCAAAGCCCGTGTTTTACTGATTACAATGCCCTTGGTGTTGAGCCTGATTGTTTTTGCTGTAACTGCTATTAATGATGCACAAAAGACCATTCGCAATTCAGAAACCATTGTCAGTGCCAGTGCTTTTTTAGCCAAAGCCAATGCCTTATTACATGAACTACAAAAGGAGCGTGGCGCTTCAGCTGGTTTTATGGCCGGTGGTGACTTTCGTGCCATTCTGGATAAACAAAGAACGCTGACCGATCAAAAGCTAACAGACTTTACCGCTTACGCTAATTCCCATGCATTTACATCCCTACCGGATAATCTGCAGCAGGTGTATCAAGGTGTGATGGAGCAGATGTCGCAGCGTTCATCCATACAAGCGCGAATTGATCAGAAAAATATCCCTCCTGCTCAGGCAATCGGTTATTACACCGGTATGAATGCCACCCTGCTAAACCTGTTACCTGAAATCAGTATCGTGAATAGCGAAGCCGATTTGAGCCATGTATTAACCGGGTTGCATAACTATCTGGAAATGAAAGAGCGTGCAGGTATTGAACGCGCCATTATCTCGGGTGCTTTAAGCCGTCAAGCTGTGACTGATGCCAGTTTGGTACGTATCGCCAGTTTGATTGCCGCTCAAGATAGCTTTTATGGCTTGTTTAAGCAGTATATGCACTCTGACCCCATTGAGAGCATTACTCAGTCATTGGAAGGAAATAAACTAACAGCAGTACAGGCGGTTCGTAATCAGGTACTGCAACGTGAAACATCAACCCCTTCAACACAGTGGTTTCAATTGGCGACAGAACGCATTAATGCCATGAAACAGGGTGAGGATGCATTGACCGAGCTATTGAATAGTAAAGCAGGAGTCATTGCAGCCAAGGCACAAGATAAGCATTCCTGGACTCTGTTGACCGTAATCCCACTATTGGTTGTGGTATGCGGTGCCGTAATTGTGATCAGCCGCTCACTGAACCGTCTGGAAAAAGGCTTAGCTGAGATTGCTAACAAGATCGACCATACCGCACAAAGTCATAACCTGATGTTACGGGTGAACTACAACGGTAAAGATGAAGTAGGGCAGGTCAGTCGGGCGTTTAATCAGATGATGGATGATTTTGTTGTACTGATTCGAAATATTGAATCTGCCAGTGGTCAACTGGCCAGTTCAGCAGGCCAAACCGCAGAAACCACCAAGGAAAATGTGCACACCACCCAAAGCCAGTTGAATCAGACCCGTGAAGTGAGCACCGATATCAAAGAGATGACCGCGACTATCAGCGACGTGAATCAGCAAATCACCCAGGTCGGAGAGTTGATTAAACAGGTGAAAAAAGAGTCGGAATCAGCGGAACAGTCAGTAATGGACTCAGTGAGCAGTATTCGGACGGTGAATGATGAGGTGCAGAGTGTCAGTGAAGAGATTAGCGCTCTCATTGACAGCAGTGAGAAGATTACTGAGGTTATCAGTGTGATCAGTACCATTGCTGAACAGACCAATCTACTGGCGCTTAACGCAGCTATCGAAGCGGCGCGAGCCGGTGAACAGGGCCGAGGTTTTGCAGTGGTCGCCGATGAAGTCCGAGGCCTGGCCCAGCGCACTCAGGATTCTGTCGGTGAGATCGAAAATATGGTGGTGCACCTGCAGAGTAATGTGCGCAGAGCTGCAGATGCGATTAAACAAAGTCAGGATCGAGTAGCGGTCAGCGTGCAACATGCGGGTGAGGTATCCAACTCACTGCAAGCGATCTTTACCTCCATTGAAGATGTTCAAATCCGTGCGGTGCAGATCTCAACCGCGGCGGAGCAACAGATGGTGTTTTCGGAGAATATCGCTGATAACGCAGTACAGATGACTGATCATGCGGAAACTGGGGCTGATCATAGTCAGCAGCTGGCAAGTGTCAGTGATGAGCTGTCACGCTTAGCACGAGATATGCGCCAGAATACAGCAGTGTTTCAGGTCAGTATGTGACATCGCTCTATTCGCTTATCTATTTGTATTACTCCGTAGACCCATCTCCCTATCCCGGAGTACTGATCAGATCAGTACTCCGGGACAATACATTGCGTCCACTTGTCTTATCTCATACCATTCAGCCCCACTTGGCTAATACCTAATCAATCCAGATATCCAATGCAACAGTCTGTACTACTTGCGCTTATCTGGTAGATACTTAATCTTGCCATCAAATAGGCAGAGACACTCAACGTCGGAATATTTGTACTTGGCAATCTTTAATATCAAGGCTGTTAAGATGGATAAAGAGAATCAAGCAGAAATAATCAACAGTAAACTCTCTTCTAGTCTACTGTTTGAAGCCTCCCATATACCCATGCTGATGATCGATCCCTGCAACCAGGATATCGTCAATGCTAACCAGGCTGCTTTAACCTTTTATGGCTATACTTCTGCACAGATTCTGGCACTCAAGATCTCCGATCTTAATCAGATGGATATTGATGCGATCCAGCATGAAATCGCATTAGCCAAACAGCAGAAAAGAGATCACTTCTACTTTATCCATAAACTGGCCAGCGGAGAGCTCAAAGAGGTAGAAGTACATTCTGGACCAATAACTATTGATGGACAGGTTTTCCTCTACTTGTCAGGTCCCGGATGATCAAATAGCCAAAAAGAGTTATCCTCTATTCGCTGCC
>CAYFGP010000143.1:0-16263 GCA_964342385.1 uncultured Oleiphilus sp. | reverse complement strand
AACTGCCGACACGGGGATTTTCAATCCCCTGCTCTACCGACTGAGCTATCCGGGCAACGGGGCGTATTAAACACCAGTTAAAAAAAAAGTGCAACAGAATTAAATACTTAAAGTTAATTTTTTTCTATTTTTATCTCAGGGGCAATTCTTTGGCCTTTGTGTAGCGCTTAAACAGACTCCAACTGCTCCAGATACAAGGATTCAAGCTCAGGAGAAAAACAGCAAAACTGGACTTGCTCAATATCGGGATACTGAACCAGTTTCTCTTGCACACTTTTCACTGCGATTGCGACCGCTTGCTCAAGAGGATAACCAAACACACCACAACTGATTGCCGGAAATGCCACTGTAGTAACGCCGTTCTCAGCCGCCAGATCCATACTCGTGTGATAACAACCAGCTAACAGTTCCGCTTCATCTTGCTCACCACCATTCCATACAGGGCCTACGGTATGAATAATAAATTGAGCCGGTAAACGAAAGCCGGGAGTGATTTTAGCCTGACTGGTTTCACAGCCCCCTAAACCACGACAATGCTCATATAGCTCAGGTCCTGCAGCTCGATGAATGGCTCCATCAACGCCACCACCACCCAACAAGGTGTTATTGGCGGCGTTAACGATAGCACCTACCTTTAACTTCGTGATGTCAGCCAAAATAACCTGCATTTTATGTTGTGCATTCATCTCTTTTCTCCCTTCAGCTAGCTTATACCCCGTCCTAACCGTCATAAGTTCCTAATAACATTAATCCGTACAGCCATCTCCCAAATGCAGCGCTAACCAGATAGTCGTCTGCTCTGGAGAAGTCCATTCCACTCGATGACGACAATGGGCTGGCAACAGGATGCTATCACCCGGCCTCATCTGCAGTGTTTGCTGCCCTTCTATCAGCAAGCCCGCTTCACCTTGCAGAATCATCACCCATTCATCCCACGCCTGGTCGTACCATTCACCTTCAGGAGTGGATTGTCCATTAGACACAATTCGTTCCAGCTTAACTCCGGGTTGCGTCAATAAAGCTTCAAACTGCTCCTGGGATTGATCCTGAGGCAACTGCTGAAACAGATTATTCAGCTTCGGCGTCTTTGTTTGGGATTCGGCTGCTAAAGCAGCTGTTGGAGCGCTTGTTGATGCACTGACCTGTTGAGTTTTATCGCTTTGATCCGTTTTATGCTGAGATGACAATGGTTCCATTCCCTTTATCCTCTAACCTTTACTCTTTCTCTTTAGTTACTCATGAATTTCCTGCACCTGATATACCGAACATTGCATGCTTTGACTCCAGTGATCAACTGCCAGTCCGGCTTTCTGTTTCAGTCGATGCACAAACTCTTCCGGTTCAGGCAGCTGCTGCCACACCTGAGGCAGAAATGTCGCTTTAAACTGACCATCTTGCAGAATCAGACCGTCAATACCCGGCCTTAACTGAGCCAGCAGCTGTTCTTCACTCTCAGCTGCTAACGCTTGAGATGGTGTGAGTACCGAGATCTCTACCGTGATATCGCGAAACTCCGATTGAGTCAGCGGAGGAAAGCGGTAGTCGCGAAAAGCCGCACTAATAGCGTTCTGCTGTAGATCTTCTTGCAATGACTGATACGCCTCCAGGCAACCTATACAACCACGCAACTGACCATCAAGCGTCAAGGTGACAAAGGTAGCCGCGGGCTGTTGCCACCAAGATGCCTTGGGGCGTTCAGCAAACTCTTGCGCCCAATCAGAAGCCAAACCCAAACGTTGCGCAATGGTATAGCGCACCAGAGCCAACATACGGGCTTGTTGATCTTTGTTATAGCTGTGATCAGAGCAGGGCTCAGCTAACGCTTCAGTAGATGGCATAAGCGGCATACCCCACCACACACTGTTTATCACCCGCACTATCACCGGAGTTGGCCTGTTGCAGCAGATGCATACGATAGCCTGTCAGTGATAACGCCCGTTGCAAACCGTTCAACCCCATATAACCACAGGCTTCTTCACCGTGAATATCATAGTTTCCAGCCATCAACCTGCGATGGGTGTTTTCGTCAATCTGCTTAGCTTGTTCGTAGTTATGGTAGTGGCTCATATCTGTACTGATGATGGTTAACGCCTCAGGATCATTCAGTGCAGGTAAAATAAGATCCGATACCTGGTCCGGTGTTGCTCTTCCTACAACGACAGGAATCAAAGGCCCTTCCACCTCCGCTCGCTGTAAAAAGGGCAAGGTCACTTCCAAACAATGTTCCTCCTGATGAGCCAGATCGTGGTAGTTCACCAGCCCTTTATCAACCCAGCGCGCAATGCGTTCGGTATCCAAAGGCAAGCGTCCCAGGGGTGTTTTAAAGTTATCATGACTAGGCACTGCCAATCCCTGAAAGGCCACATGATGACTAGGCCCGATCAGTAAAATAAATTTGTACTGGCTTTCAGGTGTCAGACAACGAAAAGCGCTGGCGGCAATATCCCCCGAATAGACATATCCTGCGTGAGGTACGACTAAAGCCCTGACCGTTTGATTAGGGCCGGGTTTTGCGTCCTGCAGCATCTGGTCCACTTCATATGCCAAACGCTCTGGTTGAGCAGAATAAAACAGGCCCGATACGGCCGGTTGACGGGTCTCCATAAGTAGGCTCCCGAGATTGATCTATCAGCTGTTCTGCACTTTAAAGCGCCGATATTTGCCGCAACAGAGTGCAACTTCTAACCTTTAAGTATAGAAACATCTCTGCCAGAGGAGAGAAGGATATGAGTCAGATCGATGTGGGCTTCTGGCATAGCCTTGATAACCATAAGATTCAGTGCGATCTCTGTCCGCGTTTTTGCCAACTGAAAGCCGGTCAACGGGGGCTGTGTTACGTGCGGGGTAATCATCAGGGCAATATGCGCCTCTACACCTATGGTCGCTCCAGTGGCTTCTGTATTGATCCTGTCGAGAAAAAACCATTAAACCATTTTCTGCCCGGTACTCCGGTGCTCTCATTTGGTACTGCTGGATGTAATCTAACCTGTAAATTCTGCCAAAACTGGGATATGAGCAAAGCCCGTGAGATGGATACTCTGGCTGATGCCGCAAGCCCGGAACAGCTTGCTCAGTTTTGCGCCGAACATCACTGCCGCTCTATCGCTTACACCTACAATGATCCGGTAATCTTTCTGGAATACGCCGAAGACGTTGCTCTGGCTTGTCAGGAGATTAACGTCAAATCCATCGCCGTCACGGCAGGCTATATCAGCGATCAGGCCCGACCGCGTTTTTTCCGTCATATGGATGCCGCTAATATTGATCTGAAAGCCTTCAGTGAAGGTTTCTATAAACGCCTGTGTGGTGCCAGCTTATCACCGGTTTTAGATACCCTACTGTATCTGAAACATGAAACCACGGTGTGGTTCGAACTCACCACCCTGTTGATTCCCGATGAAAATGACAGCGATCAAGAGCTGGCCGCTATGTCTGCGTGGATCATGGACAATCTGGGCCCTGATATACCGCTACATTTTTCCGCCTTTCATCCTGACTGGAAGATGCGGGATAAACCTCGCACCCCGGCATCTACACTGACCCGCGCACGTAAAATTGCTCTGTCACACGGCCTGCGTTACGTCTACACCGGCAATGTTCACGATACAGAAGGCAGTTCCACTTACTGCCATAATTGCGGCTTACGTTTGATTGAAAGAGACTGGTATCAACTGGGAGAATGGAATCTGGAAGAAGGTTACTGCAAACGCTGCCATACGCCACTACCGGGCCATTTTGAAACCTCACCGGGAGATTGGGGTGCTTATCGTCTGCCCATTTTTATGAATCAGTAAACTTAGAAAGTATCAGTGATACAAGAAAAACACTGATGAGGAAAAAGCACAGCACGGAAGTAATAGTGAAAGCGCAGCATGAGAACAATAGTGGAAACAGAGCACGAAAGTGCTAATGGAACAGTACCCGTAGGAAGATACTCAACTATGCGTTTATTTATTGCCATTGAATTACCAGAACAACTACGCCATCAGCTAACGCTACTGCAATACCCTGCGAAAGAGATTCGCTGGAGCCGGGAAGAGCAACTGCATCTGACTCTGGCCTTTTTAGATGAGCAGCCGTCTTCACTGATGGAACCGCTGTGTCAGGCATTAAGCACCATAGAGTTCTCCCCTTTTGAGCTAACCACTCAAGATATGGGCTGCTTTAAGGGCGGTGCACTCTGGCTGGGTCTGGAAGCCAGTAGCCCCCTTAAGAACCTGCAACAGAAAATCTGCAGAGCAATCACTCAAACAGGTATTCCGTTAGAAAACCGACGCTATCATCCCCACTTAACACTGGGACGCAGCAAAAATAATCCTGCTACAGCAGTTGAAGAGCTTCAGTATCAACTGAACCAACAACGTTTTAGTTTTAACGTGGATAGCTTTGTATTAAAAAGCAGTCGCTTATATCAACACGGGGCCGAGCATCAGGTTGAGGCGGAATTTATCGTCGATAGACACTAATTTTTATGTTTATAGCCCGCTAAACCAGCGCTCAGAATCGTTAGCATGATCCTTACTGTTGTCAATATTCAAGGACCATGAAAAATGTCACTCTCCGCTCATAAGCTGCATAAGCCCCTATTTATATTAATTGCCCTACAGATAGGAATGCTGTTCTTGTTAGCTCCGCCTTTGTTCTCCCACTATACGGGAAACGATAACACAGAAAAAAAGCACGCCGAGAAAGAGAAAAATCCGAGTTCAACAAATCCCTCCCCAAAGAAAGCAGATTCAGCCAAAACCGTTGAAACACCGGACTATGTGAAGCGGCACCTACGCCAGCAACCTGACAGTCCGATACACGGTATCGATGTATCCCATTATCAAGGCAATATAGACTGGTCTAGTGTTGCCAGCAGTCGTGTACGTTTTGCCTATCTCAAAGCAACCCAAGGCAGCGATTATGTTGATCCCAGCTTTAGCCATAATATGGCCCATATCCGGAAAACAACCCTGCTGGTAGGACCGTATCACTTTTTTGATCCCAAAGCAGATACTAAACAGCAACTGGATAACTTCTTAACCACGATAAAAGGACAAATGCTCAATCTAGTACCTATGGTCGACGTTGAATCAAACGAACAACTAACAGCCCAAGAGGTGCAAAAAAGTCTGCTCAAATTCTTACAACAACTGGAAAAACGCGTAGGGTGTCAACCCATCATCTATTCCTATGCCAGTTTCTGGCAAACAGATATTACCGCTGAATTTGATAACTACTCATTCTGGTTAGCAGATTTTTCCAAAACCCCGCACCCACCTGCTGGGGTTAAACATTGGGATATTTGGCAGTACTCAGATAAAGGTCAAATACCTGGCATTGAAGGACCAGTAGATATGGACGTTATTATGGATGGTGAAGCCAAGCTGAAAACACTAAGCTGTCACTACAATAGATCATCATAGTAACTGGCAGAGCTTCGTCCCAGAGCTTTTTTGCGAAGAGCAATGGTAAAAATTTGACGTAAACCCCTCATAGAATTCATCTCGGTGTAAAAATAAATCAGGCAAAATTCCTCGATATTCTCTGACCTTAGCCAGAGAATATCGAAATATGTTGTTTAGATGTGCACAACTCTGTACCAAAGTCGCAGCAACGAATACAATTAAGCCTATTATTTCAAGAACCTAAAGTTTTTTGCCAGGGACAGTTCCTATGCGAGCCAGTCAAATTTTAATTTCCACTTTAAAAGAAACACCTTCTGACGCGGAGGTGATCAGCCATCAGCTGATGTTACGTGCGGGTATGATCCGTAAACTGGCGTCGGGTCTTTACACCTGGTTGCCCCTGGGCCTGCGCACGCTGCGTAAGGTTGAGCGCATTGTGCGCGAAGAGATGGACAAAGTATCTCAAGAAGTTTTGATGCCTGCGGCACAGCCTTCTGAGCTGTGGCAGGAGTCTGGCCGTTGGGAACAATACGGTCCTGAATTGCTGCGTTTTAAAGACCGTCACGATCGTGATTTCTGTGTGGGCCCAACCCATGAAGAAGTGATCACCGAGATGGCACGTAAAGAACTGATGAGCTACAAACAGCTGCCAGTTAACTTCTACCAGATCCAAACTAAATTCCGTGATGAGATCCGCCCTCGCTTTGGTGTGATGCGTTCCCGTGAATTTATCATGAAGGATGCTTACTCCTTCCACTCCAACCAGGGATCTCTGCAGCAGACCTACGACGGTATGTTTGAGGCCTATTGTAAAGTATTCGACCGTCTGGGCCTGAACTACCGTCCAGTACTGGCGGATAACGGCTCGATCGGTGGTAGCGGTTCCCACGAATTCCACGTACTGGCCGACTCTGGTGAAGACGATATCGTATTCAACGAAGCAGGCACTTACGCTGCGAATATGGAAAAAGCGGAAGCGCTGGCACCTAAAGATGCACCTGATGCACCCACAGAAGAGATGCGCCTGGTTGATACGCCAGACACCAAGACTATTGATGCGCTGGTGAACGGTTTTGATCTGGATATCGAAAAAACCATCAAGACCCTGATCGTTCGTGCCTCTGATGAGATTGAAGCTGACTTTATCGCTCTGATCGTGCGTGGTGATCACTCTCTGAACGAGATCAAAGCAGAAAACCTGCCTGAAGTTGCAGCGCCTCTGACTTTTGCTACCGAAGATGAAGTACGTGAAGCCGTCGGTGCAGGTCCAGGCTCTCTGGGTCCAATCAATCTGGCAATCCCATGCATCGTTGACCGTACCGTAGCCGTATCTTCTGACTTTGGCGCGGGTGCTAATATCGATGACAAACACTACTTCGGTGTGAACTGGGGCCGTGATCTGGAACTGCCTCAGGTAGCAGATATCCGTAATGTGGTAGAAGGTGATCCTAGCCCAGACGGCGAAGGTACTTTGTCTATCAAGCGCGGTATCGAAGTGGGGCATATCTTCCAGCTGGGCACCAAGTACAGTGAAGCGATGAACGCCACTGTTCTGGGTGAGAACGGCAAACCAATCCCTATGATCATGGGTTGTTACGGTATCGGTGTAACCCGTGTTGTAGCTTCTGCTATCGAACAGGGTCATGACGAGAACGGCATTATCTGGCCTGAGTCTCTGGCACCGTTTGAAGTGGCTATCGTACCGATGAACGCACACAAGTCTGAGCTGGTACGTGAGACCAGTGAAAAACTGTATCAGGATCTGAAAGCCGCAGGTTTTGACGTGCTGCTGGAAGACCGTGATGAGCGTCCAGGCTTTAAGTTTGCCGATCTGGAACTGATGGGCATTCCACATCGCATCGTTGTCGGTGAGCGCGGCCTGAAAGCCGGTGAGCTGGAATACAAAGGTCGTCGTGACGAAAGCAATACCATGATCGCTCAGGATACTGTTCTGGAATTCCTGAAGGAAAAGTTCCAGCGCTAGTAATGTGATCCTATGGCTAAGCGATTTGTTGGTAAAAAGTCCTCTGTTCTTAACAGAATACCCCATACAAATAAGCTGAATGCCAGCCAAAAACAGCGGTCTGTCTCTAAAGGACGACCGCTGTTTTATTCCTCTATCTTACTTTTTTCCTTTCTTCTAGCAACACCCCGCCCTGCTTTAGCCACTTCATCAGCACCTGTTGAATTGCTACAAGCCTTACGTGCAGCCGCTTCCTCGCAAAGTTTTAGTGACGAGTTCTCTGCTCAGGTTTGGTTGGTCGATATGAGCAACCGACTCAAGCGCTTTGTGCCTGATGCAAAACTCCGGTTGCAATTGCTCAAACAGGTCCATATTGAAGCCAGTAAACATCAGCTGATGCCAGAGCTGGTGTTAGCCGTTATCGAGGTAGAAAGTCACTTTAAAGCCGATGCAGTATCTGTAGCCGGTGCCCGCGGTTTAATGCAGGTGATGCCGTTTTGGAAAAAAGAGATTGGCCGCTCTGAAGACAGTTTATTCGATATGCGTACCAATCTTAGCTACGGTTGCACCATTCTCGCCTACTATTTAAAAAAAGAAGATAACAACCTGACTCGGGCCCTGGCTCGATACAACGGCAGCCTTGGTCGCACCAAATACCCTGAACGAGTGATGCGAGCCTGGGCTAAACACTGGCAACCCGGCTAGCACTCTATTTACTAGTTTCTGGTTATTCGTTAGTTATTAGTTCTTCTCACTGGGTAACTGGCTATGGGCCATTCGTTAGTTTTTGATTAGCGGTTATTCGCAATTGACTTACCGCCAGGGCAAAAACACAGCGAATCTTTTGATAAACTTCTGTTAGATATTGCTTTTGCATCTATCAACAAGCAGGGTATGATAACTCTATAAAAAATATAATATTTTCAGGTACACCCGAAATATGCGTTCGGCTTCGAACTCTCCATCAGTAACTTTTGAGCAACAGGCATACTGGCAATTTCACCAACGATTACCACTCAGCCTGCCCTTTCCACTGATCCGAAGCTTTCAGGCATATCAAGGTGACCTCCACCAGCTCATTCAGGAGGCCCTATGACAGAGTCAGAAATGAAAGTGCTGTATGATATTGCGCTCTTAATCGGTTCTGAAACCAAGGAAAAACCACTCATACAAAAGCTGTTGCAGCGTTTGTTGTATCACTCAGGTATGTGTAGCGGCCTATATCTACAGGGTTGTTCAACGACTAACGGTCACAGCAGCTTCACAATTCAACAAGCAATCACTCCCAGTAGCTTTCTGCTTGATCAGGAGCACTTCTATCTGGTGCAAGAGTCTCTGCCAGAGGCTTATGCCCTAAATCATCTCCAGCAGTTATCAGGCCAGATCGACCCGGCATTGGCCCACTACCACCATGTACTGTTTCTACCCATCAATAGCCACGAAGGTTTTCTGTTACTGGCCGAACAGGAACAGGCTTTATCACTGTCACCACAGCTACTGGAACCACTTTTAGCTAATCTCGCTAATACTCTGGAACTGTGTCGCTGCGCGAGTCGACTAGAAACGGCTTCTATTGAAAATTCCGAAAGCAACCGATCTGAATCGACTACAGCCGATATCATCAGCCCTGAGGTCAAAAACCAGATTCTGGCTCAAGCCAATCAAGCAAAATGTGAATTTCTTCGCGGTATGAGTCATGAGCTAAGAACACCTTTGAACGCTATTCAAGGCTATGCTCAATTATTGGAGATGGACCAGGAACATCTTTCTGATGAACATAACGATCAGGTTCAGGAGATCCGCTCTGCCAGCCATCATCTGGCGCATCTCATTGATGAAGTTGCAGATCTGGCCAGAATCGAGTCAGGGCAGGTGGAGCTTGATCTTGAAGCTCTGCACTGCAAGGACCTGCTTGATGAAGTTAAAAACTTAGCGGCCCCACTACAGCAACAGTGGCAAATCACCCTGGAAATGACGCTACCAGAATTATCATCGCCACCTTTATATGCTGATAAAAAGCGGACTCGTCAGATCCTGTTAAACTTACTGAGTAACGGCATCAAATATAACAGACCTGATGGTCGGGTCGTTATCGATGTGGAATTTTTAGATGAAGCGGCCCATATTCATATCAGAGATACAGGATTTGGGCTGACAGAAGAACAACAAACCCAACTATTTGAGCCCTTTAAGCGTTTTGGTAGAGAATCAAGCCAACAGCAAGGAAAAGGAATCGGCCTCACCATTTGCAAGAAATTAGCCGAAGCTATGGAAGGCCAAATAACCGTTAACAGTATTGTAGGTGAAGGCAGTCAATTCACACTGACCCTGCCCATCTGCCAAGGAGTACAGCGCGTGAACTCAATTGAAGGCCAGAAGCTAGCCAGTGCCGAAAATACAGATGGCCTAATGCATACCACGACACTGTATGTGGAAGACAATATGGCTAATCGCCTGTTGGTAGAAAAAATCTTTAGCAAACGCCAAGGGGATCGTTTACTAACGGCTAGCACCCCTGAAGAAGGTCTAACCCTACTGCGCACAGAATCTCTGGACCTTGTCATTCTGGATATCAATCTGCCAGGTATGTCTGGCTTTGAATTACTGCAACTCATGCGCGCCGAAGCCCTTCACCAGGAGAAAGCGGTTATTGCTCTCAGCGCAAATGCGATGCCATCAGATATTGAACTGGGCTTATCGTCAGGTTTTGATGCTTACCTGACCAAACCTTTGAATATTCCTGAGTTTACTCAAAAGCTGGATCACTGGCTAAACAGGGACTAGCGCTACAGCAACATCCCGCCTCGCTTATTATCTGATAGAAACCGCGGACACTGCACTTCTGCTAAAACAAAAAACCGGAGCGACTTTTAGAAAAGTGCTCCGGTTTATTTTGCTCAAGCCCTATTGATCAATTATTTTGCCGCAGAACCAAAACGCTTAATCAAACTTGCCAAATCTTTGGATTCGTCCAATAACTCGTTACTATCAGCAACCATCTCCTGGTTTGCCTGAGCGACTGATTCAGCTGCAGAGTGTACCTGTTCTAAGCGCTGATTCATTTCACTCGCCGCAGAACTTTGCTGCACTGTCGCTGTAGCAATCTGTTGGTTCATATGGCCCAGCTGAGAGATCGTTTCACCTAAATCCACTAGCACTTGTTCCGCTTCTTTAATCTCAGCCACGGTAGAGTCTGCTTGCTGCTCACAAGTGGACATAATAGAAGCCACCTGTTGTGTCTGCTGTTGGAAGGTCTGCAATAGCGCCTGAATCTCACCGGTAGATTTTTGCGAGCTTTGTGCCAGATTACGCACCTCATCCGCTACGACCGCAAAACCTCGACCCTGCTCACCCGCACGAGCCGCTTCAATGGCCGCATTCAATGCCAACAGATTAGTTTTCTCAGCAATACCGTTGATCACATCCAAAATGGATTCAATATTTTGGCTGCTCTCTTCCAGCGCATGAATCACCTGCATGGATTCACGTACATCAGTGGCCATACGCTGAATAGAACGCTCACTACGTTCAACGATATCCCGGCCTTTTTGACTGACAACATCCGTCTCTTTCGCTAAACGGGCCGCATCTTCACAGCTGCTAGCCACTTGTTCAGTCGCTACAGACATCTGCTGCATAGTACTGGCCGCATGAGCAATATCACCCAGTTGACTGTCTGTTTGCTCACTCACACTGCGTGCCTGGTTAGCTACATCTGAAGTATGGCCATGAATCTGCCCTGATGCATTTTCCAGACGATTAACCACAGTTTTCATGGTCAGGTTCAAGAACTTCTGCGTTAGCTCCAACTGACCGAGCTCATCGTAACGCCCAGTAAAGACCATCTGTGCTACGGGATTTGAAAAGGTTTCCGCACTTTGCTTTGCCAAACGGGAAATGGGTGCAGCTAACCACCAGGCAGCTATACCGCTCACACCGACGGCACCTGCAAACAGCGCCATGATTTTTGGCCAGGTGGCGTCATCAAACAACACACCTACTAAAGCCAGCATGGGTAGCATAATAAGAAGGATGGTAGCCCAGGTTCTACGGAAATAGCTGGTAGAAAAGAAACCTTTAGCCCTAGCCCATAAACTGGTGTGTTTATTGGCATTGATTGCGGCATAAAGGGCGTCTGCACGTTTGACGACATCACGATCAGGAGCATGACGAACGGACTGGTAGCCCACTATCTGACCGTTTTCAAAGATAGGGGTCGCATAGGCATCTACCCAATAGTGACCACCGTCTTTAGAGCGGTTTTTCACCACACCAATCCAGGGCTTGCCTTGTTTGATCACATCCCAGAGATCCTGAAAAGCCGCTGGAGGCATATCTGGGTGACGAATCAAATTATGGGGCGCCCCCATCAACTCCTCTTCGGAGAAGCCACTCATCTCGACGAAGTAGTCGTTGCAGTTAGTAATCTTCCCTTTTTTATCCGTGGTAGAAATAATACAGCGATCAGGATCCATCAATCGCTCTTGACCGGTCACGGGAAGATTCCGCCGCATAGTACACCTCTGTCATCAAGCCTTCATGTTTTGAGCCTAAGATGCCTGTTAAAAAGATAATTCGATCAAGCAATTGGCCCAGACGCACCCTTACTAAACAGTATAGCGCCAGGGTGAATCAAAATAGCGCGCAAATCATAATTCAAACAAAGTAGTATAAAAACACTATTCTATATACTCTTTTATGCTTAAGTAATAGTTTGACACCTAGCTATATATACTGTCAAAGAATCACGTCACAAAAATTGTGAAAAATCATTATGTTATAAATACATTCTGATACAACTAAGTAAAAACTCTATTTACAAAAAGATACATTTAAACCACAAAACACACATAAAAAAGCCCAACAGATTAAACAAAGCTGTTGGGCTAGATTTGTTATAAGCGAATTCTTTCGAGATTATTAAATTAACACCACCTTAATAATGCGACGCACCATTACAGAGTATCTTAGTATTTCAAGCGATCAAATTATAATCGCATAATGTGATGTAATTACTCTATTTTTTCTGCCACCTTAGCTAATGCACCTGACTGGTAATCATCAAAAGCCTGTTGAATCTCCTGCTCACTGTTCATCACAAAAGGGCCGTACTGAACAATAGGCTCCTGCAAAGGCTGACCCGCAACCAACAACACACCAGCCCCTTCTGAGGACTGCAGAGACAGCAAATCTCCCGTAAATACCAATAACTCACCCTGCTTTAGCGTCAGATCAACTGCAGGCAGAAAGACCTCTCCTTCATAGACATAAACAAAACCTTGATGCCCTTCAGGAATTGGATGTTCTATTTCACTACTGGCTGGTAAAACAAGATCAACCATCAGCGGTTGAGTCGCAGCTCTCTGAATAGGCCCATCAACCCCCAGAGAGTGGCCCGCGACTATCTTGCGCTTGACTCCGTTATCATCCACGACCACAGGGATCTGTTCTGGGGCAAGATCCTGATAATAGGGTTCTGTCATTTTGTCTTTTGCCGGTAGGTTTAGCCAGAACTGAAAACCCCACAACAATCCTTCTTCCTGCATCGGCATTTCAGAATGAATAATACCTGCACCAGCAGTCATCCACTGTACTCCACCTGATTTCAGCAAGCCGACATTGCCCATATGATCTTCGTGCCTTAAAGACCCTTGCAATAGATAAGTAATGGTTTCAAAGCCCCGATGGGGATGAGGCGGAAAGCCCGCAATATAATCATCAGGTTGATCTGACTTGAATTCATCTAACATCAGGAAGGGATCGATATGGCGTAGATGAGGGGTACCAATTAAACGATTTAAGCGCACACCGGCACCATCTGAGGTTGGCATCCCCCGAACTTTTTGCAGTACTTTAAAGCTAGACATGGAAAATCTCCAATTCTCACGATTTGTGTTTTAGCACACTATAAGCCTGAAAAAGTTGGAGAAAAATCACATAAAAAGGGTATTAACTTTCGATATTTTCGAAAAACCACCGGTAAGAAGAACTAGAACACTTCTATGGATAGCAAAAAAACTAGCTATAAATCCTGCCCAAAAAACTAAGCATTGTATAGAGAATCACCACCACATCTCTCGACAAAACCCGACAAGATTCCACACTTCCCGACCCACTCTGACAAAACCACAGGATAAGCTGAAGGCACAGATTAGAGAGGTTTTCGGAGTTATCCCATATGAATAATAAATGGCTTTCTGCAGGATTTTTCAGCGCTGCAATCATTCTATCAGGCTGTAACGGCGATTCGCTTAAAGAAGTCTTCGATAAAGTCGAAGCAGAAGACAATATTATTAAGCTCATTAATGAAGCGATGGAGGAAGATCAAATTCCGGGGATGGCTCTGGCCCTGGTATCTGATAACAAAACCTTGTTTGCCAAAGGCTTTGGCCACTTAGATGCCAATCAACTGAGTAAAGTGAGATCTGACACGCCTTTCTGGCTAGGCTCCATCAGTAAAGCGGTGATGGGTACCGCCATTATGCACGCTAGAGACCAGCAACTGTTAAGCCTGGATACCTCCGTTTCTGAAACTCTGGCACAAGCCGGTAGTTTTACTCTGGCTACGCCAGAGGCAGACACACTCACTCTCAGACATCTGGTAACCCATACTGGTGGGATTAACGATAGTGACTATTATGGCTGCGCTTATTACATCCATAATACTACTTACAACAACGATACTGAGGGAGATATTCAGTATCTGGTCAGTGCCTATACCGATATAACCTGTTCCCCCGATGTTCCGACAGATCTGGGAGGTTATCTACAAAACTATCTGGCTGAAGATGGCGTGTATTATGATCCAGCAAACTTCACCACTCCGGGAGAGCAGCAGTACTCCAATATCGGGGCTGCACTAGCCGGTTATACTCTTGAGCTAAAAACAGGACTGTCTCTGGCTGATTACGCCCAGTTTAATCTATTCGGCCCTATGGGCATGTCGAATACCAGCTGGAAGCTCAGTGATTTTGATGCCAGCCGAATCGCACAACCTCATTTGCGCTCTGATACCGGACAGCCTATTCCTCTGCCACAGTACAACTTATCGACCTGGCCTGACGGCGGATTGCGCAGCAGTGTCAGAGATCTGGCGGTTTATCTGCGTATGATGATAAATCAGGGTAAACATAATAATACCCGCATTATTCACTCGGACAGCGCCGCTCTGATGCAGGCAACGTTATCCGGGGATCATAATGATGGGCACGGTATATTTTGGTATACAGTGACCAGCCACGGTCGCACACTGAAAGGCCACAGCGGTTCTGATCCAGGTGTCTTTAGCATGATGTTTTATGATCCCGAGAAATCGCTGGGACTGGTCCTGCTAGCCAATGGCGATGACAATTTTCCAGGCATGGATGGTAAATACCAATACCTGATGGAAAAACTGTTGGATTATGCTGAAGATCTGGATTAATCATCAGACCGGGTTACGGAGGTAACCCGATCACTATTCCTAAGGCTAAACGACAGGTATTATCTGGATCTGCGCTCAATCAAAATAGAAGCAAAAGATATAGATACAGGAAAGGAACGATGAATTATCAGGATGCTGTCAATTACTGCCTGTCTCGCCCGGAAACAACGAAAGATTACCCTTTCGGACCGGATGCGGCGGTATTTAAAGTCAAAGGAAAGATGTTTGCCTTATTGGGGACTTGTGGTCCTTCAGGTAAAGAACTGGGCGTTGAGTTCGCCGGGTGTGACTTTCTGAATCTGAAATGTGATCCTGATGAAGCCTTTATGCTCAGAGATATCTTTCCCGAAGTCCTGCCCGCTTACCATATGTCCAAAAAACATTGGATCAGTGTAGTACTAAAAGAATCGATGCCGACGAATGAGACAGAACGATTAATAGACCGCTCTTATAGTCTGGTCGTAAAAGGCCTGAAGAAGGCAGAGCGTGCTCAGTTGGAGCTGCACTACTCTGCCGAAGAACTTTATCGTTAGGCCATAAGCAGATTACTGCTTATTCACCCAATACACACCCCATACAGTAACGGCCATACCTACCAAAGCAATTGGGGTGAACTGTTCATCAAATAGAATCCAGGCTTCCAACGCAGTAAAAGGCGGTACCAGATAGAAGTAACTTGCCGTTTTAGTAGCTTCACCAGCCTGAATCATCAACATCAGCAGTAACAAAGCCCCGACTGACAATACCAGTACCGACCAGGTTAATGCTCCGACAAACTCAACATGCCACTCAACACTGCCCTCTTCCCACAACAGCACACAGGTCAGAGTAATTGCCAAAGTTGCCAGATACTGAATAAAACTTGCCGACAGTAACGGCTGAGGCTGACAGTATTTTTTCTGATATAGGGTACCAAGCGTAATCCCCACTAACGCCAGAACAATCCAACCCAGCTCAGAAGCGGTTAATAACTCACCTTCCAACAGATCGGCTTGCCCGCCCACTAACACCAGTACAACCCCGGTAATACCCAAGGCTAAACCCGTCCACTGACGGATACTGGGTTTATTCTGATAGATAAAAGCCATCAGAATTGCGACAAGGATAGGCTGTAGGCTCACTAACAAAGCCGTCAGGCCAGCCGAGGCCCCTGTTTCAATCGCCGAGAACACACCACCCAGATATGCACCATGAATCAAAGCGCCCGCTATCGCCTGTTGTTTCCATAATGCAGGGTCTCTCGGCAGGGTGACTTTAAATGCCTGCATTAACAGCCAGAAGATCGCCACGTTAGCGGCCATACGCCAACTCAAGAAAGTAAAAGGCTCACTGTAAGGCAGGCCATATTTAGCACCAATAAAACCTGTACTCCACAGCACCACAAACATCCAGGGTACCAACTTAATAAACCCCGGTGATGAAAACCGGCTAACCCGGATATTTCATAAAAGAAGGCAAGTTCCGCCCAAGTCATTGATATGATT
>CAYFGP010000142.1:0-16526 GCA_964342385.1 uncultured Oleiphilus sp. | reverse complement strand
GAGTCACCCTCCACCAGGTAGAGTTCAGATAGCGCCGGATCTTTCTCCTGACAGTCCGCCAGTTTGCCCGGTAGACCGGCAATATCCAGCGCACCTTTACGACGGGTCATCTCACGGGCTTTACGGGCCGCTTCACGGGCACGAGCCGCTTCCAGCATCTTGTTAACGATGGCTTTGGCTTCGTTCGGATTTTCCTGCAAGTGATCAGCCAGTAGTCGTCCCATCTCCTGCTCTACCGCTGACTTCACTTCAGACGATACCAGCTTGTCTTTGGTCTGAGAGGAGAACTTAGGATCCGGTACTTTTACGGAAACAATGGCGGTCAAACCTTCACGGGCATCATCACCTGAGGTGTTCACCTTATCCTTTTTGATCTTAGGATCTTGTTCCATATAGCTGTTCAGCGTACGGGTCAATGCGGCACGGAAACCGGCTAGGTGCGTACCACCGTCACGCTGAGGAATATTGTTGGTAAAGCAGTAGATGTTTTCCTGATAGGAGTCATTCCACTGCAGTGCTACTTCCACACCGACACCATCTTCACGCTCGGAAGTGAAATGGAACACACTGTTCAGTGCAGTTTTGTTGTGGTTCAGATACTCCACAAAGGCACTCAAACCACCATCATATTTGAAGTTATCGGTCTTACCGGAGCGCTCATCGATCAGGGTGATGCTGACACCGGAGTTCAGGAAGGACAGCTCGCGCAGACGCTTGGCCAAAATATCGTAGTGGAATTCGATATTAGAGAAGGTCTCAGCAGACGGATGAAAACGGGTTTCAGTACCTGTCTTGGAGGTCTCGCCAATCACCTTCAGTGGCTCTTGCGGTACACCATGCACATAAACCTGCTCGTGTACTTTGCCCGCACGCCATACGGTCAGGGTCAGTTTTTCAGACAGGGCGTTTACCACCGATACCCCTACCCCGTGCAGACCACCGGATACCTTATAGGTATTGTCGTCAAACTTACCACCGGCGTGCAGTACGGTCATGATCACTTCGGCCGCTGATACGCCTTCCTCTTCGTGCATATCAACCGGGATACCACGACCGTCATCGGATACCGTGATGGATTCATCGGGATGGATGATCACTTTGATATCGGAACAGAAGCCAGCCAGGGCTTCGTCAATGGAGTTATCCACCAGCTCAAACACCATATGGTGTAGGCCCGTACCGTCATCCGTGTCACCGATATACATCCCCGGACGCTTACGAACCGCATCCAGACCTTTCAACACCTTAATACTGGATGAATCGTATGATTGTTCACTCATATCCTGTTCCTGTCATCACAACCCGTGGGGCTTCATTATTGTTGCTGGATATCACCATGTTCCACGTGAAACATCGTGAGTTCCGTTTCTGCCGACCAATTGCTGGCCAAGGCATCTGGCTCCACACTGGTAATAAAAACCTGGCACTGCATCTGCTCTAGTACCCGGCATAAAGACTGGCGGTGCTCACTGTCTAACTCAGCCGGTAGATCATCCACCAGATAAACACACTGCTTGCCAGTTAACTTCTGCAGCAGCCTGCCCTGAGCCAGTAATAACGCACATACCACAAGTTTTTGCTGACCGCGGGACAGTACATCCACCGCCATCAGTTTGTTCACTCGGATTCTCAGGTCCGCCCTGTGAGGTCCCGATTGGGTAAACCCCTGAGCCAGATCTTTGGCTCGATTATCCTGTAGCAGGGTCAGGCAATCGGTGTGTCGATCCCAACCCCGGTAGTAACTGAGTGAGATAGGCAGGGTAAAATTTAGCTCTGCCAGTGTGTGCTCAAACTCAGGCATCAGTCTGGATACGTAATCGGCACGATAATTATCGATCTCCTCAGCGTAACGCGCGAGGGCCTGATCCCAGATATCCAGCTGTTGACAAGCGGTTATTTTACCATATTTCAGCAACTTATTGCGTTGTTTCAGGGCCTTTTGCGCCGCTTGCCACGCCGGGAAAAAACGATGTTCCACGTGAAACACACCCCAATCCATATACTGACGGCGCACCTTAGGCGACCCCTCCAGTAACTGAAAGGAATCGGAATTGATCACCTGGACCGGTAAGAGCTCGGCCAGTTGCGCAGCAGAGCGAGCCTGCTGACCGGAGATCCGAATCTGCTGTTCGCTGTCCCGAGTACGGGAAATGCCGATGGGCACGATGGGCTGAAACTCAGCCAGCGGATTAAACACCTCAGCAAACAGAGTGTAAGCATTGTGCTCAAACTGAATAATGGCCGGAGTACGACTGGCCCGAAAAGAACGCCCCGAAGACAACACCGAGATAGCTTCCAACAGAGACGTCTTACCAGCACCGTTATCACCAATCAATAGATTCACCCCCGGCCCGGGTTCAAGGCTGACTACGGTCAGATTGCGAAAACTGCTTACGTCGAGGCGGCGAATGGTCATAACGGCACAATTATTTTTCCTGGGCTAAAACGCAAAACACCCGGCTAACCACCTCTAACACAATACTATTTACGAGTGAGTAACTAGTCAGTGTTCAGAGCTAAAGGTTAAACCGGGTGTTTTAGATAGTAATGCTCAAACAGTAATTAGAGACGCATTGGCATCACAACATACAGGGAATCATCCTCCCCTTCTGTCGTATGCTCTTGCACCAGCGCACTGCTGTTGGCATCGGAAGCAGTGACCTGAATCAGTTCGTTATTCAGCACATCCAGTACGTCCAACAGGTAGGTTACGTTGAAGCCCACTTCCAGAGAATCGCCGCTGTAGTTCACCGCGATATTTTCTTCTGCTTCTTCCTGCTCTGGGTTATTCGCCGTCACCTGCAGATTACCATCGCTCAGAATCAGACGTACTCCACGGTATTTTTCATTCGACAGAATCGAGGCACGGTGCAGTACTTCACGCAGCTCCTGACGATCCGCGACAATAATCTTATTACCGTTGCGTGGAATCACACGCTCGTAATCCGGGAACTTACCGTCCACCAGTTTAGAGGTAAAAATATAGTCGCCGGTTTTGATACGGATATGATTGCTACCCAATACCACTTGAACCGGTGTATCGCTGTCATCAAACAGACGCGCCAAACCTTGAATACCCTTGTGCGGCACGATGGCACGGATATTACTGTTGGCACCGTGATCCAATGCCAGAGCACAAGTCGCCAGACGGTGACCGTCAGTGGCAACACTACGCAGACTATTTGGCGTCAGCTCCAGCAGCATACCGTTCAGGTAGTAACGTACATCCTGTTGCGCCATGGCAAAGGCGGTACGTTCAATCAAACGTTTGAACTGTCCCTGGGTCAACTCAAAACTTAGATCCTGTTGGCTCTCTTCCACTTTCGGGAATTCAGCCGCAGGCAGAGTCGACAGCGAGAAACGACTACGGCCAGCACGGATACTCACTTTCTGATCCTGAACGGTAAAATCGATCTGACTTTGATCCGGCAGTGACTTACAGATATCGAACAGCTTCTTCGCCGGTACCGTGATCTGACCTTCCTGTGCCACCTGAGCAGGCTCCAGTGCCAGCTGACTGACGATCTCAACTTCCAGATCAGTACCGGTTAATGACAGTCCCTGTTGATCCGCCACTACCAAGACATTCGACAGAACCGGCAGGGTTTGACGACGTTCAACCACACCGTTTAACAGTTGCAGAGGACGCAGCAAGGCTTCCCGTGAGATAGAAAATTTCATTGGTAGTTATTTCCATTAAAGCGTTTATATCGGGTTCTTGGCTTATAGAGCCTAGAATATAAAGATAACCCTTTGATATAAAAGTATATTTTAATTAATCAGCTGGTTAATGCACGCAGCAGATTTTTATAATCTTCGCGGATTTCCGCACTCTCTTCCTGCAGCTCTTTGACCTTACGGCACGCATGCAAGACCGTCGTGTGGTCCCGGCCACCAAAGGCATCGCCAATTTCCGGCAAGCTATGGTTGGTTAATTCTTTTGCTAACGCCATCGCTACCTGACGCGGTCGGGCGACAGAGCGACTGCGGCGTTTGGATAACAGATCCGGCACCTTAATACTGTAGTACTCAGCAACGGTACGCTGGATATTATCGATACCCACCTGTTTGTCCTGAACCGCAAACAAGTCACGCAGCGACTCACGAATAAAATCGGTAGTAATCGGCTGACCACGGAAATGAGAATCCGCAATCACCTTTTTCAACGCCCCTTCCAGTTCCCGAACATTGGAACGGATTTTTTGGGCGATAAAGAAAGCAGCATCGTCAGGCAGTGCCACACGGGCCTGATCCGCTTTCTTCTTCAAAATCGCAACACGGGTTTCCAGCTCCGGTGGATCAATGGCCACCGTCAGGCCCCAACCAAAGCGTGACTTCAGACGCTCTTCCATCCCGCTAATCTCTTTGGGATAGCGGTCACTGGTCAGAATCATCTGCTGACCACCTTCTAACAAGGCATTAAAGGTATGGAAGAACTCTTCCTGAGAACGCTCTTTACCGGCAAAGAACTGAATATCATCGATCAGCAGCGCATCGACACTACGATACAGACGTTTAAAGTCATTAATCGCATTCAGCTGCAGCGCTTTTACCATATCAGCCACAAAACGTTCGGAGTGCAGATACATCACCTTAGCATTGGGATTCTGCTGTACCAGAAAGTTACCCACTGCATGCATCAAGTGGGTTTTACCCAAACCGACACCACCATAAAGGAAGAGAGGGTTATAGGCACCACCGGGATTTTCTGAGACCTGACGTGAAGCTGCACGGGCCAGTTGGTTCGATTTACCTTCAACAAAGGTTTCAAAGGTAAAGTTAGGATTCAGTGAACTCTGGTGTTTCAGCGCCCCATCCACCTGTACGGTTCGCTCAGGTTTATTAGCCGCTTTCGGTGAAGTGATCACAGCCGGTGCTTCAGTAATAGGCGGCTGAGACGAATCGGATTCTGCAAAACCAGTCATCGGTTGTTGCCTCGACTGAGGCTCACTGCGGCGAACCGGTGCAGCACCAAAGCCTGGTTCTTCAGCGGTTGGCTCAGAGATAAAATCTGGTTTTGGTGGTGTCGTGCGCACAATCACATTGGGTGGTGTTTGTGCCGGACGGGACATCACCTGAGGATTGGATACGGTTCTTTTACTACCGATCTCCAAAATCAGCTGTGGTGGCTGACCATTACTCAATTCAGTTAATAGCTCAGAGATACGTGCAAGATATTTGTCTGACACCCACTGTAAGACAAAACGGTTGGGTGCTAATAGCTTCAGACTCTGTCCTTCCACCTCAGCCTGTAATGGCCGGATCCAGGTATTAAATTGCTGCGATGGCAGCTCATCCTGCAAAAAACCCAAACATTTTTGCCAAAGTGTTAATGACACGGCGTATCCCCGAAAAAAATCAAAGACGTATTTTATCTATTAGCGGCGGGGTTATCCACATCCACAGCGCTTTTCTTAGGAAGAAAGATGATTTTTCGCCTGTGGATAACCGGGATGTTTTCCCCTGAAGAGTACCGGGAGCAAATCAAGGGATAAATTGGCATGTGGATAAGTGCCTTTTTTATCCACATTTGCCTCCCAGATCAAATACAGAATACCCGCAAAAAAACTTTGCACTTATACAGCGCTGAAATCCAGATGTATCAAGGGCTAGAGGCAGTTATCCACCGAAATGGTCTTCACTAAATAACATAACATTAATTATCTCTTTTCTATTTATATATATCCTATTATTTTTATTTTTCTGTTTGGATAACTACTTGGAGGCTCTATGTGGATTTTGATCACAGCGGTGGTGGTAACTTTGATCGCTCTCTTTCTGATTAAGAAAAAGTGACAGGATGAGGTAAGGGTTAAATTTCTATTGGAAGCGATTTATGTATTAGAATCTGATGAAAATTCCTCATCACTGCCAAACAGAATCAGGTAAAACCCAGCGAGAAAAAATTTTGTATCGGGGGTACGCCAATCTGCTGTTGGGTTTCGTGCTTGATTTATCGAAGACATCAGAAAGTCATCCAGTGCCGCTCTACCCAACCTACACAAGCCGCACGCTGAATCAGTGATTGAGTAAAATCGGGTTGGAAAACAGCAATATTTGGGATGTTTATCGCTTGTTTAATGTTTGTCGCCGCCTTGCTAAACAATGTGTTTATGGTATGCTTGCGATTAAAATCATTGATTCGACCTGTGTATAACTGATCTCTTCTACGATTAAGCCACCTGGCTGCTCTGATGACCGAATTTACCCACAACCCTCAATGCCAAACGACATAGTGCCTGCATAAATTCAACAATCGGAAATCCTGCCAAACTTGAATCAGTTTCATCCACAACCTGCTTCTGAGCGACAAAAAAGCGCCAAAACTTATGCACAGGTGGTTTTTTTGTAAGAAGGGTTTGAAGTCTGGCGCGTAATTCACTAGAATTCCCGCCCTGATCTAAGACTAGGCGCACTTTCTGCGCCAATTCTGTAAGTGAAAGTGTGGGAAAACAGTCATGAAAAGAACTTTTCAACCAAGCGTTCTGAAGCGCAAGCGTAGTCACGGTTTCCGTGCTCGTATGGCTACTAAAAACGGTCGCAAAGTAATTCAGCGTCGCCGTGCTCGTGGTCGTGCTCGTCTGAGTGCATAATCTGGTTAACATTCGCTGAATGACCAGTTATGGCTTTCCCCGGCAGGTTAGGTTACTGACCGCTGGGGATTACCGCTCCGTTTTTGATGACGTCCAGACCAAAGTCTTCGGCCGTCGTTTTCTGCTTCTTGCCCGCCCAAATTCTCTGCCTCACCCTCGATTGGGTCAGATCCTGGCGAAAAAAAATCTTCGTCGTGCCGTGGATCGGAATCGTATCCGCCGTCTTACCCGTGAATCTTTCAGACTGAATCAACATAAATTGCCTAATATGGATGTAGTGCTGTTGACTCAAAAAGGCTTAAGCGAGCTCAGCTCTGAAGAATACGCTGAACAATTGGCCCTGGCCTGGAAGCGTTTAGAGAAGTTAAGCCGCAAAAAAGCAGACAAAAAACAGTCTAAGCCGCGGTCATCTCAGTCTAAATAAAAAATCAAACCAATACCTTTTTCTTAGCTTGATGAGTTTTCAGGTGCGGTTTTGCTGGTCTCAGCGATTGCTCTGAAAATACATATACGGTGAAAAACGGTATTTATCGGTTATTTAGCCAAGGTACGGGTTGCCACGAGACCTGCCTACGCTCAAAATAGCCGTTCTTTTTTAACACGAATCCGGTAAGAGCATACCCATGGACGTGAAACGTTTATTTTTGATCGTCTCACTGGCACTGGTCTCCTATCTGATGGTGGTTCAGTGGAATCAGGACTACGGTCCACAAACGCAAGCTGCGCCTGTCGCGCAGAATGTGTTGCCTTCCTCTGCTCCAGCAGCAGGTGCCAGCAGTGATGATATTCCTCAGAGCAACAGCGCCAAAGTTGACCCAACCGATAACACGGTGGTTAGCAAAAGCCTGATCGAAGTAAAAACCGACGTACTGGATCTGCGTATTGATCCAAAAGGCGGTGATATCGTTTACGCTGCACTGTTACAGCACTCGTTCCGTGTGGATACCCCGGACGTACCTTTTGTTCTGTTAGAGCAGAACAAAAACCGTACTTACGTGGCACAGAGTGGTCTGGCCGGTGCGAATGGTCCTGATGCGTCTAAAGCCGGTCGTCCTCTGTACGGTGTTGAGAAGAACCTGTACCAGCTGGCGGACGGTAGCAGCGAGCTGAATGTGGATCTGGTCTTCACCCAGGACAATGGCGTTAAGATCACCAAACGTTTCACCTTCACCCGTGACAGCTACGACATCAAAGTCAGCTACCTGATCGACAACACCAGCGCTGAAGTATGGCAGGGTTACTTCTTTGCTCAGCTGAAGCGTGATAACACGCCTGATCCGACCCAAGGGGAAGGTATGGGCATGGTGTCTTACCTGGGTACCGCGGTATCCAGCACGGAAGAGCCTTACGAGAAGATCTCTTTTGATGATATTCAAGAGAAGAACTTCCGTCGTGAGACTGTCGGTGGCTGGGCTGCGATGATTCAGCACTACTTCGTGAGTGCCTGGATTCCAAACCAGAATGAAAAGCAAGTGTTCAGCACGCGTACTAACTCGCGTCAGCAGAACATTGTTGGCTTCACTAGCCCAGAGACTCTGGTTCAGCCGGGTACTCAGGCTGAGATCAGCGCTAACCTGTTTGTGGGTCCTAAGATCCAGGAACGTATGGAAGCGGCAGCACCTAACCTGGAGCTGACTGTAGACTTCGGTTGGCTGTGGTTTATCGCACAACCGCTGTTCTGGATGCTGAATGTACTGCATGGCTTCCTGGGTAACTGGGGTTGGTCGATCATTATCCTGACGGTGATGGTTAAAGCGGCCTTCTTCCATCTGTCTGCTTCTGCGTACCGTTCCATGGCGAATATGCGCCGTATCGGTCCTGAGCTGCAGCGCCTGAAAGAGAAACATGGCGATGATCGCCAGAAGATGTCTCAGGCGATGATGGAGATGTACAAGAAAGAGAAGATTAATCCAATCGGTGGCTGTCTGCCGATTCTGGTACAGATGCCGGTATTTATTGCCCTGTACTGGATGCTGATGGAAAGTGTGGAACTGCGCCACGCACCATTTATGCTGTGGATCACCGACCTGTCGGTGAAAGATCCTTACTTTGTACTGCCGATCATCATGGGTGCTTCCATGTTTATCCAGCAGTTGCTGAACCCAACGCCTCCAGATCCAATGCAGGCGAAACTGATGAAGGCGCTGCCTGTGGTATTCACAGTGTTCTTCCTGTGGTTCCCGGCAGGTCTGGTACTGTACTGGGTAGTGAACAACATTCTGTCCATTGCACAGCAGTACGTGATCACCAAGCAGATCGAAAACGGTGGTGGAGATTCTGGCAAAAAAGCCTGACCCTACTGACTGTTAACAGAAAGCCCCTTCGGGGGCTTTTTGCGTTTTTATAGAAGACAAGCGTTTTGCGAGTGGGCCGATACAACCGCTCGCTCGATAACTTATCCACACCCTGTTTGTTCTAGATATTTGTGAGAGGACGATGCCATGGCCACTGCCGATCTGGATACCATAGCCGCACAAGCCACCCCGCCCGGTCGAGGTGGTGTGGGGATTGTTCGTGTCTCTGGGCCTCAGGCCGCCGCTGTGGCACAGGAACTGTTAGGTTTGGTGCCTCAGCCCCGCTACGCTCACTACGGTCCGTTTTACGATCAGGGTGGCCAGGCCGGTGGTGCGTTACTGGATGAAGGTATCGCCCTTTACTTCCCCGGCCCGAACTCCTTTACCGGTGAAGATGTACTGGAGCTGCAGGGCCACGGCGGTCCCGTCATTATCGATCTGTTACTCAAGCGCGTGCTGGAATGTGGTGTGCGCCTGGCTCGTCCTGGCGAGTTCTCCGAGCGTGCCTTTCTGAATGACAAAATGGATCTGGCCCAGGCGGAAGCCATTGCTGATCTGATCGACAGTGTTTCGGAACAAGCGGCCCGTAATGCCATCCGTTCTCTGCAGGGGGAATTCTCCAGTAAGGTTCACGGCCTTGTGGATAAATTAACTCATCTCAGAATCTACGTAGAAGCCGCTATCGACTTCCCTGAGGAAGAGATCGACTTCCTGGCTGATGGTAAGGTGATGGGCGATCTGGAAGCGATTCAGCACGAACTGGGCCAGGTACGTGATAGCGCCAGCCAGGGAGCCCTGATGCAGGAAGGCATGACCGTCGTAATTGCTGGTCGTCCTAATGCCGGTAAATCCAGTCTGCTTAATGCCCTGTCCGGGCGTGACAGTGCGATTGTTACCGATATCGCTGGTACCACCCGTGATGTACTGCGTGAGCATATCCATATCGACGGTATGCCGCTGCATATTGTGGATACCGCTGGCCTGCGTGAAACCCCGGATCAGGTGGAACAGATCGGTGTACAACGGGCCTGGGATGAGATCAACAAGGCCGACAAAATCCTGTTGATGGTTGATAGCACCAGCACGCAATCCAACGAACCCCACGATATCTGGCCCGATTTTGTCGATCAGTTACCGAAAGGTACCCGTATCAGCGTGATCCGCAATAAGATCGATCAGAGTGGTGAAAGCGCGGGAATTGATTTATCCACAAACACCCCGGTAATTCGTCTTTGCGCCAAATCCGGTGACGGTGTGGATAACTTAAAACAGCACCTGAAAGAGGTGATGGGTTATAGCGGCACGACCGAAGGCGGTTTCAGTGCCCGCCGCCGTCATATTGATGCCCTGAACCAAGCGGAAGAGTTCCTCAATAACGGCCACTACCAGCTAACAACCATGGGTGCTGGTGAGCTACTGGCAGAAGATCTGCGTATGGCGCAACAGGCCCTGGGTGAGATTACTGGTCAGATGAGTGCCGATGATCTTCTGGGTAAGATCTTTGGCTCTTTCTGTATTGGTAAGTAAAGCGAACACTGTATAAAAATATAGATAAAAGCCTTCTCTTTGGCTTGAGAGAAGGCTCTATGTCGGAGTTTTTGCTTTATCGATTGCTCTTAACAAAGTCGTTCAATTTTTACCGCAGACTCCTCCCCTAGGTGAAAATAAATCTGTCCTTCACCTATATTGTCACCTGAAAATTTAAAGAATCCTCGGCCACTACATTCATCCATTTCATCACAACCAGCCCACGTGAAATCTAATCTTTTTTGTCTACTGGAATAGCGAACATCCAATTGCCCCTCGACACAGCCAAAAGCAAATTCACCTTGGTTATTAGCGGTAAACTCAAAATAGCCTGGTTGTTCGCAATCGATGTAGTCCTGATCCCAGACCTCCATCGAAGTAATGCGCCAGCGACCGATAAACTTATGCATTTTAGAGCTCCTATCAGAGAGGGAGTTACGCCGGAGTTAAGCTAACCAACTCCTTTAGCTCCTGATTACTCAACTCAGTCACCCACTTCTCGCCACTAGAGACTGCCAGTTCAGACAGTTCCTTTTTACTTTGGATCATCTCGTCGATTTTTTCTTCCAGGCTATGCTCGGTGATTAAGCGATGCACCAGTACACGTTTGGTTTGTCCGATACGAAAGGCCCGGTCCGTGGCTTGAGCTTCTACTGCAGGGTTCCACCACAGATCATAATGAACCACCTGACTGGCTGCGGTTAAGTTAAGACCGGTACCACCGGCTTTAAGGGATAACAGCATAATTCGGGTACGGTTATCCTGCTGGAAGTTTTCCACCAGAGTATCCCGCTGAGTACGGGATAAACCGCCGTGTAGGAAAGGGGCATGCAGATCTAGCTCGGCCTGAATCTGCTTCTGTAACAGATCACCCATCTGGGTATATTGGGTAAAAATCAACACCTTCTCACCGGCTTCATCTGCCTCTTTCAGCAACTCTATTAAGGCTGACAGCTTGCCGGATTCTGCTGTATCCGCAGTAGGTTGAGATAAGAACTGAGCCGGACTGTTGCAGATCTGTTTGAGCGCATTAAGCAGTTTCAGGATCAAACCACGACGCTCCGTCCCTTCACTGTTTTCAAGCTCCTCCATAATGCTATCTACGGTACTTTGATAGAGTCCGGTTTGCTGTGGGCTTAGATTACAGTAACGGTTGCTTTCTAACTTCTCAGGTAGGTCATCAATAATACTTTTATCAGTTTTTACCCGTCGTAAGATAAACGGCCCTGTTATCTTACGGAACTGATTCAGACAGTCCTGATCCCTATCCTGCTCGATGGGTTTGGCAAAGGTGTCATGGAAGTACTTTTGACGGCCCAAGTAATCCTTATTGGTGTAGTCAAACAGGCTCCAGTATTCACTGAGCCGGTTTTCGACCGGCGTACCACTCATAGCAATCCGGATATCACTTTTTAGCTTTTTAACCGCCTTGGTCTGCTGACTAGTGGGATTTTTAATATTCTGTGCTTCATCAATAATCAAAGCCTGCCAATTCGTTTTGCCTAACTTACTGGCATCAGAGCGGGCCAGACCATAACTGGTCAGAATGACATCGCTGCCTAATAGCTCTTTCAGATCCCGTTTAGCACCGTGGTAGGTGGCACAAGTCAGATCGGGTGCAAAACGCTGCAGCTCCTTTTGCCAGTTGGTGAGCAGAGAGGTAGGCGCAATCACCAGCGCAGGCTGTTGGCTAAAGCCTTTATCTTTTAGATGCAGTAATAAGCTAATCACCTGTAGGGTTTTGCCCAAACCCATATCATCTGCGAGTAAAGAGCCAAAACCGAGCCGGGCATTTTGCGCCAACCATTCAAAGCCCCGTTGTTGATAAGGTCGTAGAGTAGCCTTTAAGCCTGTTGGCAGCGGTGTTGGCGTATTTTCTAATAGCTGATCAAATAACTTGCGTACCTGATCGGACAGATCAACACTGGCCTCATCTAACTGACCGCTTAATCCTGCTCTTAGCAGAGCCGGACCACTGAGGTTATCCGGTAGCTTATCGAACTTCTTCAACAGATCTTGCAGCTGTTTGTTATCCAGCATCACATACTGGTTTTGTATCCGCACCAGGCCATCGGTTTTAGCCAACAGCTTACGGAACTCATCCACTGTCAGACGCAGATCACCAATCGCGATCTGCCAATCAAAGCTGAGCAGCTGACTCATATTCAGATAGGTAAGCTTTTCGCCCTCTTCCTTGCTGGCTTTTAGCTCTAGATTCAGCTGAGGTTTTGCCAACTTTTGTAGGAACTTAGGTAAAATGACATCAATGCCTAGGGCTGACAACGCAGGGAAAATCTTCTGCAGCACAGGGGTTAAATCATCCAGATCCAGTGCTAAGGAGGGCTCCGGTTTTTGGCTATAGAGCTTTTCCAGCTCAGGATAATACTCACTTAACAGTGCCAGATCGGTTAATACCCGCACCTTTTCCTTTGATAAGCTTCTCCTTGCCAACAATCGGTGAATCGGTAGCAGCTCTTTATCTTTATTCACCTGAATAGATAAGTGGAAAAGCTCAGGGTTATCTTCATCCTCTGCCAACAAAATCGCCAGGGTATGGGCCCGTTGTGTCAGATACAAAGGGCTTAACCAGTGTTTGATAACCTTGGGCTGTTCCTGATTATCAAAACGATTAAAAGTCTGTGCTGTCGGCAAAAAGAACAGCTGACAAATCTCATCATCCCGTTGGGTCTGATTGGCTTGCGCAAAGCCTTGACGGATAAAAAAGCCAATAAACAGATTAAGTGCGGCTAAGATCTGCTCCTGTGCCGCGCTATAAAACAGACTGGCTTTTTTACGCCGGGGTAAACAATGCTGCAGTAAGACCAAGTCTTCCGGGCAAGCCTGGGCCAATTGTTCAACAAGTTGTTGCGCTTCGGTGCTAAAAGGCGCAGGTAACCAGTGAATGGTTAAGGCTTTATCCCGAGTGTATAGCGTACTGGGCACAAATGCTTTTTGTTGTACCAGTTTGATCGCTAAACAGTAGAGTTGACGCCATAACAACAGATAGGGGCTGAGGTGATCATCTCTGGTGTCCTCTAACGCCCGCATTAATTGAGTCAGATGTTTTATCGGATTGGGTAAGGTGCTACTCATACTGCCTAAACAGGGTTGTTGTGCTAAATCGACACCACCCTGCTCGTTTAAGGCTTCAACCAGATTACCCTGTTCATCAATCACTGCCTTAAGCTGGAAAAACTGTTCCTCTAATGGCCAGCTAGGCACTTCTTCCTTAGCAAAGCCTACTGCTGCCCGACTGGATTTTTTGTAGAAGCTCAATAATACCGGATGAAAAGATTTTTCAGAAAACAGTGTACGAGTGGATAAGATATTAAAGATACGGTCTGACAGTTCAGGTACGGTTGAAAGGTCAAAACAGTCATAATCCTGTGCCGATTTCGCCTGCCAGTTTTCAAGCTGTGGAGTATCTTGCCACTGTTCGTGATAGAGCTCAGGCTCAGATAATGACTTTAGAGTAGCACCAGTATGTGTTTCAACCGCTTCAACCAGATCCATACCATGTAAACGGAACACCTCAAATGGGTTTTTATCGATCTCATTAGCTACCAGATACAAGGTCGCGGCGATATGTTTACAGGGTACCGCCCAATCTGGGCAACTGCAGTGTGCATCCATATCCTGCCAGTTTTCAGGAAAGAGCTGAATCCCCTTAGCGTCTAGTTCAGAAAGTAACTCAGTGGGGAGTTGACGATTAAGCAAGTGTGATAAAAGTGGTGGTGAGCTATCTAACAGCTTTAAAACCTGGTTTTGTTCTGCTTGAGTAAAGCTGTTCAGACGCACCGTCACCGTATAAGGACGACTGCGACTGCCTTTAACCTTAGCCACAACCTGTTGATCATTGATATTCAGTTCTGCCACAGAACCTTTTGCGGCATAAGAGCGGCCGCGGGGTAAACGATTGCTGTAGTCGATACCATTGAAGGCTGCTAACCACTCTTGCCCCCACCATGTTTGACCAAATTTCACCGATCTGCTCCAACTGACTGTTTTGCCTTCAGTTTAATAGACTAATCTGGGGTCTGGGTATGAATATATTGATGGGGTAACTCTGTTAGTCATCTAGCTCCAGCCAATCATCCAGATGATAGCGACGCAGTAATAGCTTCAACTTGCCCTCCTCCCTCAGCTGCTGTAAGCGATGATCAAACAACTGAGCCAGTTTGGGCGATAGGCTGAGTTTTGGTGAAAAGCCCAGATAGATCGGCATCGACTTGCCCTTAGAGCCTGCCGACTTAAACTGCCCTGAAAGCCCCATAGTTGCCGCCATATAAAAGCCAACATTGGCATCTTCGATATAAGCATCAATACGCTTACGGCCCAGCATCCTAAGATTACGTTCAACCGCCTGATCGCCGACCAGCGACTGTACTCTATGCTGATTGGCTGGATCTTTCAGATAACGATTGAGCTCATCACCATAGTCGTAATTGGCTACAGAACCTAAATGGATCTGCTTCAGAGAGTGAACCCCTTGATACTTCCAGTGACTAGAGCGGTGGACCATAAAGATATCATTCACGATACCGATAGGTTGTTTCGGTAAAATCAGTCCCCTACCATTTTGTCCGCTAACCCCGATAGCAGCAGTAAAGTTACCTTCCCGTACCTCATTAACGGCCCGTGACCACGGTAGTATCTGATACTGCACCTGATAGCCCTCAGGCTCAAAAATCATTCGAGCCAGGTCAATCACATAACCTTGCTGTGTCGCTCCATAAGCGCAGTTATAGGGGCAATATGGGTCTGCTACAAGAGTGAGTATGAGTGGTTTTTCTATTGAGTGAGCTGTAGCTGAAAGTAATGCAGACAGACCCAGGAGGATTAATTGCAACAGTCGGGCAGTTGCTGACATGGCATTCCTCCGTCACAGATAAGAAATCAGGGTACAGGAATCAGTATATTCTATCGTTTCGGGTTCTCATCTACCCACGAAGGAATAGCCGAAAGCCACTTACCAAATCGCTGTCCTCCAGAAGATATGACTTTATACTTAACCTCAAGTAAATAATGGAAAACAGAGCACACAATGGCATTTGAGCAAGAACCCATTAGCTATGAGAAAACCATCATCTCCGATCTGCAAGGGTCTTGGGAAAATCTGAGGGATAGCGTGATTGAGCACTTTGGCTTCCCTAATTCAGATCGACTGCTATTTCATATCAATGAGGCGATGAGCTGGGAGTCCGTTCGAGATTTAAAGCGTATGAAGGCAGTATTTTTACTGGTTCAAAATATTGCTGCTCAAACCGATTCACCTGCTGAGGTGCTTGAGTGGATTGATCATGTTAGGGATGACCTGGAAGCATCTCTGGAAGTTACCTAACAGGCCATTTGAGATACTCTGCAACAGCCTGTTCTAGACTGCAGTTGTTTGCCAGCCGTTATCAGACTCTTCGAAGTAAAGATCTTCGTGTTCTTGTCTATCCAGTTCTGCAAGCGCTTTGACCAGCTCCTTAAAACCACTATCGGTGTAGTGGGCAATGGAGATTAGGCGCATGGTGCGCTCTGCCAGTGATGTAGGTTGCTTCTTTTCCCAGTTGGCGATGGTCTGATCTTCGACACCCATCATATTCGCCAGCTTCTTTTGTGACAGATTCAATTCTTTGCGCAGGAAGCGAAACTCATCGCCGGTCATTTTTGTCGGGGTACAGATTAAGGTCATAGCGATGGACTGATGCAGATCCTCTAAGTTATCAATAGAGATGCCCTCACCATAGGCAGTGTTATGGACCTTGTAGCCATTCTTAAGCCAGATATTGGATAAGCCACTGTTGAGGTACTGATACATAACCCGATCTCATATTTGTTACTGAGGGCAACCTATAATTTTTATAGGTATAAGAACTATAGGTTGTATGAAGCCAATATAAAACCTCTCAGCAAATGTCCCTGAGGATTTAAACCACTGCCAATGTCACTGTCGCTTTAGCAATCAGATTCCACTCTTCCTCAACGTTATTCTCTTCAGGCAAAGCAAACAGCATAGACTCAGCAATAATCAGGGTATTGCCGGGTTTAAGTACCGCTGATTTACATACCAGATCACTGCTGTCCGGTTTAAAAAAACGGAAGGGGCTGGAGAGCTTAACCTCTG
>CAYFGP010000141.1:0-16642 GCA_964342385.1 uncultured Oleiphilus sp. | reverse complement strand
TGCTTTACTAAGCACTCACACAAAAGTTTCTCTTTAGAAAATGGCTTCATTCTTCAGCCATTGCCCAAAAAATATCGAAATACTTTTGTGTAAGTGTGTATTGAACTTCCAGCTCGGAAAGCATCGAATGAAAATACAGGCCATTCATTATTTTATTATTAGGGAAGAGTAAATATGGAAAATGAGATTATCGAGGTAGAAGAAAGATTAAGGTTGGCAATGCTCAATTCAAATGTCTCAGAATTAGATGAATTGATTTCGCCAGACTTATTGTTTACGAATCATCTTGGAATATTAATATCAAAAGAGGATGACCTTCGAGCCCATTCAAGCAAGGCTTTTGTCTTTGAGTCTCTTGATTTATCCGAATCCAAAATACTCACTCAAGAGAAGTCTGCCCTCGTATCTGTTAAAGCAGAAATCCAGGGACACTATAACGGCGAGCCGGCAAATGGCTGTTTCCGTTTTACTCGTTTCTGGTCAAATACGACAGGAAAATGGCAGGTTGTCGCCGGACATTCAAGTGTTATTGCATAAAGGTACGCTTAACCGCTATCAGTGCAAAACAAGCCTACAATGAACATCACTTTCCGAATGATGTTGTGCAAATTAAGATAAACGGTGCCCGGTAAAATGATCTACCGGGCATTTGTAATCCCCTACCCTTCTCTAGTAATCAAGATGAACAGCTATAGTGGGATACACCACCGGCATTAAAGAACTCTTTCGGTCTTAGGCGGTAGTATTTCTCTTCAACTTCACTGGATTGCTCATCATAGGGCTGGCTAAACACTTGTTGCAACTCTCGAACCAGGCTGTAATCCCCTGCCATCGCTTGTTGATAGGCTGGGGCGACTAACCATTCACGCCAGGCATATTTCGGGTTGGTTTGCTTCATTTTCGTCGATAATTCAGCCAGATCTCTATTTTGTTCTGATGCCAGAGCACGCCAATCAGTGAGCCAGACCTGCCACTGTTCATCTAGCTGCTCAGAAGTGGTGACGTAGAAGCTTTTCTTTAACGCTTCGATATCTTCAGGGATATTCGATAATTCACGGAAGAAGATGGTGTAATCCACCTCGGCCCGCTCCATCAGCTCCATCAGTTTTGAGTACAGGGCCTGATCAAACTCCACTAAGCCTAGTTTGGCAGCCCACATGGCTTTCATCTGCTCTTTCATGGTGTCAGTAAAGTCGTGGCGTACCTGATCAAGCTGTGCTAAGGCTTCGGGATCATCAACCAGCAGTACTCGTAGCGCCCCCCAGAACATATGGAAATTGGCTTCTGCGGCTGCGGGTTGATTCATAAATGAGAAGTGCATCCCACCGCCGGTCCAGGGTTGGAATTCCGGATCAAAGGCTTCGCAATAACCAAAGGGGCCATAGTCCAATGTAAAGCCACCGGCAGCACAGTTATCACTGTTAAAGTTGCCCTGGCAGTAACCCACTCTAAGCCAGTTTGCGATCAGCGAAGTTAGACGCTGACGGAAGTGTTTGGCCAGTTCAACCACTTGTTGATTAAAGGGCTGGCTTTGATCGATCTCGCTTTTATATTCCCGCTCAATCAGATGCTCGACGATCATCTGGAGTTCTTCCCGTGCATGAGGGTAAGCACCTTTGCGCGCGCGACGGGCGAACAACTCAATCTGGCCGACGCGTAGGAAGGATGGCGCAACACGGGTAGAGATAGCTACTGGGTTGCTGACCATAATATCCGGGTCGGCAGAGCGGGAGCCTTCAGAGTACCAGGGACGGGCTACAGTCTCAGATTTTGAGGTATACAAGGTCAGTGAGCGTGAGGTGGGTACGCCTAAGGCGTGCATATATTCCTGGGCTAAAAACTCTCGCACACTGGAGCGCAGTACCGCACGGCCATCAGCGCGTCGACAGTATGGTGTTGGGCCGCCGCCCTTCAGTTGCATCTCCCAACGTTTGCCTTGGAACTCAGCCTCAAATACCGAGATCGCCCGACCATCGCCATAACCATTGCCGGTTCGAAACGGGCACTGTTGAGTGTATTCGGTGCCATAAATCGACAGCGCATAACCCGTAGCCCAACCGTAGGGGCGCATTGGCTCTGATACTGCGGACAGATCACCGGAGAACATCTGGCTAAAGGCTTGATCCTGTGCCAGCTCATCACTCAGCCCTAGTTCATTAAAAAAAGTACTGCTGTGGCTGACATATTCGGGATCTGCGATTGGTGTTGGCGTAACAGGCACAAAATGCCCGGAAAACACCTGGCGGGCACGATGGTCATAGCCGTCCTCTGTTGCATCAGGATCGGCGTTGAGGTTATTCATTAAAGAGTAATCCGCCCGTTGGGCGAAGGCTTCAAAGCTGGTGACTTCCCGAGTTGTAGCTGGAAGTGATGCCGAAGATTCAGATGGATGTCTCATCAGATGGATATCTCATAATTATTTTATGGCTTAGGCGCTTTTGCAGTAATAATTTTGTTTCGCGCCTGGGCTAAAAAGCTTCAATACTCACTCACACAAAAGTATTTCGATATTGGTTGGCTAAAGGCTGAAGTGGTCAGCCAAAAAGAAACTTTGGTGTGAGCGCTTATGCAGTGTCGCAATAGTATACGTCAATGAATAGACAGCAGTTCAAGCGAAGGTTCAATTGAGGTCTTTGTCGCGTTTTTCTCCCGCTGCCTGCTATGCAGTATTCCTGAGATTTATCGAATCCAATATCTCTCACACCTAATATCTCTCACACCTAATATCCCTCAAATATGGCCGCTTCCAGGATAGGCTGTTCTGAGTTCCTCTCCCTGTGATAGCTCCTGTGTTAGCTCTTGTATTTACTCTCGATAGCGTTCCGTAGGGCTTCAATATCACCAAAAAGGCTCTTTTACATTCTGTTTAAAATCAAAGAAATATGATCCTATCTATCTGAATTTAAAGATAATTTGTCTTTCAGAAATGTATCACTGGCTGATTTACAATAAATTGCTACAATGCCGGGCCAAAGCAGAGGTACACTTGGCGGTACTTCAGGAAACGGTTTGCCGTGATCAATTGACCGTTTCCAGTGTTGGTGTTTTAACTGTTCTCAGTCCAATTAAAAGAAAAAGAAAGCAGTCCTATGAAAGAATCCCAGGCCCGTCGCACCTTTAGCTCTCCGATGCGCAATGCCAACAGTCCTTTTCTACCCAGTCGACAGTTGTCGGAAGAACGACCTGTGCGGGTAGGTTTTGTCCTGCAGGAACACTTTTCCATGATGGCGTTTACCGCTGCCGTGGATGCTTTGGTTACGGCCAACTTGGTCAGTACCTCACCTTTGTTCTCCTTCTCTACCTATGGCATAGAAGGCTTAAAAGTACGCAGTGATTTAGGGATTGATATCTCTGCTAACGACACCCTGAGTCATATCGCAGTGGATGGCGATAACGGTCTGGATATTCTGATTGTCTGTGGTGGCTATCGCTGTGATCTGGGTATGTACAAGGCTTTAAATACCACGCTAAAAACAGCGGCCAAACATGGATTAGTGATAGGCGGCTTATGGAATGGCGCTATCCCCTTGGCTCATGCTGCATTGTTGGATGGCTCAACCTGTGCTCTGCATCCAGATAACCACGCCTTTATGCAGGAACGTTTTCCTAACGTATCTGTGTCCAGTAATGCTTGGGTGGCTGAAGGACAACGTTTTACCTGTGCCGGTCCAAGCAGTGCTTTAGAGATGATGCTGGAGCTGATCGAAGGTTTGTACGGCAAAGAAGCGGTGCGCGCGATTCGTGAGATTCTCAGTTGCGATAAAACTGGGGAAACCGAGGGCAATCAGATTATCCAAAGTCAGGATGATCCTAATCTGCCGCAACCCCTGCGTGAACTGCTACAACTGATGAACTCTAATATTGAAGAGCCACTCAGTATTGATGAGCTGGCTACTTGTGTGAATGCGTCTCGTCGCCGGGTAGAACGTCTTTTCCAGGCTCATCTGGAAACCACGCCATCACGCTATTATCTGGAACTGCGCATTACTCAAGCCCGACGTTTACTACTGCAGAGTAACGAGTCCATCTCCAATATTGCTATCTCTTGTGGCTTCTTAAGCTCAACCCACTTTAGTCACTGTTTTAAGGATTATTTTGGTTCATCGCCAAGCCAAGTGAGACAGAAGCATCGTAGTCAGGGGTGATGGTGTCGCTTATTGATACAAGTGTAGCAAGTTACTACAATCGATGTATTAATTAGGAGAACAGGCATGGCAACAGCAAGCGTTAGACTTGATCAGGAGTTAGTTGAAAAAGCAGCGATCATGGCAAAAGCGCTAAATCGCACAACCCCAAAGCAGATAGAGCATTGGGCTAAGATTGGCGAAATAATGGAAGATAATCCTGATCTACCATATGAGTTTGTAAAACAGGCCATTATCGCAAAAGCGGAAAAAGAAGCTGGAAAGCTAGAGACTTACGATTTTGGCTAAGATCCAGACGGTATTGCAGACTGTCGGCTTCAAAAAAGCAGTTAAAAAACTGCACAAGAATCAAAAGGTCGACCTCGATAATGCTGTCCGTGAGTTAATGGAGAACCCGTTACTTGGAGAGCAGAAGAAGGGCGACCTTTCTTTTATGCGTGTCTATAAATTCAAAATGGTAAAGCAGCTGACATTGCTTGGTTATAGCTATGAAGATGGCACTGTCGTGCTGGAGCTCATTACCTTTGGATCTCACGAAAACTTCTACCGCGATGCGAAAAAGCTATTTTGATACTTTGCTGCCAAAGTAAAATTCTAAGATAGCAGTAAACGCTGCCTAAGCTCTTGCGGTACATCTTCTCCCGGTCTGAAAATCACCCCGATAGCCATCCCATTTTGGGTATATCACTATTACTGAGAAAGCGTATCGGTAGTAAATTCTCATAGCCCTTCGCAAGTTACTTCGATGGCAGGTGCTAATTTGTGAGTTTATTCAGCTAGTTTTGGGGTAATTAAATGAAATAAGATGTAAAAAATTCGATTTACATTCCATCTGCTATGTAATGATTCCGGTTTACAACTGGTATAGAAAAATATATCTAAAGAATCAAGACTCCCTTAGAACGGACATTTTTTTGAAATGTAACCCTCTCTGTTTACAACTCCTGAAAATGCACTTTTATAGTGCGTTATGTGCCAATTTGGGCCGACTAGAATCCTATTTTTTTTCGCGATATATATTAAAACACCGCTCAGGCAGAGCCGCTTTTTAATGATGAATATCAAACTAAAAGCGAGTTAAGTGATGAGCCGATGAAAATATAAAAACAACACCCTGAAAGGGAAACGCGGAGTTAAATATGTTAAAACTTACTACCCGTTTTAATGCTAAAAAAATTCTAGCCACGTCTTTAATCTCTGGTGCTATATTCGCCTCTTCAGCACAAGCTGAAACCCTGCTGCGTATCGCTACCACTCATGCGCCAGATCAGTACGCATCTAAAGTAATGGATCAGATCAAGAAAGATCTGGAAGCTGCAAACGTTGACCTGAAAGTGAAGCTGTATAAATCCGGTCAGTTAGGCTCTGGTGAGCAGCTGATGGGCGCGGCGGCTCGTGGTGCGATAGATATCGTGCATGCTTTTGTTTACAGCCACAAAAACCCTGCGTTAGAAATTAACTCTCTGCCTTATCTGGTATCCAGCTACGATGAGATGGCTAAGGTATTTAGCCCAGGCTCTAACTTCTACGACCTGTTTGATCAAAACATGGATAAGGTTGGTCTGAAGCTGCTGGGTATCACGGGTGAAGGTTTTATTGGCGTAATGTCCTCTTCGATGCCTGAAAGCTATACCGACACAGGCTCTAAAGGTCAGAACATCCGTGTATGGAGTGCTCAGGCCGCTAAGCTGGCGACCCAGGATCTGGGTTATAACACCACCACCATCGACTGGGGTGATGCTTTCCCTGCGATCCAACAGGGTGTTGTAGACGGTATGATCGGTGCGACGCCTGAAGCAACCTATACCACCTTCCGTGAAGCCGTTAACCACTACGTGCCTTACAACGCTTTTGTTGAGAACACTGCTTACTACGCCAGTAAAAAGAACTGGAACAAGAAGCTGAATGACGAGCAGCGTAAAGTGGTTAAAGACACCTTTGCTAAAGCCGCTGCATCTTTTGTTGAGTGGAGCCGTGAAAACGATGCCGCTTACCTGAAGAAGCTGGAATCACAAGGTGTGAAGATCCTGCCATTAACCGATCTGCAACGTTCAGAAATCGCCAAAGAGATCCGTGCAGTAACTTGGCCGAAGCTGGAAGAGCGCCTGGGTAAAGAGGTGCTGAGCAAGGTTGTTTCCGACCTGTAAGCATACATCCGGTATTAGCCATTCTGTTCCGCATCTACCCCTGAACCGGATAACGAACAGAGTGGCTGATCTCGCGTTGTTAAGCACTTGAGTTAGGTCTTTTATTGTCGTGTTTATGCTATCCGGTTGTGAAACATAACAGTGAAACTCTGCCTCAGGTGCTTACGTTTTATCTCCAGTAATTTTTGATCTTTTCAATCAGCAGGATGCTGAAGATCCATTATTACTTGAACAAAGAACTAAATAAAAGCTGACCAATAAATTTCCTTTTTATCATTCAGGGAATATATGGGGCTTTTAATTAGATATATATCTTCTGTTATTGGCTTTCGTTATTAGCTAAATAACAAAAACTGTCAGGAGAATCAGGTATGCACCTTAATATACCGAGCTCTCTGGGGCGCATCGTTAATTTTTTACTCAGTGTTAAAAAGTATATTCTGGCTGGCTTTAGTCTGGTTATGGCCTTTGTATTCTTTTTCATTGTGATTTTGCGCTACCTATTCGAAACCGACCTGTTTGCTTATGAAGAATGGGTATTAATGATCGCCTTTTGGGTCTACTTCCTGGGTGGAGCCGTGGGCAGTTATGAGAACACTCACGTTAAAGCCGATTTTTTATTGTCTCTGATCGATAACGTGCGCACGAAATGGATTGTGGTGAATATCACACTGGCGATTGAAGTGATGATCGGTCTGGTGTTGAGCTACTGGAGCTGGTTGATGGTGAAAGAAGAGATCGATGCGTATCCCTTCTGGCAAACCACCACGGGTCTGGAGCTGCCATTTTTTATCCCCAAATTAGGCATCTTCCTGGGTTTTGCCCTGATGACGTTTTACACCGCGTTGCATATCTACAGCGGCCTACGGGATGGCCCCAGCTCCGAATGGGAAGCTGACGAAACACCACCCCACATCTGAAAAAGAGATTAAACCATGTTGATTATGTTGACGTTGCTGGTCATCTGCTTTGCGCTGGTGATCGGTATTCCCGTGCCTTTTGCCTTTGGTTTGGCACTGATCTATATGTATGCCACCGGTGATCATGATCCGGCAGGCTTTATGACCTCAGGTCACTGGCGTATGAACGTGCTGGTGCTGCTGGCGATTCCGCTGTTTATTATGGCGGGTACCATTATGGAGCGGGGCAAGATCGCCCAGCCGTTAGTGGAATTGGCAGAGCTGTTTGTCGGTCGCTTTAAGGGTGGTATCTCTTACGCGGCTGTGGGTGCCAGTGCCATCTTTGGTTCTATCGCCGGTAGTGCGACGGCGACACTGACCTGTATCGGCAGCATTATGATGCCTCAGCTGCGTAAGGCGAACTACCCGGAAGGGCTGTCTGCTGCGCTGATCACCAATGCGGCACCTTTGGGCTTGCTGATTCCGCCCAGTGCGATTCAGATTATCTACGCCTGGGTTACCCGCCAGTCGGTACTGAAGTGCTTCCTGGCGACCATTGTACCGGGTCTGATTTTGGTGATGCTGCTGTGTATCGTTAACTTCATCATGCTGCGTAAGTACAAAGATATCAAAGTACTGCCACCATCTGATGACTTTAAAGGCGATGTGATCAAAAAAGGCCGTTTTGCTCTGCCAGCTCTGTTTATGCCTTTTATGATTCTGGGCGGTATCTACGGCGGTATTATGACGCCGACGGAAGCCGCTGGTATCGCTGTGGTATACGCCATCCCAGTGGGTTTCTTTATCTATAAAGGTCTGAACAAAGACAACTTTAAAGATGCCCTGGTGCAATCGGCGACCACCACCGGTGTAGTGATGGTGATGTTCTTTATGGTGATGATCGTTAGCCGCCTGTTTATCTTTGAAGATATTCCAGGTCTGGCTCAGGAGCTGATCTTCTCCGTATCGGATAACCCGATTGTGGTGCTGATTATGATCAACGTAGTGATGATCCTGATCGGTATGCTGATGGACGATGTGAGTGGTGTACTGCTGGCTTCTCCATTGCTGTTCCCGATTGTGGTTGAACTGGGTGTTGATCCGATTCAGTTTGCGGCCATTGTGGGTGTAAACCTGGGTATGGGTAATATCACTCCTCCGACTGCACCGCTGCTGTATCTGGGCTCCCGTGTGACCGGTGTACGTGTAAGCGCCATGCTGAAACCGACACTGATTATGATCCTGTTTGCCTGGATTCCAACGCTGATCATTACCACTTACGTACCTGAGGTTTCTCTGTTCCTACCTGAACTGCTATTGGGTTAAAGCTTTTCTGGTTAAGGCCTGATTCAAACCTCTTGAATTCAGGTAATAAGTGCAACCAACCCGAGCTCTGTACTAGAGCTCAACAAGTGCTTCTTCAGCACTCCTCTTGCTCTATTACCCGTCACCCTGTGGCGGGTTTTTTTGGTTCAAATTCCATGCTTATTTCTAAACTGTTTTGGCAGAGCATCGGTAAAGACATCTCCGCGAAAGAGCTTCTGAGAAACATTAAGATTTAGCTTGTCCGGTCAGAGTGATTTATTTAGGATTTCTTTGGTCTGTAGCGTTTACAAGGAGACAAGTATGTCAACAAATCGTGAGCAAGTATTAGAGCTATACACTGCGATGTTCAATCGTGCAGCGGATATCGACGGATTGAACTACTGGATTGGGGAGATGGAGAACAACGGCTGGTCCATTCTTGACGTAGCCTCAAGCTTCGCCCAACAAACCGAATACACAGAAACCTATTCCAGCGGTGATAACACCACCTTTATCACCAATATCTACACTAATCTCTTGGGTCGTGAGCCTGATCAGGAAGGCTTGGATTACTGGGTTGGCGAACTGGATAGCGGTAACGTCCAAACAGCATTCGCTGTTACAGCCATTATTAACGGATCAAAAGCCAATACCTCTGACCAAGGGGTTCAGGACGCTCAGTTTATCAGCAACAAATCTGAGGTATCGGACTACTTCGCCAACACTCTGGGCCTGAATAATCTTGATCAAGCCAAAAGCATTATGGAAGGTGTTGATGCGACAGCTAATAGTGTCGCCCTGGCTAAACTGTCCCTCAACAGTTTTGTGGCGACTCAATATGGTGCTTCAACAGCAGACACCCATAACGGCCATACCTACCTTGTCTTTAACGAAGGGAAAACCTTTGATGAGGCAAAACAAGCCGCTGAAGCTGTAACAACGGGTAGCTCTCTGGCAATCATTGATAATGCTGAAGAAAACCAATTCCTCTATGAGCTGCTTGATAAAGCTCATGCGACGACGACAGCTCAAGATGGTGGTGGTGCCTCTTACGCCTGGATTGGGGCATCAGACGCCGCTCAGGAAGGCACATGGCAATGGGTTGATGGCCAAACGATGAGCTACACCAACTGGGGCTCAAAAGATGGCGCACAAGAGCCTGATAATTTTGATAATAGCCACCTTGGCGGTAACTACACCGGCCAACAGGATTACGCTGCGTTAGCACTGACTGACTGGCCTGTCGGTAGCGCAGGACAATGGAATGACGTGGATGGTGTGAATACACTGGCGTATATCGTAGAAATTGCCTAGATAGCCCCTCCTACTCCCTCTCCGGTTTTAGCTTTGGCGTAGAGCAATGGTTACTACAGCCGTTCTGCGTCAAAGCTTCAGCATCACATATCAAGAAACCATTATTCTTCTAAAAGAATCAAAGGGAAAAAGCTGGCTGTCCTGAAAAAAGAAAAAAGAGCACGGGAAGCAGAAAGAAGATAAGTAGAGAATGCTGAAAGAGAGCTAAAGAAGGTTAAAAAGGGAGAGAAATTTGATCAAGGATCTGATCCAGATGATTGAGTTATTTGAAATAGTTTTACTCACTTTGTTTGCTGGGCTTGCGATGCCTTTGGGGGCTCTGCTCGCTCGAATTGAACATATCAGGCCTCGTTGGTTAGAGAATGAATTCCGCCATTTTGTTATAGCATTTGGCGGCGGTGCTTTATTGGCTGCAGTAGCGTTGGTGTTAGTACCGGAAGGTATGAAAGGTTTATCCATTGGGATGGTTGTGCTCTCTTTCTCAGCAGGTGCAATCAGCTTAATGTGGTTAGATATCTACTTAACACGAAAAAAGACCTCTGCAAGCCAGTTAGTCGCCATGCTTTCGGACTTTATTCCAGAAGCGATCGCTTTAGGGGCAACGTTTGCGTCATCACACTCAGTTGGTTTTTTATTTGCCGGTATTATCGCTCTGCAAAACTTGCCTGAAGGTTTTAACGCTTACCGTGAGTTGCGTTGTACTACACATTTTCGTTCCAGAAGTATTATCAGAATCTTTACCCTTATGGCCTTATTGGGGCCTATTTGTGGAGTAGTCGGTTTTTACTATCTAGCGGAGCAGACCGAGCTACTGTCGGGAATTATGCTGTTTTCCGCAGGGGGAATTCTCTACCTGATTTTCCAGGATATCGCTCCTCAGGCAAAACTAGAGAAGCATTGGATTCCTTCATTGGGTGCTGTTATGGGGTTCTTACTAGGAGTTGTTGGCGCAATATTGGTGGGGCACCATTAATAGGAATAGCGCGAATCGTATCACTCAAAGGCAAAAAGCAGGACGTGCTCAATCCAGGGGGCTACACAAGCCATGCTACTCATTAATCCTTGTTTATCTGGTAATGCCATTTTTTGGAGAGAGATAAAATTGGACGTTTTGTTGTGTTGCTCCTCCTGTGTAGAGCCTTATATAAGGATGAACTATTTTAGCTGCATTGGGTCTTAGGATAAGTCAGCTGATGGTTGTAGGCCTGACGATTATGAGACCTTAGATTAAATCAGGAGAGATTGGATGAATAACTGGTTTTTAAAAGCTTGTAGGGAAACTAAATCACTGTTTCTCTTTATAGCCATGATGCTTATTTTTCGTAGCGCTGTAGCAGATTGGAATGAAGTACCAACAGGTTCAATGAAGCCAACCATTCTTGAAGGTGATCGAATTTTCGTAAACAAGATGGCATACGATCTACGGGTACCTTTTACACATATTTCGCTATTCAAGATTTCAGACCCAGAGCCTGGTGATATTGTTATTTTTGATTCGGAAGCTTCAGACAAGCGTTTGGTAAAACGAGTGATTGGAGTCCCTGGCGATATTGTTGCTTTAAAGAACAATGAGCTCATCATTAATGGGAAACCAATCGGTTATACGAGTCTTTCATCGTCTCCAACTTCGATCACAAGAGTTGAGAGTTTGACGGATGCACAACATCTTATTCAGGTAAATAAGCAGAGATCTGTTCAATCAAGCTTTGATTCTGTTGTGGTACCTGCTGACTACTATCTGGTATTGGGAGATAACCGGGATCATAGCGCCGATTCTCGCATGATTGGTTTCGTACCCCGAGAAGAAATAGTAGGAAAGTCTAGTCATGTCGTTTTGTCTCTGAACTATGAAAACTACTACATTCCCCGCAAGGATAGATTTCTTCATAAGCTCTGACCTTCAAAGCTGACTGGCAAAGAAGGTACTGGAAAGCATATAAAAGGGAGCAATCAAGGATTGTCTTTTTGTTCGCTGAATGTTGAATGAACAAAGGATAGCGTGATACCAGGCGAGATGAAGTATAACTCGGCTTTAGGCCTTTTTGAGGCTATCGAACAGTTGTAATAGTTAAACCAGAGTGTCAGATTTCACTACGGTTTTTCACGGATTTAAGCCTTGGCGTAGAGTACGGGAGTTCTGCGCCAAAGCTTCTGCGCGGTGTTAGAAGGCAAATACCTCAGAGGATCAAGCCGCTTGTTTGCCTGATTTTTTATTCGCTTCCAGGTTGGCTAGATACTCGTCATAAGTACCCTGGAAGTCGATCACTTCCTGATCTTTGATTTCAATCACACGAGTGGCCAGAGAGGAAACAAACTCACGGTCATGGCTGACAAAGATCAGCGTACCTTCATATTCAATCAATGCCTGGTTGAGCGCTTCAATGGCTTCCATATCCATATGGTTGGTCGGTTCGTCCATAATCAGCACGTTGGTATCCATCATCATCAACTTGCCAAATAGCAGGCGGTTCTTTTCACCACCAGAACAGACGCGGGCTTTTTTATTGGCATCATCAGCCGTAAACAGTAAGCGGCCTAGCATAGCGCGAACAGCCAGATCGTCGTGTTTTGCCGTACGCCACTGAGACATCCATTCAAACAAGGTCAAATCACTGTCAAAGTCAGCACTACTGTCCTGAGGACAATAGCCAACAATGGCATTCTCAGACCATTTCACGACACCTGTGTTTGCTTGCAGCTCATCCATCAGGCAACGCAGGAAGGTAGTTTTACCGGCACCATTTTCACCGATAACAGCCAGTTTCGCCCCGGCTTCCAAAATAATATTGCCATTACTGAACAGGGTTTCGTTGTCAAAACCGTGAGCCAGGTCTTCCAAAATCAGCGCCTGACGATGCAGCTTTTTACACTGTTTAAAGCTAATTGACGGCGTCATACGGCTGGAGGCTTTAATCTCGTCCAGCTGGATCTTATCCATCTTTTTAGCACGAGAGCTGGCCAGTTTGGCTTTCGAAGCATTGGCGGAGAAACGATTAACAAACGCCTGTAGCTCATCCAGCTCAGCACTCTTTTTATCGTTTTCGGTTTGCTGTTGTTCGCGAATCAGTGCAGAGGCTTCCAGAAAGTAATCATAGTTACCAGGGTAGATACGCAACTCACCGTAATCAATATCCGCCATATGGGTACAGACCGAGTTAAGAAAGTGGCGGTCGTGAGAGATAATGATCATAGTGCATTTACGCTGATTCAGCACAGTTTCCAACCACTGAATCGTGTGAATATCCAAGTTGTTGGTCGGCTCATCCAGCAGCAGAATATCAGGGTTGGCATATAATGCCTGAGCTAGCAGGACCCGGAGTTTCCAGCCTGGTGCCACTTGGCTCATCAAGCCAAAGTGATACTCTTCACTAATACCGGCCTCTAACAGAATATCGCCCGCACGGCTTTCAGCGCTATAACCGTCCATCTCAGCAAACTCGGTTTCCAGATGAGCTACACGCATGCCCTCTTCTTCTGACATCTCTGGCAGGCTATAGATGCGGTCGCGCTCCTGTTTGACCTTCCACAGCTCCGTATCACCCATAATTACAGTATCGACTACGGAATACTCTTCAAAAGCAAACTGATCCTGACTCAGCGTACCTACCTTTTGTCCCGGTGTAATCGAGACATTGCCCGAAGTAGGCACCAGAGCACCACTCAGAATCTTCATAAAAGTCGACTTACCGCAGCCATTGGCACCAATCAGGCCATAACGGTTACCGTTACCAAACTTGGCGGAAATATTTTCAAATAAAGGCTCAGCACCAAACTGCATGGTGATATTAGCGGTAGAAATCAAAGGACAGTCCTGAAGATAAAAATAGGGGCAGGTCAAAAGCCTGAAAGGCACACAGGACGCGCACTGTAAAGACTTGAAGGGGGAATGTCGAGCGGTACCGACCTAAACAAAAAGATTTAGCGATTTTCCAGCCTGATATCCGTTAATACGGTCACTCTGTTGTAGAGGATTTTCTGAGCGTCTGATTCTATTTTCTCAATCAAAGAGACAAGCTTTAGTGCCCGGCCTTGGTGTTATGATGCGCTAAATAGCATCCCAGCCTGACGACTGCCCTGTAGCCAAGCGCATTTCATACTTTTGGCATATTGTTTCAACTGATCAAGACAACCCATGGCACGGCTTTGCGACAAGCCCTCTGATTGCATCGCTTTAAGCCAATGATCTGGGCTGATACCCAAGCGTGAAAGAATAGGTGGAAGAGAACCCGAAATATAACCCCGTTTATCCTCTCGACAACAACGCCCAGCCCAGTCAACCAACTCCAGATAATCCGCATAGTCAAACATGATCGCCTGATCACTATCGTCATAACGAGCAGAAAGCGGCTTAAGCTTCGGCAATTTCACTTCTGGTGACAGCTCTTGTGCTGGTGTTTGCGCTTGCTCGCATTGGCTATCTTGATTTTTAGTTGGATGAGCCTCAGTAAACTCCCGAATGCGCTGCTGAATGGAAGTGAATTCAGAGTTTTCAGGGCTATCGGCCATCACCGCACGCACTGGATTGAGATCCACATAAGCCATACAGGTCAACAAACCCTGCTCATCCAGTAGAGCCTGACTTTTAAAACGCCCCTCCCAGAAACGGCCTTTGCAGTTATCTTCCTGATTCGCTTTCCTCGCAATATGTTCATTCAGACAGCGCATAAACCAGCTGATATCCATCAGCCGCTCCCGCCATTCGGTAATAATCTCCGCTACCTTATTCAACTCAGCCTGAGATTGCTTCTTACCCTGCTGATAACGCTGGATCAACATCGGGCCGACAAATAATGTCTGCCAACGCTTAATCACCTCATCATCAGACCAATTCTGTGCTTGCTCCTGATTGATATAAAGCACCAGATGATAGTGGTTCGACATAATCGCGTAGGCACAGATATCAATAGCAAACATCTGATCTAAAAGAGATAAACGATCAAGCACCCACTGACGACGATGCTCAAACGACTGGCCAGAAAACTGATCCTCGCCACATAGAAATGCCCGACGCACACAACGGGAAATAACATGGTAATAAGGTGTATCGGCTGGGCTGATCTGTTCCTGACGAGCACGAGTCATATCTATTCCTCCATGAACGGGGATGCATCCATTTGCTGTTGTAATCAGCGTAGTTGAGGAAATCAGGAATAGTTAATGATCTGGCTCAAGGTTTTAGTATGAGTGGATAATTTCTATTTATGGATCAATGAGATAAATTTGGGTGTCCGATTTTTTCTATTTATGAATCAATAGGATAAGTTTGGGTGTCCGATTGTTTATAATCTGGCTCAAGGTTTTAGTATGAGTGGATAATTTCTATTTATGAATCAATAGGATAAGTTTGGGTGTCCGATTGTTTATAATCAGAGAGATAAATTTGGCTGCCCAGTTTTATTGTTACCTTGTGGTTTTTGTGGGTTTTTCTCTAGCAACTGAAGCTATTCCTTGGAACAGTCCCAAGATGGATTACACGACACTCTTTATACAAGGAGCAATAACAAACAGAGTATCCAGTTTCAATAGCAAGCCTATGTAATTGCCTACTATTTTCTGGGGAATTAACTCTAGTCTTGTACAGCCAGACTGTTTCACCTTTGTTTATTATCAATTCAGATGTCATTAATTCAATCAAAAAATTACTATCATCGCTTAGCCGTGCTTTCAAGATCTTGTTCTGGGCGTAATCAATGTCATCTCTCACTTCTCTACCAGAAAAATAAACAGCAGACTTACTGATTATTGCAGGACCTAGTCCCTTATTTTTAAAACCAAATCCAGAAAAATCATACTCAGAGTCAAAAATTGCCTTACTACTTAAAACAGGTAAAACAGATATTTTGTTGAACTGCATTTGAGTTTTAGATTGCTGTACTGCATTATCATTTGAATAGTAAATAGAAGCCATACCCACTATCAAAGCGCCTGCAGTTGCCAAAGCCACCATGGCATCAAATATAAACCTTACCTTATCATTTAGCAATTTCAGTCACCTAGTCGTACGCCAGCATTACCAACAAGAACAGTTTTGTTAAGATTGACAGAGTTCTTTATAGTACTATTCTTTATGGTCACTTTATCTGGAATAACATTTCCAATCTCAGCCCTAGCCCCTTTAATTGCTCTACTTACAGAGATTTCAGAATTACTTACAACACCACCCGAAATTTTTATATCACCAACAGATATTTCTCGTGAAAAATCGTTATTATTAATCCTTATTTCATGAAAGCCATAATTCAATAATGTTCCTTCACTCCTCTTTAAAGCCTCAGGTGCCACGTCAGAAATAGCATATTCTGACAACAAAAGAGAACTTAAGAGCACTATTAATCTAGTAATCATAATATACCTGCCAAAAATACAAATCGATTCTCAATGTTTATTTACAGCTAAGAGTCCATTAATTATTAGATTTTTTCACCTAGGGAAAACCCTAGTTTTCAGTAAGGTATGTTATTGATACACATAACTTTTGACCAGGATCAACTCATAGGCTTGTCTGTACTGAATTAGACACCCAGATTCATCTCTTTGATTCATAAGCAGTGTTTATTTTGTTAAGTGGATCCATCTAACCAAACAAAAAACAGGGATAAGCTAACCAGCTATCCCCGTTTTCTGTTGAAGCTTATGAGCTAATTGATAGCTCAGCCCACTGCCCTTCTGAATTAGACTCTCAGATTTATCTCTTTGATTCGTAAGCGGTGTTTATTTGTTAAGTGGTTCTACGCAGTTTCAGATAATAAGTGCAATTCCTTGAGGGGTGGTCAAGCAGTATAGTTCGGCCATTTTCTCGCCAAAGGAAATTGCACAATGAGCTATACACACT
>CAYFGP010000140.1:0-16938 GCA_964342385.1 uncultured Oleiphilus sp. | reverse complement strand
TAACCCTATGCGTTCTGATCTGGACGTCAATAACGCCTCAGAATGAACGGTTACTTTCAAACTATAGCCTTTAGCGATACCTTCAATTGGTTTATCCAGTAGCTCAAGGGCATCATTAAATTGCTTATGAAGGTCTTGCAGGATATTTCTGATCTCAGATTTGTTCATTATTTCCACTACGCTCCTTGTGAATACCAAGACAGAGGAATAAGTGCTTTATCTCCACGCCATTTCTCATCTTTAATGACACATGACTGGAACCAATCTTCATCGATATCAGCATGATCAGTAATAATGACCTGCAGGGCGGGCGCTAACTCCTCAGCGACTTTTAATATCCACCGGAACATTCCCTCTACCGCTTTACGATCTTCATCAAGGGGGATCTCTTTAAGGTCGCCTGTGACAGATTGATCTGAAGGAAAATACACCTGAGTAGGCTGATCAAAGAACACAAAACAACCTACTGGCCGATCCTGTTGAATAAACCATTTGGCTAAGGCCATATAGCTAACGAGATGGTAGCCTACCCAGTTTTCACCGCTTCCCATTCTATGTAGAGGAATACGGCCCTTAGGCGTTTCAGCGACTACAGTAAGTTTGGATGCATCCAAACGAATAAGATGTTCGCTATGCTCAAGATTCAACTCTCTTGCCCATGCGGTCATATCCTCACCAATACAACTCAGCTGAGCTTCTAGTCGATTTTTCATTGCTTCTGGATCTAGTTTTTCTTCCATGTACCTGATCTGGGGTTCAAGCTCTCTCAATCTTTGCTGAAGCGGGTTAATATCACTACCCAGATCCAAACTATCCAGATACATAGAAATTCGCCCAACGACCCTGGAACGGCGGTCATTGAGTAATTCTAAATCTGCTTCGGATACCTCTTCTTTTAGAATTGCATCCATAACGGAACGGGTTTTCTTTATGCTTTCAGCCAATTCTGAATCTTTTCTACGCAACTCATCAAGATATTCAGTGACTCTTGGTTTGCTTCGGGCCACACCATCCAGTTTGGCATTTAGAGTAGCCACTGAACTAGCCATGATTGTATCAATGCGATTTTGGCTCTCATGAGGCTGCTCGCAAACAGAGCAAACACCTTCTTGGTTAATGCTCTTGTACAAATCAATAGACTTTAATCTTAAAGCTTGCTCGCCTAACTCAGTGGCAAATCCTCCTATCGACTGCTCATAATCATTGGCAGCCGTTATTCTAGATCTGATCGTACTCTTTTTTTGCCGAAGTTCTTGATACTCCCTATCAAGCTGCTGATAGGTATCATTTTCGGGTACGGCTTCTTTAACTGAGGCTCGCCATTGATTGATAAGCCTTAGTACATACAACAATTCATCATCATTAATGATGACTCCACCCTTGTATAATCCAACGGCAGAGGCTTCTGCGAGTAGATCATGACCAACCTTCAAACCATTACTTCTCAGGCTCTCAGCTTCTTTAATTTGTTTAAGAATACGCTTTTCTTCTCGTTTCAAGCCACGAAGTTTTTCCAGTTCTGCTAAACGATCATCTTCGGCGGCCCCAATGAAATAAGGCAGGGTATCTTTGATATTTTGTCCAACAAATTCTTCTGCCTGTCGATGAAAAAGAACTTTCTTGGTGGCAATCTCATCCTGAGCCTGGAACAGATAGTACAGAGAATGCTTAAACGCTAACTTAGTTGTTGCTCGGGTATTACCCTCAGGTACTTCAGTTTCCTGCTCTGGTATACCTATTTTGCTGGTGAGGTAGGCACTCACACTGTCTACATTCGTTGATTCCTCTAGTTCCGGTTTCTCTGGAATCTGAATCTCGTTAGCAATTCTCATATCGCAGCTGGAACTGCTTTCATAACCTGTTTTCGGGGCCTTTCTGGCGATAAAAACCTCTGTATCAGGAAATATTAAAACAACCGCATACCAATCTACATTATCCTGAATATGCCCTTCAGCTACAGTGCATTTGCTGGCTCCCAAACAATACTCAATGATATCAATAAGAGATGACTTACCCTTTTTAGACGCACCAGTAATGATGTTGACTCCAGAAGGGTTAAGCTTAACATCGCGCCTTTTACCATTTTTTCCGTATAACGATATTGTTCTAATCTGCATGGTTATGGTCTCAATCCCAACTGAGCAAAAATGGTTTCTACTGACGGAGCATGTGAAAACCACCGTCCTAAAAATTTAGCCACCCTGAGTGCTTCTTTCATATCAGCGCTCTTACTAAACAAGCCTGGATTTTTGACTAACTCTTTGCCTGTAATCTGTAAATAACCATTATCAGTGAGCGTGAGTAGCTGCTTATCCATTAAGAAACTAAGAGCCGCTTTGACTACTGGGTTATATGCGCTGGCTTGCAAGTGTAAATCACTGACTGGCCCCTCATTCTCAGCCGCCCAAACTCCAATTGGGGTTTTAAACATCTTAGGTAAGCTTCCAGAGACATACTTGTTGACGGCCATCGGGATTAGGATAAAAGGCAACGCACAATGCATACCCTCAGCTTTATGTGCAGAAAATTCACGAATTGAGCTGTACAGCAAGAACCCGATATAGGCTGGATTGAGCAAGCTTAATTCTTCTTCAGAAAAATGATCAGAATTCAGCATCAGGCACTCTCACTCTGCTCAGTTTCTTGTAATAACTCCATATAATCAGGGTGCCAACCGATCTCTTTATTGTCAGCCAGATCATGATATGACCCCCTACTTACATAATTGGCATTGAACGCAGGTCTAATAGGGATGACAGACTCATACTGGCATTGCTTGTAGAGGGCTATACCTGCTTGAGTTTTTTCTGTTTCCTGAGAAAAGTCATATTCCATCTCTTGCATCGCCGAATGCTGCTCCCATTCGTCTTGCAGACGAGCCATATATTTTTTTATCTCTCCCGGTTTTAAAAGACCGTCTCTGGACCAGCGAGATCGCTGCTGATATGCCTTGTAATAATCAAGGACTGCGTTCCTGATCATTCGATCTGTTACACCAAGCAACTTCATCTGTTTTACAAACGATTTGTCATCATTATCCAGTTCCATATACTCTGGCATTACATCATCGTAATCAGCTGGCAAATTGCTTGGTAAAAACTGAGATCTCAATTCATCAATATCAGCCCTTAAATCACTGAGACAAATCCTACCTTCTCGATCACCTGACATGGCATTAATTGATTTTTTAAACCACTCCCCTTCCAAGCGGGTATAAAAAGCATCTAAGTGGTCAACAGTGGCCGTTATTCTTAACTGCTTTTTTATATCGCTACCGACCTGAGCTATATCTGGACACTGGCAAATAATATAAGTAGATCTCAGAAGCTTTTCCTGCTGCCACTCCTTAAGATTATTAAAAGCCTGATATCCTTTTTAATTCGTTTGATTTGATGTTTCAACGCAGATTTCCCGCATTGTAATCATTGCCTGATCAACATCTCTGTTGATACCTGTTCCCAGCCTCTCTGCTAGGCTACCGGGCTGTGCTTGCTCTGTTGTGAGCAAAGTGTAGATTGCGTACTCATATTGCTGACTGGGATTTGAAATCATTTCAGCCCAAATCCGGATGGTCTTCCAGATGTCAGCACTACGATCTGTCAGGTTTCCAGATTTTCCGTGATATTTGGACTGAAGGAGTTCATGAGGCATTCCATTTTTTTCGAAAGCAACATCATCCAACTTTTCAATAGAGACAAAGCAATCGTCTGGGTCATCTACTTCCCCTATTTTTCGTAAGGCCAGCAACAGGGCATATCTGACCTGATAGATGTAACCCAGCGCAGATGCTGAAGCATCAAAGTCTGATAAATCACTCATAACTTTATCCCTACAACATAATCCTATTATCTCATTTAAAGAGGCCTGATTAATAATGAGCCAACAACAAATTAAAACCCTTCAACTAACTGTATGCAATGGGCTTAAAGCCTGAGAATGTGCCTATTATTACCAAGCAATACAGTCAGATTACTTTAGTAATAGTCCCTACAAACGAATTAAAGACAATATATGTCTCATACCTTTATTCAGGTCTTATAAGGAAATATTTAAATATCACTCTCAAATTGGCTTTTTATAGGAGGTTAACTATGTCTGAAATATCACTCGATTCATTTCAACCACTGCGTTTAACTCAAGCCCGATTGTCAAAACAGTTCTCTAAGGCAACGCTAGCCAATCACCTTAATGTGACTTCTGAAGATGTTTCTATCTGGGAGTCAGGTCAACAACAACCTGATGACTTCACCCTGAAAGCCTTAAGACAGGCTCTGGATATGCCTGTACATTGGTTTAGTAAATCTGTGGTCGATTACGGCCCTGGCACCTATTTCTTTCACTGCAAATCTGATAACCCAGTGATATATCAGATGGCTTGTACTCTGTTGAATTGGTTGGCTGAATTGTCTTTAACCTTGCAGCAATGGCTCGTTTGCCCAGATGTGATACTTCCCCTTAACGAGCAGCCCTTTCAATCACTTTCAGATAGGGAAATAGAACACCTTGCAGCAGAATGTAGAGAGCTGGCAGGCACAGGCCCCGGCCCCGTGGGAGATGTACTTTTAGCCTTGGAAAACTGTGGGGTACATTGCGCAACCTACACTCTGGATCTTCCTTATCCAATCACGATTGCTCGTTGGTATGAGAAGTATCAACGCCCTTGTGTACTTATCGGCCAGGATGGCACTAACGGTTTTAACACCCGCTTTGAAACAGCCCGTGCTTTAGGGCATTTGGTATTACATGCGTCGGTATCGATAGAAGATCAGCAACAGAATCATAACGCGCTGAAGCAGCAAGCAGATCTATTTGCAGCCTGCTTCCTAATGCCCAGAGCCTTTGTAAAAGCACAGATCCTATGGCCGGATATCGATATTTTTTTCTACTTCCATCCACGCTGGAAAGTCTCAATCAAAACATTGATTCTACGAGCACACCAAATTCAGATTATTGATGATCATCAGAAACAGGAGCTGCTCTGCGAATATGAAAAGCGGGGCTGGAAGGAGAAGGAACCCTTTGATGATCGCTTGCCTTTTGAGTCCACACGCCTGCTACTCAGGGCTATTCATATTTTGATTGATCAGAGCCTAATCAATAAGACCGAGTTACTGGAATCGCTAGGGTTATCAGACACACTCTGCGAACGATTGTGCAACCTAACACCAGGGTATTTTCAAGATCACCCACCAAAAGCCTTGAATCTTGTGGAATTGAAAGCAGCAGGAACACGTAGTTTTCATTACTTCGATAAACCTGCTCAGGTGCATTCATTGAAGAAAGCCTAATCAACACTTAGCTACTCAGAAATACACCTTCAGCAATAACCACATAGGAGCTTATCCCATGAAAGATGCCGTACCTTGTACCCTTCGTTGTGTTCATCCACCCGGTAATGGCCGTGTGGCACTGGCATTTAATAAGGATGGTTCAGACGAAGTTTTCCGCCTGACGACTCCAGAGGAACAAACAAACCTTCTAGCTGAGATGCTGCAGCAAACGAAACAAGAAAAGCCACCACCAATGATGGTCATCTGTGGCAGTACCCAGGCTATTCAACAGCTTCAGGAGCATCGGCTAACACCCCGCGCCTGTTTTTCTATCCCGACACAAACCCAGACACCAATCCCCACACCTGAATACAAACCCGAGCCATCCGGCTTATCACGCTTTACCTTAATCACGGAGAACACTATGTCAGAACACGCCCAATCCCTACCCTCATCACTGGATGAGATCGATCTGCAGATGTTTGAAGCCAAGGAACAACTCCTTCGGGACAAGGCTGCTAAGGCGATTCGTCATGATGAGATCGCTTTGCTTAACGCCCACGCGGATGACTTCAAATCTAAGCGACAAAAACTGGAACTACGCATGAAAGCCAAACCTGCTAAAAACAGTTGGCTGATTGAGCAGGATGAAAACAATCTGAAGCTAACCCGCTTGATGGACGGTAAGGCGATTGAAACCTATCCGCCGGTTCATCGTTCGATGGCGGGGGTTTATGTGCAAGCCATTGTGCAGGGCTTCCGGCCACCCCGTGAGCTGATGCCTTTAGATCCTCCAATGGTGGATGACGATGATCAGGATTGAATCGACCTTCACTCATCAGGGGCTGAGCAGTCAGGTCGCGGTATCTTTCGATAGCCCTCAAGCATTGGCGGGTATGTTTTCTGACCGGCAATTAGCCGCTCTGGCTGATGAGGCGGTCAAGGATGAGGTAGAAGCCCTGATCCATCGTCATGTGTCGAAGACACTGCAAGACTCTTCTGCAGCTCTGGAAGCCGATCTCAGTCAGCTGTTAGCCCGATTGAGTCAATCAGAACGCCAATCGTAGGGCGTGATGATTCAAAGCCATTGCCTTATTTCCGATAACTGTATATAAAAACAGTATTCGTGATTTTCTCTCTTTCCCCGTTTTTATTTTTGCATTTCTTACCTTTCAATCGCTTGCCCTGCGCGTTCCGCTTCTCCGTTGTTTCTGCCTTAAGGGGCGTTAGCGGGGCTTTTTTAGAGGATTAATACAATGACTAAACCCACACCACCACAGTCACCAGCGCCGTCGCCTAATGAACTTGAGGTGATGAAAGATCGAGTGATGAATAACTCGGTTAAGACCATAGAGGCCTTACTCTGTGAGGCCAGTAGCGATAAGGAAAGACTGATGCTCGCCACCGGTATTGCCAGCTTGGCACTGGGGGCGATTCATGCAACTCAGGGGGAAGCGTATCTGGATCAGTTCGTAAAGGATCTGGTGACTGAGATTAAAAAGGTACCTTTGCCCTTGATGTGTTGTGTTCCAGACCAGCTGAACTGATGGGGGTGATGAGATGACTTATTCGACCTCCCCTGAAGCATCGGCGCAAAACTCAGCCCCGGTGGTTTTCAGTTTGCCACATGGGGTGATTATCGCCGGGGCTTGGCTGGGTTCTCATTATCAAAACGAGATGCTGCAGCACCTGGCCGCACTCCAGCTCGGTTTATTAACTCTGATTACCTTCTTACTGCTACTGATCCCCTTTGACTACAGCCAGAAGTATCTGGCTAAGCCGATTTACCAAGGGGACCGCAGGGAGTGGGATCTGGTCACTATCGGTGTGCTCTATCTGCTGGAATGGTATCTGGGTGTCGGCCTGTTGGTGTTCTCGATACTGGTCACTTTCGTTATCAGAGTCGTGTTAAACCAATCCTGCTTATTTGAGCCACTGGATAGGAGACTGAAGCAAGCCTCACAACCCACCGGAGAAAATGAAGATTCCACCCGGTAAATGAAACTGTTAAGCCAAAAATGAAAATCCGGGCCGTTTTCTGAAGATAGCGGCACTGAGTACCAGCCGCTATTCCTTATTCGATTCAGTACCCCACAACTCTTTTGCTCTATCCCAATTGCTCTATCCCTTCACTTTCCAACATCTACAAGGAATCTGTTATGTCGCTATATGAAATCGAGAATGTTCTGACCGAAGTTTCTGAAGCCAACACCACGGCTCAGCAGGCACTGGAAATTGCCACAGCAAGCCTAAAGGAAACTCAGCAAGTCCTGAACGCTGAACGGGATATCGCTCAGGATAATCTGGCGGTGATGCAATCCGCACTGATTGAAACCGAAATCAACGGGCCCAAGGCCGGTATGCGCTGGATCAAGCAGCGCCTAAGCCTCAGTGGTGGCCAAATTGAAACGGACAGCCCCTGGTTTGATGATCCGCTGAAATATCGCATCGCCCACGGTAGTAACCCGGTGTACTGCCCGGTATGTGGTGAACCTTCGGCAGGTTCTGCGGATGATCCGGTGTGCTCTGCCCACTGTTATCAGGCGCGCTTCTATGAATCGCTGCCCGAGGTTGCACAGGAAGCTATCGACGATCTGCTCCCCTTCTGCAGCAATAAGATGGAAGTCCACCGAGAACTCCGCTTGCCCTTTAATATCGGTGATCACGCCTACGCCACCGATGGGGCTTTGCTGATTCAGGTGCCCCGGATTGAAGGCTTATTGGAACGCAGCAATGAGGATTCACCACCGGCTCAAGGGGTACTGGATCTGGTACAACGCTTGGCAGGACGCAACTTTCAGCGCATCGAGCTAGAGGTTGCTCCTGTGTGCCCGGATTGCGAGGGTTTGGGAGTTCATGAACTGGTTACGGATCATGTGGTTTACACCATCAACTGCCAGACCTGCCAGGATACAGGTGAAGGTGTGGGTGAGCTGCTGACGGTCTCTCCACCTGAGCTGGAAGGGGCTTATGCCGCCCGCTATATCGCACAGATTCAGGATCTACCGGATCTGGAAGTCTGCGAAGATGCCGACAAGCGCACCCTGTATTTTCGTTTCTCGGGTGGCCAGGGTGTTCTGATGGCGGTATCGCCGATTAAGACCACGCTTCTGACCGTAGAACCACCCCATTCCGATACTTACTGCCGCTTGCTGATGAAAGATGGCACGACCCGTTATGCCGAGGCCTATTACCTCAGACCAGATCATTCACAGCCGATCTGGCGGGAATGCGACACTAAACAAGAGATCGCCAAGGTGACGATTGAAGCCTGGCAGGAGATGCCACACATCCATCATCACTGAAGCTTCACCATCACGAACACTTCATCGTCGACTATTGCTAACTCGCGTAGCTAACCAGCATCGCAAGCCCCCACTAGCAAGCAGACGCGACTCGGTGGCCTAAGCCACACCTTTCATGCAGGGATTGAACATCATGGAAACCACCATCAAGCCACGCTGTAGCCGGTGTGGAGAAAAACGCGAAGACCACGAACTTAACGGGGTGGATCTATTCCCAGACCAGCCCGAAGACAAATACAAACACGCCTACTGTCGCAAGCTGGCCCAGTGCCAAAGTCAGGAGGCGTCACATCAACTGCAAGATTTGCTTAGCCATCTGTAGAGGCATGTTATGAGCAAGGAACGTATTCACAACAAAATCAGAAAACTGCTGCGCTTAGCAGAATCCGATAACCCTCACGAAGCCGAACGGGCAAAGACTCAAGCCAAAGCCTTAATGCAGAAACACCAGATCGGTACTGATGAGCTGGAGATTGTCGAGGTCAACGGACAAAGCATCCCCAGAAAAAACCTTAAGGAGTATGAGCTTGAACTGATTTGGGCCTTAGAAGCCATTAGCGGCTGTAAGACCTTTCTTAGCGCGATACCTCATTATCAAAAGCAGCGTGCTAAATGGGAAGTTCATCCTGTTTTTTTAGGCCCACAGGCTGAAGCTGAGATTGCGGCTTACACCTGGGATGTGTTGATACAGCAAATGGATCAATACCGTAAACAGATCAAAAGAGAGTTTCTTGGCGTCTTAAAAACTCGTGACACCGATGCATTCCTGACAGGCTGGACTTATTCAGCAGCTCAGAAAATTCATGAGCTCTTTCCCAAAAAAGCCACTCATGCCGGTGCTAAAGCATCACTGGAAAAGCAGAACCTGCCCACCTGCAATACTCGAAGCGTTCGCCTGAGTGACAAAGATAGGCCCCTAATCTCAGCCGGGCAGTTAGCCGGAGAATCGGCACGACTGCATATTGCAGCCTCTCACCAATCCAATCCACAGAAGGCATTACTATGACACATCACACTGAATCATCCGCACAGACACAAGAAGAACTGGCCCAAGTAGAAGAGCTGGCTGCTCTGGTCTGCACCGATAGCCAAGATGAAGCCGAGCAAGTGGCCTGCAGCGAAACACTCCTGCAGGAGAAATACGGCATCGATATGGACACTTACCACCAGATCGTGAAAGACCTACTACCGTTTACCCCCATTATCCAAACCGCCATTGATGGACAGAAGTTTCACGCCTTTGTGAACTTCAATGACCAATCCACTATTGTCCGCTGCCCACCGTCACTGGCCGCACAGGAGCTGATCCAATGAGTATTCAACCTGCAAAAGTCACTCGCAACGCCGATGGCCACTGGCAACACCCCGCTCTACCGGATTGGCCAGAAAATACTCCCAGCACCGAGATGGACTACTGGGCTAAGCAACAAGGGCTGCACTCTAAAGTGATCAACATTGGCCCACATATTAAGCCGGATGTGGTAGATCGCTGGTTAGCCGGGGAAACCGGCTATGGGGATGACTGGCCAGAGGACTATCAGCAGAAAGGCTATTTTGTGCTGGCGGTCAGTCAGTATGAAGAGGGCATTGTGGTTTGGTTGGCTCAGCCCATCCAAACCCTGGGAGGGAACTCCAATGAAATTCACTCCGCAGCTTGATAACAATGGCCAATGGTACTGGCAGGTCGAAATGCGCACCAATGGCCGCTTGATGCTGGCAGAAGGCCGCACCTTTAAAGAGGCTTTAAACAACAGCCTTGAGCTGATCGAAGATCTGGCTGTACAAGCCGCACGAAAGAAACTGGCGGGAGTACGGCTATAACGCTCTATCCGGTTTTCTTGGGCTGGGCTTCGCCCATTGCTACTAACTTCTGATTTCTGCCTTCAATCTTTTACTCAACCCTTTCTCACAACCACGTTTCACTCTCAATAATGCAGGGAGGTCTTATGACCTTGTATTCACAACGCACCAAAAAAACGCCCATTATCTTCGCGCTGTCGGATTCCGTGCTGGAACAACACCATATCGAAGTGGATTCCATCTTGATTAAGGCCCACCGGGATGACAGCAATCGGGTTTACTGGCCCCTACCCGATTGCATGCGTACCTACGATAAACAACACGCACAAGAAGCCGCCGAGCTGATGGCCACACTGGTGGAGGAAGTCTCATGAGCCAACTGTCTGTTGAAGAAGCGGCACAACGGCTGAACTTTCCCGGAGGGCGTAACGCCCTCTACAAATACCTGAGAGCCCACGCTGGCTTTCAGGGCACGGTAGCCCCTTACTCACTGGTGTTTGGTGGTTTCTTTGTGGTGATCGATGGCCAATATGAACGGGGCCGTCAGACGGTCCATACCCAAACCACCAAGGTCACAACCAAGGGACTGACCTATATTGCCCAGCTGATGAACGAGCATCCCCCGGAAACTAAGCCAACACCGCAGAAAAAGAGAACCCGGCGTAAGAGAAGAACCAGCAGCGCCAAGAACAATACCGGTAGCCAACAGAAGCAAGCCAGGCAAAGTCCACAAACCGCCAATAGCTAATTTTGCCCCGGTAAATTCCCCGCTTCTCTACACCCCGTCGCTTTCAATGCCCTCTAATCCTTAAGCTCACACTCTCTTAATCACACAACCCATAGGTATTGGTATGACCCAAGCAATTGGACAACTGATCTCCCTGAAAGAATGGCAAGCCCAGCGCTTTGCCGGTAAAGGCCCGACACTTTGCACGATCCGCCGCTGGTGTCAGGATGGCCAACTACCCGCCAAGAAAATTGGTAACCAGTGGTATATCGATCTTGAAGCAGAAACCCAGCTGGCAGAAAAGGAGCTGGCGGACAGTATAAATCAGGCTTTAACCGGGTAAACCACGCGAGCAAGCCACAAAAAACTGAATAGAAAATGCTCAATACACTGGAGATAGATTATGGAACACCAAATTGACCCGCTTGTTAATGCAAATCAAGCCGCTAAGATGCTCTCTGTAACACCGAAAACAATATGGCAATGGACCAGAGAAAAGAAGCTGGATTTTCCTGAACCAATAAGAATAGGAACTAATTGTACGCGATGGAGATTATCAGAAATTAACAATTGGATTGAAAACAGAAGGTGATTTAAGCGTTTTCAGGTTGTGGGACAAGATGAGGGATAAATTATTTTGTCGGGCTGGAGGCCTCATAAAATAAGGCTAAGTGGCGGAGAGGGAGGGATTCGAACCCTCGATACCTTTCGGTATACACACTTTCCAGGCGTGCGCCTTCGACCACTCGGCCACCTCTCCACATATATCTTGCTAACTTAGCTAGGCTTGCGTTGCTTGCCTCAACAAGATGGCGCGTATTCTATAGAGACTTTCGGATAGGCGCAACCCCTTTTTTCAAAATTTTTTATTATTTTTTAGCTTTCTCAATCACTTAGCGCTGAAAGCCCCGCCACTACTGGCTTTGAGCAACATCCGTCGTTAGAAAAAACTTTCTTCTTCATGGACAAGGGGTTAGCACGCTCTCAATTTACAGGACCTTGCCACCTGTAATACTAGGAAAACAATGAAGCCTAACCGTCAAAGGCAACATAATCGCCCTGATAACGCACCGCAATTTTGTCGCCTTGAGTGATCTCTGCCACTATCGGCAAACGCCCACGACCTTTTTCCTGCACTCGGGCAATCAGCTGATCAATACCGCCCTCTTCAGGGCAGTAACAACGCACCACAAAATCAGATGTCACTGGAGCCATAAAATCGATGGTGCCGGTTTTAACCACCGCGCTACGTTCCAGATCCTGCTCAATCAAAATCAGAGTGGTTAGTGCCCAACCCGCCAGTGTACAAAAAGCACTGATCGAGCCACCAAAGCCTGTACCTTTATCATTCAGGTTTGGCTCCAGGTCGATATGAAACTCAACCACACCCTGTTCAAAGGTGACCTTATTCAGCCCCATATGATTAACCAGGGGAATATGGTCCTTGATATGTTTTAGAAACTGATCGACACGCTGCTGATCCACAGTGCACTCCTTTTTATTCTACTCTCAACCCACTCAGCCTCGGGCTCATACTCACACATAAAGCAATAGACACTATGACCAGCGTTCCACATAATCTTCAGTGTTATGCTCAGGCACCGGCTTACAACGCCCCTCAATTTCACCCAGATAGATAAAACCTACAATCTGATCATCATCGGCTAGACCTAAGCCTTTCTCAACCGCGGTATCAAAAGCTACATCACCTGTGCGCCACATGGCACCCAAACCTTTGGCATGAGCCGCCAGGATAATATTCTGCGCTGCAGCACCGGCAGAGATAATCTGCTCTACAGCCGGTACCTTTGGATGATTAGGCGTAACCTTGGCAATCGCCGCAATTACCATAGGTGCACGCAATGGCATCATCTTACGCTTTTTCTGCATCGCTTCTTCTGCATCAGGCTTATCCGCCAGTAAGGCCTGACAAAACAGCTCGCCTAAACGCTCACGACCTTCGCCTGTAAATTCTATAAAACGCCACGGACGCAGGTTTCCGTGATCAGGAGCGCGCAAAGCGGCTTGATAGATAAACTCTAAAACCTCCTGACTCGGCACATCACCAGTCAGACGTGGATGCGAGTTGCGTTCCAGCAACAGTGCTTCTGCTTGCATAATCAAACTCCTGTGTTTCTTGCCACTTTAACCTATCTATAAACTACGGTTTATCGCCACCCAGCCGACAGGTAAGATAGGGGCATAATAGATATAACTCATTATGATTAAAGGGATTGTGACATGGTTTTGTCGAATTTGGCACTCATCGGCATTATTCAACTGGTCGTTATACTGGGCGGCGCTGCTTTTTTTCTGTTTTTATACAATCGCTTCCTAAAAAAACAGATTAAACAGTTAAAACAGGGCATAGATCCCAGCGCCGAGAAGAAATCCAAATCGTCGTCTTCAGACGTTAAACAGAGTGAAGTAGCAGAACTGGATACTAATCGTGTGACTGGCGAGATTGCAGAACTGCGCAAGATGCTGGATGAGAAGCTACTGCTAACCGCCAATATGCGTAAACTGATTGAAGCCGCCTCACTTAACCCAGATGATTTCGACTCAGTGATTGAGCAACAAAACAGCACCCTGCACCATCTGGAAGAGTACATCAATCACAGCCGCAAAGAAGCGAGTGCTGTTGAAGACAAGGTGAATCAATATCGCGAACAGTTGGCCAAAGCAAAACGTATGCTCAGCAAGAAGTAATAACAGACTGAGCTATAAAAGCTCAAGCCTCTTTTGCTCGCAGATACTCTTTATCTCCTGCTACCTTCTTCTATCCTGATATAAGCCTTCTCTGGCTATAGCTAAAAAAATACCCGTACTGAAAAACAGCACGGGTATTTTTATGTAGTGTAGACCTGCGATCACATGCAAGCCCCATCCAATTTACTGACGAATCAGACGCTGGTTTTCCATATCCGGGCGATTGGATGAACGCCACGGATTGATATCCAGGCCACCACGACGGGTATAACGAGCCACTACGGTCAACTCTTCCGGTTGGCAGCGCTGAGTGATATCCACAAACATACGCTCAACGCACTGCTCGTGAAAATCATTATGCTGGCGGAAGGATACGATATAGGCCAGCAACCCCGCTTTATTGATCTTAGGACCTTTATAGCTGACATGAACCGTCGCCCAGTCCGGCTGACCAGTGACCGGGCAATTTGAACGTAGCAGATGACTATAAAGCTGCTCTTCCACCACTAGATCGCTTTGGGTTTTCAGTAGATCTGGTTGCGGATGATAGTGCTCAATCTCGATATCCAGATCATCAATACAACGCCCCTGAGGCTGTTCAATCTGCAATGCCTGAGCTTCTTCCAAAGAGTAGAGTTCTACTACAACCGTATCGCCAGCCGCTGTAGACAGATCCTTTTCCAGACGGCTTTGCAGCTCGGATTGCTCCACCAGTTTGGTCTGGTTAAAGGAGTTCAGATACAGCTTAAAGGACTTGGATTCAATAATATTGGGCGATGAGGCCGGAATACGAAAGACTGCCACTGCTGCCTGAGGTTTACCCTTCGGATTTAACCAGGATAGCTCAAAAGCATTCCAGATATCCTGACCAAAAAATGGCAGTTTACCTTCCGGACTGATCTCCGGCAGGCCAATCTCATCACGCTTATCACCCCGTGGAATTGGGTATAGCAGCAAAGGATCGTACTGATCAACATATTCTGTGGTTTTACCCAGAGGCGACTGTTCCGGGTTTGCGGTAATAGCCATAACTTAACTCCGAATACCTTTACCTTTATTCAGCAGGTTTAGCGCCAGACTGAAAAGAGCAATAATAAAAACTGCGACAGCTGATAACGCATAAACCACATCAATATCCGACACCCCCAGAATACCGTAGCGGAAGGTGTTCACCATATAAAGAATCGGGTTCAGCATGGATACGCCCTGCCAGAACTCCGGCAACAGGCTGATAGAGTAAAACACACCACCCAGATAGGTTAAAGGGGTCAAAATAAAGGTCGGTACAATCGAGATATCATCAAAGCTTCTGGCAAACATGGCATTGATAAAACCACCAATGGCAAACAGCACCGAGGTCATAAACACCACCAAAATAGTGATACCCAGATTGTGCAGCTGCAGATCAGTAAAAAACAGCGACAGCACAGTAACAATCAGGCCTACAGTCAAACCACGGGCCACACCACCCAGCACAAAACCACTGAGAATCAACCAGTTAGGCGTTGGTGAAACCAGCAACTCTTCAATACTGCGCTGAAAGCGGGCACCATAAAATGACGATACCACGTTGGAGTAAGAGTTAGTAATCACCGACATCATGATCAAGCCCGGCACAATAAACTGCATGTAGGTAAAGCCACCCATTTCACCGATACGACTACCGATCAAATTACCGAAAATAACAAAATACAGCGTCATGGTGATTGCAGGTGGCAGCAGCGTTTGAGCCCAAATTCGGGTAAAACGGCTAATCTCTTTACGAATAATGGTGCTAAAAGCAATAAAGTACTGTTGTGGATTCATTAGCTAGCGACCTTCTCCTGAGCCTTCTGTTCGTTTTGACGATCCCGTTCAACCAATTCAACAAATAACTCTTCCAAACGATTAGATTTAGTACGCATGGAAGTGACTTGAAGACCCCTTTCGTTCAACTGTGCAAAGGCCTCATTCAGGTGCTGACCGCGACTCATCTGAATCTCAAAACTGTGATTATCGATCAGAGCCGTTTTGAAGCCAGACAACTCAGGCACCTGAGCTAAATCTTCACTAACATCCAGTACAAAGGTCTCAGTATCCAGTTGTTGCAAAAGAGCTTTGATACTGGTGTTTTTAACAATTTCGCCCTGATCAATAATGGCAATATTGCGACACAAATTTTCCGCTTCTTCCAGGTAGTGGGTAGTCAGAATAATCGTGGTACCTTCATCACGATTAATCTTCTGGATAAACTCCCACATAGAACGACGCAACTCGATATCCACGCCTGCGGTTGGCTCATCTAAAATCAGTAGCTTAGGCTTATGGATCAGTGCACGGGCGATCATCAAACGACGTTTCATACCCCCAGACAGGGTACGTGCAGCAACGTCTTTTTTATCCCACAACCCCAACTCACGTAGAAAATGCTCTGTACGCTCTAAGGCTTCAGAACGGGGCATGCCATAGTAACCCGCCTGACTCAGTACGATATCAAACACTTTTTCGAACTGATTAAAGTTAAACTCCTGCGGCACCACACCCAAAAAACGCTTGGCTTTGGAGAAGTTCTGATCAATATCAACACCAAAAATCTCTACCTTGCCATCAGATTTGTTCACCAGAGAGCTGACAATGCCCAGCGTTGTGGACTTACCGGCACCATTAGGGCCTAACAGAGCAAAGAAATCTCCCTGCTCAACGTCCAGATCGATACCTTTTAAAGCCTCGAAACCATTTTGATATATTTTTCTTAATCCACGAATGGAAAGCGCTTTTGTCATTCAAAACCCCTCAGGTACGGTGTTTATCAAGCTAGCTGCACAGTAAGCATCACGATCACAAACTATTTATTCAGGACTGCTTAAATAGAGTGTCAGATATATGGGTTACAAGCAGGATTACAAGGAAAGCCATGACAGAAAATTTAATCATAAGCCGATGCGTAGAAAACCACCTGTGGATAAAACAGTGGAGAAGCATATGGATAACTGCGTCATAACCTGTTATTTCACTTGGTATAAACCGTGAGTAACTTTGTATAACCCGGGAGAGATAAATGAAATACCAGACAAGAGAGTCCAGATCAAAGAGATGGCGTCCCATAGGGGGTTCGAACCCCTGTTACCGCCGTGAAAGGGCGGTGTCC
>CAYFGP010000139.1:0-17088 GCA_964342385.1 uncultured Oleiphilus sp. | reverse complement strand
CAGAGGTTAAGCTCTCCAGCCCCTTCCGTTTTTTTAAACCGGACAGCAGTGATCTAAGGAGTATAATCTCTCTACCCCACACTAAGATTGGAACAGGCCGACAACGCAAATGGATAGCAAATACAAAGCCCGTTTAAATGCCAGCTATTTTCTACTGGCGGGCATCGGCAGCCTGATACTGGGCTGGAACCATTTCTATAACGCTCTACCTGAAAATGATCTAATTCCCCAGGCTGGTGTTATCTTAGCGGTTGGTGGGCTGATCTTATTACTGTGCGGCGCTTACAACATGTGGTTTGTGCGTCGTCCTAGTCAGGTTCTGCCGTTATTTATGTTATTGGTGTTTGGTGGTTTGAGTGTTGCCGGACATTGGATCCCCTCTTTGATGAGTGCCTACTGGGCCTATATCTTGCCCTTATACCTGTTTAGCCTACTGTCATTTAAGCCTGCGCTGTTACTGACGTTGACTTATGCCATCATCTTTAATCTCTCCAGTACGGTGCAGCTTGAGGGAGTAGAGCGCTTACAGGTGCTGTATCTATTCTGGGGGGCAACCACCATTGCTTGTATCTTTATTTTTACCAGTCGTGAGCGCCAACAGCATCTGCAAGCATTGGTCAGTATCGATTCCGAAAGTGGCGCTTATAACTATCAGCAGTTGCAAGAGGATCTGCCTAGGGAGTTAGCCCGTGCTGACAGGGAAAATACCAGTCTGGCCGTACTGTGTTTCCAGCGTCGGGATGATCAGGCCCGTACCACTCTGAAAGATTTAAGCGATCAAATTTTGCCGCAACTACGTCCTTTTGACCGTCTCTATCGTCATAAAGACTATCTGGTAGCTTTGTTGCCTTCAGCTCACTACAAAGACAGCATTCACTTTTGTGCCCAATTTCATCGTAATCGTGCGCCAGAGATTGCGGTGGCAGCGATTTTGCCTGGTGAACATGATACGGAAGAAGAGATTTTACAAAAAAGTCAGGATGCCATTGCTGAAGCTGTAAAGCAGGCTAACGATGCACCTATGTATCTGATTAGTGATTTTCTGGATACCACGGAAGGATTTCATAATGTTTGAGTTGAGCCCCCAAATTGCCCTGCTCAGAGAGAAAATTACTGCAGCGCTTTATCTATCTTTAGCCATCGTGTTAGCGGTGACTGCCTGGTACAACTATCTATTGGGTTATTACGATCAGATTTTATGGCCAGCCTTAACAGCACCTTTTGTGCTGGTATTGGCATTGATACGTTTCTGGCAACCGGAAGATAAAGCGGATTTAACGGCCTTTCCCGTACTGCTTTTATTGGGGTGTGTACTGCTCAATGCGGGGCAGCTAAATGATCCTATGTATCGTCAATGGTTGTATCTGCTGCCGGTATTTATCTATTTTATTCTGCCGGTAAAGCAAGCCAGTATCAGTTTATTGATCTTTGTCTTGGTATTTATCCTGTTTCGAAGTGATTTAACCAATGCGTTTCTTTTCTCAGAGCTCACCATACATCTGGCTATGTTTGCAGGTATTAGTTTTATCTTTGCGTTTACTCAGGAAAAACAGACTAAAACCCTGGAGCAGTTGAGCGGTAAGGACAGTACTACAGGTACTTTTACTTCAAGTCTGCTCGATAAACGCTTGGTGGAAGAAGTGGCCCGCGCCAAAGAAACCAAACGTCCCCTGTCGGTCTTGCAAGTGACCTTGTGTGAACTTGATGATTACACCAGCCAGCATGGAGAGCATGCGGCTAAGAAATTGCTCAAGAAGGTAAGTCAAACCATGCAGGATAGCTGTCGTACTGGCGATGAGCTCTACCGAATCAGTGATAATACACTGCTTTTTTTACTGCCGAATACCTCGATTAATGGCAGCTTGGTACTCAAAGAAAGGGTTTGGCAGAAGCTCACCAGTCAGGTGGAGCTGGACAATATCACCTCAGATATCAACTTAAATCCAGCCACGCTTGAGCAAGGTGAAGAGTCCAGCCAATTCTTTAACCGTACTCTGAAGATTCCTAAAAAACCGATTGAGCACTCCATGTAACGGCTTATTAAAAATTAGCTGACTTAAAACCTGCTGCTCTGAAACTTCATTTATCAGAAATCTACTTATCAGAAGATAGCTTATGTCCGATCACCTAAAGGGGCTTACCAGCCTGCATTTGGGGTTGCTGCTATTTGGCGGTACCGCAATTTTTTCACAGACCCTGCAGCTTAATGCCCTGGATCTGACAACGTGGCGCTGTTTGATTGCTGCCGCTCTTTTACTGGGTTGGCTATCCCTTCGTCGAAAACCGTTAGGTTTTGAGAGTCGAAATGAATGGCTGGGTATTGTGGGTCTATCGGTTTTGATGGGGTTGCACTGGGTTACCTATTTTCACTCCATGCAGATTGCCGGGGTGACTGTGGGCATGCTGGCACTGTTTACCTATCCGGTGATCACGGTATTTCTGGAACCCATCTTCAATAAAACCCGCCTGCAAATCCGGGATCTGTTTGCGGCTCTGTTGGTAGTCGGTGGCCTGGTGATGATGACACCATCACTCAATCCCGATGACCCTATCGCGCTGGGCGTATTCTGGGGTGTAATTTCGGCATTGCTGTTTACCCTACGCAATCTGACCATGAAGAAGTACTACAGCAGTCACAGCCCGGTAAAAACCATGGGCTGGCAGACACTGTTTGTTTTTATCATGTTGCTGCCGTTTAGCACTGATGAGGTGTTGTCTTTGGATGGAGACCAATGGTTCCAACTGTTATTGTTGGGGACCATTTTTACTGCGGCGCCTCATACACTACTGGCGAATAGCCTGCGCTTCCTGAAGGCGAGTAGTGTTAGTCTGATCTCTTGCCTGCAACCTGTTTATGGTGCGGTGCTGGCCTTTATTCTACTGTCAGAGCAGCCCGTAGTAACAACTCTGTTAGGTGGCTGCTTGATTATCGCCGCCGCGGCGAATGAAACGCTGAAAAAGAAGGCTTAAAGCTGGCAAATACTCTGTCTGTGCGAATTGCTGACAGCAACTCTCACAGGCAGATTAAGTGTATTCAGTTGAAGAGGCTAGTCGATTTAAAAAGCTCAGCAGTTAAAGAGCCTAGGCTTCTCCCCACCGTGGCATCAGCTTTTGATCAAAACCCAATTGATCCAAGATACGAGCGACAATAAAGTCCACCATATCATTCACCGACTGTGGATTATGATAAAAGCCAGGACTGGCTGGCATCACCAGAGCGCCCATGCGGGTCAGGGTCAGCATATGCTGCAGATGGACCTCATGATAGGGGGCTTCCCGGTGCACCAGAATCAACTGACGACGTTCTTTTAGCGCTACATCGGCAGCTCTTTCAATCAGATTATTACTGGCCGCGGTGGCGATAGCCGACAGAGTGCCGGTAGAGCAAGGGCAAACCACCATTTTGTGAGGCGCACCGGAGCCCGATGCGACGGGTGACATCCAGTTTTCCCGACCATAAACCTTGATTTGATCGTCGTCCGCATTAAAACGCTTTAACAACGCGATCTGGAGCTTCTGGCTGTCGGCCGGAAATTTCTCTTCAGTTTCGGTAGCAATCACTACGTGAGCCGCTTTCGAGATTAATACCGATACTTCGCAACCTAAGGCCACCAGGCATTCGATTAGACGGATACCGTATTGAGCGCCGGAGGCACCTGTTAAGGCTACAGTCACTCTTTTACGCTGCGGAATTGCTGAATGGGTAGAAGGCTGTTCGGAAGATTGTGTCGATGATTGCATAGATATGGCTTTTGCTTGCTGAGTCGATAAAGGGGCTTTTTTCACGCTGATTCCAACTAAAACGGGGTATCAAATCAGGCCTGTTTGCCCAATTATCTACCCCGAGTGCACGACAATGTAAGTATACTCTGTTCATCGGTAATCAGATCATCATTGTATGCTCTTCTTGTGAGTATGATGATTTGTTTACTGATTATTCTAGCTTTATCTTTCTCTGTCCCTTGTCCTATTTTAGCTCTCGGTTATCGCCATCAGGGAGAACACTATTGTGTCGCCAGTGCATCCAGCAGCTTTTGATGAATCCCGCCAAAACCACCGTTGCTCATTACTACGATGCGGTCTCCAGGCTGGCTTTGTTGCACCACTCGATTGATTAAATGATCCAAGCCTAATACCAGTTCTGCAGGTACTGGAGAGTTGGCTACAACACTACCCAGATTCCAGTCCAAGCCTTCTGGCTGATACCAGAACACCTCATCGGCATGTTGGGTGCAATCGATCAGTTGTTCCTGCAGAGTACCCATGCGCATCGTATTGGAGCGTGGTTCAATGACCGCAATCAAGCGACCGGGCTCTTCACCTGCTAAATCCGCATCCATCAATAGTTGGCTGCGGGCGCCATCCAGCGTGGTATTAATGGCTGTGGGATGGTGAGCAAAATCATCATAAACTCGTACCTCGTTAACCTCTCCACGCAGCTCCATACGGCGTTTGACATTTTGGAATTCAGAGAGGCCTTGAGCCGCAATTTCAGGGGTAATGCCCACATGGCGAGCCGCTGCAATGGCCGCCAAGGCATTGGCTACATTGTGTTGACCAGACAGCGACCAATGGACTTCGCCAACCGCTTCGCCTTTAAACAACACCTTAAACTGACTGCCATCCGCTCTTAACAACTTGGCTTGCCAGTCATTGTGCTGATTAGTTTGTTTAACGCCAGGCTGATCAGCCGCAATACTCTGGCACTCGGTCCAGCAGCCCATATCCAGTACGTCTGACAGAGCGGCATTGTTCTGATGGATAATCAGGCCTTCGCCGGGGACCGTACGCACCAGATGATGGAACTGACGTTGAATGGCCGCTAGATCCGGGAAGATATCCGCATGATCAAACTCCAGATTATTCATCACCAGTGTACGGGGCTGGTAGTGGACAAACTTGGAGCGCTTATCAAAGAAGGCGCTATCGTATTCATCGGCTTCAATAACAAAAAACGGCGTCTCACCAATGCGGGCTGAGATACCAAAGTTTTCCGGAATACCGCCCACCAGAAAGCCCGGTGCCATTTTGGCGTACTCCAGTAACCAGGCCAGCATACTGGTAGTTGTCGTTTTACCGTGAGTGCCAGAGACCGCCATCACCCAGCGCCCTTGTAGCACATGATCTGATAACCATTGTGGGCCAGAGGTATATGACAGGCCTTTATTCAGTACGTACTCCACAGCTGGATTACCCCGGCTCATGGCATTACCTATGATCACCAGATCTGGCGCAGGGTCTAACTGTTTGGGATCAAAGCCCTGAGTGATCTCAATACCTTGTTCTTCTAGTTGAGTGCTCATCGGGGGATAAACGTTGGCATCACAGCCGGTCACCTTATGACCTAACTCTCGGGCCAATAGCGCCAGACTACCCATAAAGGTGCCACAGATGCCTAGAATATGCAGATGCATGATCACTCCTTAGAGATGCAAGGGAGAAAAGAAACTGGCGCAGATTAGCATGACAACACTATTAACCACAAAGCTACTAGCCACAAAATGATCAAACACAAAATGAATCACGGATTGAGGCGCTGAAAACAGTCCTGTTTTTTCTCTGTCTTGTGCTGGTTTGTCCCTTGCGCCTCAGGACACTTAAAAGTAGCAAGATATGGCAGGAAACGGGGCTAAGTATGGGGTTTATGAAATTAGGTGAATGTCTAAGCCTATGAAAAAACATTAGTTTAATAATTCAATGCTAAAAACCTGTTTTAGAGTCATGCAAAAGCTGGCAATTTCGAGTAAGATTGCCCGCATTTTTTCGCGCCTGATAATCCAGAGCATAACCTGAGTTCTGTCTGAGCTCTGGATTGGGCAACCTTTTTCATATATGAACCTAAGCGACTCTTCAGGAGCCTGATTCAGCGATGAGCAAGCAAAACGCATTTTATGCACAATCCGGTGGTGTAACGTCCGTCATTAACGCCAGTGCCTGTGGTGTAATCGAAACCGCACGCAAGCACAGCGACAAAATTGGCACAGTCTACGCGGGACGTAACGGTATTATCGGTGCTCTGGTAGAAGAACTGATCGATACCAATGCCATCTCTGATGACGATGTTGCTGCGCTGCGTCACACTCCTGGCGGTGCTTTTGGTTCTTGCCGCTACAAGCTGAAAGATATCGACACGCATCGTGAGCAGTATGAGCGTCTGATCGAAGTGTTTAAAGCCCACGATATCGGCTACTTCTTCTACAACGGTGGTAACGACTCCGCCGATACTTGTCTGAAAGTGTCTCAGATCTCTGAAAAACTGGGTTACCCAATCAAGGCGATCCACGTACCTAAGACTGTGGATAACGATCTGCCGATCACCGACACCTGCCCTGGTTTTGGTTCTGTTGCCAAATATATCGCGCTGTCCACTATGGAAGCAGGTCTGGATATCAAGTCCATGTGTGAGACCTCGACCAAGGTATTTATCCTGGAAGTAATGGGTCGTCACGCCGGTTGGATCGCTGCTGCGGGTGGTCTGGCTCAGCAGGCTGAAGATCAGCCGCCACACATCATCATCTTCCCTGAGATCGCGTTTGATCGTGCTGCCTTCATGAAGAAGGTTGATCAGAGCGTTAAAGATCACGGTTACTGCGTAATCGTCGTTTCTGAAGGTGCTCACTACGAAGACGGTACTTTCCTGGCCGATGCCGGTACTAAAGATGCCTTTGGTCACACTCAGCTGGGCGGTGTAGCACCGACTCTGGCGAATATGGTACGTGAAGAGTTGGGTTACAAATACCACTGGGCAGTAGCAGATTACCTGCAGCGTGCTGCACGTCATATCTCTTCCAAGACTGACCTGGACCAGGCGTACGCTGTAGGTCAGGCGGCTGTTGAGATGGCTGTAGCAGGTAAAAACGCAGTTATGCCTGCGATTATCCGTACCAGCAACGCGCCTTTTGCCTGGACAATCGAAGAAGCACCTCTGGATCAAGTGGCTAACGTTGAGAAGTTTATGCCACGTGACTTTATCACCGAAGATGGTTTTGGCATCACTGATGCGTGTCGTGAGTACCTGGAGCCTCTGATCCGTGGCCAGGCTGAGCTGCCATACGACGAGACCACCGGTCTGCCTAAGTACGTACGTCTGGAGCATGTACTGGCTGAGCAAAAGCTGGAAAAATTTGAAGCCTGATTTTCTTTTTGAATCGTTTCGGAAACAGCTTTTAAGGTCGTGTTAAAACACCATTAAGCCGCTGTCAAACGATTCGAAAACAGAGCTTCAACGAAAAACCCTGTCGCAAGATGGGGTTTTTTTATGCCTGAAGATTCGTTATACATAGTGAGACAAAGGAGTCGGTACAAATAGAGTCACCGGTCTATACTGCAAACAGTTGCCCAGAAAGGAACGTGCAATGAAAAAGTTTCTCGTCAGTCTGTTTCTGTTGCTTTTCTCACTAACGGCCCATAGTCAGGTCATTCGTATTGCGACAGGGGAATATGCCCCCTTTTGCTCCAGTTCTGCCAAACATTTTGGTTTTGTCAGTCATGTCATCACTGAAGCCTTTGCCCGTGAGGGACATACTGTCGAATTTGATTTCCTGCCTTGGAAGCGCGCCCTGCACCAAACAGCTAATGGCGAATACGATGCTACCAGTTGGTGGGTCTATAACGAAGAGCGTGCGGTTAACTTCCTGTTCAGCGATACCGTAGTGACCAACAGCGTGCACTTTTTCTATGTGAAGGCGCATAACTACGATTTTGATTGGAAGCAGGTATCCGATCTGGATGATTACCGTATCGGTTTTACCCGGGGTTATTTCTATAGTCAGGCGCTTACTGATTACAAAGAGAAAAATCCGGAGCGTTTTGATGTGGTGAATACTGATGAGCAGAGCTTTAAACGCCTGATGCTAAAACGTATTGATCTATTCCCGGTTAATGTCGTTGTGGGTCTTGAGCTACTGCGCACTAAGTTTGGCCCTAATGTGATTCATCAGGTGTCATATCACCCGCGCCCTTTAAGCTCGAAGGAAGGCTTTATTCTGTTTCCGAAAAATAAGCCGGGTTCAGAGCAGCTGCAAAAAGCCTTTAATGCAGGCCTTGCCAAGTTAAAAGCCGACGGCACCTATGAACAGATGTTGGAGAATCTGTTGTCTGGTTATTATTCGAAATAAGTGGCTTGTGCTTAGAGTTGCTTAATGTCGTGATTGTAAGGGCTCACTACTGCATACATTATTCCACTGGCTGACAGCTGTTGGTGTCAGCCAGTGTTTGTTGTGACTGTTCTTTCTCTTTCAAATCGGCAAAAGCGTGACCTATCTGCTGGGCCAATTCCTTGTTTGTTGCCAGATTAGCTGCGAGGTAGTAACCGCTTCGGGACAGGCCTTCAAAAACAAAAGCCACGTCAAATAACTCATGCAGGGTATAACCGTTGCTCTGTATCACGTAACGGGCCACATGGTATTCCGATAGCCAGATATCCACCCGATTATGTTTTAACAACTCAAAGTTCACCTGATTAGGCTGATCGCTGGAGATACGACTCATGCGAGCGGGTGAAACGCCTTGGGCGATTAAGTGTTGTTCTATCGAGCTACTACGAGAGGTGCCTAAGCGATAATGCTTAAAATCAGATATTTGATTGAGACGAATATCTTTTCGCTGTTTGGCAATGAGTGCGACTTGTTTGGGCTGAGCGATCTCCGCAATCCAGAGCAATTTTTGTTCTCGTTCCGGAGTTCTATTGATACTGTAGATAAATGAGTTGGGGTTATTTTTTACGCTGTGCAACGCCCTGGCCCAGGGCATTTCTATAATTTGGTAGGGAATACCGGCTTGCTCAAAAGCCTGGATTACTCGACGGCTGGAGCAACCTGTCATCTGCTGGTTATAACGATAGTTGTAGGGTGGGAAGTACTCGGTGTAGATCTGTATCGGCTCTTTAACGGGGTGAGTTGTCTGTTCTGAAGCCAGTGCAATGCCTGTGGCACTCCTAACTGCGATTGACAGCAGTAGGCTCATCAGTAGAGCCACAAATAACATCACCACATATCGAACCACTGTCAGCTCCTCTCAGAATGATCTATCAAAGTGTTTCCGGTCTAGGGATTACGGCATGGAGTCTTTAGCGCTGATGCACCTAAGACTCCAATAAGCTAGAGTGCCAGGACCTTAAAGCAGCCCTGGATATTAAATTAAAGCTACCCTAGACCTTAAACTTGCTCAGTTCCTGACCTTGTTGAGCGGCTAGACTTGCCATCGCCTGGCATTGCTTCTCCTGCTCCTGAGCCTGATCCGAAACCTGTTCACTCAATGCTTTGATACGTTGAGTATTGGCATTGATGTCATGAGTTGCCGCACTTTGCTGCTCTGCTACCGTCGCAATCTGTACTGTTACCTGATTGATCTCACTGATATGCCCTCTTACAACAGACAACACATCACTGGCTTCTACTGCAACAGACTGGGCTTCAGATGCTTTATCCCGGCTGGTCAGAATGATCTTCTCTGCGCGCTGTACGCTACTTTGTAGATGCACGATCATATCGTGGATCTCTTCGGTGGATTGTTGGGTTCTGGCCGCTAAGGCTCTGACTTCATCAGCTACTACTGCGAAACCACGACCGCTTTCTCCGGCTCGTGCGGCTTCAATAGCGGCATTCAGTGCTAATAAGTTGGTCTGTTCTGCAATGCCCGTAATCACCGTCAGAATAGATTCAATATTGTTGCTGTACTCCGACAATTCCTGAATGGTTGTTACCACCTGTTCCATATCATTAAACAGATCAGCCACGGTTTGTCGGGTGTTTAACATCACATTCACCCCTTTATCCGCTAACTGGTCAGCGGCGTGTACAGAGCTGCTGGCTTGTTCCGCATGCTGTGCGACGGATTGTGAGGTTTGATGCATCTCGTGGGTGGCCAGAGCCAGTTGATCCAGCTCCTGCAGCTGTGCCGTTAAACTGCCCGCAGCCGTGGAAGCGGATCGTGATGTGGATTGGCTGTTGTGATGCACATCCTGTGTAATCTGTTTAATGCGGCTGATCAGGCTTTGCAGGTGATCAACAAAATGGTTAAAGTCCTGGGATACCAGGCCAAACTCATCATTGGATTTAACGGACAAACGCTGAGTCAGATCACCTTCGCCACGGTTAATCTCCAGCAGCGAAGCATGTAAACCGTGTAGTGGTTTGAGCAGAGCGATTACCGCGTAGTACAGCAGCACACAGCAGATCAAAGCGCTGATCACGGTAGCGATCATGGCGTTGATACCCAGCTGCTGAGCATCGGCCATCACCTTATCCTGCTCCAGCACAACACCGATATACCAGTGTTTGCCGTACAGCTGCTCCAAAGGATGGAACGCGGTATAAACCGCTTGCCCCTGAGCCGAAGCTTCAATCAGATTACGATTCAGTTGTGGTTGCTTACCGGCAAACTGATCACCTAATAGCTCAGATATCGATTTACCATAGAGGGCATTATCTGGGTGGCTGATAATGCGGCCATCCTGATTCAGCAGGAAAGCGTAACCCGTGCCGTTAAAGCTTAGGGTGTTCAGTGCTTCAGATACGGCTTTCAGGCTCAGATCGCCACCAAAAGCGCCCTTAAACTCCCCTTTGTCGTAGAAGTTTGCTACTGCCGAGATCAGGAGTTCACCGGATGTGGCGCCAATATAGGGATTGGTCAGCACAGCTTGCTGATGTTGTTTGGCTAACGGATACCAAGGGCGTTTACGAGCATCGTAGTCTTCACTTTTGGAGTTGGGATTATTGGAGATCTTTTTACCGTCTGTCTCCAGGCCGCCAAAAATTAATAGAAACTCTTTTTTCAACAGCGGGTTATCAAAGGTCTGCTGAATTCTGTCCCGACTGAAATCCTGATTAATACTCTCTGCCATCATATCGATCAGACGTAGTTTACCGTTTAACCAGTGGGTAATCTGATGGCCTAAGACGCCCATCTCTTCCTGGGTGCTTTGTTCTGCTTTATCAAACAGTGTCTGTCGGGCACTTTGGTACTGTACCCAGGAGAAAATAGATAAGGTAGTGACCACAATCACGGAAGCCAATAAGGCGATTTTATGGGATGTTTTCATCGCTTTCTGACCTCTATGCTTCAATGATTGTTATCAGATTGAGTTCCACTAAAGAGACAATTCTCCATCGCTCCTGATGCTCAAAAGCTTGCCCACTCACTTGATCCCCTGTCGTCACTGCTGCAGTCCACATAGACACCCACCTGGTTTAGTTTTTAGTTATGATTTTTTGCTGGCTAATTAGCTCAAACAAGGACTAGAGCAAGTCAGATGCCAAGGAAAGGGTGTTAGTAACTAATTGATTTAAAAGGATAAATGTGTAATGAGTTAAAGCACCTTTAATGTAAGGGGTTATAACCTGGGTTATCGTTTAAAGAAGCAGAAAGCTGATGTGATAAGGTAACTTATTGAAATAAAAGGAGTTAATAAGTTTCTTAATAGATATAGCCAAAGTTATTACCATAACTTTAGTTATACCTCTTTAAGTGACCGGTCAAAATAGTAAGGCTAAACCGTCAATTTAAATCTCAAGGCTGAAACCGCGTCTCTCAAACAATCCAAATAAAGCTCCTGACACTCCCTGTCAGGAGCCCCCTTTTACACTGGCTTCATGCTTTGAGGGCATCGCTTGAGCCGTTCATCTCTAGAAATGAGGCATGCCACCAAGCGTCTTACTTTACACAATCGACTTAAGAGAAGCGTGTTATGGAAAATAATGTTGTCGAAATCGTAAGCTTTAAACTGAACCCTGCTGCGAACAAAAATGATTTCCTGGAAACTAATGTGGCGGTAGAAGAATTCATTAAAACGCTACCCGGTATTCTGTACCGTTCCCTGTGCTGCAATGAAGAAACGGGCGTGTGGAGTGATATTGTTTATTGGCAAACCATGGCTGATGCCAAGCATGCACAGCAAGCCTTTATGCAATCTGAATGTTGCGGCAAACTGATGCAGCTGATTGATGCTGAAAGTGTCTCTATGCAGCATACTGAGGTGCTTGCGGCATTGGAGTGCTACGCAGAAACAGAAAGTGCCTGATAGGTTTTAGCTGATAGTTAGACTTTGACTAATCACTTTCAGCCGATGGCATCAGATTGAAAGACCTGATGCCTGAGAGATTCTCGGATTGATTACCACAGGTATCAATCCGTACCGTAAACATAAATAAGAGCCCTTCAAGGGGCCCAGATGAGTAAGACGGGTCTGCTGAATGCGGCTGGGCTCTTGAATAAAGATAATCCCTAATGAATAAGAAGGATCTCCGATGAATAAGGCTGAACGCCTGTTCCAACTGACTAATCTGTTAAGAGGACGCCGGACGGCAATCACCGCTAAAACACTGGCGGAAAAGCTGGAGGTCAGTGAACGCACCATTTATCGGGATATCCAGGCGCTGGAGCTTTCCGGTATTCCTGTTGAAGGAGAAGCAGGGATCGGTTACCGCATCCGGCATAACTTTGAGTTGCCGCCGCTGATGTTTGACCGTACCGAAATTATTGCTCTATTACTGGGGAGTCGTATGGTTCAAGCCTGGTCTGATAAGGAACTGGCAGGGGCGGCTGGCCGTGCCATCGATAAAATTAACGCGATTCTGCCTGATGATCTGAAAGCTCTGGTTGAGCAGCAAACCTTACTGGTCCCAGACTATTTTGTGCAAAGCAATGATGCTGATTTCAGCCAACAGGTGCGTCAGGCCATTGAAGAGAAGCGCCAGGTCCAGCTGTGTTATAACCGTGCGGATGGCCAATACTCAGAACGTACTCTCGACCCGTTAGGCATGGTCTATTGGGGAGGGAAATGGACATTGATCGCCTGGTGTCATTTAAGAGATGACTATCGGGAATTTCGTATTGATCGTATGCAGCAGATTACTCTGTTAGAGCAATATTTTGAGACGGGTCCTGAGCGTAATCTACAGCACTATATTGCGCGAATGACGGCACAGAGTTGCTAGTCTGAACTAATGCATTTCAGATCAGCGATATCCACATCACTTGCTCTTCATATCGATCGCGCCATCCCAGTTACGCTCAACGCTATTCTGCAGTAGTTGAGCACAGGTCTTACAATGGAACTTCAGCGCTTCATCCTTAGGGAACAGCTTTAAGCCCTTGTTAAAGTACTTCAGTGCACGATCAAACTCTTTTTTGTGGCGATGCTGTAAACCCATAGCAATATATTTTTCGGCATTGATTTTGGCTTCCTGCATCTGCCCTGAGTCGGTCTCCAGAATCTCATAGATCTCAATGGGTTGTTTCTTACCTTTTACCCGCAACCAGTCCAGAATACGGTGTTTAAACATATCTCTGTCTGGCAGTAAGTCCATGGTTTCCCGACTGGCGATAATCTTAGCACCGTAGAACTTGGTTAAGCCTTCAAGACGGGAAGAAACATTCACGGCATTACCGATGGCAGTAAACTCCATACGTTCATTACTGCCTACTGTGCCGATCATTACGTCACCACTGTGAATGCCAATACCGGTTTCGATAGCAGGGTAGGAGACACTGCGGCGATGTTTGTTGTAGATCACCAAGGCATTTTGCATACCAATCGCCGCTTGAATCGCAGAGTAAGCACTGTCTTGTTTCGACTCCAATTCAAACAGCGCCATAATGGCATCGCCAATAAACTTATCAACAAAGCCGCCGTTTTTCTGGATAGAAGGCTGCATACGTGCCAGGTAAGAGTTCAGAAATTTAAACACTTCCTGAGGAGACATGGGTTCAGACAGCTCGGTAAATGAACGCACATCACTGAATAAAATAGTGATATAGCCGTCCTCTACATTACCAGGGGTAATGGATTCCAGCCCTTTTTTGTCCTTATCAGCCTTAACAACAAACTGCTTAGGTACAAACTTTTCAAAGGCAGAAGCCAGCTTTTGCTCAGATATGCGTGCCCGTTGAGCAATGATTCTTTCGCGCTCTAAAGTGGAAATACGATCCGTGATGCCCAGCGACAGTAACACCACCTCAAATACAGACCCGATATGAATTGCGTATTCGGTATAGAAGGTACTGGGCAAGATACCCAGCCCTTTCAGGGCATATACTACAGCACCGACAATCAATAATGACCAGGCAGTAAGATAGTAGCCAGTGGATAAAACCCCTTTGGCCAAACAGATAAAGCCGGCTAGCAGCAGAATGACAGGGCTGACAATCGCCAGCGCTGCACTCATCATTATCATCAATGAGTAAGGTAGGAAGATAGATACCACTGCACCGAGTAATGCGAGCCAGAGCAGTGCAGATAAGAGAATGTCCATCATCGGGATTGTATTGCGGGTATCCAAGAAACGGCGGCTGAAGAGATAGCCCGCAAAGACCGTCAAAAAGATAAATACAGGTAAGCTTTTGTTTGCCCAGAGAGGATAGTTTGACCAGAAATATTCAAAGGCAAAGCCATTTAATGACATCTGCATCACGGTCAAACAGGCAATATAGGCGACATAATACAGATAAGCACGATCTTGGATGCCCAAAAAGATAAACAGGTTATAAAGCACCATCACCAGCATAACGCCGTAATATAGGCCAAAAACGTACTGCTCAATATTGACCTTCTCGATATAAGCTTCCGGTTTCCATAGGGTCATGGGCAGTTGCATTGAGCCCTGGGTCTGAAAGCGCATATACACGGTGCGGTTAGCCAGTGCTGGCAGTTCGATATCAAACAGGAAGTAACGGTGCAGAATATCTCTATGGGAGAAGGGGTAGAGGTCACCGGCTTCCTTCAGTTCATAATTACCGTAAGCATCGAACAGGTAGAGATCGATCTTGTCATGCAGAGGGTAAGCGATTTCTAATAAATAGGATTGCTCTTTGGCCGATTCGTTAGCCAGATCAAACCGGACCCAATAACTTGAGTCTGTCATGCCTAGATTAGGTACATTGATTCGGTTGGGTCTGAATTTATCCTGGTATTCGGTGGATACCACATCACTGATCTGCAACTGACCGGTGACATCTTCCAATAGCTGGATATAACGGCCAAGGGGATACTCCTCTCTGTTCTCATTCAAGAGTACAGGAGTACTGGCAAATAGACTGATTGGGTACAGAATTAAAAATAAAACGACCCATTTGATATTCAAGCACTTCATCTGAGCTCTAATCTTTGCCAACTATAAAGGTATCAACCGTTTCTGATGTCAATTTCTGCCGTGGCTGTCAGGTTGTTTCTTTCTGGCTCAATAAGCTAAAACTGCTAGAAAAAAACATCTTATAAACAAAGCTTATAGCAGATCTTGGTTGCACTTCCTCCCTGAAACTTCAATCAATATTAATCGTTCGATCGAAAGTCATTCCCTAAATGATAGTCTGATCACTTTCAAAGCAATTTTCTCTATCTAAATATAGCGGTTGACTGTTTCAGTTGGGTAACCGCTCTATCTACTCGTCAGAAATATGCAACGGCAGCGCTATCATAGTTCGAATGATAGAAGTATCAAGCATCTTTAGAAATTACGAAAGAGGTTTTCCATATGAACGATAAGGAAATGCGAAGCAGATCAAAAACTTGGCCTGATAACCCGATTGGGATTAAAGTTTGGTGAGTGTGCTGCCGATACTGCCAGGCTGTTCATATACTGACTTTTACGTTGTACCTCAATCTGACTTCTGACTTTATCTTAATCAGAGGCCTGTCATTTTCTCCTTGCCCTTGCCCTTGCCCTTGCCCTTGCCCTTGCCCTTGCCCTTCGATTTATCAGAGCTGGCTGATTGGCTTCAGCTATTGATTCAAATCATCTGCTCCAATCGTCTGCTATTTGCGTAAAAGCAGCTTACACTTATTTACATAAAAATATTTTATTTCACATAGCGCTCAGGCTTTGTTCACGCGGTCCTGAGTTTTGCTATGCAAGAATAATCTCAGCCCTGCTCGTTTAAGGAGCAACTAAGCTAATTAATATGCGCTTTTTGTGGTTAAGGAGACACCTACATATGAATGCCTATTCCAAACTGAGTCTGCGTTGGCAAATCGCTCTTCCCATCGTCATGCTCAGTCTGTTGATACTGCTGCTGGGTTATATTGGTCATTTAGGTATCCGTGCGATGAGCGAGCACTCTGCGATCGTTGCCGGTAAGTTAAACCCTGCGACCAGTGCCATCTTAAATGCCGATCGTGATCTGTATCAGGCTGCCACAGCGATGCGTGATTATGTTACTGTTGAACAAGGTGGCGGCGATAAAAACACAGCGAAACAGGATTTTGATGACAATGTAGGCCAAGCCACAAAGCGTATGATGACGGCGCGCCAACTGGCTGCAGAAGCGGGAATGACATTGGCTTCTGAGCAAGCATTTAAGCAAGCCTTATCTCAATGGCAAAGTCAGGCGCAACAGGTGTTCTCCTTGGCAGATCAGGGGCAAACACAGCAAGCACTAACCTTGATTCAGGGAGCTGAAGGCAAGGCGTTTGGCCAACTCAGGGATCAATACGATCTGTTAGGTGAGCAGATTGATCAGTATGGTGCCGCATTGGCTGAGGAGATTGATCTGGTTTACGACGCTGAAACCACCAGTGTATTGGTTGTACTGGCGATTTCGTTAACCATCGCTTTTATCACTGCGACTTATGGCACAGGTCTGATCGTAAAACCTCTGTTGCAGCAGGAAACCTTGCTCTCCTCACTTGCCGACGGTGGTGGCGATTTGACTCACCGTATTCCGGTTGAGGGTAAAAATGAAGTGGCTTCCGTTGCTCGACAGGTCAACCGCTTTGTGGAGTTTTTGCAAGGTATGATCTCGGAAGCACAGACTCATACCAACAATATGAATCAGGTTATTGATCGCCTGACAGAAAACGCCAGTCAAACTAAGAACAGTGCGCAACATCAACAACAGGCAGTACAACAGGTGCATACTGCTGTGAGTGAACTGCAAAATGCGATTCATGAGATCGCTAACAATGCTCAGCATACCTCCGGTGAAGCGGATCAGGCCAGTCAGGATGTGGCCTCCTCTGGTCGTGCAATCGAAAACTCTTCCAATCAGATCCATACCCTGTCATCGGATATGCAGAATGTCGTGCAGTTGATCAGCGAACTAGCCCGGATATTTCATAAACAAGCAGTAGCCTGTCACTTTTAGGTTCATTAT
>CAYFGP010000138.1:0-17541 GCA_964342385.1 uncultured Oleiphilus sp. | reverse complement strand
CTCTGCTTTCTTTCAAGCAGACGGGTTTGCTGGCTTCGCCGAGCAAACAAAAAAAAACGGTCCGCCTGCTCGCGGACCGTTTTTTTGTTGTGTCTTTAATTAATTTCTAACGGACTGCTTGATGCTTTCAGACTCTGTTACTTCTTTAGCTGTTTTTGCTGCAGCATCAAGAGGTCAGCCTGGTCGATCATCTCGGATAGCGATAGCACACTGTCCGATGAGAAAAACTTATAACCATAGCTAATACCCAGAGGTCTCAAACCCTCTTCAGCATCTGTGACCTTGGCGTATTCTGACACAACCCTGTCACAGAAAGTCGGAATAAACAGCGGATCAGAGGTCAGTAGCATCATAACAAACTCATCACCACCCATACGGGCAATCAGATCAGCATCCCGACTATTGGCCTTGAGAATATCAGTAAACAACTGCAACCCCCTATCGCCAAAATCATGACCATACTTGTCATTTGTTTGCTTTAGATTATCGATATCAAAGTAGATAATCGCCAAATCCTGATCAAAGCGCCGGGCATCCTTAATGCGTTGCTCGCCGACAGTTAAAATCCCCCGACGATTAAACACCTGGGTCAGCTCATCGGTCATCGCAAGAGAACGGATATGCTCAAAGTTCTCCATGCATTTCAGATCTGCATTGACATAGTCTCTGAACTGCTCCAGCAGGCGTACCAAGGCGCTGCTGTACTCTGTTGGCTTACGGTCAATGACACACAGCGTGCCAAAGGGTTCATTATTGGGCCAGTGAATAGGCAAGCCGTAATAGGAGCATACCACTCCTTCTTCAACAACCGGATAACAGCTCCATTCGCTTTCTACAGTCGCATTTTCAATGTACAACGGCTGATCTGTTTCAATGATACGGCGGCAAAAGCTTTTCATCTCCCAAGGCCAAGTCACATCTCTTTCCAGAAAGTTACTCTCATTGGCACTGGTGACAACAGCATTAAACTCATCCTGTCGATACTGCACAATGGTGGCACAGGCGGAATCATACATCTCCGCCAACAGATTCACCGTTACCTGCCACTTATCCAGGTCAACAGCCGGATGTGGATTGCGGGATAAACATATTCGGGTATCTAACACTGCACTTTCCCCAAACAAAACAGTCACTACATAAAACAGTATAGTACGCTCAGCTTTAAAACAGAGAGGATTCCGAGTCAAAGCCGTCATCATACCGGCTAACCACTATACTGAAAGCACACGACCCAAAACCATCAGCGTCATCAGAATTGTGGGCACCAAAAGAGATACACATAAAGTAACACAATCTCTTGAGTTCACCTTGAGGAATTTTTACAGTATCAGAACTAAGCAACTCAATTTGTTGGAAGTTTTATTTCTGATACCCCTTCTTATGACACAGAGACAGATCTTTCTATGAATAGCCCAGATTCCTCCAACGAGTCATCTTTGGCCCACGTTGTTGACCAGCTATCACTGAACGACTCTCTCAATCATAATCTGGACGCCTTGCTGGAAGTGATTCAAATCCGATATCCAGATATTGGTCGCATCTCCGTTGCTGTATACGACCATGCCAATCAAAGTCTGAAATCTTTCCTCAGCAGTGAAGGTGCCAACGAACCTCTGGCTCATCTTGAAGTCCCCCTTGAAGAACTAAAACAGATTATCAAGCTCAAAACAGGGGAAAGCCGACGCCTGACGCGTAACCTAGAACTAGAGCGGGCCAGCAGCTATACCGCTGATGTCCTGTATCAAAAGGGTTATCTCAGCAGTTATATTGTGCCACTGTTCGATCACAGCAGATTTCACGGCATTATCACTTATACCTCTCAACGCCAAGATCGTTTTGACCAGGAAAGAACCCGACTACAGATCGACATTACTGCCAAGCTGATCTCCATGATGTTAATCAGCGAGCTCTATGCGATTCGAGGCCTAAAAGGCACAGTAAAAACCCTGAAAGAGATTGCCGCTATTCGGGATAACGAGACCGGTGCTCACCTGGAACGCATGAGTCGTTACAGTCAACTGATCGCCAAACAACTGGCAACCACTCTGCCCTTGGATGACGAATACATTGAAGACCTCTATCAGAGCGCTCCACTGCACGATGTCGGCAAAATCGCTATCCCCGATAGCATCCTGCTAAAGAATGGCAAATTGACCACCGAAGAGTTTGAGGTCATGAAACAACATGCTCTACTGGGTGAAGATATCATCCAAAGGACGCTGAAAAACCTGCAGATGAAAGATAAAAGCTTTAGCCGGATTCTACTAAATATCGTGCATTACCATCATGAAAACTGGGATGGCAGCGGCTACCCCGAATCACTTAGCGGTGAACAAATTCCGCTGGAAGCACGTATTATTCGAGTCGCCGATGTCTATGATGCTCTGACCAGTCAACGCCCTTATAAAAAGCCCTGGAGCGAAGAAGAGACCCTCAAATATCTACAAGAAGGTAGCGGCACATTATTTGACCCTGATTGTGTGCAAGCGGTATTACAGATCAGCCATAAGTTCCGCCAGATTGCCGAACGCTTTTCAGACCTTTTATCAGACAATCAAGTCGGCATGGAATAATCCCCTTACCAGCCATACCTATCTATATCAAAGCGATACAACTATCATTTAAAGCACGGCTAAAACCATTGCTTAGGGTATTCCCGTTGGCATAGCACCTTATGATAAAACCAACCCAACAACACAATAATCACCGCACCGATTGCAACAGGACTAACCAGAAAACCAACAGACTGCCCAGTTAGCATCACCAGTAAAGGATTCGCCCCCGCAGGTGGATGTACCGTTTTTGTCACCATCATAAAAATGATTGCTAAACCCACCGCCAAACCCAATGACCAGGCATGCACGCCAAATAAGCCCATCACTGCCAAACCAATCGCCGTCGTCATGATATGACCGACAATAATATTTTTTGGCTGCGCCAACGGACTATCCGGCAGGCCAAACAGCAGTACCATAGTGGCGCCAAACGGAGCCATCAGCCAGATCTGATCCTGAGTCAGTAACGGCACACCACTCTCTTCCAGAGCGGCTAACACCGAAATCGTCAACATCGCCCCCAACCCAGCTGTCAGCGCTGGCCAGCGAGTAAGTCCCAACCGACTCAATACCGCAAAGCCTGCTAAACCATTTATACCCGCACTATCAGTAACAGGTTTATTTCTCTCTTTTGTCATCACCTTACCCCCGCCTCAAATTCAGTCTTGGGTCAATCACCCAACCAGGTAGACCACTCTGTCTACCAAACAAAATAGACAACTCGGTCTACCTTTGTCAATATGAAGCAATCTGCATAAGTGCCTTGAAGTAAAAGAAGAGAAAAGCCGTGGATAAACGCCAACAACTGATCAATACCGCCTTCCGGCTTTTCTACCAGAACGGCATCCACGCAGTTGGCATCAATCAGATTCTGAAAGAGTCTGGCATCGCCAAAAAAACCCTCTACCACCACTTCGCCAGCAAAGAGCAACTGCTATTGGCCGTACTGGAATATCGCGACCAAATCTTTCTGCAATGGTTTAGCGGATATATCCAAAGAGCCGAACCCGGCCTACCCGCACTAGAGGCAATTTTTGACGCATTAGATGACTGGTTTAATAACCGGGCAGAAGAACTGATGAACTTCCAGGGCTGCTTTTTTATCAACACCTGCGCCGAATTTGGCGATATTAGTCATCAGGCACATCAGCTGTGTGCCCAGCATAAGAAACGAATTGAGGAATTGGTGCGGGAACAAGTGGATCACTTGCCGATTACTTCGGGACATAAAGAGCTGACAGAGACGATTTGCCAGCTTAAAGAAGGGGCCATCGTTCAGGCTCATATTCAAGAAGACTTAGGGGCTGCAAGGAGGAGTCAAAAGCTGGTTGTTTTCTTGTTAAATCAAGAAAACATAAATGCTAGCGAAGAATAACTATCACGAATGCTTCTCCTCCTGAGTGATCATGAAAGACCCGGAAAATATCGCCCTCAGGCTCAATAATCATTGGATGCTGAGGTAATACTTTATAGCCCAGATAATCATTTAGCATCTTCATAAAAACATGAGAAATATCTTCACCAAGCGCTGAAGGGGCCGTGACCGCACATTCAATATTTTTGTATATCTGGATGGAGAGTCGCTTATCCCCCGTCAGAACCAGCGCCTTCCATCCAGTATCTTGAAAATTGGTTATGTCCTGCTTCTCAGCAACAGCATGAGAGAAATTACTCTCATATGCTCTCTTCTCCGGCCTGCTTCAGCAATTTTTCAAAATCCTGTTTAATTAACTCAAGACCTTCTTTGCCGTCGGATAAAACCATGCTCCATCTTTTGCGATCGTGAACCGAAGATATATGGGTGACCGTGTTAGGTTTGATGTTAATAATACGATTAAGGCCTTTTATCGATGTATAACGATAGCTGTCCTCACTCTTTTTGAAATCAAATTTCAGGGCATGCTTGCCTGCCGGTAGGTGTATTTGTACACGTCTTAAATAAGTTGGGCCTTTATCTATCAATCTACGATATCGTTCAGCGGGAACGCCATTAATCTTTTGCAGATACAAAGAATAATCAAGGGTAACAACTCCGACCTCTTCAATGGGTTTAATATCGCCAGAATACCCCAGATACGCTTCGGAACGGTTAAAACCAAAAACCTTGTTACCTAAAGCATGATAGTGCATAGGAGGCTTAGAGCTACAACCTACTAACAACAATAATAATGCGGGAATTGAAAGAGTTTTTAGTGACAGAGAGCTTTTCATGAACTGCATTTCCTTATGTCAAAGCTTTACTTTATGAGCAGTCTGGCCCATGTTAGCAAGTAATCAATTAAGACAAATTCAAGGCTAGAAGATCCCCTTCGCTAGCCTGCGAAATCATCATTGTTTACTCGACATCAGAACGAGCTACTTACCGTTCACAGAAAATACCCCGTATTGTTATTTCCGGCAACCCTAACTGACTTGCCTAGTGACAGTAGATCCATCTAATGATGTCTGTATTCACTAAACTACTTTAGCTGATAGACAGGTTGATAAAATCGATCAACCTTGATCAACCTCTCGTTTAGTAGATAATAGCGGCAACTCTCAGCCACTGTATTCAGGAGCAATCTGTGAAGCTGGTCCAATCTCTTTTTCTCTGTATTACCCTACCGCTGTTTTTATCCGGCTGTTCTTATATTAAATACTCCAAAATTCAAGCCGAGTACGCGCGCATTCAAAATGCGGAACCGGGCCAGGTCAATCTGAAACATATGATTGATCATGAGACCTTTTTTGCTTTTGGTAAAACATTAGATGATGAGCAACGTTATCTGGATACCAATATGGCGATTGCGGCTTATTCCAATCGTTTTAAGGAGAATGAGCGTGTCGATACCATGTTTTTCTCCGGCTCGGGTACCCATTACGGCCTAAACCTACCCGAAGGCAGCTATAGCTTCGTGGTGTATGCAGATAAAAACGGTGATGCTCTGTTTGACAGCCAAGAAGCCATTGGTAGAAAAGAGGTGATCATCAGCCTGACTGAAGCAAAAGAGAAAATAGTCGGCCATCTGGATATTCCGTTATCCGACAGCATCGACTTGACCTGGCAGGATCAGATAAAGCAGCCGAAAATCGCGTCACCGAAGAAATCTCTGTTTTATCCGGCGGGTAGTATTCGTAAATTAGATGATCCTATCTTTGATGCTCGTATCGCTACGCTGGGCATGTATGATCCCGCTTCTTTCTTAGAGCAAGCACCGACGATGTTTTATACCCTGGAGGAAGATCACGCTCATAAGATTCCTGTAGTTTTTGTTCATGGCATCAACGGCTCTGCCCGCGAATTTAAAACCATGGTCGAAAACCTGGACCTGAAACGCTACAAGCCTTTGTTCTTCTATTATCCTTCCGGTGGTGATTTAACACAGTTGGCTGAACTCTTTTATCGTATCTTCCTGTCAGGTGCGGTTATTCCGCTACAGGATATGCCAATGGCGATTGTGTCCCACAGTATGGGTGGTGTGATCGTACGTGAAGCTCTGAACCGTTATCAGGAAAGCGAATCAGAGAATAAAGTGAAACTCTGGATCACTCTGGCTACACCTTTTGGCGGCCACCCTTCTGCCGCATTAGGAGAGAAAGGCGGTAAATACGGTTTACTGGTTCTACCTGCCTGGCGCGATTTGAATCCTGAAAATGAGTTTATTCAAACTTTATATCGTAAGCCTTTACCGGAATTACTGAGCCATCATCTGCTGTATGCCTTTGATAATGTTAAAACAATCAAGGTTGGTGAGAACAGTGATGGCGTTGTTCCAATTTCCAGTCAGTTGCACCTGCCCGCTCAAAGACAATCAGACAAACAGTTTGGTTTTAAGAGTACGCACACTGGCATTCTCAGTAATTCAGATGCCCTGGATTATGTTGTCTACGAGTTAGAGCGACTCAAAAATATCTATCCCGAAAGCCACCTCAAATGGCTGGATTTAGGTGGTTACGATGTGGCACTGGATGATGGGTATAGCCCATATGCCAAATACTATATCAAGCATATAGGTCGCTATTTGGTTGCTTTAGCAAGGGGCTATATTGACCCGATTACTGAAGTACAAGGCCACTTTGTTGCAGTAGTGAAGAAACAAAAAGAAGCCAGGGATCAGGTTGAAAAAGATCTATTACGCTTTATGGCGACGCATCCAGATCTAGTGGGTCAGTAGCAATCATCACTACATAAAAGTGAGTTAGACTGGTCAGGATTGTATGAGTGTAGGGAGACACAGGTGCAAGCCTGTGTTCAAGGTTATAACAGTGGCAGAACAAGCTAGGATTTTTCAGTCAAGCCCTGCTTTCTGCCCTCATGCCTGGCAGTATCAATAACGTTTTTCAGATCGCGATAGTATTTCAGGCTAGCCTCATAAGCCTGCTGCTCTTCCGGTTGAAAACGGTTGATATTGACCTGCTCAAACAAACGAATAAACTCGGGCTCTTGAAAACAAGCAGGCCTCTCTTCTAACTCATGCAAATGACGAAATAGGTACAACCATTTGTCCTGTATGCTTTCTAGCTGATCTTTCGATTTAGCAAAATTCGGTAGATTGAGATAGATAAAGGTCAGCTTGTCGGAGAAAACATGATTACTTTGGTTCTTTAACTGAACTTGATGCACAACATCCAGATAGCTACTAGGGTGACTGCTGCCTAAAACGAAATCCAGTACACCGATGGTGTAAACCGGTGCGAGCTTAAAATCCCAATCTGGATGTTGTGATTGACCCTGAATAGGCAAAATACTGTGAAACAGGCTGCGTTCGGCAAAATTGTAGTAGTTCAGTTTAACCTTCTGTAACTGGACAAAAAACTCTTCACCATCTTCATTACGACAACAGAGATCCAGCAGTCCCTGATGATCCAGCGGCGTAGCAGCTTCATGTTCAACATGACTGAACTCTAAGATCTTAATCTGATGGCGCTCTGGCAGCAGGGTATTCAGAAAGCTGATTAAGTACTCATTGCCTGCTTCTTTGCCAAAGGCTCTGTTAAAGCCAAAGTCAGTGAACAGGTTGATATATTTATCTTTCATTTCAATACCCTAGAGTTTTTTATCCGATCAGATTATCCGGTGCTACTCACATGGCCGCAAGAATCATTTAACCTTGCTGCTTGCAGGATATGCTTTTGACTCAACAGATCAGTGAATCTCGTCACCTTTTCATAAAAAACAGGTGTAAACGAGACAATTAATTATCTAAACGCTTAATTTCACGCGACATGGTATATACCAAAAAGCAGTAGCGGTAGTTCAAAGTACAACAATTATTTATTCGCACGATTAAAACAAAGCCCTGTGTATCATAGCGTCAAAAATAGAGTTTTTACACTTTGATCTACCACTCAATTCCCTCCCCTCTCAGTCCCCCCCACTCAATAGCCCTCTACTCCATTTCCTGGTACCGATCAGCAATGATGCTGAGACTTACACCAATAGGTGCAACACGTCGGAAGGTGTTGCAGGCTCATAGCGGGGATAACAGATTGGTAAACACCCCCACAAACTTTTTCGACATCTATCCCCCTTTGCTCTCCAGATACTGGCCAGAGAGCAAAGGGAATATTTCTGTTGAAGTGCCTGGCGTTTAATAGATTTAGAACAATGGGCCGCGAATAATCTGTCGAATAGACTGAAGGCAGCACTCAATTAAGAAGGGGCAAGCTTGTCACAGATACGTCTTACTGACACAACAAACAAACCTAGCTAAGATTTTTAATCCCGCCTCCTGTCAAAATAATACGCATCATCGCGGTCGCCCTTGCCGCCAAATCACTTTCTTCCAGCAATAAGCAGCGCAATAAAAAGCCATTGATACTATCCACCAACACATTAGCCAGCTGTTCTGAGTTTGCCTGAGTACCTGGCAGCCATTGATCCTCGGGTACTCGATCCAACAACTCGCAGATCAAAACAATATAGTGCTGATACATGCTTTTATCCCAGGCTTTGATCGACTCATGCTCTTCGGTGTATTCACACATAAAGTAGCCTACATACAGAAACTGTCTTAGTTCAGGTATGGTCTCCACCTGATCAAAATACAGCTCTGCCGCTTTCAGCAGATTCTGTATGGGATCACCTTCCTCAGACACCAGCAACTGATCCATCTGGCGGTATTGATCCGTATGATCTTGCTCAATCGCCTGGATCAGCTCTAACTTATTCTTGAAGTGCCAGTAGAAAGCCCCTTTGGTTACCCCCGCAGATTTCGCAATATCATTTAGCGTTGTCGCGGTGATCCCTTTCTCAAAAAACAGCTGTAGAGCTGTTTTCATAAGGGCTTGGCGGGTTTTCTCAGCATCTTCTTTAGTACGTCTTGGCATAATCCAGGCTTAAGTCCAACTTAGTTATTCAATTTATAGGGCTTTAGTTTCAGCTTGATCACTGTTCGGCTTTGAAACTAACAGATACATCGCGGGGATGACAAAGGTTGCCACGACAGTGGAAGCCAGTAAACCAAAGATGATCGCCATACACAGCGGATACCACATAGGATCACTTAGCGCTAAAGGCACCAGACCCACCAGCGTCGTAATCGTTGTCCCCAGAATCGGGCGTAAACGATCTGCCGCGCCGGAAGCAGCAGCCTGCATAATCTCAGCGCCTTCGGCACGATAACTGTTCATGGTATCCACCATAACAATGGCGTTATTCACCACAATCCCCACCAAGGTGATCAGACCGATCATCGCCGGGAAGGAAAACGGCAGATTAAGTAACCAGAAACCACTAAAAGTGCCAATCAGCGCCAATGGAATGGTCAATACCACAACAAAGGCCTGAGCAAAGGAACCCAGTGTCAGGGTCAGTACCGCAAACACCATAAAGATGGCAAAGACAAAGGCGATACCTGCTGAACCATAGGTTTCTGCCGAGCTTTCCGCTTCACCACCATAGTAATAGTCATAACCTGGCGGCCATTGCTGCTGTGCTTGTTGCATAGTGGGTTCGATACGATCAATCACCTGTTGTACGGTAATACCCTGCACCTTGGCCATCACAGTGATCGAACGCTCAGTTTTGTTATGGATATAGACTGGGGGTACCGAACGTATCTCATAATCGATCAATTGATTCAGCGGCACCACCTTACCTTCTGGTGTAAAGATACTGATCAGCTCCAACTCAGCCGCTGATTGCGGGCCACCTAGCGCTTCACCCCGGCTATGCCAGGCTGTACTCAGGCGGATATTCAAATCCTCTTCAATACCCGGCATCTTAAATTTGCCGTATTCATCAGACTCAGTCGCTAAACGCAACTGAGCTGCAAACTGATCCTCGGGGATACCATGGAAGTTCAGCAGTTCACTATTGGCTTTAATGCGCAGCTGGGTTTTAAAATGCCCCAGGTTATCGCGAACATCGGTCACTCCAGACACATCAGCCAATTGCTGTTTGACCTCGGCGGCTAGCTGACGCAGCAGCTCAAGATCACTGCCCTTCAATACGATCTGTAGCGGATCTTCTGTGCTCGAACCACCCGTCTCGGGTTTAAAGTTAACGCTGATACCCGGTACATCCGCCAGATGTTGCTCCAGGCCAGTGCGAATCTCATCCAGATACTCAAACGCCAGCTTGTCACGCTCATCTTTCGGACTGAACAAGACAGAGAAACCCACCAGGTGATAGCTGGTATTCAGCGACAGTTGCTCTTTTAACGAGCCCACGGCGCGGGGGGATTTCTGACCGACATAAAGAGTAACACTGTCAAAAATCTCAAACTGCTTAAGGTAAGCCCCCGCTTTTTGCGCCACTGCCCGGCTCTGATCCAGGGTTGAATCTGGTGATAACTGAATAGTAATAGCCAGGTTACGGCCATCAGCTTTTGGATAGAGCAGGCTAGGCAGTGTTGATGCCAGATACATCGCACCAACCCAGAACAGAAAAGCGGTAAACACCCAGCTCGCGGCACGCACTTTACTGGTAATAATATATTTCAGCAGTAGTGACTTCAGACCATTACCTGCTTTCTGGGCCAGCTGGTCCATACGGCTAATTCCCTGATGGCCGCCACTTTTAAGCAGCACCTGCGACAAAGGGATAGCAACCAGAAACGCAATAATGTAGCTGAATACCAGACACAACACGCCAGTCAGGGGCAGCAGGCGGATAAATTTACCGTCGATTCCCCCAATGGCCAGCATCGGCATCATTGCGAGGATAGTGGTTAGCTGGCCCGAAAAGGCCGGCATGGCATAGGTTTTTACCGTGGCTAGCGCTGCATCGGCAAAACTGAGCTTTTTGCTATACAGGTTTTCGTGCATACCCTCCATCACCAGGATAAATACATCCACCAGCAAACCCAGCGCCAATACCATACCGATAATCACCATGCTATTGAGCGTGGAACCAGTTAGCCACAGTACAGCCAAGGTCGCTAAAAAAGTCAGAGGAATCGCCAGACCGGCAATAATAGCCTCACGCCAGGTCAGCAATACCATCAGGATGACAAACACCGCCAGCATCGCCTGCCAGATGTTGTCAAAAATATCGTTAAAGGATTGCTCAATCTCTTCACTTTGATCGCTGACAACAGCGGCTTCAAGTCCTTGAGGCCAAAACGACGCCTGACTGTAATCGGTCATCAGGGCTTTAACATCGCTGATCAAAGCCAACGTATCGGCACCAGGACGTTTTTTAATCCCCAGGGAGATACCACTGGCGTAATCCGCCCCCTGCAAAGAGAACCAGGTTTCGGTAGTCGCTCGATCCAGCCCTTTATAAACCTCAGCCACCTCTTCCAGATGCACCACACGGTTATCACCCATTCGATGAATCGGTAGTTTTTTTAGCTGCTCGATATCATCAAAACGACCAGCCATATACAGCTGAATCACAGAACGACCGGAATCAAACTCGCCCCAGCTCATATCGCGATTGGCTTGCTCCAGACGTTGCTGCACGGCTAACGGAGAAATCCCCAATGAACGCAGGCGCTCAGGTAGCAGGCGAATCTGTACACTGGTATCCCGATAACCGCCTTTATCCACCTTTTTCACCAGAGGATGAGCTTCCAGCTTTTTTGCGATCTTCTTTGCCGCCTGGTTCAGGGCAAAATCATCCAACGGACCAAACAACACATATTCGATCACAGGCGCATCATTGACGGAGACCTGCTCAATCTTGGGATTTTTAACCCCGCTCGGAAACTCCGCCTTCGCTTCATCCACCTTGGTACGCAGATCCTGCATCGCCTTATCGACTTCGATACTGGCATCAAACTCTACCGCCACATTGGCATAAGAGAATTGAGAGCCACTATCCAGTTTCTTTAGTCCAGGCAAACCATTCAAAATATCTTCTAACGGTTTGGTGATCTCTTTTTCGATCTGTTCCGCAGCAGCTCCCGGCCACTCAACAATCACCAATGCTTGTGGAATCGCCAGATCCGGGTTGTTTTCCCGCACCATGGAATTAAACGCCATCACCCCGCCTAAGCTAAGAATCAGCAGCAACAGAGTAGATAAGATTTTATCGACAAATAACTTATGTCCAATGGAAGAGGTTTTCATTATTCACCTCCTACCACAGCTTTTTTCTGGTCACCCATCTGCTTCTCGGCACTACCGCTATCACTCTGAACCACTTTAACTGCAGTACCATTCACCAGTAGATGATGTCCATTGGTGACAATACGATCCCCCTCACTCAGGCCAGCAGTGACCTCGACCTGACGCAGACCTTCAATACCCACCTGCACCGGCACTAGCTGCGCTTTGTTCTGTTCACTGACGGTATACACATAAAACTGGTTATTACGTACCACGAGGGCTTCGTAGGGCAGTACCAGAGCATCATCTTTTTGATTCACCAGGATCCAGGCATTAACAAACAAACCATCTTTTAATAGCTGCGCACCGGATGTGGTATGTACCTTCACTTCAACGGCCCGGGTATCCAGACTGATACCGGGACTGACGGAAAACACCTTACCCTGAGTGATCTGATCTAGACCGGATCTATCCTGACTGACCTGATCGATAATATTGGAGTTCAGCGCAACCAATACCGACTGCTGCTCTTTCACTGTATCGGCATAGTAATAAGGAATATTCAGTGTCAGCTCATACTGGCTGTTATCCACCACGACCATGGCAGAGCTCACCTCTTGCTCACGGTCCGAACCCGCACCAGGCCCCGAAAAGTAATCACCCTGACGGATATTAACCCGACGCAAAACGCCATCAAAAGGCGCATAGATACTGGTTTTCTCCAAGCCTAAACGCGCTTGATTCAAGCCCGAACCGGCTGCGGCCTGCTGACTTTTCGCCGCTTCGTACTGAGCTTTAGCGGTACGAATCGCTTCACGACTATTTAATAGCTGAGTACGACTGGCATCGTATTCCTGTTTAGAGATCAGCTTTTTCTTCCAGATGGATTCAATACGCTCAAACTCAGATTCTGCCAATGCCAGACTGTTTTTCGCCTGCTTCATAGCAGACAACGCCTGTTCGACATTTAATCCAGCACTGCGCAGCTCCGCCTCACTTTGCTTTAATGCTTCTTCATCTGCTCTTTCATCGACACTGGCCAGCAACTGCCCTAACTCACCTTCTGCCTGTGGACCACGCACAAAAGAACCGGCCCGCAGTGGAATGCCTTGATCATCACGGGCAATAAAGGTCACCTTGCCACCGCGTTCAAAATTCAGATATTCCCGACGTATGCCCTGCGCAATACCTTCAGCAGTCACCCAATCGTAAATCGTGCCTTTCTGTACCTGAACAACGGCAACAGAAACAGCCTTAGTGGAACGCTGTGAAGTGTCAGCATGGGCTGAGTGGGTAAACAAACTTGCAGAAGTCACACTCATCGCAAGTGCAAAAAAAGGATAAAGCATCGATTTCATAGACTGACCTGCTCTATTTGGCATAAGGATTAAAGAATTATGGCTCAAGGATTGTAATTTGCGCGGATTATACATACATTCTAGAAGGTATATATAATTATTTACCCTACGAAAGTAGAGTAAGCCCTAGATCAGTGAATATTCACGAGGAAGGGTGACTAAGGGTGCCAGAAACCGCTAAATCCCAGCAGATTCTGTGAAATCACCTACACTGTGAAAAGCCTTCCGTCTTGGATGTGTAATCCAAACATAATTCAGGTATGATGGCGCCTTTCATGAATTAGCTTATAGAGAGCAGTAACAAACAATGCAGCTTTCCAGCCTTACCGCAATATCCCCTGTTGATGGCCGCTACGGCTCTAAAACCGCTGACCTGCGTCCTTGGGTTAGTGAATTTGGCCTGATCCGCGCCCGTGTTGAAGTTGAGATCCGCTGGTTACAGCGCCTGGCTGAACACGATCAAATCGCTGAAGTACCTGCGTTAAGCGCAGAAGCGAATCAGCTTCTGAACGATCTGGTAGCCAACTTCGGTGAAGAAGATGCGCAGCGTATCAAAGAGATCGAGCGCACCACCAACCACGATGTTAAAGCGGTTGAGTACTTCATCAAAGAGCGCATTGAAGTTAACGACGAACTGAAAGCTGTTACTGAGTTTGTTCACTTCGCTTGTACTTCTGAAGACATCAACAACCTGTCTCACGCCCTGATGCTGAAAGGTGCGCTGGACAACGTTGTACTGCCGACTATGAAGGAAGTGGTTGCAGCAATTCGCCAGCTGGCGATTGATAATGCTGAGCAACCAATGCTGTCCCGTACTCACGGTCAGACGGCTTCTCCTTCTACTCTGGGTAAAGAGATGGCTAACGTTGCGGCACGTCTGCAGCGTCAGGTAATCCAGGTTGAAGCAGTTGAACTGCTGGGCAAGATCAATGGTGCGGTAGGTAACTACAACGCTCACCTGTCTGCTTACCCGGATATCGACTGGCAAGCCAACGCTGAGATCTTTGTTGAGAGCCTAGGCCTGACCTGGAACCCGTACACCACTCAGATTGAGCCACACGATTACATCGCTGAGCTGTTTGATGCGGTAGCCCGTTTTAACACTATCCTGATCGACTTTGATCGTGACGTTTGGGGTTATATCTCTCTGGGTTACTTCAAGCAGCGCACTATTGCTGGCGAAGTCGGTTCTTCTACTATGCCGCACAAGGTTAACCCAATCGACTTCGAAAACTCCGAAGGTAACCTGGGTATCGCCAATGCGATCATGCAGCACCTGGCCGCTAAACTGCCAATTTCTCGCTGGCAGCGCGACCTGACCGACTCTACTGTTCTGCGTAACCTGGGCGTAGGTTTTGGTCAGTCTCTGATCGCTTACCAAGCGTCTCTGAAAGGCATCAGCAAGCTGCAAACTAATGCAGACCGTCTAAATGCAGACCTGGAAAACAGCTGGGAAGTTCTGGCTGAGCCGATCCAGACTGTAATGCGTCGTTACAACATCGAAAAACCATACGAGAAGCTGAAAGAGCTGACTCGTGGTAAAGCGATCACTAAAGAAACCCTGCAGGAGTTTGTTCAGACTCTGGATATGCCGCAGGAAGCAAAAGATGAGCTGATGCAGCTGACGCCGCACAACTACATCGGTAACGCGATCGATCAAGCGAAAGCGATCTAATTACAATTATTATTAGATTAGCTTGCTAATTACAGCTCAGGCTGCTGATTAAGACGCGAAACGAAAGGCTCTGATCCATATCAGGGCCTTTTTCTTTATTACATGTTTCCCTGTACCTTGTTTTTAACCAACGTCGTTTTTTTAACCAGAACCATTTTTGATTAAACCTGTTTCTTGGTTAAACCTATTTATGTGTTTAAGTGCTACACAAGACCCAGTACTTAAATCATCTGATCTATTTTCACTCTGGAAAAAATCCCATGTTACAACTGCCTGAATGCCTGCTGGGCCATATCAGCTACGAAGAGTTTCTGCGCGATTACTGGCAGAAAAAACCGCTGTTTATTAAAAACGCGATTCCTAACTTTGAATCCCCTATCGATGAACATGAACTGGCGGGGATGGCACTGGAAGAGCAGGTTGAGTCCCGCCTTGTGATGGAAAAAGGCCCAAATGGTGAAAACTGGCATCTGGAGAACGGACCATTTGAGGAGTCCCGCTTCAGCACCCTGCCTAAAAGCCATTGGACCCTGCTGGTACAAGCGGTCGATCACTACATACCGGAAGTTGCGGCTTTAATGGAAGCCTTTGACTTTATCCCAAGCTGGCGTGTGGATGACATTATGATCAGCTTCGCACCTAAAGAAGGTAGCGTCGGCCCACATCTGGATTACTACGATGTATTCCTGCTACAGGCGCAGGGCACACGCCGCTGGCAACTGGGCGGCTTTGCCGATGACAACACGCCAATTGTAGAAGGCGTACCCCTGCGTATTCTGCGTGAGTTTGATGTCGAAGAAGAGTTTGTCTGCGAACCGGGCGATCTGCTCTATCTGCCGCCTCAGCTGGCGCACTATGGCGTATCTCAAACCGACGATTGTATGACCTGGTCTGTGGGCTTCCGCGCCCCATCTGCCGATGAGATTGTGACTTCTCTGGCAGATTTTATCGGCGAAAAGATGTGTGAAGACGACCGTTATGGTGATCCAGATCTGGAACTGCAGTCCTATAACAGCCAAATTGGCCCGGATGCCATTGCCCGCGTTAAGACTTTAGTACTGGAAAAACTCAATGATGACGAGACCATCAACGCTTGGTTCGGTCGTTATATGACGCAACCCAAGTATATGGATCAGCTAATTCCTGTTGATGAGCCTGTTTCTGAGTCTGATTTGAGTGGAAACCTGGCCTCTGGCGCTGTACTTAACCTGACCGAAGGCAGTCGTTTAGCATTTTCAGACACCGAAAATGGCTTTATTTTGTTTGCCGATGGCGAAGGCTACCCGATTGAGGCGCAAGATAAGGACGCAATAATTCATTTATGTGAACAAAAGCATCTTACTTCACATGAATTATTTTCACCTTTAGAAAAAACAATAGTGAATTTAACTGAACTGGTTAATCGCGGTACCCTGTATTTGAGCGATTAAGCACATTGTAGACAGTCCCTGAATTTGATTTCGGGACTGTCATTTTCCCCTCGCGATAAAAAATCCCATCTCGCGACAAAAAGACCCATTCCAGTCACGGACTTAGCATCAAACTCCCCCTTGGTCAGTGATTTTCGCACCTGCACACAAAACTACCGCACTATATTTTCAACTCGATATTGCCTCAGACAAGATTGTCGACAATCTATGAATTCCAGCTGTCAAAAAACGGTTATCACCTTGTCATTTTGGCGAGTAAAACTACAAGATAATGCAGCGCAACAAGTGTAATGACGTCAAAACTGTAGTCGTACTACAGGAATCCATTTGTAGTTTATTTACAACGACTTATAAGTCCAAAGTAGCGTTTGCAAAGGGGTACTCAGTTCGGCATAGTGTAAAACACACAAACGGCAAACACCTGTTTGAATCTTGTTAGACGAATGGGTGAATTGACTAAGAATCTGAAGTGCGGTCAGTATAAAAAAACGCACTGAAGTGTTCGATTCAGCAGAGACCAAAAGTTAAAACACTGAATCCAAACACAGGCACTAAGTATCTGATCTGGTTGAACGCAAGCTAACACAGTGCTTAAACAAAACACTTAACAGCACGCTTAAACAGATCCAATAATTCATTCGGTGAAACGGCACATTTCACTGGATACAACGGACACCTTACCAGACACGCACAAATGTCTGACTAAGGCTGAACTAACCCTAACAGGCACACTGTAGAGGAATTACCATGTCAAGTTTGAATAAAGATATCGATGCGGTAGCAACACTGAAAGAAGCCCACGGTTCTCCATGGGATGCGATCAACCCAGAGTCTGCTGCGCGTATGCGTGCACAGAACAAATTCAAAACTGGTCTGGACATCGCTAAGTACACTGCTGGCATCATGCGTCGCGACATGGCTGAGTTTGATAAAGACAAAACCAAATACACCCAATCTCTGGGTTGCTGGCACGGTTTTGTAGGTCAGCAAAAACTGATCTCTATCAAGAAGCACTTCGGTAGCACTGAACGTCGTTACTTGTACCT
>CAYFGP010000137.1:0-17972 GCA_964342385.1 uncultured Oleiphilus sp. | reverse complement strand
AAAATCCCTCGGTGGTAACACCGTGCCGGTTCGATTCCGGCCCCGGGCACCATTGCTTAAGCATGGTGCTTTTTTAGTTTTAAGCCCTTCAAAATCCTTCTACTAAATCTAGATTTTCAAATTTCATCTGTTTTTAATCGATACTTACTCGTGCTTAAGAAAAGCAGGTTTCCTTACCTTTGCTTTCTGATCTTACTGGAAGGTTAAAGAGAGGGATGCAGGGTGCGGCTTAATCATTGTATGTCGAAATAGAATGGGCAATGATAATAGTGATTAATGAGGCTAGATCTGAGATTGGTTCTTATAAAAATCAGTCTTAATATTGGGAGTAGGCAGTTGCTCTATAACGATCTGCTTAATCCTCCCGCACCCCTGCGATTAAGAAGTTATTTCATTATTCAGATGGGCAGTACATCTCGTGCAGCGTCCGAATAATTGTGCTTGCCCGGTCGCCATTCAGAGAGTAGTAGATTGTCTGAGATTCGCGACGGGTTTTTACCAGATTGTCCCGACGTAATACCGCCAGGTGTTGGGAAAGAGCAGACTGGCTTAGATCCAGTGACTCGTTCAATTCACTTACCGACAGTTCTTTTCCTTCTAAGTAGCAAAGAATCATCAGTCTGTTTTCATTTGCTAGTGCTTTCAGCAGTGCTGTAGCCGCTTTGGCATTGTCACGCATCGACACGATATCAACTTTTTCTTGGACAGATTCCTCGAAAGTCGCCATTTATATTACTCGCTAGAACTAATTTAGTTTTTATTGATGTTAGTACAAATCTTGCAGAGTTCAACAAAAATCAGTCTCATTTCCGCAAAGCGATTGATTATAAAGGGAGATTGCTTGGGATTAAAGTCGAGTATTCACTTTATTACAATTGTCAACATTTTTGCGGGGCTGCTTTAGTCTTATTCTTTCTAATATAGAGGGGTTGTCGACAGTCTGTGGATTGATTATTTAATATACAAAACCCGCTGGGTGCCGCTATATATAAGGCTTAGGCCCGGTCTTCACCTTTTGTCTTAGTTTCAAAATCGGCATTTTCTATTAAAGTTGTCGACGATCTCGGGGGTGATGTGTCGACAATCATAACCCTAGAAAAGTTGATACTTAATCATAACAAATACAAAAAGGGGTCTTATCCCATGACCTATCAGGCCGAATACGAAAAATCGATCAATCAACCGGAAGTTTTCTGGGCAGAAAAAGCTGCAGATATTCCTTGGTATACCAAGCCAAATCAGATTCTGGGTAAAGATGAGTTTGGTACAGACCGCTGGTTTGTCGATGGCGAGTTGAATACCTGTTACGCAGCACTGGATTATCACGTCGAAAACGGTCGCGGTGATCAGGTGGCTGTGCATTACGATTCCCCTGTGACCGATAGTAAAAAGAGTCTGACTTACTCTGAACTGCGTGATCAGGTCGCTACCTTTGCCGGTGCTCTGGCGGCTAAAGGTGTTGAGAAAGGTGATCGTGTCATCATCTATATGCCAATGGTGAGCGAAGCGGTTGTTGCTATGCTGGCATGTGCCCGTTTAGGTGCCGTGCACTCCGTAGTGTTTGGTGGTTTTGCACCACATGAGTTAGCGGTACGTATTGACGATGCCAAGCCAAAGGCGATCGTATCGGCTTCCTGTGGTATCGAAATCCAAAAAGTGATTCCTTACAAGGCAATGCTGGATAAAGCCATTGAGCTGGCTGAGCATAAGCCTGACTTCTGTGTACTGCTGCAACGTGAGCAGGAAACTGCGGAACTGATCGAAGGCCGTGACTTTGATTGGCAGGAAATTGTCGCTGATGCGCAGCCTGCACCGTGTACGCCAGTAAAAGCCACTGACCCTCTGTATATCCTTTATACATCTGGTACAACGGGTAAACCTAAGGGTGTTGTGCGCGACAATGGCGGTCACGCTGTAGCGATGAAGTACAGCATGAAGGCGATCTATGATATGAACCCTGGTGAAGTCTTTATGGCGGCTTCCGACGTGGGTTGGGTTGTGGGTCACTCCTATATCGTTTATGCACCGCTACTGGCGGGTTGTACCACGATTGTTTACGAAGGTAAGCCGGTACGTACCCCTGATTGCGGCGCTTTCTGGCGTTTGATTGAAGAATACAAGATCAAAGCCTTCTTCACTGCGCCGACCGCCTTCCGTGCGGTGAAGAAAGAAGATCCAAACGGTGAAGAACTGAAGAAATACGATATCTCTTCTCTGAAAAACCTGTTCCTGGCCGGTGAGCGTCTGGATCCGCCAACCTTCTACTGGTTGCAAGAGCTGGTAGGTGTGCCGGTGGTGGATCACTGGTGGCAAACTGAAACAGGCTGGGCGATTGCCTCTAACCAGATGGGGATCGAACCGCGTGAAGCGAAAGCGGGTTCTGCTACCGTACCGACTGCAGGCTTTAACGTGCAGATTCTGGATAGCAGAGGTAGTCAGATGCCTGCCGGTGAGCAGGGCAGTGTCTGTATCAAGCTGCCAATGGCGCCGGGCTCTCTGACCACGGTTTATGGTGATCCGGATCGTTTCCAGAACTCCTATCTGTCCACTTTCGATGGTTACTACCTGACAGGTGATGGCGGTTATATCGATGAAGATGGTTATGTCTTTATCATGGGCCGTACCGATGATGTGATTAATGTTGCGGGCCACCGTCTGTCTACCGGTGAGATGGAAGAGATTATTGCGTCTCATGAAGGTGTCGCTGAGTGTGCTGTAATTGGTGTGAATGACGAACTGAAAGGTCAGCTGCCGGTCGGTCTGGTGATCACAAAAGACGGTTATTCAGCGTCTGATGAAGCTATTGAAGCGGAACTGGTAGCGCTGGTGCGTTCCGAGATTGGTGCGGTAGCCTGTTATAAGCAAACCATCGTGGTAGATCGTCTGCCTAAGACCCGCTCTGGCAAGATATTGCGTAATATTCTGCGCTCTATTGCAGACGGTAAGGAGTATCAGGTGCCATCTACTATTGATGATCCTGCCAGCCTGCCTGAAATTGAAGCCATTATGGCCGAAAACAAAATCGGTCTGGCTGCAGCTGAAGCATAATTCGAGGTTTAACTGATTTGTGCTCAATCCTATCCCGATGAGCTGCCACTCAGTCAGCTTCCGTTTCGGCGGAGGCTGACAAACACCTTGCCCTGAATATGAATATTTTGGTTTGAGTGTGCCATTGCATTTGTATCAGGTACGGGTGTTCGGGATTTACATTGTAATCTGTTTTGCCTCTTTGACCGGCTGATTAATTCAGCCGGTTTTTTTGTGTCCAAAATTCCTTGGAGCTTATGTTAGACTGTGCTGAATAACTGAGTGACATGCTAAGGAATTTTTATGAGCCGTTTTGATTTTGATCTGTTTGTTATCGGTGCGGGCTCCGGTGGTGTTCGGGCAGCGCGTACTGCTGCGGGTTTAGGTAAAAAAGTCGGGGTAGCTGAAGGCCGTTTTCTGGGTGGAACTTGCGTAAATATCGGTTGTGTACCGAAGAAACTGTTCTCCTATGGTTCTCACTTCCATGAAGAGTTTGAGCAAGCGGCAGGTTTTGGTTGGTCTGTTGGTGCACAGAGCTTTGACTGGCCAACACTGCGCGATAACAAAACCAAAGAGATCGAACGCTTAAATGGTATTTACCATAACTTGTTGGTGAACTCGGGTGTTGAGTTGGTTGAGGGTTATGCCTCCGTTAAAGGTGCTAATGAAGTTGAAGTGGATGGTAAAGCCTATACGGCGGAATATATCCTGATTGCTACGGGTGCCAAGCCATTTACCCCTGAGTTTCCAGGTAGTGAGCATGCAGTTAGTTCTGATGAAGTGTTCTACCTGGGTGAATTCCCTAAGCGCACACTGGTACTGGGCGGTGGTTATATCGCGGTGGAATTTGCCGGTATTTTCCAGGGCTTGGGTGCTGAAAGTCATCTGGTTTACCGTGGCGAGCTGCCGCTGCGTGGTTTCGATGAAGAAGTACGTCAGTTTGCCTGTGATGAGATTCGCAAGAAAGGCGTGAACTTCCATCTGGAAGTGAATATTCAACAAGTTGAAAAACAAGACTCAGGTCTGCTGGTCACTTTGACTGATGGCAGTCAATTGGAAGTGGATCTTGTGCTGTGTGCTACGGGTCGCGTACCGAATATTGATGGTCTGGGTCTTGAAGCGGTTGGCGTTGAAACTGGTCGTGGTGGTGCGATTCAGGTATCTGAAGGTTTCCAAACCAGCGTGCCGTCTATCTATGCGCTAGGTGATGTGATCAACCGCATGCAGCTGACGCCGGTTGCACTGGCCGAAGCCATGGTGTTGGTGAATAACCTGTTCCAGCCTGAGCTGCCAGTTAAAACCATGGATTACACCAATATTCCAACGGCGGTGTTCTGTCATCCTAATATTGCCACAGTAGGTTTGACCGAAGAGCAGGCTCGTGAGCAGTTTGATCAGGTCGCTATTTATAGCGCGTCTTTCCGTCCTCTGAAGCATACCCTGTCAGGTTCTGAAGAGCGTCATCTGATGAAGCTGGTAGTGGATGCGACATCGGATAAAGTGGTGGGTGCTCATATGGTGGGCCAGGACGCTGGTGAAGTGATGCAGGGTATCGGTGTGGCTATTAAAGCGGGCGCTACGAAGGCGATGTTTGATAGCACCATCGGTATTCACCCAACTGGGGCGGAAGAGTTTGTCACCATGCGTACCGTAACGCGTAACTAACTCAACTTGTTCAATCTTATCTAATCAGATTTGTCTGACTGACAGTATGCATCTGTCCAATTCTGGTTCGTTCTGATTGTTTAATGAAGCCTGGTTTTCTCCTGGCGATAAAAATGCGCTTTAGTCTTGTGGCTAAAGCGCATCTGCAGGCAAGGCGCAATAACTTGGTTGTCTAAAGGAGCTCTTTTATAGCCTTCAGACTGAACCTTTATCACTTACATATCGAACAAGCTATTCAGCTTGGTAGCCAGCATCATGTTACCTTCGGCTTTTACTTTACCAGTCATAAAGGCTGTCATACCGTTTACTTCACCTGCCAGCAAGCCTTTCAGAGTATCTTTGTTCATTTTCAGGGTCACAGATGGGTCATCGTGCTCACCTGTTTCGATGGTGCAAGCGCCGTCTTTGATTTCGATGAAGTAGTCGTTATCGTCAGAGATGCAGAATTGGAACACTTCATCCATACCTTGTGCAGCGTCGGCATTGAAGTTGTTTTGAAGATTGCTCAGAGTAGTTGCTACATCTGTCATGGCTAAGACCTTATATGTAATTGTTGTGTTGATGACTAAAGCTTATTTCAAACATACGTTTGAATCAACCCCTGTTGTACTTAAAATTATAGCCAGTGATTAACGAAGGCTGTAGTTCTTTAATCTAAAAATGATACACAGTGATTTAGGCATGCTGTATGCTTGCTGGCAGTAAAAAAATGTGGGAGTTGTCCGTGTACGATTTTTTTAGTGAATATGGAATTTTCCTTGCAAAAACAGTGACTTTGGTTGTGCTGTTTGTTGGAAGTCTTTTGGCAATTATTGTGGCTGCGAGCCAGAATAAGAAAAAGCCGGGTGAGGGTGAAATTGAGATTGAGCATCTGAATGAGAAGCTGGCTCACACCACGCAGGGTATTAAAGAAGCAGTATTTGAAAAATCTCTGTTTGAGTATGAAGCGAAGGTAGAGAAGAAAGCTGAAAAAGAAAAACATAAAGCCGCCAAGCACAAAAAGGGTCAGCCTTATCATGATGATGGCCGTAAGCGTATGTTTGTGCTGAATTTTGATGGTGACATTCGTGCATCGGATGTGGCCTCTCTGCGCGAAACTATTTCTGCAGTACTGACTATTGCCCGTCCTGAGCAGGATGAGATTGTGGTTAAGCTGGAAAGTGGCGGTGGTATGGTGCATAGCTATGGTCTAGCGGCTTCTCAACTGCAGCGTATTACCAGCAAGCAGATTAATCTGACTATCTGTGTTGATGAAGTAGCAGCCAGTGGCGGTTATATGATGGCCTGTACCGCCAATAAGATCCTGGCAGCGCCTTTCGCTATTGTCGGTTCTATCGGCGTAGTGGCACAGGTTCCTAACTTCCATCGTTTACTGAAGAAAAACGATATCGACTTCGAAGTACTGACCGCAGGTGAGTATAAGCGCACCATGACCGTATTCGGTGAAAATACGGACGAAGGGCGTAAGAAGTTTGTTCATGATCTGAACGAAACTCATGATCTGTTTAAAGATTATATCCATCAGCAGCGTCCTGAGCTGGATCTGTCAGAGGTGGCTAATGGTGATGTCTGGTATGGTATGCAAGCGGTAGATCTGGGGTTGATCGACGGTATCAAGACCAGTGATGAGTATTTGATGGAAGCCTGCGATGAGTCCGATGTGTATCTGGTGACCTATGAAATCAAAACTGGTCTGATGGATAAATTGGGTGAGATGGTTTCTGTCGCGGCTGAAAAAACTACGGATCGTTTTTTAACCCGTGCCCGTCGTTCTGAAATTGAACGTAGCTAATCTCTGCTTTTGCTGATCTCTTTTCAGAAGCTGTAGCTTTGCATGGATTAGTCTTTCGGGGATTGGCTTGACCAGAAACAGAAGATAAAATAAACAAAGGGCCGTTAAACATAAGTGCTCACACAAAAGTTTCTCTTTAGCAGATGGCTGAAGAATATCGAAACACTTTTGTGTAAGTGTGTAATGGCCCCTTATTTTTGCAGGCTGGCTTTTTCTTACAGTTACCAGACTTTGTTTGCTGTTTTCTACCAGCACCTTGCTAAAGCAGCAGCTTCTTAACGCCACTCTTCCGGTGCTTTCTCTTCCTGATTACCGGCTTCCAGCCATGAGCTATAGCCGCCCAGCATATTAACCACCTTGGTAAACCCCATCTGTTTCAAAGTATGTGTGGCTAAAGCACCACGGCCACCAGCCTGACAGTAAACAATAATTTCTCGATCTTTATCACTCAGAGCGGGGTGCTCAGGTGCGCGGAACTCAATTACGCCACGGGGCAGGTCAATGGCATTGGGTACATGACCCTGCATAAATTCCTGGGGTTCGCGGACATCCAGTGCCAGAGCGCCTTTTTGCAGGCGTTGTGCAGCAGATGCAACATCACATTCTTCAATAGCTGCTTTAGCTTGAGCGACAAAATCCTGAGTGGTCAGAGCCATGGTGTGAAACCTCAAATAATAAGTTTGGTAAAATTATACTAATTGAGGTTTTTCTTATAAAGTGTGTTTTTGAATCAGAATTAAGTCTGGGATAGAAGGATTGCTTGATGGACTGCAATTTACTGAAGTGTTGAATTGCAGTCTTTTCCGAAGAGAGAATAAATATGCCACTGCCTAGTGGCTGTTATTGTTAATGGCGATGTTCTTGCACAAACAGTTGCCACAGAGGCTGAAGGCTGGTTGAGCTAAGATCATTCTGCAGTTGCAGGAACTGAGTGAACTTCTTCTCCAGCTGTGCCAGCGGCAAGCTAAGCTGCTCGATACCCGTCAGTTGAGCTAGGGGAAGGTGTTTAAACTCTTTAATCAAAGTAACCAGTGGATCATTATCTGATCGACTTGTTTTACTCTGATTCTGGTTTTGACCGGAGGTTGATGTTTCTGCTTCGGATTCAAAACTACTAGCTTCTGCTAGCAGGCTTTCGGTTTGAGAGCGATCCAAAGCTTGGTCGTTAGCCTGTCCGCCTGAGCTCAGTTCCTTCCGGGCTTGTTCTACCTTAGCGCGTAAACCACCTTCGCTATTGCCTTCCATCGCTTCAGCAATCAAGCGGTCAGCGGTTGCTTCATCTTCCTGATGCAGTTTGGCCAGACTATTCAAGGTGTTGATATCTTGCACAGCACTGGTGGTTGCCAGATTCTGTACCGCATCAGGCGCATTAAGTAGGGACAAGCGTTTGGATAACCAGCTGGGAGAGCGGCCAATGGCTTCAGCAACCTGTTTCTTGCTACCAGCCAGCTCCACCATCTTTTGTAGCGCTTTGGCTTCTTCCAGCGGCGCGACATCTTCACGCTGGTTATTTTCAATAATCTGCAGGGCCAGGATATCGACATCATTGGGGCTGCGAATCAGTGCCGGAATAAAGTCCTTATCCGTAAACTGATGGGCGCGCCAACGGCGTTCACCAATAACAATTTTATATTGCTCAGCATTATCGGTGGGCTGTACCACAATCGGTTGTAGCAGACCATTTTCCTGAATACTTTGGGCCAGATCTAACAGACTGTCTTCATCGAAGGTTTGGCGGGGTTGATCGGGATCGGGGATTACCTGATCCAGTTTTAATTCAACCACTTCCGATGGGTTGTCTTGCAATTCATGACTTAAGGTAAACAGTAAGCTGTCACTGGCTGATTCCGTTTTCTTTTCCGCAGCGTCTTCGTCTAGTAGATCAAAAATCATGTTGGCCTCCGGTAATCCTGCAGAGGTTATTTTACATAGTCCTGAGTGAAAGTCTCCGTATTTACTGTATCTAAGCGCAAGTGCGCCTTTGGTCGTGGGTCTGGTTTGTTTTGATGTGAGTCAACAAGAAAAGGTTAACTTCCTTTTAGGATGGCTAAGCCCGTCAAATAAATAATACACAAATGATAGTGCGGGCTAGGTATTAAGTAATACTTATTGCAGAGCTTGATAAGAGAAGAACCTTTGATTGAGGACTACCAACTTGAACGCCAGATCTCCCGTAAATACGGATAAAAGATTGTTTGTCTCTGGTAATGAGGCGATTTCACTAGCTGCCAGGGATGCAAAGGTAAAAGTCGCTGCGGCTTATCCCGGTACACCTTCTACGGAAATTCTGGAATATGTGTCTTGCTATCCTGATATATATTCCGAATGGTCGATTAATGAAAAGGTATCACTTGAAGTTGCTGTCGGTGCTTCATTAGCCGGTAGTCGTGCCCTGTGTGCCATGAAACATGTAGGCCTGAATGTGGCCTCTGATGCGCTGATGACACAAACCCTGATCGGTGCTGTTGGTGGTTTGGTGATTGTGGTGGCCGATGATGTGGGGCTGTCGTCGTCTCAGAATGAGCAGGATTCCCGTTATTGGGGCCGTTTTGCCCATGTGCCTGTGCTGGAGCCGAGCGATACTCAGGAAGCTTACGAATTTACTCGCCTGGCGTTTGATCTGTCTGAGCAATATCAGGTGCCGGTGCTTGTGCGTGTCACCACACGTATCTGCCATGTAAAAGGTACTCTGGAGCTGAAGGAGCCGACCACTGCTGAGCCAAAACAGGGTTTTGTCAAAGATCCAACTCGCTTGGTAATGGTGCCGGGTAATGCCAAACACCGTATTCCTATGATGCTGGAGCGGGACGGTATTTTGGCTGAGTCTGCTGAACAGTCTGAGCTGAACTGGGTGGAAGAGGGTGAGCGCAGTGATCTGGGCTTTATCGTCTCGGGTGTGGCTTATCAGCATGTTAAAGAAGCCTATCCCGATGCGCCTGTGCTGAAACTGGGCTTTAGTTATCCGGTAGCGCTGGAAAAAATCAAAGCCTTTAGCCAAACCGTTGAACGCTTAATTCTGGTGGAAGAGGTTGAACCGCTGCTGGAGAAAGAGTTAAAAGCGGAAGGCATTGCCCTGGAAGGCAAGTCTATTCTGCCAAAACAGGGTGAATTAACACCGGGGGTGCTGAAAAAAGCCATCGAAGGTGAACAGTTACAGAGTGACGCAGCTAAGCTTGAGTTGATTGCCGCAGCTCAGGAGGTATTCCCTCGTCCGCCAACCATGTGTGTCGCCTGTCCGCATCTGGGGGTTTACTACACACTGTCTAAAGTCAGAAACACCTATATCTCCGGTGATATCGGTTGTTACACCCTGGGTGCCGGTCATCCATGGAATGCCCTGGATACCTGTATCAGTATGGGCGCTTCTATGGGAGTGGCGTTGGGTCTGGATAAAGGTCGTCAGCCGGAAGATACCAATAAAAAGGTAGTCGCTGTGATTGGTGATTCCACCTTCCTGCATATGGGTATGCAAGGTTTACTGGATCTGACCTATAACAAGGGTAATGCCACGATTCTGCTGCTGGATAACCGTGCGGTGGGTATGACCGGTGGCCAGAACGCGCCTTCCAGCGGTATCAATCTACAGGGTGAGCAAACCGCTCAGGTGAACTTCCCGCAACTGGTTGAAGCCCTGGGGGTGAAAAAGGAACGCATTCATACTCTGGATCCTTACGAGCTGCCAACGCTATTTAAAGCGCTGCGTGATGAGACCAAGGTTGATGATGTCTCTGTGATTATCACCAATCAACCCTGTGTACTGACCGAGCGCTATAAGGCGATGCAACCGCTGACTGTTGAAGAGAAGGATTGCACCGGTTGTGGTAACTGTCTGGATGTGGGCTGCCCGGCAATTCTGGTGACCCGTCGTGAGACCGTGGTTAAACCGAACGGTAAAGAGAAGGAGCTGGCTTTCTGTGATATCGATACCAGTGCCTGTACCGGTTGTAATCTGTGTGTGAATACCTGTGCACCGGATGCCATTGTGCCTGCGGGCCCTGTGGTGGGTAATGGTTATGAAGCTCCTGAGGGGCTGGCAGTAGAAAATCTGGCTGTGGAGGTGAAGTAATGGGGGCTCAAGGTATTACCAACATATTAGTGGCTGGTATCGGTGGTCAGGGTGTGATGACGGCAGCTGAGATTCTGGCCGAGTCCGCTTTATCCATGGGCATGGATGTGAAAAAAACCGAAGTAGCGGGTATGGCCCAGCGCGGTGGTGTTGTGACCTCTCACGTGCGTTTTGGCCCTCGGGTGCATTCACCGTCTATTGCGTCCGGTGAAGCGGATGTGCTGGTGGCGTTTGAGCCTGCCGAGGCCCTGCGTTGGATCAATCATCTGAAAGGCAGTGGTGTAGCCATGGTGAATACCTATCGCCAATCCCCGCCAGTGGTGAGCTCGGGCCTGTTCCAATATCCAGAGGATCCTATTGCTGATATTCAGGATGAGCGGGAGGTACATGCCTTTGATGCCGGTAATATCGCCATCAAACTGGGTGATCGCCGCTTAATTAACACCATTATGCTGGGGGCAATCTCCGAGCAGTTGCCGTTTGATACCGAAGTGCTGGAGCAGAGCGTGTTGAAACGTTTTGCCCATAAATCGGAAGCTTTGGTGGAGATGAATCGAGTGGCCTTTGCTGCAGGTAGAGAGGCAGCTCAACATAGCTGATCTCTACCGTCTCTATATTCTGGCACGTCACTATTTTGTGTGTCGTCCCTCTATAGGGGACAAAAACAGAAAGGCCTATTTAAATCAGGCATAAAAAAGTGAATGAGCTTGAGATAGCCTAAACTGGGGTATCTGACTTTCACCAGTTGATCCGCTATGCAGCAAGCTCATTCTCTTGCTATTAAACTTAAGCCTCTTCTCGGTTGGCATCAATCTCATATCAACTTGCTGGCCCTTTTTATCCTTGGGGTGATTCTCTATACTCTGGACTTTATTGCCAAAGAAAGGTAACTCTAATACTGAAGAGCGGATAGCGCCGATGAAACGCTTCCTTCGTCTTTTCGGGCTGGAACGTCTCGATTACCTGACCGCTGACCGAGAGTTTAAGGGCGCGCGATGGATTAGGTGGCTACAACAAGAGCATATTCCATTCCGTATTCGCATTGCCAACAACACCTTGATCTTCAACGCAATGGGGTTAGGGCGACAAATCAATCAGCTTATTGCCTATATTAATCGTAGGAAGTGGAATATCTACGGAGCTTCAGGATGAGAATTGTCCCCTACAGAGGTCGTTTCTTTGTATTTCTAATAGCTCTACTGGTGACAGGTTTTCTGTCAGTGAGTCTTCTGAGCTATTTTTCTGCACGACAGTCTTTATCCGATCAGGTGGTGTCGGAGATTTTGCCGCTTACCAGTGTGAGTGTGTACTCAAAAATCAAGCAGGATCTATTGCACCCTATCTCTATTGCATCTCTTATGGCTCATGACACTTTTGTTCGTGACTGGGTGATGGAAGGGGAGGTTGAGCCCGAGCGAATGACGCGTTACCTCAAAGAGATTCAGGAAAAATATCGGGCTACCACCAGCTTCTTTATTTCGGATTTTAGTCGTAAGTACTATCACTCATCGGGTGTATTAAGAGAGATCGATCTGACAGACCCTCAGGATGCCTGGTACCCACGTGTACGCGAAATGACTCAGGATTATGAGATCAATATTGATATTGAGTCCCGTGCACTGAATCAGTTAACCGTATTTATCAACTATCGTGTTTATGATTATCAGGGCAATTATATCGGTGTGACTGGTGTGGGCCTGGGTGTGAATTCTATGCAGGAGATGATCGAGAGTTATCGCTCTTCTTTAAATCTGGATATCTTTTTTACCGATCATCAAGGCAATATTCTGCTTTATGGACCTTCGTTTATGCCAGGTGGGGAAAGCTATCGCAATTTACGTGATATTCCCGGTATGGGGCAGATTTCACAGACACTGTTGATGGAGAAAAGAGGTGAATTGAGTTATCACAAGCAGGGGATGAGAGTTCATCTGAATAGTCGTTTAATTGAGGAGTTCAACTGGCATCTGTTTGTAGAGCGGCAGGACGATCCTTGGGATAAACGAATCTGGTGGCCCTTGCTGATCAATCTGGCGATTGGTTATTTAGTGTCCTTGTTGATTATTATCCTGGTTGTCATGGTTGTTCATCGTTACCAGAAACAACTAAAAGATCTGGCGGAGACTGATAAGTTAACCGGTGTTAGTAATCGTCGTGGCTTTGAGCAGATTTGGCAGCTATTGAGTCAAAACTCCAAGAAAAGGGCTGAAAGCGATGGGCTGGGTATTGTGTTGTTGGATATCGATCACTTTAAACGAGTGAATGATAAATACGGCCATCTTATTGGCGACAAAGTGATTGAGCAGACTGCGCACTGTATCAAGCAGCAGCTTAAGCCCGGTAGTGATCATATTGTCCGCTGGGGTGGTGAAGAGTTCCTGTTATTGCTTGAAGGATCAGATACTGAATTTGTGCAGCAAAGAGCCGAACAGATCCGTGAAGCTGTTGCAAATAATAAAGTGGAAACAGATAGCGGTTTGTTTTCAATCACTGTGAGTATCGGTTTCACCCTGTGGGATGGAAGGGAGGGGGCTGATCAGGTGATTCATCGTGCCGATGAGGCTTTGTATCTGGCTAAAACTGCGGGGCGTAATCAGGTGCGTTCAGATCGACCCGGGGTTCAGGAGTTTGCTGCAGTTACAACAGATTGAATTATCTTAAGTTTTGGGTTGGTGTTTTTCTTTTTTGCTGACGGAAAGCTTGCCGTATTAGGTTAAGCTGTGTCTGAATAGGCAAGTCAGTAGGTGTTTTGGAGTCGAGATGTATATTTTCGGTTACGGTAGTTTAATTAATCAGGCGTCTCGTCAGCGTACGGGGCAAACCGGTAAAGCTGTTGCCGCAGTGGCAACAGGATTTGATCGCAGCTGGGGTAAAATTGATGGCAGTTATCAGATGTCCCCGTTAGTTGTGCAGCCTGGCAATGGACGCTGTAATGGTGTGGTTGTTGAGATTCCCCAGAGTGAGCTGGTGGAATTTGATCGTCGCGAGCGTGGCTATCGCAGAATAGAGATAGATCCGGCAAGTCTTGAGTTAGCTGAGACGATCGATGGTGATAAGCCAGTATGGATCTACATTAAGGAAAATGCTGATAATCCCTGTCAGGACAAGCCTATTTTGCAAACCTATGTAGATACGGTTTTAGCCGGTTGTCTGGCTATCTCTACCAAGTTTGCTGAAAGCTTTGTTGAGCAGACGGCAGGTTGGCATCACCCATTGGAAGATGACCGCCATCTGCCGAGATACGGTAATCTGGCAGGAGTGATGCCAGGCCATCGCGATCATATTGACCAGCTATTGAGTCGAGTTCGTTAAGGTGAGCAGTGTCAATTTCAGTATCTTTTTGAAACCCTCCTTGTGAGGGTTTTTTGTTATCTGGGGGAGAAAAAAGTCGTGTTTGGGCAATTTGTTTAGAATAAAAAAGGTTATATCTCTATCTATTATGCGCTAGTATATTAATGAAAATATTGAGTTTTTTACTGCTTGTGGCTAATTGAGTCTGGTTTTGCAGGCTTTTTTTAACCCTTAGTTAGGGTTGCATGAGATTTTTTCACAGTGACTGTTAGGTTTTAGTTTAGTTGTCTAACTAATTTGCGGTAAATCGTTGCTCAATGCGATCAAGATAATGAGAACAGGAAGTAACAATGAGAAAAACAATGATTTCCTTAGGTCTGTCTATGACGTTAGGCCTGGCTGCAACCCCTGCTCTGGCTGAGTGTGGAAAAGTCACCATTTCTGATATGAACTGGACCTCAGCGTCCTTCCTGGCCAATCTCGATAAATTTATCCTCGAAGAGGGTTTTGGCTGTAGCACTTCCTTGATTCCTGGTGATACCGTGCCAACCAGCACCTCTATGGTTGAAAAAGGCGAGCCGGATATTGCTCCTGAGATGTGGACCAACTCGGTTAAAGAATCCATCGATAGCGCAGTTAACGATGGAAAGCTGCACTATGCTGGTCAGTCTCTATCAGATGGCGGCGAAGAGGGCTTCTGGGTACCTAAATATCTGGTTGATCAATATCCAGAGCTGGCAACCATTGAAGGTGTGAAGAAACACGCCAAACTGTTTGAGCACCCTGAAGATCCAGAGAAATCGATGTTTATGGGTTGTCCGGCTGGTTGGGCTTGTCAGATCTCATCCGCTAATCTTTATCAGGCCCTTGGTCTGAAAGAGGCTGGTTTTACACTGGTTGATCCAGGTTCTAGTGCAGGCCTAACGGGTTCAATTGCTAAGGCTTATGAGCGTAAAGAGGGCTGGTTTGGTTACTACTGGGCACCAACAGCCGTGATGGGCCGCTACCCTATGGTGAAAGTAGACTTCGGCTCTGGTGTTCAGTTAGATCACTTTATGTCTTGTATCACTCAGAAAGAGTGTACTGATCCAAAGCCCTCTATGTTCCCACCATCGCCGGTTTGGACGGTAACCACCACATCTTTCAAGCAAAAAGCACCTGAAGCTTTTGCTTATCTGAATTCCCGTGCAATGACCAATGCTCAAATGAATGAACTGTTGGCCTGGATGGAGCAAAATCAGGCAGACGGCGAGTATGCGGCTTACCATTTCCTGACTGAATATGAGTCAATCTGGAGTGGTTGGGTACCGGCTGATGTGGCTAAGAAAATCAAAAAAGCCCTTTAATTTAAGCGCGTAATATTTTGCAGGGTAGCTCAGTGGGCTACCCTTTTTATTTGATGGATTAAGGTGGTTATTATGTCCTGGCTGACAGAATTTCCCGAACTCAGTCGCAGAGATTTGATGTCTCTGCGCAAAACGTTAGATGGTGCTTACCGGGAGTTTTCCCGTGAATACGGTGAGGCGATTGAAGCGTTTTTTGAACCCCTGCTGACTTTTCTGATCTGGTTTGAAAAGCTGTTAATTGCTACACCCTGGTGGTTAATGATCGCTATTCTGTTGGTGATTACTCATCTGGCAGCACGTTCAATCAAGCTCACCATAGGTGTCGGTGTCAGTCTATTTCTAGTGGGCTATCTGGGCATGTGGGAAGATACCATGAGTACGCTCAGTATCATTACCGTATGTACTCTGTTGTCCATTGTTTTGGGTATCCCTATCGGTATCGCCATGGCGCGCTCTGATCGTATTCAGGCGGTGGTGACGCCGATACTGGATATTATGCAGACCATGCCCGCCTTCGTGTATCTGATCCCTGTAGTAATGCTGTTGGGTATCGGTAAGATTCCTGGGCTGATTGCGGTGGTGATCTATGCTATTCCTCCGGTGATACGTCTGACCAATCTCGGTATCAGATTGGTTGATAAAGAGGTGCTCGAAGCCGCGGATGCTTATGGAGCCTCTCCTTGGCAACGCCTGCTCAATGTTGAACTGCCTCTGGCGATGCCCAATATTATGGCAGGCATTAACCAGACCATTATGATGGCGCTGGCGATGGTGGTGATCGCTTCCATGATTGGTGTAGCGGGGCTGGGGCAACCGGTACTGAAATCCATTACCAACCAGTACTTTACTCTGGGCTTGCTCAATGGCGGTGCTATTGTGGTATTGGCTATTATTTTTGATCGGGTGTCTCAGGCTTATGCTAAGCGAGCCCAGCGTCATATGGGAGATCAGCACTCATGAGTCAGCCATTAATCAAAATTGAAGGCCTGTATAAGCTGTTTGGTAATAAACCTAAGCAGCATATGGAGCTGGTGCATAGCGGTAAAACTAAGGATGAGATCCTGGCGGAAACCGGGCATACCCTGGGTTTAAGAGAGATTAACCTCGATATTCAACGTGGTGAAATCTTCGTTATTATGGGGTTGTCCGGCTCCGGGAAATCGACACTGATTCGCCACTTTAACCGCTTGATCGATCCTACCGAAGGGCGTGTTGAGGTCGAAGGCGAGGATATTATGACCTACGACGAGAAAACCCTCAGGGAGTTCCGTCGTAAAAAGATGTCTATGGTATTCCAGCGTTTTGGTCTTTTACCGCATTACAGTGTGTTAGATAACGTTGCTTATGGCCTGAAAAACCTGGGTGTTGCCAAAGCAGAGCGCAATGAGCGTGCTAAACGTTGGCTGGAAGATGTAGGGCTGGCCGGTTATGAGCAGCAGTATCCTGCTCAGTTATCCGGTGGTCAGCAGCAGCGTGTAGGTTTGGCTCGTGCACTATGCACCGATGCTGAGATCCTGCTGATGGATGAGGCATTTTCTGCCCTTGATCCTCTGATTCGTAGCGAGATGCAGGATCAGCTGGTTCAATTACAGGATAAGCTGCATAAAACTATCGTCTTTATTACTCACGATCTGGATGAAGCGCTGCGTATCGGTGATCGTATCGCCATTCTACGTGACGGTGAGTTGATTCAGGTCGGTAAGCCGGCTGAAATTCTACTGGAGCCAGCAGATGATTACGTTGAGAAATTTGTGCGTGACGTTAATCGTGCTCGTGCGCTGACCGTTGAAACCGTGATGCAGCCTGCATCTTGTCGTATTACATCGGATAATATCGATGAAGCCGTGAAGCAGATGCGTGAGCAGAAATCTGATTTTGGTTTCTATGTGGCGGATGATGGCTTTAAAGGTGCCTTCACTCTTGATCAGCTGACAGGCCTGGCCGAAGAGAAAGGCGTACAGTCACTGAATGAGGCTGCTTCTGAAGGCGCCCCTTCTATCTCGCCGGATAGCCCGCTGGAAGATATTATTCCGCAGACACTGAACCATGAATGTCCGCTACCGGTTGTTAATGAGTCCGGTGAGTTGACCGGTCAGCTGAGCCGAGAAAGCCTGATGCAGGTGCTGACAGGCCATCATCAGGAAGATGAGGAGCAGAAGGCTGTTGCTGAAGTTTGAGCTAAGAGTTCACTTGTCTGATCTACAACATTGGTTCTAGTTTTTTAAGCCCGATACTCTATCGGGCTTTTTTGTGCCCTTGCTAAGATAAAACGGTAAAGCTGCTAATCGGAATAGGCTAAAAGGAGAAAAAATGAGACAAATAACGGGACAAATAAGCAATGGCTTAAGGTTGTTGGTGTTACCTGTAGTCTTGTTTCTATCATCAGTGGCTATGGCAGATGTGACTGTAGATGAAGTTTATCGTCTCAGGCTGTTTTTTGGTCTGTCTTTGCCCGAAGGTGGCGGCGTGTCGTTGAAGCAGTGGCAGGCATTTGAGCAGCAGGAGATTCCAAAATACTTTGATGGCTTTAACGTAGTGGACTCAGTGGGTTATTACAAAGGCGTGCCGGAGCGCTCCAAGGTGGTGACCGTCATTGTGACGCAGGCAGAAGTGGTTAAAGCAAAGCAGTTGGCAAAAGTTTACGCCAAGCGCTTTAATCAAGACTCTGTAATGATGGTAAAAGTACCTGTGTTGGAGTGGGATTTTATCAGTGCTGATTAGGTGTTTATTCTGGTTTTATTGTTATTTGGAAGTCAGGCTTTTGCGATCAATAGTGAGTATTGCA
>CAYFGP010000136.1:0-17998 GCA_964342385.1 uncultured Oleiphilus sp. | reverse complement strand
CCTCTCACCATACTGTCTCTTCGTAACTTTCAGTATGGCTCTCTGAAGCCGAAGGTGAGTGGGTCCATACCATTAACCTACACGAGCCTCACTTCGTAGAGAATACAGACGTAAATATCTGCTAAAGATATCTAACTATTTTACTCGCTTCTCGTCCCGCCTAATCATGCTAATATACTTGATAAGACAGCTAAATCTCCTGTTCTATCAAGCAGTTGCTCACTCTCTTCATTCACTTTTGCTCTGTTTAGCCGGCTGTTTTTATGAGTCATTTAAAATTTGCATCAGGAGATAAGTGAAGCTATTAAATCTCTAGTGGTTAATCAGGAGTTACCATGTTTACATTACATACCCGCCTTGAAGAAGACACCTTTCCCGTAGCTGATCTACCGTTATGCCGTTTATGCATGATGAATGACAGCCGCTTTCCCTGGTTTATTTTAGTGCCACGTATCGGCGGTATTACCGAGATGTATCAACTGGAAGCGGATGATCGCCAGCTGCTGCTGGACGAGTCCTGTGCTTTAGCCGAAGCCCTAATGACCACTTTTGATGGTCATAAGATGAATGTGGCAGCTTTAGGCAATGTTGTACCCCAGCTGCATATCCATCACGTAGTACGCCAGCCTGATGATGTAGCCTGGCCCGCACCGATCTGGGGTGTAGGTACACCAGAAGCAATGGAACCTGAGCTGATTGAACAGCGTATGGAACAGCTTCTCTACCACCTGGAAGTTAAAATTCCAAATCTAATCAAAGCCTAAGTAGATTATTCAGATCTAATTCCATTAAATTTTCGTAACAGTTTGTATTCTATGTCAGGCCGGTTAATATCAGCACACCGGCCTTAACGGACTAAAAGTGTCAACTATATGATTGATGCTCCACTTGATCTTCAAAACGCGACAGATGTTATGAGAATTCGTTTTATTGACCAGCTTCAGGACCTTTCCGTAGAACAATGGCAACAGCTTCAGCATAATGGCAACCCCTTTATGCGGCGAGAGTTCCTACTGGCCTTGGAGCTATCTGGCGCGGCCAGTGGAAAAAGCGGCTGGCAACCTATGCATCTGGTTCTGGAAGATGATCAGGGATTGGCTGGCTTTATGCCTCTGTACATGAAAAATCATTCCTACGGTGAATATGTCTTTGATTGGTCCTGGGCCGATGCCTATGAGCGTTATGGCCTGGCCTATTATCCAAAACTGGTTAGCGCTGTACCCTACACACCCAGCCAGGGACAGCGAATCCTGCTAAGAGAAGGCATACAGCCAAACGATTGCATTCCACTGATCCTGAAAGAGATCAAGAAACAAGCGGATCAACTGGGGGCATCTTCCTGGCATCTGCTGTTCCCTTCTGAAGATGAAAACCAAAATCTGGAGAATATCGGTACGCTGACTCGCTTGAATTGCCAGTTTCATTGGTTTAATCATGATAACTGGCAGAATTTTGAGCAGTTTTTAGGTAGCTTCAGCTCCAGAAAACGCAAAAATGCGCGCCAGGAAAGGCGTAAGATCGAGCAACAAAGCCTGACACTGCAACGTATTCCTGGTACCGAGATCACCCAGGAACAGTTGGATCACTTTTATCGCTGCTACCATATCACCTATCTGCAGCGGGGCCGTCGCGGGTATCTGAATAAGGCTTTTTTCCAGCATTTATTAGAAACCATGCCAGAACAGATGATGCTGGTGATAGCTGAGCATCATTCCCATGCAAATGACGAGAGCCATAACACTCCCCACACCGAAACAAACAGTGATCAGTACGATCATGGAGGTAATCATGCTGATTCAGCAGCTATTCAAGATACGCATGATGAATCATCCGAATTAAATAACGCTGTGACACGACCTGTGGCTGCAGCACTATTTTTCCATGATACAGAATCTCTATACGGTCGCTATTGGGGCAGCGTGGTTGATGCCGACTGTTTGCATTTTGAAGCCTGTTATTACCAAGGCATTGAGTTCTGCCTCGAGAAAGGCCTAAAACATTTTGATCCAGGTACTCAAGGTGAACATAAAATAAGCCGGGGTTTTAAGCCTATCATCACCTGCTCTAATCACTGGGTCGCAGAAGAAGGCTTCCAGGATGCTTTAAAACAGTTTGTGCTGGAAGAAGCTGAGCATACCTTCCGCTACGCTCAGGAAGCAGAAAACCTACTGCCATTTAAGCAGGTATAAAAATACCTGCTCTCTTCTTTTGTATCCCGTTATCTTCTTAGCCCTTTACCTTCGTAATTCTCTATCTTCCTATCTTTTTAACCCGATAAAATTTTAACGCGTCATCTTCTTAACAAAGACAACGACAAACAGAGCTAGGGTGAAGCTACCGATAAAGGCTTCAGCCCCGGCAAATAAGCGGCTCCAGCCACTGGGGGTTATATCGCCGAACCCCAGCGTGGTGAAGGTCACAACACTAAAATAAAGGGCATTAAAAAAGTTCTCTGCGTTTTCGTAAAACGAAAGATCTGAGCTGAACTTAACCAACTCCCCACCGTCATTAACACCATTCAGGAAATAGGCCACAGCAAAACCAAGAATAAGAAAAACAGAAAAAAACATAATTCTTAATGGCCGTTCACCATAACCACAAAACAGATCCACCATACGAGAAATAAAACGCCGAACGGAGTAATACGGCATCTGATAACGGCGCATTACCATCTCTCGGCGAAAGAAATAACCTGCTTGTTCAAAAAGGCCTTCATTCTCTAACACACGCCGTAGATTACGGTACACTTCCTCCGCTTGTTCAAGATAGTCCTGTCTTGCAGCAGGATCAGAGCTCTTACGAGCCATTTTCTCCTGCATCACGTAATGCCCCCAGTGCACATTATCCAAACGCGCATCTTCAAGTCGTGTTCCCAAAAGATTGGCATCTTCCAGGTTAGCGCAATGCAGATTCGCTCCTCGCAGATCAGCCTTCATCAAAGAGGCTTGCTGTAGATTCGCGTTAAAAAGGTGGGCTTTTTGCATATTAGCGCGATAAAAATCGCTATATCTCAGGTCATAACCTTGTTTACTGCCATGGTGAACCAAATTGATATCCACTAATTGACTTCTTCTCAAAGAGAAGCCTTGCATGGGTAAATTTGTTTTAGCTCGAGTCTCCAGCTCTTCTTTCAAATTATTATTGCTTTTGATCTGTTCGCTATCATGCCAGTAACAACGTCCATTATGATCAGCAGACTCAGTGCAAGGCAGACCATCAGGACTAATGTAATCGCAACGGGGCTCAATCATTGATCATCCCTTTTGTAACACCCTGTTACACAGTGTTGTCAGTGAAGCGCAAAGCTGCAAGAGGAAGTTGTAAAATAAATGGTTATTTCGATCTGAAAAATCCAGAGCACCATCAGAACCAATCTCTGCCTGTTTAAAACCGTTGACCGATTTAAGTCAGGCTTTCAGTTCAGGTACTGCCTTTGTTAGAATCCCTTAAAACTCAAAGCCCTGTAGCGGCTCTCATTTAATTTACAAGGATATTAAGTTGAAAAAGTTATTTTTAAGCTTCCTGCTACTGACTTTTCTCACAGGCTGCCAAAGTGCTTACTACTCTGCAATGGAGCAGGTAGGCGTTCACAAGAGAGATATCCTGGTAGACCGGGTTGACAGTGCTAAAGAATCACAAGAAGAGGCTCAGGAACAATTCAAGAGCGCTCTTGAGCAATATAAAGCGGTTGTAAACTTTGATGGCGGTGAACTTGAAGCCATGTACAACCGTCTTGAAGGTGAATATGAAGACAGTAAATCAGCAGCAGACTCCGTGACAAAACACATCGACCGCGTTGAAGATGTTGCTGAAGCACTGTTCGAAGAGTGGCAGGAAGAGCTGGCACAGTACAGCAATGCCAATCTGCGTCGTCAAAGTGAACGTCAACTGCGTGATACCAAACGCCGCTACAAAAGCCTGATCAGCTCTATGCGTAAAGCTGAGCGTCGTATGGAGCCGGTATTAGTCGCGCTGAACGATAACGTGCTGTATCTGAAACATAACCTGAATGCCCGTGCTATTGGTGCATTAAAAGGCGAACTGAATGCCATTCGCCAGGATGTGGATGTACTGATTCGCGATATGCAAACCGCTATCAATGAGTCCAATCGCTTTATTAAAGACCTGGAAAGCAAGTAATTGTCACTAAACCCAGGGGCTATTCATAAGAGACGATGAGACCTCCATAAGAGATTATCCATAACTCTCTGTAGCAGCTTGTGACTAGAACAGCGAAAAAGAGTTTTGCGACTGCAAGGCTCTTTTTGTTTGCCCTGTTCTGCCTAAACCCTAACACTTCTTCCCCTGCCTTTGTCTCTATCCCTCAATAACAAAAACCACAGGTTACTTGCAGCCCCTCCCCTTACCTAGATAACGATATTCTTTCGCGACAATAAATTAATCAAGGTTATAAAATTTTTCATACACCTCTAACTTTTTTTGGGCTAATGTTCAGTAGGCGATGTAAATTACAACTTCATTAAAAGCTAAACTATTGGTCCATATCGGGCTTTTAGCCTTACAAAAGATAAGACATAAGAAAAAAACCTTTACAATTGTAGCTTTTTGGTTGATTTTACTCACAATTTTACACAAAATCCGTTGAATACTTTGACTTATGACTCATAAGTCCGGCTCGCTAGCCTTTCGAGCTGTAAGGGCCTAATATGAAAAAAGCTTCTCCAATTAGCTCTCCCTTTATGGAAGACAGGAGAAGACACGCTATCAAACGATTAATTTATTTCACTTAATCGGAATAGGTCTAAACTAAAACAGAATAACCGGTGTATAACCGGGTAATGAGCCTGCTTTTAAAAACAGACGTTTGTGAAACGGTCTCATCTGAGCACGATCTTAATTTGTCCAAGAAGCATAATAAAAAGGAAGCATTTATGAAATTTACCAAGAAATTGCTGACAGGTATGGCATTTGCTGCATCCGCGGGTATTGCAACCGCTGCCAGTGCTGCTGACACCCGCTTTATTTCTATTGGTACAGGTGGTGTAACTGGTGTTTACTACCCAACGGGTGGTGCTATCTGTCGCCTGGTAAACAAAGATCGCAAAAACCACGGTATCCGTTGTTCAGTAGAAAGTACCGGTGGTTCTGTTTACAACATTAATACCATTCGCGCTGGCGAACTGGAGATGGGTGTAGCCCAGTCTGACTGGCAATACCACGCCTATAACGGTACCAGCAAGTTTAAAGATAAGGGCGCATTCAAGAAACTACGTGCTGTATTCTCTGTTCACCCAGAACCGTTCACTGTAGTAGCCCGTGCGGATTCCGGCATCAAAAACTTCCAGGATCTGAAAGGCAAACGCGTCAATATCGGTAATCCAGGTTCTGGCCAACGCGGCACCATGGAAGTACTGATGGCAGAGATGGGTTGGTCCAAGTCCGATTTCAGCCTGGCTTCCGAGCTGAAAGCCGCAGAACAGTCCAAAGCACTATGTGACAACAAGATTGATGCCATGGTCTACACCGTGGGTCACCCAAGTGGTTCTATCAAAGAAGCGACCACTTCCTGTGATAGCGTAATTGTTGAAGTATCCGGTAAGTCTGTCGATAACCTGGTAAGCGCAAATGACTTCTATCGTACTGCAACCATCCCTGGTGGCATGTACCGTGGTACTCCAGCAGACACTATGACTTTTGGTGTTGGTGCGACTTTCGTAACCTCTTCAGATGTACCTGATAATGTTGTTTACACCGTTGTTAAGTCTGTATTTGAAAACTTCGCAACCTTCAAAAAACTGCACCCAGCATTTGCTAACCTGAAGAAAGAAGAGATGGTGAAAGACGGTCTGTCTGCACCTCTGCATCCAGGTGCTGCTAAATACTACAAAGAAGCAGGTCTGATGTAATACCTCCCATGATTGCAGGTTTGCTGCCTAATGCTACTGCCGGAAACGGCAGTAGCATTCTTATATTGGGCAGCAGGATTTAATCCCTTCACCATGGAGTCATGCCATGTCCGATTCATCCCCGACTACGCCCCAAGCGTCAGATGAAATCGATAAACTACTCAAATCAGAAACCGGTAGCCGTAGCCTGGATGGCCCTTTTGGCAAACTGGTTCTGACACTATTAATATCCTGGTCACTGTTCCAACTTTGGTATGCGTCTCCACTGCCTTACATGTTTAATTTTGCAGTGTTTAATGAGGACCAGGCTAAGTTTATTCATCTGTCTTTTGCAGTATTTTTAACTTTTTCCCTATTCCCGCTCAGTGTTCGACATAGCAAAGGACACTGGCAAGCTCTTGATGTCATCATCGGGGTAACGGCCGCTGCCTGCTCGCTTTACCTATTAGTAAACCGGGATGCATTAAGTGACCGTATTGGGGCACCTACGACAACGGATATTGTCTTTGCAGTTGTCGGTATGATCACGCTATTGGAGGCCGCACGACGTGCACTAGGGCCTCCTCTGGTAATTGTGGCCGTGGTATTTTTGATCTATACCTTTGGCGGCCCCCATATGCCGGATGTGATCGCCCACAAAGGTGCCAGTCTGAATAAAACCATGTCTCACCAGTGGCTGACTACTGAGGGCGTGTTTGGTGTGGCATTAGGGGTATCCACCACCTTTGTATTCCTGTTTGTACTACTCGGTGCCCTATTGGACAAAGCCGGTGCCGGCAACTATCTGATTAAGGTGTCCTTCTCTATGTTAGGCCACCTGAAAGGCGGTCCTGCAAAAGCAGCAGTAGTGGCATCGGGTTTAAGTGGTATTATTTCTGGCTCCTCCATTGCCAATGTGGTGACTACGGGTACCTTTACTATTCCACTGATGAAGCGTGTGGGTTTCCCAGGCTCCAAGGCCGGTGCCGTTGAGGTTGCCGCTTCGACCAATGGTCAGCTGACACCACCGATTATGGGCGCTGCAGCCTTCCTGATGGTGGAGTATGTTGGTATATCCTATATCGAGGTAGTTAAACACGCCATTCTGCCTTCACTGATCTCCTATATTGCACTGATCTATATCGTGCACCTGGAAGCAGTGAAGCTGAAAATGAAGGGCGTCACACGGACTCATGCGCCGACTATGGCACAACGCATGATGTCCTGGGCCAGCACTTCTACGATCACCCTGCTATTGGCAGGCGTGGTGTATTACGGCTCTAATCTGCTGGAAGCCGTCTTGGGTGATTTTGCTTACTTAGTAATGCTGTTGGTGATGTTGGCTGGCTACTGGTTCCTGGTAAAACTGGCAGCAAGCTACCCTGAACTGGCGGCGGATGATCAAAGCATCGAACTGGATCACCTACCGGAAGTACGCCCTACGGTGATGTCAGGCCTCTATTTCGGTCTGCCGATTATCGTACTGTTATGGGCCTTGGCCGTTAAACGCTACTCCCCGCAACAGTCCGCATTTTTCTCGGTAATCTTCCTGATCGGTATTGTGTTAACCCATAAGCCGATGAAGGCCTGGTTCCGGGGTGATAGTGAATGGGTTGGCTACTTTAAAGACAGCTGGAATGACTTTGTTCATGGCCTGATTGATGGTGCCCGTAATATGGTGGGTATCGGTATCGCTACCGCTGCTGCGGGTATTATCGTAGGTACCGTGACCTTGACCGGCCTGGGCCAGATGATGACGGAGTTTGTTGAATTTATCTCCGGCGGCAACCTGATCCTGATCCTGATCTTTACCGCAATTATCTGCATCATCCTGGGTATGGGTCTGCCAACGACTGCAAACTATATCGTGGTATCCACCCTGATGGCTCCGGTGATTGTGTCTCTGGGTGCTGAAAATGGCCTAATCGTACCTCTGATCGCCGTGCACTTATTTGTGTTCTACTTTGGTATTCTCGCGGATGATACGCCACCCGTGGGGCTCGCAGCCTTTGCTGCTGCTGCAATTGCCAAATCAGATCCAATTAAAACCGGTATTCAGGGCTTCACCTACGATATCCGAACAGCCATCCTACCCTTTATGTTTATCTTTAACACTCAGCTACTGCTGATAGGTATCGATAGCGTATGGGATCTGTTGATTACGGTAATCAGTGCCATTGCGGCGATTCTGATATTCTCAGCAGCCACTCAGGGCTACTGGCTGGTGAAAAGCAAACTATGGGAATCTTTAGCACTGCTGCTGATCGCCTTTAGCTTATTCAGACCTGACTTCTGGTGGGATCGGGTATACCCTCCTCACACCAATGTGCCTGCCACTCAGCTGGTTCAGCAGGTTGAAAACCTAAAAAAAGGCGAATACTTGCAGATCAATGTTGAAGGTGAAACCATTGAGGGTGATCAGGTGGCTAAAACGGTCTCCCTGCAATTGGAGTCTGAAGAAGGTGACGGTATGAACCGTCTGCAGGAAATGGGCTTTATGTTGACGCAAAATGACGTTAACTGGACCGTAGATCTTGTGACCTTTGACAGTCCGGCAGAAAAAGCGGGGATCGACTTTGGCTGGCAGATTACCGGTCTAAAAGTTGATTCAGATAGACCACCGCAGGAGTTAGTATTTATCCCTACAGTGCTTCTGCTCTTGTTTGTTGGCTGGTTGCAAAAACAACGTCGCGAACCGGAAGAAGCAGTTTAGTCTGATAAACATGACTTGTGATAAAGAAGAAACCGAAAAGGGCGCTATTTAGCGCCCTTTTCTATTACCCCTAACAGCTCTATCTTAATTACGCAGTGTAGTCCAACCACACAGCCCACCAGACTGAAAGCAGTAACAGAATAGACAAAATACGATTAAACCACCGTTGTTGGTGCTGCTTTAACCACAAATTAGCCCCCTGCCCTAATAAAGCCCAACACAGTAAACAGGGAATAGCGATCAAAAAGAAAACGCCAGTTAACAACATGATCCGTTCTGGATCTGCTTCGGCTCCAATAAACACACTACTAACAGCCAGAGCCATCATCCAGGCCTTAGGGTTAATCAACTGTAACCCTGCCCCTGTTTTCCACCCCTTACGTTCAGATTGCTGTTCGCTGGTAAGCCTACCATCTGCTACGAATAGCCCCCATGCCATCCAAGTCAACCAGAGAGCCCCTGCCCACGTCATCAACCACTTAAGCAAAGTAAATTGGATCAGTAACTGCCCTAAACCCAATGCTGCGAACAACACGATTAGAGCAGCAGCCAGACATGAACCGAGAATAAGCGGCCCACTCGCTAATACACCGTAACGCTGGCTTGTTGTTAACACCAGAATATTGGTTGGACCTGGTGTGATAGAAGCAACGGTCGCAAAAATGGAAAAGGCAAAAATTGAATCCATGATCTACTCCTTAGTAATCTACAGAGCAGTATGAAGGTTGATTACGTCAAGGTCTGGAAGCTTTGTGATGTCGTATTCTTTTACCATCAGACCAGTCTAACTCTAGGGGCATTCCATTGATCGACATTTACGGTATTGTGCCGGTGTAACTCTATAAGCTCTACGAAACCAACGGCCAAGATGGCTTTGGTCAGAAAAACATAACTGCATCGCCACTTCAGCAGGGGTAGATCCCATTGCTAACAAACGCCTGGCTTCTACCAATCTCATTTGAATCAGATAACCATGTGGTGCCATACCAAAGGCTTGCTTGAAATTACGGCTGATACGAAAGCGATCGCTATCTAAGGCAAGAGCCATATCATTAAGACCTATGTCCTGATAGATGTGGCTATGCAAATACTCCTGAGCTTTTAAAGCTAACACAGGTTCAGCGATCAGCTCTTCTCGTTTACGCCAGTGCAGATGCTCCGTCATCAAATCCAGCATATGGTCAAGACTACCTTCTCTCAGCAGCTTATTTTCCTGCAGATGTAAAGCCAGAAAGGCGTGAGAAACCGCTAGTGTTAATAGCTGATTATCGGCCAGTGTTGAACTAATCGTCAGTACACTCTTATCTGGTTTGCTCTCGAATAAGCCTGATAACTGCTGCTCTAACCAATCCGGTGGCAAATACAGCATACGGTAGGTAAACCCCTCATTATGGGATGTATCACCGTCATGTACTTCACCTGGCTCCAACAGAAATGTACTACCCGGTACGCAAGTATGACGCTCCTGACGGCAACTAAACTGATGCACACCTTGCTCAGTTACGCCGATTAAATAGCTATCATGCCAATGGGGATCATAGGCATGTCCTCTGAAATGAGCTCGAATTGTTTCAATACCTGTTTCCGGATCCAGTTTCAGATCCACCCAGTCTTTACCCACTGCCATCTAATACCACTTTTTCCGTTTACTCTGATGTACCGCCGTCACCGCTATAGTTAGTCAGGAAGCAAACACCAAATCTAGAAGATTTGTGTAAAGACAGTTTGCTATTATCTCTACATAAAAACATAAAATCAGGGCTACCGATGTCACAAACCTCCCCACTGATTAGTACATTAAAGCGAGAGTTAAAAGCTCATGGCATCACCTACGCTGATGTTGCTCTGCATCTTGAGCTAAGCGAAGCTTCTGTGAAGCGCCTGTTCTCTGAAAAAAACTTCACCCTACAACGGCTAGAGAGTATCTGCAGCCTGATCAATATAGAGCTTTCTGATCTGGTGCTGAAAATGCAGCAGGACCAGCCTCGCCTATCGCAACTCAGTCATGAACAGGAAAAAGAGATCACAGAAGATCTGTTATTGCTACTGGTCGCTGTCAGTGTAATCAACGGCATGTCTTATGAAGATATCCTACAGCTTTACGATATTGCGCCTACGGATTGTCTGCGCAAGTTAGTCAAGCTGGACAAACTGCAACTGATCGAACTACTACCAGGTAATAGGATAAAGCTACGTGTTGCGCCGAACTTTAGCTGGCGGCCCAATGGACCCATTCAACGCTTTTTCCATCAGAAAGTGGAACAAGATTTTTTTAATTCCAAATTTGAAAAAAGTACGGAAAAACTAGTGGTTTGTAATGCTCTATTGTCCGATATAGCCAATGCCCGCATTCAAAAGAAAATGGATAAACTCAGTAAAGAATTTAACGAATTGATGCAGGATGATCTCAACACGCCCATGAATAAAAAACATGGCACCACCATGGTATTGGCAATTAGACAGTGGCAATACGGTTTATTCAAACAGCTCACTAAATGAGGCCTCTATTTCTTCAAGCAGGCTCTACCTGATACACAGGTATCGCATAACAATACTCTTAGCCTTATATTTCACTACTCAGTACAATTTTATAACACTTTTCAGCAATAACTCACAAACTGCCCTCACCACGAAGCGATAACGTTCAAATACGAGGGCAACACCATGCGTCACCCAGCCACTTTGTTACACACTCTTCCTCAACGCAACCAGAGCAAACGTAAGCATTTTCTTCAATCCAGCCTATTATCAGCAGGACTGTTACTGGCTTCAGTCTCTCAAGCAGCCGGCCTGTTAAAACCTAGTAACGCCAGCTATCAAGACCTTCAGATCAAACAGCACCATGTCAATGTGGTAATCAATGATATGTATGCAACAACTTCTGTTGAACAGGTTTTTCATAACCCCAACAGCAGTGATCTTGAAGCGGTTTATTCATTTCCTGTCCCCAATAAAGCAGCTGTTGGCGAGTTTCAATACTGGATTGATGGCCAGCCTGTGATTGGCGAAGTGGTTGAAAAGCAGCAAGCTCGTAAGATCTATGAGCAGGAAAAACAGCAGAGCCGAGAAACAGCTTTGGTTGAAAAGGATGAGTATAAAACCTTTGATATCAGTGTCTTTCCTGTGCGTGCAGGCCAGGATGTACGTATCAAACTGGTCTATATCCAAAACACCTTAACTGACACTGGGTTGGGTCGTTATGTCTATCCCCTGGAAGAAGGTGGCGTTGATCAACAGAAGGTCAACTTCTGGACTCGTAATGAGGCCGTAGAGGAAGCATTCAGCTTTAATCTTTCACTGCATAGTAGCTACCCTATTGACGGTATTCGCTTTCCGAATCATCAAAATGCCCAGATTCAGCAGGTCAGCAACAAACAGTGGCAAGTCTCTTTCGCTAATACGCAGCAAGCAACCAATACTGTAAACCAAACAAACAATACCACCACTGACGAAAACATTGAGAACTCAAGTGGCAACCAGATATTAGAAGCTGAGCAAACGCCTACAACTCGCAGTAACTCCCCTACCAAGCCCTCAGCTATAAACCCTGTTGCCAGATTAGATCAGGATATTTTGCTGTACTGGCGCCATAAAGAGGGCTTACCGGCCAGCATGGATATGATGGCTTATAAAGAAGCAGATAAAAGCCAGGGTACATTTAAATTAACACTGACACCTGCTGATGATTTACCCAAACTGACCCAAGGACGTGACTGGATCTTTATTCTGGATATATCAGGCTCTATGCAGAGCAAGTTTGCTTCACTGGCGGAAGGCATTCGTCAGGGCTTAAACAAACTACCAGTTAATGATCGCTTTAAGATTATTCTGTTCAACGATTCTGCTTACGAGTTTACCCAAGGTTTCCAGACTGTCACCCCAGAGGCCATTGCCGCTACGTTACAATCCCTAAGTCAGGTTCAACCGGATAGAGGCACCAATCTCTATGCAGGTTTATACAAAGCGACAAAACAACTTGAGAGTGATCGTAGTTCCGCTCTGGTGCTTGTTACAGACGGTGTTGCTAATACCGGGATTACCGAGAAAAAAGCGTTTCTGAAACTGCTGGAAAAACATGATGTGCGCCTGTTTAGCTTTATTATGGGTAATAGTGCTAACCGCCCCCTATTAGAGGAGATGACCCGGGCATCTGAAGGTTTTGCCAGCTCAATCTCTAACAGCGACGACATCATGGGTCAGTTGATGTTGATTACCAGTAAACTCAATCATGCTGCTATGAGAGATATTGAGGTTGAAGTTAATGGTGTGCGCAGTCGCAATCTGGTTATGCCAAGATTGTCAAAGACACTATATCGCGGACAACAGCTACAGGTATTTGGCCATTACTATCAATCAGGTGAGGCAGAGGTCACAGTTAAAGCCAAGGTGAACGGTGAGACCAAAACCTATAGCAGTCGGGTCTTTTTGCCTGATCAGGCGCTGGACAACCCGGAACTAGAACGCTTGTGGGCTTTTGCTGAGATTGAGAAACAACAGGCTACATTAGATTATCTGGGTACAGATAAAGATGCTCGCCAAGCCATTATCGACACCGCAGTGCAATATGGTTTAGTGACAGATCTAACTTCTATGATTGTCGTACGCGACGAGATCTTTGATCAACATAATATTGATCGTAACAACAAGCAACGAGTAGAAAACGAGCAAGCCGCCCGCGAGAAAAGACAGCAATCTGCGAATAGCCCGAATAGTACAAACCAAAACGGCTCAACAACAAACCAAAACAGTTCAAATGCTCAGACAAATAACCATACGAAGACTAAGGCTCAACCAGTGACAACAGCTCAACACACCAGTACACCTATGACAGGGAAACAAGCGTCGTTCTCCTCTTCGGGTGGTTCCGGTGGCGGTAGTATCAACCCTTGGTTTGCACTGTTATTGCTGTTTAGTCTGGCCTTGAGAAAACTGCCGCTTTTTTCAGGGAAAACGGTGGCCACACAGAATAAGGGAAGCAAGTTTGACAATAACCCGATAGCTCGCAGAGCTTCAGCAATAACCTGCCATAAACCGGGTCTGAACCATGTTCACTAATCCTTTTACACGCCATAGCTTCTGCTATGGCGTAAGCTCTACTTCAGCCAGTCAGGCCTCAAATAAATCGAGCGTTAATGTGCCTTGGATAAGCCTGATAATCTCAACAGCAGCTCTGCTGATTGGTGGATTCAATACGTCAAATCAGCTGCTGGAGATACTCTGCTTCGACCAAACAGCCATTACTGTACATGCAGAGTATTGGCGCTTACTCACCGGTCATCTGGTACATAGCAGTTTTTCCCATCTATTTTGGGATCTGTTGATATTTGTTCCCGTTGCGGTTTATTTAGAGATAAAAAACCGCCGACTATTGATAACAAGTCTGCTAACAACTCTGATCGCTCTTAATCTCTTACTGTTATTTCCTTGGACTGAGATACGCTTTTACTGCGGTATCTCCGGTTTGCTGTATGGTGTGGTGTCAGCATTAATGGCTTTAATCGCTCAACAGCAGTGGCAAAGCAATAGAAAGGAGGTAATCGGATACCTTCCATTGACTTTATTGCTGATCAAAACAGCATTGGAAACCAGCTCAGAACAAGCGATATTTGTATCTGAGGGCTGGCCCGTTTATCAACCCGCACACTGGTTAGGCTTAGTTTGTGGCTTGTTCTGTATGGCAACAGACACAAACCTTTTAACAAACTCAAACGTAAAGCCAGTCAGTAAGAACAGCCAAAATGGCTCTAAAGTAGAAATCCGAATGAGAGGTGCAAGGTGCGAGCTACGGATTGAGAGCTGAGGATTTAGGACTAGGAAAAGTCAGGGCTTAATCTGATAATGCTTAAGCACCTTTTTATAGCCCTCTGTCTGTTTGTAGCGAAGCAGTTGCTGAGTAAAATGCTTCGCAATCTGTTCCGAATCAGCCCTGTCTTTAGAAAAAGCAAAGTAATTCTTGCCTTCATAAAGCGCTGGTGTATAGAAATGGATTTTCTCAGATAGTCCTAGCTTTTTAGCATAAAACTCAATGGCAGGAGGATTACCAATACCGATAAAATCTCTCTGGGATGAACTGACCCAACGGATCAGAGCGGGTTCATTCTTGACCTCATATTTAGCCAAAAAATCCGCCCTGGCATATTGCTCACCATAATAGTAACCACGAATGCCGTAAAACTCGTACTGCTTGAGTGCTGCAAGATCGCCATCAAAGCTTAGCTTGAGGTGACTCGGACCAAATAGTGCAGCCCTTTCAATCAGATGAGGTTCGTCGGTATAAAAAACATCCCGCCCCCTTTCTTCTGTTTTGAAGTAGAGCAGCACCATATCAATCTCACCAGTCTTAAGATTATGCTGCACACGTTTCCAGGGATATCGATGATATTCGAGAGAAAAGCCTAACTCGTGTGCTAAGTGCTCGGCAATTTCCACTGCAGCACCTTGCAACTCATTGTCAGAGACAAAGTAAAAGGGAGGATAATCTGCATCACTTAACCCCACTTTCAGGGTCTGAGCAGACAGGCTTCCCACAGAAGTTAGAAACAACACACAAAGCGCTAACACAACTCTCTTTATCATCAATATTATCCATTGATTATCGTGGGACTCTCAAATTCAGAGTAGTACTTAGTTTAAGCATAGGAAATCATTGATCATTACGCATGCATAGCCAAGACAGCTAAAACGGTCCTGGCTGTGGCTCCCCCTCCAACAAAATAAGAGGGAGTTCCCTTATTACACGTTACTGCTCTAGCTCGTCACTGCTACTATCACTATCTGCCTGCTGAGAAAGTTGTTCATTGCGCACAAACATCCGGTAAGCAAAGATAGTCAGTAATGACAGTAGAATCCCCTCAATACAAGAGAAGAGTACTGAAACAACAGTGTTCCAAAGATCCATGCCTGCCAACATGCTTGAAACGATCATTGTTAAGCCAAACACCGAAGAATAGATAATGGCCGCCCCCCAGAATATCAACCAGCGGTCTCTTTTTGTTGCTTCCAGACTCTGCTTAAATGAAGCGATCGGCCCCTGACCTCTGAGCAAACAATAGATATCTGAGAATTGTAACCGGACCATCAGTACAACACCGGGAATAATCAACAAAGCAAGCCCCATCAAAATGGCAAAGCCAGATATAAAGTGCAGCAAAAATAGCATGGGCAAGCGGAGTAAGGCTTTCTGATAGCAAACAACCATGCTATCAGGGGATTCATTCACTGCAGAAGCGATATAGAACACCACTGCCCCATGATACCAGGCATAGATCAAAGCCATGATGGGGGCATACCAGAATATGGTTGGATCTATTGATTCACCTTCACCTACTCGAAAACCTGCTTCCAACTGCAAACCTACTAAATTCGCCACAATTAAGCCCGGCAATAAGATAAAAGAAATAGGTAGTAGATGAGCGAGAAAAAATTTCCAGGAGTCATTTAATAAACGTTTAAGATCCTGCATAGTTTTACAAGGTGCTGGGGCGGTTTGCCCGACAGAACACCGGTCTCCTTAAACAATTAAAGTAGATATCAAGGCAGACAGCATAACCCATCTCAAGTTCAAAAATCACTGCCAAATGCAGAGAGTGATGTCCCCTCAACAAACATCTAACTAATTAATAGATAAAGAAAATCAGTTAGAGGTCTTCTTTGCTTTAAAGGGGGAGCTTATTGCTTTCATGATGAAAATCGATAATCTGATTTCGCCCTAACGCCTTGGCTTCATAGAGTGCTTTATCTGCCTCTTCAAACAGCTGCTCAATAGTCAGAGTTTCATTTAGCATACTGTAGCTGACCAGACCAATACTGATAGTCACTGCTAATTCACAGTCACCAAAAGCACAGGCAGTATGTTCAAGTTTTGAGCGTATCTGTTCCGCAATGCGATTGGCTTCCAGATTATCTGTGCCCGGCAGTAAAACGATAAACTCTTCACCTCCGATACGGGCAAGTAAATCTTGTGGCCGAAGTGAACTTTGCATGACTTTAACAGCATGTCTTAGCGCTTCATCACCCGCTATATGGCCATGTTGATCATTTAATACCTTAAAATGGTCCAAATCCAATACCATGCAAGCCACTCCGGCTCGCCCCCTTGCATATTGAGCTTTAAGCTGCAGAGTCGCCTTATGGAAAAAAGCCCTACGAACCATAGCTCCAGTTAAAGAGTCGTGGTCAGCTAGCATTTTTAAGTCATATTGCAAACGTTCAGCAATTAGTACGACATAACCCATCCCCACCAGAATGGATGCAATTATCGCTTCAAAGAAAGTAAATTGTTGAACAATAGGTACAGGAATCAGCTCCTGATGGGCTTGGTGAGCAATCGCGACAATCAGGCGAGCAAAGAAGAAAGCAGCATGCAACCACAACACGACAGCAACGACACGACAAGCGGGGAAACGCTTACCCTCCATCGGTTGCCATAACGCCCAGGCATTTAAAGAACTAAAGACAATCACCACCAAAGAACTAACCATTAAGCGGATACCGTCCCGCTCTGCAATTAGGCCCAGAGCAACTATCGTCAGGCTCAAAAGGAAAAGAGAGATTATCCAGCGAATATCAACTCGCTTTAACCCCTTAAAGACAACACTGCCCTGCCAAACGTAATATTGACCAATAAAGAATAGCCCTTGGCTGACCAGGATAGCTAACTCAAAAGGCACAGTGTCTTTAAGCGCAACACCGATTAATGACAATGTGGTGAAAATACGACCATAAGCCCAAAACTTAACACCCGGAACATTCGGTGCTAAACCCCAAGCAAGGCACATCAGACCAGTGACCAACAAATGGACCAGAGCCAAAACGGTGACTAAGGTGAACGTATCAAACATCCCTGACACACCTCTATCAAAACAAAACGGCTACTAAAAAGCGGAAGCAAATAAGCACTCACACAAAAGTTTCTTTTTAGAAAATGGTTTCATGCTTCAGCTATTAGCCAAAAATATCGAAACACTTTTGTGTAAGTGTATACATAGCAAAGCTTAAAAAATGGTGAAACCAAGACATAGAGTCAACATGACACCTACTCCGGCACCCAGAGACGTATTTATTAATTGAATAGCCAGAATTGCTTTTGTTTCACGATGTAAACCGCATATTAACAAAGAATCATCTGATTAGATTGTTTTTCGAACAATAGCCGAGCTTGAACCGCTAAATCACAAGCCAATGGGGTAGCTATTCAGGCCATGAAATGAGAAACAGAAGAAGGCCTCAAAGTAGGCCTTCTGAACTATTGATCACAGAATAGGTATTAGAAATGGTTCGCTTCTAAGCACTCACACAAAAGTTTCTCTTTAGCATATGGCTTCATTCTTCAGCTGCTGGCCGAAAAATATCGACATACTTTTGTGTAAATGTGTATGTCTTTTTAAAAGGTAACTATTCAGCCCCCTCTCAACTATTCGCTATCTTGACGGATAGTTGA
>CAYFGP010000135.1:0-18010 GCA_964342385.1 uncultured Oleiphilus sp. | reverse complement strand
TTCCTACAGAGGACTTTCACCTCATTAGTTCATGCCCATGCTGGGCGTACACAAAAGAACAGTAGGCGAGTTTGATCTGCTACTGCATGATCACAGAGATCATCAGATCTGGCACCTGGAGCTGGCCATTAAATACTATCTGGGCCTGGAGCAAGCCTGGGGTTCACCTGAACTTTGGACACACTGGTTAGGTCCGGGTTGCCGCGATAGTCTGGATCATAAATGGCATAAGTTGAGGTATCAGCAGTTGATGCTGAGTCAACGTCCAGAATCTCAAGCCATGCTGACTCAGCTACGACAGCAATATGATCTGGATGATACGATTCCCCTAAACAGCGCCAGTTTAACCCGTGGTATCTTGTTCTACCCTTTGGTAAACAATCAAAGCCTTAATTTCCCTGCCCCAAGTCAAACTGAAGCCTCTCATGCTCGCGGCCATTGGTGCACCTGGTCACACTGGTTAGAAAATGCCAACGATAGCAGTGGCTGGCTCATCCTGAAAAAGCCCCATTGGCTCGCGTTACCCAGTACACCAAAATGGCAGGATAAACGCAGTATGACAAACATGATCCAGCAGGAGCTCACGCGTGGACCTGTCTATATTGTGGAAAAATCAGAACAGATGAGTGACCAAAAGCAGGTAGGATTGATCAGTGATAACGAGGCAGTAGAAACTTGTACCTGGTCAGATGGAGCGGCTTGTGACTGGTCGAGTGAATATCAAGCAGAGCACATCAAGCGTTATTTTATCGTGCCAGATCAATGGCCACACTATATGCCACTGCCTTGGCACCAGCTACACCCAGAGATGTCCCGTCTGGATGTAGCTGCGCTGGATTAAGCTTCTAACTAATGTGCTAACAGCTAGAGTACTCACAACTGGAGCACTCACAACTGGAGCGCTAACAGTTAGAAACGGTAACCCACACCGATATTGATCGAGTCCATATCAAAGTTTGAAGTGGAAACATATTTGATATAGTCAACGTTGGCATAAACATCACGCCATACGTTTAATTCTGCGCCCAAACCAAAAGACACGCTGGAATAGCTTTCACCCGCGGCAGCGATATCAAACTGAGAAGCGGTATAACCGACCAAGCCCTTCAGTTGCAGGCGGTTCATTGGCAACATACCTTTGATAAAAACACCCAGCGTATGCTCCATCTTGATAGGGCCGCCAGTACCCGCCTTATCATTACCGCCAATACCAAACTGAACCTCAGCGGATACAAACTCATCAAAACGCTGACCAAAGGTAAAACGCGTACCACGATCAGAACCTTTAATCGTGTTATCAGAGTTATTAAAGTTCCAGTTCATCATATCGATGCCTACATAAGAGTAGGAATCCTGATAGATATTAATACGTGGGGCAGTATCGCGGCTCATGCTATACGCACCAGCAGCTTGAGCAGGCATATGGGCCAGAGTGGCCGAAACGGCCAGTGCACTTGCTAATAGACGAAGCTTCATCAATCACCTCTGTTTCTGTCTTACATCCCTGACAGGCTTAAAGTTCCTAACTGTCCCTCAGCCTGCCCTAATTTCAGCCTAGGTTAACATAAAACATCTTCAGATCACTCCTCTACACCATGACATCGCTGTTATGGCAAAACGGAATAACTTCTCTTTATTTTACCCTTGACCCTAAACTTAACTTCAGGGTTTAACATAGCCTTAAGCAACAACACCAAAGCACCTTGCAACAAAGCTTTGATTGAGCCGTGCATCATTGCCGAACATGTCTTGGAGAAGAGAGATGGCCGCTTATCTACGTATTGGCGAATTAGCGAAAAAAACCGGTGTATCCGTTGAAACACTGCGCTTTTATGAGAAACAGGGTTTGCTGCAAACACCGCACCGCAGTGAGTCTGGCTACCGCTTATATGATCAGCAAACCCTAAAGCAGGTGTCTTTTATTCTGCGAGCTAAAGCGGTGGGTTTTTCCCTGAAAGATATTGCAGATCTATTGGCTTTGGAAGTGAACCGGGAACAGGAAACCTGTGAATCGGTAAAAAGCTTTGCCGAAGCCAAACTGCAAGAGATCGAAAACAAACTGCTGGAACTGCAGCGGATGCGCGATGCACTACAACAAATCACTGATGCCTGTTGCGGTGGAGAAAAGTCCGCGACCCATTGCACTATTTTGACTGCGCTGGCAGAAGGCGAAAACCGCCCGGAACATCACTAAAACTAAAAACCACTGTTTAAAACTGCAGCATCACTTTTTGCTAGAAACACTGCCAGCACCGAGTAATTATCATGAACTTTTTAGCACACTTTTTTGATATCTTTCTGGATGCCGCTCCTTGGCTAATGGGTGGCCTGGTGATTGCGGGACTGATCCATAGTTTTGTCCCAACCCAGGCATTGGCCAAACACCTGGGTCAGGATAATCTAATATCCAATATCAAGGCAGCCATTTTTGGCGCACCTTTACCACTGTGTTCCTGTAGCGTGATCCCTGCCGCAATTAGCTTAAGACGCAACGGCGCATCACGCAGCTCAACCGTATCCTTTCTGGTTTCAACGCCTGAAACCGGTGTCGATTCCATTGCCGTCTCTTATGCTTTGCTAGGGCCTTTTATGGCTATTGTTCGCCCTATTGCGGCAGTTATGAGCGCTGTAAGCGCAGGACTGATGACTATTGCTCTGCCTGAAAGATCTATTACTGAAAAAGCTGCTGAAGAAACAGGCTCTGAACTAAAAAGAGAATCAACAGAAAACAAGACAGGAGACGGTTGCAGCAGCAAAAGCGTGGTAGAGACTCAGCCAGAGCAAAGTGCTAAAGCCAGCTGCTGTGCCAGTAAAAATACGGTGGCAGTTCAAACCGAAGTACAAGCTCAGTCTGAAGTTAAAACTGAAAGCAGTTGCTCCAGCCAAAATAAAACAGAGTCCAAACCAGTCGATAGCTGTTGTTCAAGTCAGCAGAAAACTTCCAGCAGCAATAACAGTCTCGTAGAAAAATTTGTGAGCGGCCAGAAATACGCCTTTGTTGATATCTTCAATGATATGGCAGGCTGGTTACTGGTCGGCTTAGTGCTGGCTGCGGCAACTCTAACCTGGCTACCTGAAGACTTTCTCACCCGTTGGGGCGGCGGTTTTATTGCCATGGTCGTGATGGCGCTGGTCGGCATTCCTATGTATATCTGCGCGACGGCTTCAACACCCATTGCTGCAGGTCTACTTATGACAGGAATCTCTCCTGGTGCTGTACTGGTATTCCTGCTGGCAGGACCGGCGACCAATATGGCGACTATTGGTGTGGTTAATCGGGAACTGGGTCGAAACGCCGTGATCGCCTATCTGTCTGGGGTGCTAGGCGTCGCCTTTATTGCAGGCTTTATCACCAACTGGTTAGTGACTGCATTGGAGATTGATATTCAGGCACAGCTGGCCGCAAGTCAGCACCTGTTACCAGAATGGTTGATGTATCTCAGTGCAGCGCTGTTAGCTCTGATGATTATCCGTTATGCCAAACAGCAGTTAGCGCCCAAAGCTGAGGCGGGCTGTTGCAACTAAACCATCTTTGCCATACAACAGGATAACGATCTTAGGCCACTGACTCCGATAGCGAGCAGTGGTTTGCTCTTCTTGTCTAACGTCCAGCCAATAGCAGCAACAGAACACCGGTGATAATCACCAACATACCTAAAATCTCTCGTGCCGTTAAACGTTCACGGAAGAAGAGTACTGCGATGGCTAAGGTAAAGATAAACTCAACCTGGCCCACCGCTTTCACATAAGCCACCGGCTGTAAGGTCATCGCGGTAAACCAACCGACAGAACCTAAAACACTGGTCAAACCAACAAAAAAACAGGTGCGATGTTGCAGTGCCATAGCACGCCAGTCCTGGACAGAACGCAGCGCTAGATACACAACACCTATCAAGGTTTGCATCAGCACCATAACCGCCAGTGTAAAAGCAGCACTGAGTTGAAAATCAGATTCCAGGGTTAAACTGGCTTGGCGTAGAAACAGCGAGGTCAGCGCAAATAAGCCACCGGCCAACAGACCAACACCGGCAGCAGGGTTGAACAGCAATTGGCTCAGTTTTTGCCATATCGACTGAGCATGACCATCTGAAGCGACTAAACCAGCTCGACTGCTGATCAGTACAATACCCAAGGCACCCAATAAAATACTCAGCCAACCAATCACAGACAGGGTTTCAGAAAACAGTACCACGCCCAATAATGCCGCCATCAGCGCTTCGGTTTTAACGTACATGCTGCCAATAGCAAAGTTGCGAAAACGAAACAGCCAGACCATCAACGCCGTGGCGATTAACTGAGCAATACTGGCTAACAAGGCAAACAGATAAAAACGCTCATTGCCTTCAGGCAGCAAACCCGGTGCATCGGATTGCCAATACACCAGCCAACACAGATATAGTGCCACAAAGGGTAAACCATACAGATAACGCACTACCGCTGCGCCAGCAGAGGTTAAACCGTGAGCCAATTGTTTCTGACCTGCGGTTCTGACCGATTGCATCAGGGCTGCCATTACGGTCAGGCCGATCCATAGCTCCACTATTCTTTCCTCACAGTGTTTCTTTCCTCACAGCTTTTTTTCGTCATAGCAGCTTTTCCTCACTGTGGGCTAACTCTCAAGCGCACATATCGTTATGCAACGGTCAAAACCCATGAGTCAGTTCGACCTTGCCCGCTTCCGCATCATCTGCCAGCTGCAGCGCTCTGGCCCACTGGAAAGCATTCAACATCGCCATACCTGCTTCAGCCATATTACGACCAAAACTGATAATGCCATCTTCATGACCACCCATTGCCAGTACAGGAGCTGATTTCAGCTGACCACTCTGCCATAGTTGCTGTACCGCCTGAGCCATCTCAGGAGTGCCATAAGGGACATCCAGCGGTGTTGAAGGCATTAACAGTTTTTCCCGTAGCGACCAGATCTCAGGACTATGCACATGAATCACCGCTCGAATCTCTGGTGATAGGGCATAGATAGCACCATGGGTCAGCGCCTCAGAGGAAGGTTTGATCGGTCCCTGAGCAATAATATGATTCTCTATCGGGTCACACAGATTGACCAGCGCATAGTGCTCTGGTGCCAATTCCGATAATTCACCGGTCTGAGTACCACTGATAATAAAATCTCGTGCAGTATGAGCAGCATCGGCAGCAACGCTATCTACTTCAGACCAGGACCTCTCTGGCAGGTCATTTGTGCCCTTATCTCCATCCTGGTTATTCCCTTCAGCTCGGTGCTCTTCTTCAGTGTCGAACTCCCCTTCAGCGCCCTGCTCCTCTTTAGCGCTATGCTTATACCTTCCAAGACTGATCGCCTGACTGATATTGCCATAACCCAAACCGCCGTAACGCTCTGGATCTTGTCCAATCAGTCCCAGCTGATAAAGAGTTAAACGCCACTGCTGCAGGGCCGTTAAGGCGTTCTCGTCCACCGCTTCGGCTGGGGTAAAATCCAACCGGTATTTGATAACACCTTCTCTTTCCACTGCTTTACCTATTTCTTCCTAAGCATCTCTTTTGAAAACGATTGCGATAGTGCCAATGAACATCACTCATCACTAAAACGCTGCGCCAGTTCTGCACAGGAGAGATTTAAGCCTTTCACCTGCCATAATTCACTGTCTGGCAGCTTATTACCCTGCTCATCCTGCAACCAACTCTGACGTAACCACACACCGTGCTGATAATTCACCTCAAGCCTGAGCTGAGCGGCCATGGGCAATTGCAATACTTCGGCTAACACCATACGTATCACACCCTGGTGACAGATTAACACGCCACCTTTATTGCACTGCTGCCACTCATCCCAAGCGTCACTGACTCTTAGCTGCATCTGGATGGCGGATTCACCACCATGACCTGAAAAACCATTCAGATCCTGATGCCAGGCATCAATCTCTTCTTTGACAATCTGGTTCCAGCTTTCTCCTTCCCAGCGACCAAAATCGATCTCCTGCCAACGTTCATCCAGAGTCAGATCCCAATTAAGATCCAACGCTAAATCAGAAGAGCTACTTTGCTTGATATCACTCTGTTCGCTATAACGCTGCCGAATATACTCAGCTAACTGCGCTGCCCGTTGTAGTGGACTGCTTAACAGTTGCGCATCGGGATATCGAGAGAAAAACCGTGCCGCTAAAACGTCACAGGCCGGATCAGGAGCCTCTGCTGCTGGAAGGTCGAGCCTTCCATAACAGATTCCTGATCCGGCCTGAGGTTTGAGATGACGTATCAGCAGGTAATCCGCTGAATAGACCATGCTATCTACCTACTAAGCTGCTACCTACTAACCTACTTATCGACTAAACCTAATAACCTACGAACTATGTCGTCAGACGTTATTAAACGTTCAGTCTGTCTATTAAACGTTCAAACTGTCTATTAAACGTTCAGACTGTAAGCAGACAGTGCCAGATAAGTCATCGCTTCAGCCAGCTGCTGAGCACCACCCAGACAGTCACCGGTATAACCGCCAATGCGCTTATTCCAGTACCAAGTCAGCCAGGTTTTCAGAATCCACAGCGGTAGCAGCATCATCAGAAGCGGTGGCATAACACGCTCGGCGTAACCGAAGCCCAGAATGATCGCCAGTACAGACAGACCGCCCATCAGCCAGACAAATACCAGCTCAGAGTTGTACATCGGTGCTGACAGACCTTCAAACTTGCTATCTTCATCACTGCGTACGTAATCCATAGAGTGGATAAAGCTGGCAGAGAAACTGCGGCTCAGCACATAACCCAGAATCAGAACCATAGGGATCTGCTCTGGCGTAAACAGGAACAGTGCGCTCAGCTTCACAGTCAGCAGCAGTGCCAGACCGATCACACCGTAAGAACCCAGACGAGAGTCCTTCATCACACTCAGGATGTTCTCTTTAGAACGGCTGGCACCAAAGCCATCACAGGTATCAGCAAAACCGTCTTCGTGGAAAGCACCGGTCAGGAACACACCTACTACGGTCGTCAGCACGATAGCCATCCAGGCACTATCCCAGATGGAATAGAACAGGCAGAAGCTCAGTGCAGCGATAACACCCAGAATCAGACCGACAACCGGCAGGAAGCGCGCAGCGCGGTTCATCTGCAGCGCCCACTGAGGTATATTTACACCCACTGGAATACGGGTGAAGATCACCATCGCCGCCAGCAGATACCAAAGCTGCTGATGCCAGAAATTCAGATTGGATTGATCCTGAATACGCTCGGCATCAAAGGTATGATCCCATTTAGCCTTAAAAGCGCACGCCTTAGCCATTAAAGGGCGCTTAATGCTGAGTTCGTATTGGCCACGCACAATGCGTCCCACCGTACACAGCTGTTGTTTTAACGTTTGTATCATGTTCACGCTCTATAGGGTCTCCAGTTATCAGCCCCGTAAGGGACCATTTATCTGTCAAATAATGACTATTTTTTTAAACACAGGTGTTTTGATAAAAGCATTTGGCTGATACCAGCGCTTAGCTCATAGAAGCCCTAGCCAATACAAGCTCTTGGCGAGTAAAAGCACCAGGCTTTTACCGGGTAACCCCATGTTTAATAAAGACTCTTTTAACCAATAACAGATTATCGTCAGACAACCTCTTATTAGACATCACTCACTACGCTGACTGACCGCAGCTTCTTCAAAGGAAGCCATCTCATTCAAAAACGCCAGCGCAGAGCAAAGCAAAGGATAGGCCACAGCGACACCACTGCCCTCGCCCAAGCGCATATTCAGCTTCAGCAGAGGTTCTAATCCTAAATAATCCAGCAATTTGCGATGTCCCTGCTCATCGGATTGATGACAGGCCACACAATAATCCAGTATTTCCGGATAAAGACTATGCGCAATTAGCAGGGCACTGCTGGCGATAAAACCATCCACCAGTACTATCATGTCCAATTCCGCTGCCTTTAACATGGCACCACAGATCATTGCGATCTCAAAACCACCAAAGGTAGCCAGAGTCTGCAGTGGATTGTGGCTCTGCTCATGTTGATTCGCTGCCTTTTGCAGTACCGCAAGTTTACGCAACAAACCCAGTTCATCAAGTCCTGTTCCGCGACCAACGCATTCTGCCAGGGCAATTCCGGTCATTTTGTGCATTAACAATGCCGCCGATGAGGTATTGCCAATCCCCATCTCGCCAAAACCGATCACATTACAACCGGACTCAGCGGTATATTTTACCTGCTCAGCACCCTTTTGCATCGCCTCTTCAGCCTGATGCAAAGTCATCGCGGGTTGCTGCAAAAAGCTATTCGTACCCAAGCCCATCGATGCATCGATCAATAACGGATGCTCAGGCAACTCACCAGCCACACCCGCATTAACCACTTTCAGTTCAATCTGATGCTGCTGACAAAACACATTGATCGCCGCACCGCCGTGTAGAAAGTTCATCACCATCTGCTGAGTCACTTCCTGGGGATAAGGACTCACGCCCTCTTTGGCGATACCGTGATCGCCAGCAAACACCAGCATATGAGGTTTATTCAGGCTTGGTGTCAGGCTCTGCTGAATCAACCCCGCCTGTTTTGCAATCCGCTCCAACTGACCCAAAGCCCCAACGGGTTTGGTCTTCAGATCGATATTTTCCTGCAGGGCATCAGCCAGGCGTTTATCTGTTGAGGTAATGGTAAACATATCTTTTATCGGCACAGTGTTTCTAAGCGTGTGTTTAGGATCAATCATCGTCCTGATCTTTATTCTTTCTGGCATCTTCATTCAGAGACCAAGGCAGACTCTTCAGGTTCTTCAAGCTCTCTTCAACCTGCTCTTCACTGGCCTGTTTTTCCTGCTCATCATCTTCGATCATCGCCTGATAGAAGCTGGCAGAGTAACGCTTATTACTGCTGGCCGGTGGTTGATCATCCATTGGCATCTGCTCTGGGGCAGTATCCACCGGCGTATCCGGCTTAGGTTCATCAACCTCAGGATTCACCTCGATCATCTCATCACTCAGCGGCGTATACTTCAGCTCGGAACGGGTCGAATTACGTTCCTCTTCCTCAGCCGCCAGACGAGCTGCTTCTTCCTCGATACGCTGTGCACGCAGACGCTCAGCTTCTGCTGCAGCCCCGACATATTGAGTCAGGAATTCCCGCGACGGTGCAAATAACGCTGCACCGGTTACCGCTTGGGTGTACTTCATCAGATGATCAAAATTACCCTCGGCGTCACTATAGATCATACTGGCCAGCATACGGGTAAAGTTATCGGCAAAACGGCAGTAGGAGACAAAATACAGTCCCTGCTCTTTCAGATCGCCGTAGGGCATGCTCTGACGCAGAATCTCAACCGCATCACCACCTTCATCTTTAATACCGGAACGTTTGATATGAGAGCACATCGGCTTGTTCACACCGGTAAATTCCACATTCTCGGTTTTACTGCGGCCAATAACCTGTTCCTGCTCTGTCACTTCCAGGTTGTTCCACACCGCCAGATTATGCACATAACGCTGAAGATGCACATAACTGCCACCGACAAAATTTCTGTCTTCCTGTCCCACTATGGCCACTTTTTCCCGATGCTCACCCTCAGGATTTTCCGTACCATCGACAAAACCCGTCAGATCACGGTTATCCAGATAACGGAAGGTTGGGATCGACTCCTGCAGAATGGCCAGCTCACCCAGCAAGGCATCCACGCGACGGGCCACAACAAAGTTAATATCCTGACGCTCACAACGAATCTGGAAAAACAGATCACAGGGGGTTTCTGGCGCACTGCGCTCACCCTGTTTCATCTCAGGGAAAGGTTTTAACGCGATAGGTTTCGCTTCGGGGTACAGGCGCTGCCAGGCTTCTGCGCCAATCGCCACCACACCAGACAGGGAAGGAACCTCAAAGACCCGCTTACACTCATCGATCATAGCCGGGAAACGTCCCAACACATCTTTAATCAACGGCAGGTAATCATCTTCTGAGTTCAGGGTATAGGTGATGTAGTAACCATGGGCTGTGCTCTCTGCCAGAATACCATCCTGGTGAGTGCCCACAGCAGGCTCTAATGGAATTTCAGGTTCTTCGACTTGCGTCGTACCCTGAACAGATTCGGCTGAATCCTCAGCATCTTGCGCATTTTCATCCGTAGAATTAGCAACAGCGTCCTGATCCACTTGAACCTGAGACGGCTCTGAATCACTCATCTCAGAACCACTTGAACCGCTCTTACTTAAACTCGACTCACCTTGAGCTAGCTCACCAGAGCCTGATTCACTTGGGTCTGGCTCACTTAAAACTGAACCGCTTAAGTCAGAATCACCGGATCCTGCATCTGCCAGAGTGCCCGCCACATCCTGAATACCTTGCTGGCCGATCTGCTCCGCTTGCAGCTCTGATGCGTCCAGTTCAATCTTTGGTTGTGCCCCATCTTCGCCACTCTGATCCTGCATATCTCTGTCCTGTCTAATCAGTTAGATCGCCGGTTCGTTTGCCGGTTAGTCCACTATTAACTTCACTAAAAACCGATAACTTCATTAAAAACCGAAAATTCCACGAAAAGCCGGTAAAGGCATCATGCGCTGCCCATGATACCCCAGCACACCATGAGGTTAAATCGTAACCCTATGTGATATATCAAGTTTTATAACGCCCTGTTTAGAAATTCTGTAGCTCGGCCGGATCAGTCTGACGACCAAGGCAAGCCAAAACCCCGTCGCCCCTGCAAACCGCCAGAATGTAGCAACACAACCCGACTTCCCTCTGGAACTGCGCCCACATCACCATCAGGCAGCTCAAGTCCCTGAAAAAAACGATACAGCAGCTTACCGGTATAGACCGGATCTAGCAGCACTCCGGTATCTTGATAGAACTGATCCATCCACTGCACCAGCTCAGGTTTCACCTTACCGTAACCACCCCAGTGGCCATCGGTGATTAGGGTAAAATCGCTGTGCTCTACAGGCTTCAAAGGCTTCTCATCTGACGCTATCAGACTATTATCAGTACGATAAAACGACTGAGCCAGCTTCTGCTCCACCTCCTGACGCAGAAAATCACCGCCTTTTAACACCGGCATACCCAGCATTTGGTAATCCTGAGTACGAGCAGCCAACAACCCGGCAAAGGTTCCACCCGTGCCCATGGCACACCACAACTGATCAATAGTAATCTGTTCAGTCTGCAACTGCTGTTCTATCTCCTGGCCTAATTCCACCAAGCCCTGCTCGGCCAGAGCGCTGCTGCCCCCTTCAGGTACCAGCAGATAACCCGGATAGTGCTGCGTCAACCGCTGCAGCCAGACCTCATCTTCACGCTGACGATATTCCGAGCGGGTAACAAAATGGAAATTCATACCCCACTTAGCCCCATCCTGCAGCATCTCACTTTTTTCGACTAACTCAGGCTCACCACGAATCACCGCTGTAACCGGCAATTGAAGCTCTCGACACGCCGCAGCCAAAGCATGCAGATGATTGGACCAGGCACCGCCAAAGGAGACAATGCCCTTCGCCCCTTGCTGCAAAGCCGCCACCAGATTGTATTTCAGCTTGTACCACTTATTACCCGAAATCACCGGGTGCAACAGATCCGTGCGCTTTATCCATAACTGCACATTTTTCTGTGTTAATAACGGATGCTCAACAGGCTGTAAAGGTAGGATTTTAAAGCCCTGCTCCAGTCGTTGAATCTGCTCAGGCACAGGACTGTTTAGCAAACTTTCTATCGTTGGTGTCATTTAGGCTGCTTAAGGTATTTAGGAGCGGTTTAACAACTCAAAGAAGCTTAGGACTGTTAAAGTATTTACGACTCTTTAAGGTGTTTAGCGAGAAAACGATCCAACGCATTGCCAAACTCCTGACGATCACGCTGATTTAACGCCGCAGGACCACCAGTCTGAATACCACTGCTGCGCAGATCCGACATAAAATCACGCATCATCAAACGCTCACGGATATTGTTTACCGTATACAGCTCCCCTCTTGGATTCAGGGCATGACCACCCTCTTCCAACACCTCAGCCGCCAGAGGAATATCCGCTGTAATCACCAGATCACCTGGTTTTACCTGCTGCACGATATAGTTATCTGCCACATCAAAACCCTGCTGCACCTGAATCGCTTTGATCAAAGACGACGGTGGTACCGCCACTGACTGATTGGCCACCAGAGTTAACGGCAACGACAGACGCTGCGAGGCACGAAACAAAATCTCTTTAATTACTTTGGGGCAAGCATCGGCATCAACCCAGATATGCATATAAAATTCCACTTAATTGATCGCAGGAAACACAAGGTTACAGTTTTGTTGTACAAGAAGCTCTATTATCAATGAAAAGGGTTGCTGGTTTAAGAGGCTAAACCTTCAAAGACAGTAATTTAAAGGCTGATCTGCAAGAAGAGTTTTCAAAGAGTCTGCGTTAAAAAATCGTAGTTCAATGGCTAATATTTTACTTGCCAAAAATCTGATATAACCCGACACAACAATAACGAACAAGATAAAGCCTGGACTCAGGCTGTACGGATCGAGCTAATGACGCACGCCCATCGAAAAAGCCTGTTACTTTTTCTGCTATTTGCACTTTTTGCCCTGTGCTCATCCGTCTATTACATCTACAGCTCCTATCAAGACGCTCATCAGCAGATTAAAACCCGCCTGGAAAATGACAGTTTTCTGATTGCCGAGTGGATCAAAGGCGGCTTTATCAGCTCTGACTACCTACTGCGTGACGTGTTAAGCCAAGTAGACCTGAACGAACTGCACTACCCACCTAAAGACCCCGAACAACACGCCAAGCGTAAAGCCTTTCTGCGGGAAAAGCTCAGCACCCTGCCCAACGGTATGTTAATGGGCCTGTTTAATAGCCAATGCCTGGTGACCCACACCAATTCAAAAGACGGTTTTGATGCCAGTGACAGAGATTACTGCAAAGCCATGATGACCGAACCCGAGCGCAAGACCGTGGTCAGCCAAGCCTATATCGCCAATAACGGCCTGCTGAACATCACCCAGGGGCGCAAATTTGATTTCGACCAACCCGGCTTTAAAGGTATGGCCGCTCTCGCCATCAACCCCAGCTTTTTTTCTGATCTACTGGCACCACTGAATTATGGCAAAAACGGCAATATCACTATCTTCGATAGCAACCTAACCTTGCTGGCTCGTAAGCCTGCCGTCCCAGAAAAAATCGGCAGCAGGATTCACCAATCCCACGCGGCTGCTTTTGTTAAAACCGACCAGAGCCATATGTTTCTGGATATCAATTCCCCGGTAGACGGCCTGAAACGCCTGTTTATCCTTCGCAACGTTGATGACCTGCCCTTTCTGATTATCATCGGCGCAGCCCACCAAGAGTGGCAGGCCAACTGGCGACAACGCACAGGGATTATCCTTGGAGCCCTATTCCTGATCCTGTTACTGGCTGCTTTTGGCCTGCACAGCTACTGGTCCGTACTGCGCCACTTAAAAGAGCTGGAACGACTGAAAAGTGAAGCCGAACAACTGGCCCGTATAGATATGCTCACCGGTGTATCCAACCGCCGCGACTTTACCGAAAAAGCCGAGATCAGCTTTGCCCACTTTAAACGCCACAAAAATCCGCTCTCAGTGATTATGCTGGACGCCGATCACTTTAAACGTATCAACGACAACTATGGCCACCATGTCGGCGATCAAGTGCTGCAACAACTGGGCAGCACATTAAAAAACACCCTACGCACCAGCGATATCAGCGGCCGCCTAGGCGGTGAAGAGTTTGCCGCCGTGCTGCCTGAGACCAATCTGGAACAAGCGCAATTATTGGCCGAACGCCTAAGAGCCGAAATCGAAAAGATCCAAATCCACACCGACAACGGCGAAGTGCACTGCACCGCCAGTTTTGGTGTCGCTCAGACCAATACGGATGATAGCTTCCATGCTCTGTTTAAACGCGCCGATGATGCCATGTATCGAGCAAAAGCTGAGGGGAGGAATCGGGTTGAGGTGATGGATAGGGTTATGGGGTAGGCCCTAGCACAGGTTAGGAGCTGTTTTTAGTAATGAGCTACAGCTCAATATTATCAAACTGCGTAAAGCCGACAGACTTCAGGTATGCTCTGAGTCTTTACAGGCGTTGATTACTTTCTTTGAACACTGGCAGGAGGAGCACATAATGGCAAACGTCGACTATGAACCGGTTCAACAAGCCATGGAAAAGCTTAAGCAACTCAGTGCCGATGAAGAAACCCGCCGCATGGCATTTGTGAGGGAAAAAGCGCTTAGAGATGAGGCCAGTTTGATCAATGATGCAGTTAAACGTGGTGAAGCACGCGGCAAAGCAGATGCCGTCACTCTCATACTTTCACAACGCTTTGGCGAGCTGCCCAATTGGGTTGAGCAAAAGCTATCGACAGCTACGTCTGCCCAGATTGATTGCTGGCTGGTGAATGCCTTAAGCTCAAACTCGCTGGAACAAGTTTTCGAAAGCCACTGAACCTCTTTAACTTTTCCAGCCTCAAAAGAAAAGGGAGCCCCCAAGGCTCCCTGAATCAAATCGATTCCAATGGATTTTATCGCAACCAAAAAGTTTTCAAGTCTATGTGGCTATTACAGGGTGACTGCCAAACGCAGACCTTGATCAATAGCACGCTTAGCATCTAATTCTGCAGCGACATCAGCACCGCCAATCAGGTGAGGATTTTTACCCAGCGCTTTCAGGCCTTCTTCCAGATCCCGACGTGGTTCCTGACCGGCACAGATAATGATGGTATCCACTGGTAGCAGTTGCTCTTCGCCATTCACTGTAAGATGCAAACCGGCATCATCGATTTTCTGATAGTCACAGCCGGCCAGCATTTTTACATTACGCTTTTGCAGGGCGGCACGGTGAATCCAACCAGTGGTTTTCCCCAGGCCAGCACCTGGTTTGCTGGTTTTACGCTGCAGTAACCAAACCTGACGGGCCGATTCTGGGTTGTGAGCACTAACACCTTCAACACCACCTCGGTTTTGTACGGTAAGGTCAACACCCCATTCGCTCATAAACTCGTCGATATCCAGACTGGCTGAAGGACCTTTCTGGGTTACCAGTTCAGAGACGTCAAAGCCGATACCGCCGGCACCAATGACCGCGACTTTTTCACCAATCGGTTTAGCTTCGGTAATAGCTTCGATATAGCTGATCACCTTAGGATGCTCAACACCTTCAATGGCCGGTGTACGCGGCGAGATACCGGTCGCCAGGATCACCTCGTCAAAACTTTGCAGATCATCCGCAGCCACTGGCGTGTTTAGCTTCAAATCAACGCCGGTCACTTCGATACGACGCTTAAAGTAGCGCAGGGTTTCGTAGAACTCCTCTTTGCCTGGAATACGTTTGGCGTAGTTAAACTGACCGCCAATTTCGGAACCGGCGTCAAACAGAGTAACGTTATGACCCCGTTCTGCAGCGATAGTCGCTGCTGACAAACCGGCAGGACCGGCACCAACGACGGCGATATTTTTTACCGCTTCGGCTGGCTTCACTTCAACTTCAGTTTCGTGACAGGCACGTGGATTCACCAGGCAAGAGGTCAGCTTCATCTGGAAAGTGTGATCCAGACAAGCCTGGTTACAACCGATACAGGTATTAATCTCATCAGCACGATCTTCAGCGGCTTTGCTGACAAAGGCAGGGTCGGCCAGGAAAGGACGTGCCATCGAGACCATATCCGCATGGCCATCGGCCAGTACTTCTTCCGCAATTTCAGGAGTATTAATACGGTTGGTGGTGATCAGAGGAATCGACAGTACCTGCTTCATCTGCTGAGTTACGCGAGTAAAAGCGGCACGAGGTACACTAGTGGCAATGGTAGGTACACGGGCTTCATGCCAGCCGATACCGGTATTAATCAGGGTGGCTCCGGCCGTTTCGATACGCTTGCCCAGCTCAACCACTTCTTCCCAGTCACTACCACCTTCAACCAGATCCAGCATGGACAGGCGGAAGATAATAATAAAGTCAGTGCCCACTTTCTCACGCACCTGACGCACAATCTCAGTAGCAAAACGGGTACGGTTATCAAAACTTCCACCCCATTCATCGCTGCGATGATTGGTACGTGAAGCGATAAATTGGTTAATCAGATAACCTTCAGAGCCCATGATTTCAATGCCGTCATAACCGGCTTGTTGTGCCAGAGCCGCACAGTTCACGTAGTCTGCAATCTGCTGCTCAACCTCTTCACCGGTCAATTCGTGTGGTGAAAAAGGATTAATCGGCGCTTGAATAGCGGAAGGTGCAACAGAACGCTGAGAATAAGCATAGCGGCCAGAGTGCAGAATCTGCATACAGATCCGACCACCTTCATTATGCACTGCTTCGGTGATCAGCTTGTGATGTTCGACTTCTTTTTCATTCGTTAGCTTGGCAGAACCTTCAAATACCGCACCTTCTTTATTGGGTGCAATACCACCGGTCACAATCAGCGCCACACCATTACGGGCACGCTCAGCATAAAACACCGCCAAGCGCTCAAAACCACCGGGGCTTTCTTCTAGGTTGGTGTGCATTGAGCCCATCAGGGTACGGTTAGGCAAAGTGACAAAACCCAGATCCAGTGGCTGTAGCAGGTTAGGATACGGATTTTGCTTATTGTTATTTTCAGCTAATGCAGTCACGGTCACGCTCCATCAAGCAGTTTCAAACGGTTGTTTATCATTTGTTCTTACTTTAGCCTAGTTGAGTTCAAACGCTATATCCTCAAATAACAGATTAATATCCTTAAGAAACACAAAGATTAAAATGGCAATAAAAGGAGCGAGAAATGGCTTCGGGATTAAGTTAGGCACTAACTTAGATTTGATGACATTAGAGCGAAAAAGTGGAGCTGGCGTATGAAATCAGCTTTACACATAAAATCAGGGTTTACGTATAAAACGAGGATTTGCATATGAAGCTGGGTGATATTCAGGTTAATTTTCTGCAAAGCCTGCTGGCCGCGATTGAAAGTTGCCAGCTTGATCCCTGGCCACTATTTACTGAGTTTGGGCTTAGCGACCTGTCAGACAGCCATCCAGATCGTCATATCAGCATCCCGCGCTATATGCGTCTGGGTCATGGCGCAATTCAGCTAACCGGACGGGAAGATATCGGCTTATTGATGGGGCGTTATAGTCAGTGCCATCATTTTGGTTTGCTGGGTTATTGTGCTCAAAGCGCGAAAACCCTGGGCCAGGTGCTTTCGATATTGATTCAGTTCGAAAAACTATCCAGCAGAAATAGCCGGGGGCATAGCCAGATTATTCATAAAGAGGGGATGACTGGCTTTCAGTTTTACTCCATCACACCTTATAACCGCTATAACCGCTTTGTGGTTGATGCGGTTTTAAGCGGTTGGCTTCAGATTATGCTGGATCTTGCCGGTGAAAAAGCAGTAAAGGCTTCAGGTAGCACTATCGATATTGAATTTGAACAACCCGTTTATAGCGATCGCTATCGCAAACTGTCTGTACCTGTGAATTTTTCTCAGGCCAGCAATACTCTCTGGCTGCCTAATGATTTCTGCCAACTGAAAAACCCATTAGCCAATCCCATCAGCCATAAGCAGCTGTTACAGCTGTGCCAGCAGCAACTGGATCAACTTCAACAGGGATTAAACACCCGCCAACAAGTGGCTGAGCTGATTGCCATGGATCTGGCAGGCAAAACGCCAACTCTGAACGATATTGCTCAACAGATGCAACTGGAATCCTGGACACTAAGACGCCGACTGCAACAGGAAGGCATTACGTTTAAGCAGTTGTTAGATGAAACCCGTAACGGTCTGGCCACACGTTATGTACGCGATACACCTCTGGCGTTAGGTGAAATCAGTTATTTGATGGGCTTTTCCACACCAGAAGCATTTCAACGGGCTTTTAAACGCTGGCATGGTATAGCACCGGGTCAATACAGATCGGGCCAATCTTGAATCGAGATAAAGACGAAAATAAAACGACACTAACAACATAAGAGAAAGAGAAATACAAAACTGAAGAGAGAAAGACGGGGAAAAACAAAATGAAAAGTAACTATTCAGCCCCCTCTCAACTATTCGCTATCTTGACGGATAGTTGAGATC
>CAYFGP010000134.1:0-18070 GCA_964342385.1 uncultured Oleiphilus sp. | reverse complement strand
TCCAGTGCATATATTCCAAACGACGCGTCTGTTCGACCTCATCACTTTCACCGGAATAAAGATGGAAACGTCCACGACCCGCTTTTTTAGCTTTTTTGATCGCTAATAAAGACTTACGCATAAGATCCTGAGTATCAATCGCACCACCAAAGGTAAAACTGATATTAAAACTCAGATCATCCACTTTAATCTGATTAAGGAAAAAGAACTGGCGTACCCGTTTGAAAATATCATCCAGGTCCACTTTTGCAGGGTAATGAGCAGCAAACTCATCCGCATTCAAACGATATAGCTGTGCACCCACCAAGAGCGTCTTTAGCTGTTCCGTTATGGCGATCAGCAAACGGTCGGCAAAATCCAGACCATAGGCCGAATTAATCAAACTGAAGTTATTAACATTCATCACCAGCAGAGAGCAGCCATCTTCACAGGAGTCGCACTCGGACTCACATATACTTAAAGCTTCCTGCAAACGTGTTTTGTTTGGTAATCCGGTGAGTGGATCATGCTCCAACGCCTGAATTCGGCGATCACGCTCTTTTTTCAATTCAGACAGATCATTAAATACCGCAACAAAGTTCTGAATATCACCAGCGGTATTACGCATCACATTCAGGCTAAGCCACTGTGGCAATAAGGAACCATTTTTACGACGATTAACGATCTCGCCATTCCAACTGCCTTCAGCCAACAGGTGCTGCCACATCGCGTGATAAAAGGATTTATCCTGTAATCCTGAAGCCAGGAAACTGGGGTTTTTGCCCTGCACTTCAGACAGGGTGTAACCCGTGGCTTGTTCAAAATAGCGATTCACTTCAACAATACGGTTTTCCGCATCCGTGATCACCACGCCCTCGGATGCATTTTCAATCGCCGTACCAAATAACTGCAGACGTTTTTTCTGCTTTTTGTAGGCCTGAATCTGCTCCTGACGCGACAAGACGATACTGATGATATCTGCACCCACCTGCAACACACGGGTATGGAAAGCCGTAGGCTTACGGTGCTCAAAAGAAGATAGGGCAAAAGAACCGATAGGCTGCTTATCTGCATCTTGAATCGGCGTCGACCAGCAGGAGCACAAGTTAAAGTCATAAGCGATATGACGTAGATCCTGCCAGCGGCCATCTTTGAAGGTATCGGTGACATACACAGGCTGGTTTTGATAAACCGCATTACCACAGGAACCAGCCTGCGGGCCCGGCACCAAGCCATTCAATGCCTGATGACCTTCAGATGGCACACTAGGAGCGGCCAGAACATTTAGCTGTCCTATTTCATCCAGCAGCATCACTGAAGCGACGGAGTTGGGCAGTAGCTGCTCAGCCATTTGGCACAAACGATTAATAACATCCAAGTAGCCCTCATTACGAGCCACCATGCCAAAAATCGTTTGCTGGATCTCCATGATCTGTTCCTGTTGATCAACGGTCACAGGCACATTCTGCTCTGCCGTAAGGGCATCCATGTGGGCGAGCTTCGCATGAGAACCAGTATCAGATGTCATGAGCAACCTTAAACTTAAAAGTCTGGTACAAAATGAGGTATTACAAAATGATAACATTTAAACGCCCCTCTTAGGGCATCTAAATGTACTCTTTTGCCATATCAGGCTAATAAAAAAATCCAGAAAATCAGTGATTATTGGTAACACACACTGATTATTTATTGAATCTGGTGTTTGAATTCTAAGGATTCACTTTCTTAATCCAATACAAATAAAACAAAGGATGGTTAAATGACAATACTGAGACAAAACCATGACAAACATAAGCGCTCACACAAAAGTGTCTCTTTAACAGGAGGCTTATTCTTCAGGCGTTTTTGCCGAAAAATATCGAAACACTTTTGTGTCAGTGTGTAAGGACAAGGAAAGCATCCGCCTATGATACGTAAACTGGTACTGCCTACCATATTTGCCTTTTTGGCCTACGGCTTCTGGATAAGTTCTGATTTCAAAGAGATTGCCGCCGGTGTCGCCATCTTCTTGTTTGGTATGCTGGCGCTTGAGGAAGGGTTTAAAGCTTTTACCGGTGGTTTACTGGAAAAGATTCTGCAACGCACCACAGACAAACTCTGGAAAAGCCTGAGCTTTGGCATTATCAGTACAACGGTGATGCAATCCAGCTCCTTGGTCTCTGTGATTACCATCTCTTTTTTATCCGCAGGATTAATCTCTCTCGCTGCCGGTGTTGGCATTATCTTTGGGGCCAATCTCGGCACAACCACCGGAGCCTGGTTAGTGGCAGGGTTTGGCTTAAAAGTTAAGATATCCACCTACGCCATGCCCATGCTGGTATTCGGTATTATTCTGGTGTTCCAGAAAAGTAAGGAGCTCAAGGGCATTGGCTATGTCTTAGCCGGTCTGGGTTTCCTGTTTCTTGGTATCCATCATATGAAAGAGGGCTTTGAGGCCTTTAAAGATACCATCGATCTGACCGCCTACGCTGTGGATGGCTATAGCGGGGTGTTTCTCTTTACCCTGATCGGTTTGGCCGCGACGGTCGTGATGCAATCCAGCCACGCGACTCTGGTACTGATTATCACCGCTTTAGGTGCCCAACAAATCACTTACGAAAATGCTCTGGCACTGGCGATCGGTGCCAATGTGGGTACCACGATTACCGCCGTTATCGGCTCGTTAAGTGCCAATATTCAGGGCAAACGTCTGGCCGGTGCGCACCTGATTTTTAATGCCATAACCGGTCTGATCGCCATTGTTTTTATCTACCAACTGACTCATCTGGTCGATAGCACCAGTGCATTGTTAGGCATTGCCGAAGATAACTACACGCTAAAACTGGCAGTATTTCATACCATCTTTAATGCCATTGGCGTGGTGGTGATGTTGCCCTTTATCGGCAAACTGGTGGACTTTCTACAGGGTTATCTGAAAGCAGAGGCTACACCTGAACCGTCGAAACCCCATTATCTGAACAAAGCGGCTTTTGAGTTACCGGATACCGCACTGGCAGCAGTACGTAAGGAAACCCTGCACCTGTACGATAACGCTGCCAAAATTATTGCCGGTGGTTTAAGCCTGCATCTGGAGGATATCCACAGTGAGATGTCGTTGGATGAAATGGTGCACAAATCCCGCAAGGTGCTCCCCACCGATATTGATCGCCAGTATCAGGACAGTGTGAAAGGGCTTTACGGTGATATCGTGAACTATATCAGTCTGGCACAGGGCCAGATGTCTTCTGAACAGACCGAAGAGCTATTTCTGTTAAGAGCGGCAGGACGAGATATCGTTGAGGCCATTAAAGATACTAAGCACCTGCAGAAAAACCTGTCGATCTATCTTGATGCTGACAATCCCTACATCCAGCACGAATATGACAATCTGAGAAAACGTCTGGCCTCGGTGCTCAGGACCCTGCATGAGGTGCGCAATCACGGTCATGATTCTGCCATCATTCTGTCATTGGATCGTCTCAAACTTGACATGAAGGAGCACGATCAAAACCTGAATAATAGCCTGAGCAGCCTGATCCGCCACGACCAACTGAGTCCAGCAATGTCGGTCTCTCTGATGAACGACAGTAGCTATGCCTACGATGTGACTCGTAATCTGGTACAGATGGGCGAGATATTGTTCTCCAATGCGGAACTGCAGCTAAAAGAAGCGGAGCGCAGCCTGTCATTGGATGATGATGAAGTGAGCGATGTGGTTGAACAGCACCATCAGCACAAGGATAAGCAATCATGAAGATTAAGAAGTTGATGCGCCGGGCTGAGGAATATCTCAACTCGGATGAGCGCAAGCGTAAAGAGAAGCGCCGTTACCTGAAGCAGGTGATCCGTAAACTGCGCCAGCATGAAAAGCTGCTGAAGCAGGAGCTGGCCAACGGACCAGATGACGATCAAGCTCAACAACTGAAAAAGCAGATCCTACTGGCCCATAGCCAACGGAAAAAGGGTGTACATCTGCTGAAAACACTGAAAAAGAAAAAGTGATGACATAGAAGATGCTTGCGAAAGCATGTCGATTACCAACAAAAATAGCGGCCTAAAAAGCCGCTATTTTTATTTCTAAAGCCTGTACTGAAAAAGCAGATGCTATCGAGGGGGAGATCATTATCCTCATCCTCAAGCTCTACTCTGCTACTTAAGAGAACTCTTTCTCATGTAACCAAGCCGCATGCTTAGGCGCACGCTTAGTCACAGACCACTCTTCCAGCATTAGAGGCGCGACCTCTTTCAGTTTCTTCAACTGATCATCGGTGCCATCACGATAGGTCAGTTCCAGACGGTGGCCATTAGGATCAAAGAAGTAGATCGAGTGGATAATCTCATGGTTGGTCACACCAACCACATCAATACCCTTCGCTTCTAATTCTGCTTTTGCTTCCAGCAGTGCGTCGCGATCTGCTACTTCAAAAGCGATATGTTGGCACCAGGCGGGGGTGTTTGGATCTTTGCCCATCTCAGGCTGAGTCGGCAGCTCAAAAAATGCCAGGATATTACCGTTACCTGCATCCAGGAAAACGTGCATATAAGGGTCTGGCTCTTTGGTAGAAGGCACCTGATCTTCCGCAATGGCCACCAGAAAATCCATATTCAGTACATCCTGATAGAACTCTACGGTTTCCTTTGCATCTTTACAGCGATAAGCCACGTGGTGTATCTGCTTGATATCAATCATGTTTTCTACCTTTATCTCTGAGCCTTCTTCCTGGGTGATCGTTGCACCCTACTCAGCAGGTACAGCCGCCCATCAAGCCGTATTGTTATTGTTGAACTCGGTATTTTGAATTCAGTATAGGTGACCTAATCGGATTTTCTGATCAGGCACATTAAATTAGTAACAAATGTTACCAATTCAGATTAGTATCATTTGTTACTATTGTCAATTCGATTTATCATCAGCCGAGTCGTATGCTTGCTGCCTAATGCAAGAGACCCGATCAGAAACAACTCGATAGAAAGTAAACTGATCGAAAATAAGCCAATAAAAACAGTAGAAAGTCATTGTGATATGAGCACCAATAACCCTGATCCACGCCTGAATAACGTGATGGATCTGAACACTTTTTTCCCGTTTCGTTTATCCATTCTGGAAAAACGGGTCAGCGAGTCTATCGCACAACACTATGCTAACCGCTTTAATCTCACCCGCTACGAGTGGCGAGTGATGGCCACCCTGGCGATGCATCACACTATGTCTGCCAAACAGGTCGCTAACTTTACCCGCTTGGATAAGATGCAGGTCAGCCGCGCCATCAGTGGTTTAAAAAGTGCCGAACTGATTAATCAGAACAAAAGTGAGCAGGACAAACGTACCTCTGTGCTGACCCTGACCGAGCAAGGTTTAGCCCTGTATAACCAGATCGTACCTTTAGTCATGGCTCAGGAAGAGAAAATTCTTCAGGCGTTGAGTGAGGAAGAACAACAGACCTTGCATAAACTGATGCAAACCCTGAGCAGTCATGCTGAAAGCCTGATCAATCCGGAATAAGACAAGATCAGCAAGATGAGGGACAAGTGAAATAAATAAGATGGGGAAACAAGCTAAGAGATAAAAATACAAAAATGTAGTAACCGGCTATTACCCACTGCTCTGCGGACTTACATACACTGCTGTAACGCTCTGGCCCCAGATCAATCTGGCCAGTAAAACAACAAGAAGCGAACAGGAGTACACTCATGTCTGCAAGCAAAAAAGTGTTAATGCTGGTAGGTGATTTTGTAGAAGACTACGAGACTATGGTGCCCTTCCAGGCCTTGATCATGTTGGGTTATCAAGTGGATGCTGCCTGCCCCGACAAAACAGCCGGTGAACAGATTCGTACTGCCGTGCATGACTTTGAGGGCGATCAAACCTATACCGAAAAGCCGGGCCACAACTTTACCTTAAACGCCACATTTGCCGACATTGATCCTGCAGAGTATATCGGTTTAGTGGTACCCGGCGGCCGTGCTCCTGAATATCTGCGCCTCAATCAAGATGTATTAGCCATTACCCGCCACTTTGCCGAGCACAATAAACCTATTGCCGCGATATGCCACGGTACCCAACTCTTAGCGGCAGCCGGTATTCTGGAAGGTAAAAAAGTTTCCGCTTATCCAGCCTGTGCCCCTGAAGTGCAGTTTGCCGGAGGGCATTATCAGGAGATCGAAGTCGATCAGGCGATTACCGATCAAAACCTGATTACCGCACCGGCCTGGCCCGCTCATCCTGCGTGGTTGGCTCAATTTGCTCAAGCTCTGGGCGCTGAAATCAAGATTTAGTCCTCTGTACGGCATAACACCTGTATACCAACATTCAGACAGCAGCACTTGTATAACATTTGCACAAGCCATGAGGTTCCTCTCATGGCTTGTTGTCGTTTGACTACAAGCCAGTAAAGCAATTACTCTGTTTTTATCAGAGCATAGAAAAATAGAAGCAACACAATCCGCAAGTAGGATACCTGCTTAGCCAAAAGGTTGGGCTGTGATCGGCTAAAACATCCATCAGTCATCTTTAGGTCAAACAATGTGTGATATCTACGCCAGCACCGACCCAGCACTGTATGAAACTATCACCCGTTCTGTACGTATTGATGGTGTCGTGACCAGCATTCGTCTGGAACAGAGGTTTTGGGATATTCTGGATGAAATCGCACACAGCGAAGACAGAAGTACGCCTCAGTTTATCAATACTTTGTATCACGAGGTGATGGAGAGGCGAGGTGAAACCGGTAATTTCACCTCGTTATTGCGAGTGGTGTGTACCGTCTATCTAGATAACAAATAACGGAATAGCGAGTGTCTGGATAACAAAAAAACGATTTAGATGATCTGGAAAGCACGGTCTATTTCGCACTATTCGCCTTTATCTGCTTCTGTGCATCCCACCTGCTAGCCTTTCGTGCTTTCCACCTTCTGTCACACAGCTCCCATCTTATTCTTCTGCATTATCTGCCTGTTCCAACGAGGCTTCTTTGCGTACCGATGCGGTAATCCATAACGCACCTAACGCTAGCAAGGCAAAAGCAATAAACAGAGGATACAAACTCTCGTTATAGGTCTGGCCGATCAGGCCGCCAAAGATCATCGATACAAAAGTGGATACGGCACCAATCACCGAAGAAGCAATCCCCGCAATATGACCCAGAGGCTGCATTGCTAAGGCATTCATATTGCCAAACAGCAGACCGATACAGCCAAAGATCAACGCAGTAAAGGTCATAAATAGCCACAGGGGTGCCTGACCACCATTAAGTAACAACAGAGCAACAAAGCAAGCCGACAGCACGACCATCCCCTGCATCGCACGAGTAGCCAGCTGCTCCATACCAAACTTCATCACCAGACGACCATTCACCAAAGAGGCCAGACCGACAAACAGGGCTAATACGGCAAAAAACAGCGGGAACAGAGTATCGATCTCAAAAATATCCTTAAACAGCTGTTGTGCAGTACTGAGATAACAAACAAAAGCACCAAAGATCAGACCAGAAGCCAAGGTATAGGCCCGGGCGATAGGGTTATTCATAGTCTCTTTTGTCCCCTTCCAGATATTACCAACCGACAAGGGAATACGTTTCTCTTTGGCCAAGGTCTCAGGTTGACGCAGTGCAAACCACAGAAAGATCACTGCCGTCAGCAGAACAAAGAAACTGAAAATCTCGCGCCAGCCCGCAATATATAAAATTCCCGCTCCCAGACTGGGGGCAACCGCAGGCACCACAATAAAGACCGCCATCACAAAGGACATCACCCGAGCCATATCCCGGCCTTGATATTGGTCTCTGACTAAGGCTACGGCAACCACCTTAGGCCCCGAGACACCGACCCCCTGAATAAAACGCCCCAGTAGCATGGTGGAATAATCATCGGCAAACACCGAGATCAGCGAGCCGATAAGAAAGGTCAGTAAGCCTAGATAGATCGCAGGCTTACGCCCGGCACTATCCGAGATAGGGCCATAGATCATCTGACCAATAGCTAAACCCGCAAAAACAATACCGACCAACAACTGCAGATCGTTGGTATTTTCCACCTGATAAGCCTGACCGATATGCCCCATGGCCGGCAGCACTGCATCAATGGCCATCGCCACCAATGACATCAGGAACGCCAATAGCGCAATAAACTCGCCAAATGGCAGCATTTTCTGAGAAGTATTTGAAGACATGGTTTCGCCTGTAGCAGCAGAGCTGAACAATCTGGTGGTAAAAAGATTCCGAAAAACCGACCGGAGCGGTCAATTATAACATCGACAACTAATTAGCATGTTAATTAATTATTCATAGGAATTAAAAAGATTAAATCACACTTGATAATTATTATCATTTACATAAAATAACTACATACCCAAACCAACAGCTAAACAATTTAACCCACACGAGCAATTAAGCAGGAGCACGCATATGATCGCCAAATTATTTTCTGGAGTTGCCGGTGGTTTATCTCTGGCATTAGCCGCCAGCTGCTGGCTGTCACTGTATCTGCCGGCTAGTGATCAGGAGCGCTGGTTTATTGCTGGGCTGATTATCTTTCCTTTTGCACTGGGTGGTTGTTTGGCACTTTGGCTGGAAAATACCCGCTACAGCTGGAGTAGTCTGGTGATTAATGGGACCTTTGCTAGCATCGCACTGAATTACCATATGCAAAGTAGCTTTCTGATCAGCTGATCCAGTCTCTTTATCAATACACATTGATCAAAGCATGACTGACATTATCCCGGCTGATCTTCAATAAGCTAAAAGCAGATTGATAATAGACCTTGCAATAGATCAGCCAGTTACTCCTCTTCGCCATCACCATCCAGGCTCCCATTGCCTTAGATCAGTCGTTTTCCATTTTTCGACCTAGCCACAACAGCAAATGCCTATTTTTTATTGCACCCTTTTTGTGCGCCTGATAAGAAAGAATATCAGGAGTGGGGTTAACTAAAGGTAAACAGCCCCCCCTCCTCTTCTTCAAACCATTTGGCTCTACCCGTAAACGACTAGCAGGTAACCACAATGAAAGACAGCTCGATTCAAAATAGCCCAATTAAAAATAACGAGAGTGTCAGCCACAAAACAGTCTATGCCGCCATTGGTGTGATTTTGTTTATCGGGATATTGATCAAGATATTCTAGCCAGAGAGACGCAGTTTTGGAGAATGTTTCGGAGAATAGCACTGTATAAGCGGGGCACGGAATCAATCCTAAGATTGAATCGCACTGATACCAGCAATGACCAAAGTGCTACGGACGGGAATTATTGACAAGACGGCAAGGCTTTATTGCTATAATGCCTGCTCTGATAACAAGCCTGAACAACAAAAGAGTGGTGTTATGGACCCTAAGTTTAAAAATCAAATGATTCTGGTTGTAGTATCACTTACCCTAATGGCTGCTATGGTGGCTCGCTATATTGAGTTCTAAGATCAAAACTGTAGTGAACTCAAACGCCAAGAATCAAATCGTCACACTCTGCGAATCGGCTTTTAAGTTAAAGCTGATTCGCATTAGACCCAACGACTAAACCCTACAGCCACCACCGGAGCAACCGCCGCCACTCATACACGGAGGCACGCCAGGATTTTTCAGTGCTGCACTGCTAACCACACCCGCTGCGGTCAATACCTTATTCACTTCAGCTTTTGGGTCGATGCCCTGCAGATCCAGGCTAGCCACTTCGCACAGCTCCCCCCAGGTTTTAATGGTCAGAGCCATCGGATGACGTACTTCATAGACTTCACCATTGGCTTCGCAACGGTAATCATAGGTTGGCATAAAAAAACCTCTTAACTATCCCGGAATAATATTCCCAGAAGCCCAACGGCTCCCGTAAAACCTTAAACGTGCAAAGGTTATAGCGGATAGCAAGAGGTGAGTGCAAGTAACACCACCATCACCCACAGTAAAAAACCGTTACCAGTCGCTTATCTATGAGCTTTGATGGAGCAACGAAAACAGGAAATCGCACTAACGAGAGTTAAAACAGGACATCAATAACGAATACAAAATCGATCTTAAATCACCGGGTGACAGTGCAATCAAGCCACTGACCACCCAGGTAAGGAGAAACCTAACTCGCTCTATTTCAATACTTTCTCAAGTATTCTTTCAAACATCTGCCTTAAGCATTTTTACTAAAACGTTTTTTCAGCAGGTGATCGACTGACAGTGCACCTGGACCAAAGATCGCCGTCATCAGGAACATCAGGCCCCACAGTTGGTGGTCATAGAAGCCTTGTCCCCACAATACGGGGTAAGAGATCACCGCAATAATATTAAATACAAACAGTACAGAAGCGACGCCGCGACTCATCAGACCAATAATCAACAACGGTGGCAGAATCAGTTCTGCTGCGGTGCCAAGATAAGCTGCCATCTCCCACGGCAACAACGGAACCTGATACTCTTCTTCGAACAGATACAGGGTACTGTCCCAACTCTGGATTTTGACCAGACCGGATTGCAAAAAGGCTTTTGCCGCCCAGATACGGACAAACAGCAGCACCAGTGGAGTAGCAAACTTTTCCAAGCCTTCAAAAAAGCGGCTATATAACAATGTTAATTGTGTCATCATTCGATTCCTTTGCTCCGGCTTCTCAAGAAGCAAATTGGTTAAAACAGCTTTTAAAAGCGGTCAAAAGACCGGATCGAGTACAGAAATAAACTCTCTGTGCCCGAGAAAAAAGATCAGGGTAATAAGGTAAAACCTGCAATCAGGTCTGAACCGATACCTTGCTGCAGTAAAGTTTCAGCATCATCATGTTCAAACTGATTAAATAATTGCGACTGTTGGCAGTGTTCCAGCAGAGCAAAAATACCGCTATCAACTACCTGATACTCTACTTCTGCCAATCCTGTAGTTGCGATATAACCTTGCTGAGGTTGATCCAGCTGCAAACCTGCTAACGGATCATCTTCTGTCTGTTCGCTATCATCGCCATCACCCGCTGCACAACAAGCTTCCCTTTGCGCCAGCCAGTTTTTCAAACGCTGAAACAGTTCAATAATGGCCCATTGGGATTGAAACAGCGTCAGATCAGGATTTACGCTAAAGCTCATACGCTCATAGTCGTCTTCACCGAGCTCAGCCAGCGCATGATAAGGAAACGGCTCTGCCTGCGGCATGCGATTAATCCGTATCGAGTAGGCCCACTCAAAACGAGCCAAATCCACCAGATATGGCATTTCGCTGAGCTGCTCAAGATTGGCCATAAACTCCGGCAACAGATCACCAAATTCAGCCACCGCCGCTTTTTCCATCGGAATCTGACGGATAAAGGCTTTCGCCAGTTGGGCGAAAAACTCTTCACCTACCATCACCCGTAATACAGGAAAGGTGATTTCCAGAGATTCCGTCAGACTCAGCACAAAGTTATTGCGATAGATCTGCAGCAGTTGATCCGCATCGAAATGGCTATCCTGAATCTGTTGATACAGTTCTGGTTGCTCACCGGGCGTGGTTAATGCCTGAGCAAACTGCAACTGCAGATTTTGTAGATCCTGAGGCATTACTGCCGTAGCTGCTATATCAGATATGGCTTGATCAGACATGGTTTGATCGGACACAGCTTGATCAGACATGGCTTGCCTCCCGTTCCACAGTGAAACCCGCTCCAGCAGATACACCATTAACCAGGTTAACCACATCAGCTTGCTGAATGTCTTTGGCTTGCTGAATCGCTTCAGCTTTACCCACTTCTTCCAGCAGTACAGACATTTCAGGAATATCCGTATCCCACTCAACCAAGGCAGGAGCCTGACAATTCAGCTGATGACGTACCTGAGCAAACAGCTGCCATACGGGATCACTGACACGATTACCATGAGTATCAATCAGCATACGTCCCTGGTCATATTCATTGACCGAGAACCCTGCCAGATGCAGCTCACCCACCGCATCCAGATTGATATTGTCCAGATAGTCCCGGCAGTCAAAGCTGTGATTGACCGAATTGACATAGATATTGTTCAGATCCAACAGCAGACCACAGCCGGTTTGCTCAACAATTTGATTCAGAAAATCCCACTCGGAAAAGACAGAATCTTTGTAATTCAGATACGCGGTTGGGTTTTCCACCAGAATCTGACGCCCCAGCACTTGCTGGGCTTGATCCACCTGACGACAGAAGTGCTCGAGGCTCTCCTGGGTATAAGGAATGGGTAATAGATCATTAAAGTAACGACCGGATACTGAACTCCAACTCAGGTGTTCAGAAAGCAATGCTGGTTGAAACTCGTCGATCAGTTTTTTTAGTGCCGTCAGATGTTCAGGATTCAGTGGATCACTGGAGCCCAGCGATAACCCAACCCCGTGAAAACTTAATGGATAGTGTTGCGCGACCTGACGCAGAATATGACGCTGTACACCCTGTTCATCCAGATAATTCTCGCTGTGAATTTCCAGCCAGGACACCTCAGGTTGTTCCGTCAGCAGATCATTAAAGTGTGGCGCACGCAGCCCCATACCGACACTGGCTGCTGGAATAGCCAGGCTTGAACCTGTTTGAGACGCAGAGAAATCCTGTGCAGCATCCATAGCGAACACTCCATTTATGTTTATCAACAGAAGAATGTCAGAACGATTAGAAGATCAAAGTCACTCAGGAGCCAGCCAGTATTGGGTATGGCCCCTGTGGATAGATCCTACAGCTAGAAAATTAATAACCTAGCTCAGAAGCTTAGCCCTTAGGTGTCAGGCTGCCACCAGACAGTTTAGAACACATACCTTTAGGTACCGCGATAAAAGCATCACCCTGATTATCGGTTTTAGAAGTACCTGCGCAGGAGCTGTTGTTGGTTGCGCAGTCATTGTGACCGGCTTTTGCTACGCCATAGCATTTCTCTTTACCACCTGCCAGTGCCGGAGTCGCTGTTGCAGCACCCAGAGCGATAATACCTGTCATTACAGAAGCCATAGCCAGTTTAGATTTAGTCATCTTGATCACCTTAAAACACAATTTTTCGTTCTACCCAAACAAAAGCGTTTTGTTCTTTCTTAGTCCGCTATTCATTGGATGTTGCAGGACTTTGAAAAAATCTTTTGTTTGGCTGCGTTACAACACTCAAATAACTTTCAAATAATACTCAGTATCCGACCTGTCCCATTTATCTTGCTGTTCCAGCTCAATCTCTTAAATCTCACACTTTAATCCTGAGTATTAAAGTCAAGCATAGAACAGCAGAGGGACTTTAGCCTTTACGCCTTAGGCGTCAGGCTGCCACCGGACAGTTTGGAGCACATACCCTTAGGTACAGCGATAAACGCATCGCCTTGGTTATCCGTTTTAGAGGTACCCGCACAAGAACTGTTATTGGTTGCACAATCGTTATGACCTGCTTTGGCTACGCCGTAGCATTTCTCTTTACCGCCAGCCAGTGCAGGAGTCGCAGTCGCCGCGCCCAGTGCGATAATGCCAGTCATTACGGAAGCCATAGCCAGTTTAGATTTAGTCATGATAGTCACCTTGGGTAATGTACACCTAAGCTGTTGCTCTCTACTTAAATGGCTCTATTTTTCAGCGACTTGCTGAATCACTTACGGGCCGGTAGCAGACTATTTTTGTTTAGGTGTAACGTTTTATTTCTGAGTTTTAAATTTTGTTTTAAGCGCGCTCAATAACATTTACGCGGGTGACTATTAAGTGGATGCAAAAAAATTACGTTTTTTTTAAAAAAATATTCAATAAGGTAAAAAATTCTTATTTTTCAGTGGGTTGTATCGACATTAAATTCCTTTAATTTTCGATAAAGAGTGCGTTCGCTAACATCCAACAGACGTGCCATCACCGGTTTATCGCCTTTTAGCTGTTGCCACAGCCACTGTAGATAGAGTTTTTCCACCTGATGCAGCGGCATCGGCTGCAGCACATCCATCTGTGATAATTGCTGCTGTTGAATATCTTGATTGCCCTGCCAACGGCTGGCTAACAGACAGTGTTTCGGTAAATGCTCCGGCTCAATCACCTGGTCATCAACCAGCAGACAGGCACGTTCTAAGATATTTCGTAGCTCACGGACATTACCGGGGAAGTGATATTGCTTTAGACAGCTGATCGCTTCAGGACTTACCTTCAACTGACGATCCCCAGCAAAGTGCGGCAACAAATTCTCGATTAGTAACGGCAGATCATCGGTTCGTTCTCTTAACGCGGGTAGATCCACAGGGAAAGCATTAATACGGTAGTATAGATCCATACGAAACTCGCCGTCTTTTACCTGCTGCTCAAGATGTCTATGGGTCGCACACACCAAACGAAAATCTGCTTTCAGGGTTTCCACCCCACCAACACGACGATAGGTACCGGTTTCCAGCAGGCGCAACAGTTTTACCTGCTGTGGCAATGGAATATCACCAATTTCATCCAGAAACAGGGTGCCACCGGCTGCAGACTCCACCAAACCGATTTTGCGACTGTTTGCTCCGGTAAAAGAACCCTTCTCATGGCCAAACAACTCACTTTCAAACAGTGTTTCAGTCAAACCGGAACACTCCACCGGCACAAACGGCCCCTGATTACGATTACTGCCCTTATGCACCGCCTGAGCCATCAGCTCTTTACCCGTACCGGATTCACCTAATAGCAATACCGTGGTTTCACTGGGTGCCACCCGTTCAATCAAACCCAGAGTTTCATTAAAACGTGACGAACGCCCTACCAAGGGCGTGCCGCCAGGACGAGGACTGGCCAGCTTGCTATAGCGCATCACCTCGAGAAAATATTCCGGCTCGCCAGTCTCTGATGCGACAGGATACAGTTCCACATCCACATGCTCTTCACCCTGACTGGTATGATGTAGATGAAACACCCGCTGCACCTTACCGGTTTCAATACAGCGTTTCATGGGGCAGGACTCACCCATTAGATCACAGGGTTGATCATAATGATGAGATACCTCATAACAGTGCCGCTTGGTAACACTGACGTCGCCATAAGCCTGACGATAGGTCTCATTAGTCGCCAGAATACGATAATCCAACGACAGCAATACCGCAGGATCAGGGTAACTCTCCAGCATGGATAGAATGCCCGGCGGTAATACCACATCATAAGCATCAATACGCCCGGCTTTTTCAGGCTGATTGACTGAAGGTTTCTCGACTGGCGATTGAACTGTAGAAGGCTGCTTCATTATCCGATCCTTATAGGTCGCTGTTGTCTGTATCTGCTGCGATCTATCAACCCGCTATTTATCAGCAACCAATCAGACACTATTCACTTTATTAAACAACATCTTATATAACAACCACCTTACTGTCATTACTGACAAAACAATCATCACCCCAAAGACATTTCTGTCGGAAGTAAATACCTGAAGATCCCACACAGCAGTAAAACCATTTAAAATCAATTAGTTAATAAAAAAACCAAATAGGCATAGCCTTTGCTATATAGAAAGCAGTTTCGGGAAGTCAGTGCACAAATGACTTTTTTTGGCAGGGTTTGTTCTCGAAAAAGGTTGTTTTAGCTCAAACCGTTACTGTCATAAGTGACGATTTAAGCAGACACAATCCGCTAGATACGGAATACACGATGAAACTATCTTCTATTGCTCAACATACGACTGTTGGCCAACACGCTAGCATTACCCAACATACAATGCTGAGGGAAATCAGTTTGATTGTGCTGATCGCCCTGGTTTTGCTGTATGGCCTGATCAACTTTGTGGGACCTGCCACAGCCCCATTTAGGTCGGCACTTAAAGATCAGACTCAGCTATCGTCACAAGCAATAGTAGAGACAAAACAGCTATCAACACCGCATCTGCCGACAGCATCAAACTTGCCAAAAGAAGAGTTTGCGCCCTCTCTCAATTCAGTCCGCCTTTAAATTCTGTTTATTGGCTTACCCTGTTAAGCTGCTGGCTGTTTCCTCACAGTCGGCGGCTTTTTTTCTGCCTATTCACCTACCTTTTAACTTTACCTTTTTCGAATCCCTGTCTAACCTGAAGTGCAGAGATCACGGGGGTTGTAGTGTCTTTCGACACTAGACTCCACCTCGGTCATATCTCATACCCAGCTTTCGAAGCTCCAAGATAGTCGGCTATAGGACGTAGCACTTACGAGGATTCAAGGATGAAAATCAGTACAGCAATCAGTAGCACTTTCCTCAGCAGCGCCTTCTTAAATTGCACGTTTTTTAGCAGCGCTTTTTACCATGATCAGGCTTTAGCACTGGAATCCAGTCCAGTCATGCTAGCCAGTCAGTATCAACAGCAAAATGATTTAGCGGATTATTGGATCAGCGAAAAGCTGGATGGGGTGCGTGCCTATTGGGATGGGCAACACTTACGTACCCGACAAGGACTGGTGATTCAGGCACCTGAATGGTTTACCGAGCCATTACCCAATATTCCTTTAGATGGTGAGCTCTGGATTGACCGGGGACGTTTTTCTGAACTCTCCGGTATCGTGCGCCAGCATCAACCCAATGATAAAGCCTGGCAACAGATACACTATGTACTGTTTGATCTGCCCGCCGAACCCGCCGTTTTTAGCACTCGTAAAGAGAAACTCAATACTTTAATCCAACAGCTCAACACCCCTTGGATCAACAACGTTAAGCACTTCCAACTGCCCAACTCACAAGCTCTCAATATAAAACTGCAACAAGTGAGCCGCCTGGGTGGCGAAGGCCTGATGTTGAATCATAAAAATGCCCTCTATCAGATCGGTCGCAGTGACTATCTGATGAAATACAAACTCTATGAAGATGCAGAAGCGGTCGTACTGGGTTATACCCGAGGCAAAGGGCAATTCACTGGTCAGATGGGAGCTTTAATTGTGCTGCTCGGTAATGGCCGTCAGCTGAAAATTGGCTCAGGTTTTAGTAAACAGGAGCGGGAGAACCCGCCCCCCGTAGGCAGTACCATCACCTATCGTTATAACGGCACCACCAGTACGGGTTTGCCGCGTTTTGCCCGCTTTATTCGCATGCATTAAGCTACGGCAAAGCGATCTTCAATCACCAACTCCTGCAACGGCAGTTGACCCGCTTTTGGCCAAGGCTCTTTGGTGCCCTTACCAATGGCCACCATAGGGCCGATCACATAACCTTCTGGTAGATTGATCTGCTGGCCCAATTGCTCAATATCAAAGCCGATCATAGGGCAGGACTGATAACCCATCGCTTGTGCCGCCAGCATCAGTGTCTGCATCGCCATACCGATTGAGCGCTGGGCCTCATCCCTTTGTAGCCACTCCCGCCCCTGATGGAAATCCTGCATCATACCCACCATCATCTCCTGCACATCAGCGGGGACTTCCGACCAGTAACGCTCCGGCTGTTTTTGCCATGCCTGAGTATCTGCGGTAAACAAAATCAGTAGAGAGGCATCGGTAATCTGAGTCTGATCAAAACCCAGCTCAAGCGGTCAATAACAGAGTAATTTAATAAGCCTTGTCTTAATTTCAAAAATATATGTCGCCTAACTCAGAGAAGACAAAAGGATAAGCAGGTTACTATAGCTACCATAGCAAAAACACATAATGACTTGTGTGATCCGAATACTGAGGCCAGCACTATGATAGACACTCAATTTGAAACCCTGAAAGAGATGGGTATCGACAACGTCAGAGATATTGAAAAATACACCTCACGCATCGAAGGTGATAACGATATCCTGAAGATTTACTTCCACCGCCACCAAGGCGACTGGTTTGCCAAAAGCAAAAAGTTTAAATTCCAACGCGTACACAAAGATCTACGTGTTAACGAAGGCACTACCACTTATCGCCATACGACAGAGCCTTCGCCATTCTACCTGCGTGCAGTCGATGAACTGGATAAGCTGGTGGCACAGGACAAACAAGCTGAAGATAAGAAAGCAATCCTGCTGGAAGAGATTGATCACCTGGAAAAGGTGATGCAGCGTAAGGTCGAAGATATTCGTCGCCAGATTGAAGAGCTGTAATCCTCGTTCACCGATAACTAGCCAGAAAGCTGAAGTTATCTAAGCTGCGCCTGACACCAAAATGGGCAGATCTCGTTTGATTAGATCTTCTCTGGATCAACACAAGTTATCTGCCCATTTTTCAGTGCATAGACCCGAACTTTTTCGATTTTGTATTTTAGTTACACTGCTGTCCGGTTTAAAAAAACGGAAGGGGCTGGAGAGCTTAACCTCTGGGT
>CAYFGP010000133.1:0-18362 GCA_964342385.1 uncultured Oleiphilus sp. | reverse complement strand
GCTATTTTGTGGGCAGCTGCCTGATATCTTTGGTCAGGCAGCTGAATAGTTACCCTTATTCTACAGTTCTTACAGCTAACGCCATAATTAGTGCAAAGTGTACTACTGGTGAGACTAGTGAGGCGGATCAGGCCAATTACTGATCCTCAAAAGAATCTTCTGTGCAGCACCCAGCAAGTACGTTGCGTAAGGGATTAAGTCTAAGCGCTATCTTACCAACAGTTTGAGCCAGTCCTACTCTTTCTCTTCTGTTTCAGTGATAACTGGCGGTATTAGTTAAGGCAGCATTTAAGCTTACCTTAGCTAATGGATATCGATAGGGTGATATCTTTGGTGCACTATGAGATAACATGGCGCACCAAAGAGCAGCCACTGCGCTACTCTTACAAAAGATATCATTCATCGGTACAGATAAATGCTTCATTTGAAATTGAGTAGTCAGCCCTCGCTATTCCAGATTTTACATTCCTTGGTGGTTACAGCCTTTCTCGCCCTTTGTTTTGCGCTCACTATGCTCTTCGCCCCGACTTCAGCATATGGTGATAGCCAGGCCCAGACTCTAACCATCGCTTATGCTGAGAAATGGCCGCCATTTTCCTACCGTGATCCCTCGGGTAATCCAAAAGGCATCTTGGTTGAGATTGCTAACTTTGTATTAAAAGAACAACTGGGCTATCAGGTAAAACACGTACTGCAACCCTGGAAAAGAGCCCAGATGATGGTGAAGAACGGTACTTATGATGCCTTGTTGGCAGTTCCCAGCCCTGACCGACAAGCCTATACCACGCCGAACCGCTCTGAAGTCTATTCCATGCAGGTACGAGCCTTTATTGCCAAAAGCTCACCCCGATTATCTGATTTGATGGATCAGGAAAATCCGTTACAGCATCCAGAAGGGCGTTTTTCTCTGCTTATGGGCGATAAAACCTGTGAAGCGATTTACGACCAGTATCAGTCCAATTTCTATACCAATAGCAATATTCAGCAGATTTTTAAGATGCTGACCTCGGGCCGTAGTGATCTGTTATTGCACTCTAAGGTCGCCGCAACCCGAACTATGATCGAGCTCAATATGCAGCAGGATATCGTGCTGCATCCCAAGGTGTTTAAAAACGTTTCGTTATTTATGCTGTTTTCACAACACTTTGAAGGCAGGGACAAGCTAATCCAACAACTGGATGCCATGCTCGAAGAGATGAAAGATAACAACGAATACACCGCTCATATTGAGCGTATTGAGCAGGAAGAGATCGAGTACAGTATCAAATATACCGGGCTTTGATTCCCTCTCTTTCCTTTGGCTTTCGCCAGTAACTAGCACCCATAGCAGAACCTTTATAACTGCCACCATAAACAAAAAGCCCTTTAGACGACGGCCAAGTTGGTCGTCTAAAGGGAAACCCTGGAGTGATGTAATTAAGACCAGGTGAAGAAATAACTCGCTTGTTTACAGGTGCTTAGATTAGGCTTGCTCGCCTCATGAGCAAGCCTATGTCTTCAGTAAATAAACACTTTGCCCTTAGCGGATAAACACCTGCGCTGTAGTCGTCGACATATCACCACCTGGCAGCGTAATGGTGTTTAAACGCTCCAGCGTGTCGGCATCAAACACCGCCACATGGTTGTAAGTACCCGCCAGATACACCTTGCTGCCATCATTACTCACGGTCAGGCAGTAGTAGGAGTGATCCAACTCAGCGGCATCCAGCAGCGTCTGTTTTTCAATATCGTATTTGGCTAAGCGATTAAGCACGCCATACATGATATTCGGGTCTTTTGGTGAGCGGGTACCGGTAAAGTAGATCTCGGTAATCGGACCAAAATCTTTGGTTTCGGTTTTACCGGTCTCCAGATTGATATTGAAGTAACCGTATAACCAATCCGCAGTATTCAGGTCTTCAGAACCTTCTTGAAAGCGTGCTGTGGTATAGAGAATGGTGAAGTCCTGGGTTGGCGTTTGTACCGCCCACACATTCAGCACATCCGGTTGCACGTAGCGGGGACGCTGCCAGTTACGGCTCGGTACGGCAACGGAGTATTCACCTGTGTTGACATCCATCTTGTAGATATCCGCACCGGCCATATACAAACCACCGTCTTTACCGGTCTGCATTGCGGTCACCAAACGTGGTGAAGGCAACGTACGGATCGGCTTGGCATTTAAGCCACTGGACGTATCGTAAACTGCTAATCGAGTCGGTTGTACCCGGTAGTGATCTCGCTCCAGCAGAGTGGGATTCTGTACTGCATACAGTTCCTTACCGTCATAACTCAAGGTAAATGCATAAAGTGTTTTGGTTCGCTCTTTTGGTGCCTGAGCCATTCTGGCGTGGAAGGTGACATCACAGGTGTCCATATCAACACCGTAGATATCTTCATAACCGTTATTCAGGATATAAGCGGTCTTTTTATCCGGCGAAACTTGCAGTGCACCGGGACCAAAACGATCCGGCATCTGGCAGGTTTTATAGACACTATCTGACTCCAGATCCAACACGTTAAGCTGGTTTGGATAGTTGGCGACGATCATATATTCGTGGCCGGATTTTAACGCTTTACTCTTATTAATCGAGTCCAGACCTGAGTTGTTATAGTTCAGACTGGCTGCTGCACTGCTGGCAAAACCGATACTGGTTGCGGCCAGAGTGAACGCCGCTAACGTCTGCTTTAACGGGAGTTTTTTGTTGTTCATTTTACTCTCCATATGAATTCTTCTCGCCATTCTTTCTTATGGCGTCCTGATTCTTTTGCTGTCCTAATCTCTGTACAGCTTTAATCTTTATCGCCGGGGAAAACCGTACCCAGATTACGCCAGTTCTCACCGGAGTTGGTCGCCTTCTCATTCCAATTCGGGTAGGTGTTCATCATGTCTGGCACCTGAGCAGGCCACCAGCAAGGGTCGGCACAACCGTACAGATCCGATTCCATGGGCTGGCACAGCGAGGTCACGGAACCAAAGGCATCAATCTCCCAACCAGGATCTGTGGTCGCGGTACAACCAGCCAGGGATTGCATGGCAATCACATCTTCAATCTGGTCCTCATCCGCGACCTTGCTCAGCAGATGGGCTTTGTTGTTAACAGGTTTCAGGTGTTTCATCAGTGAGCCCTCCGAGGGGAAATATAGTCGTCGAAAAAGGCCGGATTCTCGGCCATGATGCGGCTGTAGACCTGGATGCCGAAGTCCACCCAGTCGCGCATCAGATCGCAGTAGTGATAGGTCGGTTGTGCCGGATCGTTATAGCGGGCATAGCTTTCGTGATAACAGCCACCGGAGCAGAGATTACGAATACGACAACTGGCACAACCGGTATCGGTGCGGTCCAGCCGTTGCTGCAGAAACTCCGCCAGCGCTGGTTTATCCATACCCGTTTGCACATCACCAAAGGTATTAAGATCTGAGCCGGTAAAGCGATGGCAGAGATTGAGATCGCCTTTATGATCCACTGCTAGCATGGCCACACCTGCACCACACGGTAGGGCTTTTTTATTGCCTTCGTGCAGATCTGTCAGCAGCTGATGCATATTGGAAAAACCAATATTGCGATGGGCTAAAGCTTCTTCCAGATAGAACTCACCCAGGCGTTTCATATTGGCAAACACCTCGCCCAATTCCTGATAGCTCAGGTTAAAGGCACTGATATCACCGGAAGTTACCGGGGCAAAACCCACTTCGGCAAAACCTAGTTCCTGATGCAGGTGACGCCAGATGCGTTCTATATCGGTAATGCCCTTGGTCAGGGTGACCCGGGCACCAATCGGCCGACTGCGATAACGGGACAGCAGCATGCGTGCCTTACGACTCACCACGTCATAAGTGCCCTGTCCGCCAACGGTAATGCGGTTTTTATCGTGGATCGCTTTCGGGCCGTCCATACTCACCGACAGACCAAAGCGATGTTCATTCAACCAGTCGACAATCTCTTCGGTTAGCAAGGTGGCGTTGGTGGTCATGGTGAAATCCACTGGTTTATTAAACTGAGCAAAACGACGCTCAGCATAATTCACCACCTCAACAATCAGGCTGAAATTTGATAGGGGTTCACCACCAAAAAAGACGATGTTATATCGGTCTTCATCCGGCGATTCCTGCAGTAACATCTCGATAGACTGCTTCGCTGTTTCCAGTGTCATCTTACGACCGGCAGAGGGTTTATCCAGATCCTCTTTGTAGCAGTAGCTACAGCTGAGGTTACAACCGGTATTCACGTTGAGTACTAACGTATTCAGCGGGAACTCACTGATTGTTTTAGTACCTATTTCAGGTGTGAGTTGGCGGGAGCCATCGCTAATCAGCTCCAGCGCTAACATCTCCTGAATGACTTCTTCTATCTGTTGTTTTGAAAACCATGAGTGCTGTTCAGAAAACCGCGCTTGCTGCTCTGAAAACTTAGCTTGAATCGTCGCAACCAACTGTTCTGCGCTTTGCTCCGGTTGCTGACGCAGATCCTGAATCAGCTGCTGGGTTAAGCCATCCAGCTCAAACAAACTGCTGGAGGGAATATGGAACAGCAACTGACGCTGGTGTACTTCCACCAGATGCAGGTTCTGCTCCACAAGTTTTAATTGTGCGCCCATAGTGACGTACCTTTATTGGATCTCAGTTCTGGCGAAAACTCTTTTACAAAAGCTGCTTTAAGCCTGTATTCCAGCTTTGAACCTGAGCTTTAACGCAGTAAGTTCGAAAGTCAGAAGGATTAACAGCTTGAGCTTTACGCCACGTTTTAGATTCAGATAAAAGCCGTCCCTACGGCAGTGGTGGATTGTTCCAGCGCTGTACGGTCACAATCAGTTGACCATCGCCAGACACTTGTTGTCCCTCGTCAGTCACCTTCGCCACCACCTTCAGGTTACCGGCGTTATTGGTGGACATACGACGCTCTGGGTTAGGGCCCGCTGCTGCGGTGGTAAACATACCGGTATTGGGGTTCATGCTACCGGTGAATTCCACATCGCGGTCTGCTTTGGCCGCTTCATCAAACGGCTCAACATGCCATTTAGCCGGTACAAAACCGATACGCAGATCATCTGCGGTACCCGGCTTACCATCGGCACCATTGCCCCAGGCTTCCGCTTGGAAGTGAGCGTTATATTTAGGCGTAGAGCCGCCATTGCCACCGACACGGGCGACGGAAAATTTAGGTACAACCTTGAGGCTATCGATACGATCATAAACGGTCAGGGTGGCACCATTGGCTTTACCAGCCTTAACTTGACGTAAACCTGGTACGGCTTTGGTTTGTGCTTTCACGCGCAATACCAGTCGATTCGCATCCTGAGCAATCACACTGACCACCTCGATGCCTTTACCCAGAGATACCTTCTTGTCTAAGCCTTTCTGGTCCAGACCTGTACCCACTAAGGTCACCATCTGGGTGCTACCAGCCTTAATAAACTGAGGCTGGACGCTTAGCAGGGTTTTCTGTTGGCTCTGACGTGCAGCAACAAAGTCCATACCCGCTTCATCATGCACGGCTTCAAACATACGACCAGTCAGCTGGTTGCCATCGGCAGAAGCAGCAAACACCTGACGCATTTTGACGCCATCTACGGTTAGATTGGCACGCCACTCATAACCGGTATACACAATCGCCGTACCGGAACCTTTCAGCGGCGAACCATCGGCATACTGACCACTGATGCTGACCTTATATTGATCATGACCGGTTTGAGAGACCGTCATCACACCATGCACATCACCTTTAGCTGGCATTTGCGCGGCAAAGCTCCACTGGCCACCTAAAGGCTGCTTGGCTTTTTTCTGCCACTGTTCCCAACTGGCGGATTGTAGTGGGAAATCAGCCGTTAATTCCGGCACCATCTGTTCAAGTGCTAACTTGAACCAATCACGGTCACGGGATAATGCCTGATATTCCAGAGAAGGCCATTGTCCCAAGTGGAAGTGAATCAGGTTTTCCCACTCGGCTGCAGGGCGACGCTGCAAAGCAACACGGGCACCAGAGTGACAACGAGCACACATCTCGGTGAGCTGAGCGGATTCAAAGCTTTCCATGGTGTTCAGACGACGCTCCATGGCATAGCGGGAACCTTCGGTCTCTTCAGGAGCCAGGCCCTGATTATCGGCAAAATACTTCACCAATTTACGGCGATCCTGATCGCTAATATGCAGACCATGCATCACTTGCATCCGACCGATAGTCATCAACCAACCCTCTGGGCTTTTACGCTGATGGCTCATACGGCTGAAGGTTGCAGGTTCTGCTTGCTGCTCACTGTGACAGATCAGACACTTGCTGCGAATAAGATTCTCCGCCTCAGCATCCGATGCCATTGCCTGACTCATTGGCAAAAATGCACCAGTCAGGGCCAGACTGGTCGCTAACTGAGTCAGCCGACTTGTGCTGTGCTTCTTTAAAGAATGGGATTTCCTAAAAGGAAGATTCAGGTTGGATCTCTTTGAACTGGATCGTGTTAAAAGTTTCATCAAGGCCAGACTCCTTTTTATTGTTCATTGTCTGGTAGCCAATGCCACCTGCTGTTCTAACCTGAACAAGCTGAGTGCATGGCATATGCCAAGGTGAAAATCTCTTTATTTTTCAATCAGCTAATAATTTTCCTTATTTTTCGACCAAGGTATTAACTGTTTTATTACGAGACAGGCTGTTCAATTCTGTGACAGTACCCCAGAGGCAGCATCCGCAGTCGTTATTTGGTCGTTTAATGTCGTTTTTAGGATGTAATATGGCTAATGTTTCATATTCCTCATCTCTCTGTCTGATGGTAGTTTCCCCTCTGCTTGGCTTGAAGAGAGGGCAGTAAGCGACACTTATTAGCTCATAAAAAATACCAATCAACGGACATCCCAATATTAATTCGTCTGATGGTAATGTCCCCCTGCTTGGCCTGAAAAATAAGGCGGTAAGCTCTGCTTATCAGCCCATAAAAAATATGAATCAACGGACATCCCCAATGTTAAACAGCATTCGAAATAAGATTGCGGCAGTCTCTGCCCTATGCCTGCTCGCAGCACTTAGTGTGACTCTGATTTATGCCGATTATTCTGGAAAGAAAACGGCACAGGAGGTTAATCAGATCACCCACCAAGAGTTGGACAGAAAACTACAGATTGAGCTAAAAGCAATTGCGGAATTGGAAGCGACCCGTATTTCTGCTCAGTTAACCCGAGCTATGGATGTCGCTTTGGGTATTCGCCAGGCCATGGAAAGCCATATCGCGTTAAATGATCAGGTTGCTTTGGATAGAGACCGTAACTCACGCCTAATCCGGGATATTCTCGCCGCCAATCCCAATATTATGGGCGCTTATGTGGGCTGGGAGCCTGATAAAGTTGATGGAGCTGACAGCCAGTATCGCAACAGGGTAGGTGGTGAACCCCATACCTATAAGAGTGGTCTCTTTGCTCCTTACTGGACTCGTTCCGGCGATACAATGGCACTGCGCCCTTTAAATCTGGATCCTGTTTTTGCAGCTCCAAATGATAGCAGTAACTACTGGTATATCTGCCCCGGTAAAGAAAGACGTATCTGTCTGATGGAACCCTATACCTGGAAAGTGCAGGGCAAACTCACCATTGGCACCTCTATCACAATGCCATTAATGGTGGACGGTGATTTCTACGGTATGGCCGGTATCGATTTAGCACTGGCCTACATACAAGACATCGCAACCAGTGCAGCCAAAACACTTTATAACGGTCAGGGCCAGGTGCTGGTGGTCAGTCAAAAAGGCTTGATTGCAGGCCATTCCTCGAACGCTGAACAGATTGGTCAACAGATTCAAGGTGCCAGTACAGACCTGGTTCGTACCGAAGTCGCTCAGGGGCTTAGCGCCGTTAAAACCAATCAAAATGATTATGTGGGCGTTGCAGCCATCAAACTGCCTAACGTAAAAGAGTCCTGGTCTGTCATTGTTATTGTGCCTAAACAGGTCGCATTAGCAGGTGTCGTACAAACCCAGCAGGTGCTTGATAGCAACTTCAGTCAGGCGATGACCGAACAGATCACCATTGGTAGTCTGATCGCACTGATCAGTATCGCTATTTTGGCATTTCTGGCCCGCAGTATCGCAACACCTATTACCCATACCGCCGATAAGGTCAAACATCTGGCTTCCAGTGATGGTGATCTGACGCTTAGATTAACCTCAAAACGTCAGGATGAAGTGGGTGAACTGACTCAGGGTATCAATGCCTTTATTGGAAAAACTCACAATATCGTCAAAGATATTGCAGGGGAGATGGCTCAGGTGGAACACAGCGCAAACCAAACTGCCAATATCTCTCAACAGACTAATCAAGGGATTCAAAAGCAGCGCCAGGAGATACAAACAGTGGCTTCGGCAGTGAATCAGATGTCGGCCTCTGCCACACAAGTTGCCCAAAGCGCTTCAGAAACCTCTCTCTCGGCTGATACGGCGAAAAAAGCCGTAGAAGAAGGTTCCAGTAATGTTTATCACAGCGTGGATGCAATTCGGGAACTGGCGCAGGAGATGAGCCAAAACAGCAGCATCATGAATCAGCTGGCAGAAGACAGCGAAAATATCGGCAATATCGTCGAAGTGATCAATGGCATCTCCGAACAAACCAACCTGCTTGCGCTTAATGCTGCTATTGAAGCCGCTCGGGCTGGTGAGCAAGGCCGAGGCTTCTCTGTGGTAGCCGATGAGGTGCGTAATCTGGCATCCCAAACTCAACACTCTACAGCGGAGATTCAGAGCCTGATCGACAAACTGCAAAACCGATCCAATCAAGCCCGTAAAGCGATGCGCAACGGCCAGCAATATACGCAAACCTGTATTGAAAAAGCAGAAGCCGCAGCGAGCCGGTTAGATGAGGTGGTCAACGCTATCGGTAGTATTAATGAGATGACCAGTCAAATTGCAGCCGCCGCTGAACAGCAAAGAAGTGCGTCAGAAGAGATCTCGGTGAGCATCAGCCGGATCAATGACACCACAACCGAGCTGTCTAATGGCGCTAATAGGGTAAATCAGGAGAGCGGAAAACTGTTCAAACTGGTTCAGGCGTTGGATAGCAAACTGAATCGCTTCCGCTATTAAATATTGAAAACAGCCGATACGGGAAGTGTCCCCGTATCGGCTGTTGTCTAAATCCATTCTTTAATCTTCAGCCTTTAATCAGTCTCTCTTAATTTGCTTCTCTTAATCCGCTAAGCCCGTCTCGGTAATCAAACGCTGAAAATCATCCAGACTGACGATATCACCACAGCCTTCATTGCTATAACCGGGCAGATCTGACAGAGCCTGATTAAAGCCGTCGCTATTCAGCATGGCCTGGAAGCGCTCCATCGCCAGTGATTTTAAAAAGTCCCGATGACAGACCAACAGATAAAACTCCTGCTCTATTGGGATAAAATCCAGACCAAAGCGCGCCGCAGCCGCCTGCACACCAAACCCCACATCCGCCATGCCTGCTGCCACATAAGCTGCCACAGCCGAATGGGTAAACTCTTCTGTATTAAACCCCGAGATTTTGTCTGAATTAATTTCAGCCCGTTTTAATAATTCATCCATTAAAGCACGAGAGCCGGAACCTTTTTCCCGATTGATAAAAGTGATCTCGTCACGCACCAGATCGTGCAGGCTTTCGATCTGTTTAGGATTATCAGACGCTACGATCAAACCTTGCTGACGAGAGATAAAGCGCATCACCAGGTGCTGATCGTTCTGAATAAAACGACTGTAGGTTTTAAACAGTGCTTCACTTAGGTGTACGGTCGGCAGGTGGAAACCAGCAATATCACATTGACCACGACTTAAAGACGCCAGCGCATCTTCGGCACTCATATATTGCAGATCAAACTGAAAACCTTCTGCATGTTCCGGCAACAAAGCTACTGCATAACCATGACTAGCATGGAGGCGAATCACAGGAGACTCTTCTTCCAGGGTCTGTTGAATGGCCAGGTTCAACTCAGAGGCCAGGTTTTTCAACTGAGGTTCCAGGCGGGCACTGACGCGCTGTTCTGCCCATAACAGCTTATCACCTAGGGAAGAGAGCTTAGCTCCTTTACCCTTTTGCAGCTCCACCAAAGGCGTACCAAAAAAATCGGTCCATTTATTCAGTAGATTCCAGGCATGGCGGTAGGAGATATTCACCTGCTTAGCAGCCTCGGTCAGCTTGCCATGATCATGCACGCCACGTAGTAAACGAAACAGTTGAGGTTCCAGTTGTCGACCCTGCTCATCACAGAAAGTCCACGACGGTGTGATCTGCACATTTCTAATAGGCATAATATTTCATATTCCCGTAATAGCCCCATTAATGCTAACTTTGCGCCTATTGAGACAGTACCGTTTAGTAGTACCCCAATAAAAGTTATGAACTATAGTTCATATACTAAAAAAATAATAGTTAAGCCCATCCCTTAGCGGTCGATTCTGAATACGGTGTTACGCTGAAACAGCGGCTGTAAAAAACAGGTCAGGTTAAGGTCCGGCTGATTAGCTGACAGGTTCGCCAATGAGTAGTTATAGCCAATGGAATCTCCAAGCCGTGCAGGAGATCATCCAGTCATTAAAAGACAAACCCGGTGCCTTACTGCCAATCCTACATGCCATTCAAAAGGCGGAAGGCTATATCCCACCTGAGTCTGTGCCTCTGATTGCCGATGCATTGCAACAGACCCGCGCCGAGATCCACGGTGTAATCAGCTTTTACCACTACTTCCGCCAGACGCCACCGGGTCGTAACCAGGTGCAGATCTGTCGTGCGGAAGCCTGTCAGGCCCGTGGTTCCCGTGAACTGGAACAACACGCCAAAGAGAAGCTTGGTGTGAACTACCACGGCACAACTACAGATCGTGAATTCAGCCTGGATGCGGTCTACTGCCTGGGCAACTGCGCTTGCGGCCCTTCTGTCCGTATTGGTGATGAAGTGTTTGGTCGCGTGGATGCGGAACGATTTGATGAGCTGGTTGATGAGTTTTCTGCCAGTACTGTGGCTCTGTCTGATATCGCCAAGGAGGTAAAATAATGACCTCTACAACTAATCCCTCTACAACAAGCTCCTCAACTGTTAGCCCTATTAAAGTTTATATCCCACGGGATACCACCACACTGGCACTGGGCGGTGAAAAAGTAGCGCGTCTGATCACAGAAGCTGCTCAAGCCCACCAAAGCGCTAACCCTGAACAGCAGATCGAAATCGTGCGTAACGGTTCCCGTGGTGTGTTCTGGCTGGAGCCTATGGTGGAAGTTGAGACCGCACAAGGCCGTGTTGCCTACGGCCCGGTTAATGCCCGTGATGTTGAATCTCTGGTCGCTGCAGGCCTGTTCAGTGGTGAGCAATCCCACGAATTGTCTCTGGGTCAACCGGAAGAACTACCTTACCTGAAAAACCAACAGCGTCTGACCTTTGCCCGCTCCGGTATTACTGATCCTGTGTCTATCGCGGATTATGAAGCCCATGACGGTTTTAAAGGTCTGAAAAAAGCCTTGGCCATGAGCGAGCAAACTATCGTTGATGAGGTCAAAGCTTCAGGTCTGCGCGGTCGTGGTGGTGCAGCTTTCCCAACGGGTATCAAATGGCAAACCGTACTGGACTGTGAAGGTCCACAGAAATATATCGTCTGTAATGCTGACGAAGGTGACTCAGGTACGTTTGCCGACCGTATGGTGATGGAGGCCGATCCACTGATGCTGGTTGAGGGTATGACCATCGCTGGTTTAGCGGTGGGTGCAGATCAGGGTTATATCTATCTGCGTCAGGAATATCCGGTAGCTCATGAGATTCTGGATGAAGCGATCGCTAATGCTTATGAAGCGGGTTTCCTGGGTGAAAATATTCAAGGTAGCGGCAAAACCTTCCATCTGGAAGTGCGTTTAGGTGCTGCGGCTTATATCTGTGGTGAAGAGACTTCACTGCTGGAAAGTCTGGAAGGTAAGCGTGGCATGGTACGTTCCAAACCACCACTGCCTGCCATTGAAGGTCTGTTTGGTCAGCCGACTATCGTAAACAATGTGCTGTCTCTGGCGGCTGTGCCTTTTATTCTGGCGGAAGGCGGTCAAGCCTACGCGGATTACGGTATGGGCCGCTCTCGCGGTACGCTGCCATTCCAGCTGGCGGGTAATATCAACCAGGGCGGTCTGATTGAACTGGCCTTTGGTACAACGCTGAAACAACTGCTGGATGACTACGCAGGTGGTACGGTTTCCGGTCGTCCAATGAAGGCGATTCAGGTGGGCGGTCCTCTGGGTGCTTATATGCCGGAGAGCCAGTGGGATACCGAACTGGATTATGAAGCCTTCTCCGCCATTGGTGCGGTACTGGGTCACGGCGGTATCGTGGTGTTTGACGATACGGTCGATATGAGTGAACAGGCTCGTTTCTCCATGGAGTTCTGTGTTGAAGAGTCGTGCGGTAAATGTACACCGTGTCGTATTGGTTCCACCCGTGGTGTGGAAGTGATCGATAAGATCCGTGCCGGTATCAATCCAGAAGCCAATATGGAGCTGCTGGGTGACCTGTGTGACACCATGCTCGACGGCTCCCTATGTGCCATGGGTGGTATGACGCCATTCCCGGTACAGAGTGCCGTTAAACACTTCCCAGAAGCCTGGGAGGCTCGTACTGAAAAAGAAGAATCCACTGGAGGGCAGCCAGCATGATCGAGATCTTTGACCCTAAAAAGCAAAATCTGGAACTGCACGCCAGCCCAGATAAAGATTACGGCACACCACCGAGCCAGTCTGAGAATATGATCTCTCTGGTAATCGACGGTACTGAGATTATCGTACCGGAAGGCACCTCGGTGATGCGCGCTGCCGCACTGGCCGATATCAATATTCCTAAGCTGTGTGCCAGCGACAATCTGGATGCTTACGGTTCCTGTCGTCTGTGTGCGGTTCAGATTGAAGGCCGTCGTGGCCTGCCTGCGTCCTGTACTACCCCAGCCGAAAATGGCATGAAGGTCAGCACGCAAAACGATAAGCTGGCTAAACTGCGTCGCAATATTATGGAGCTGTATATCTCCGATCACCCACTGGACTGTCTGACCTGTCCAGCCAATGGTGATTGTGAGCTGCAGGATATGGCCGGTGCCGTAGGTCTGCGTGAAGTACGTTATGGCTTTGATGGCAATAATCACCTCGACGCTGAAAAAGACACCTCTAACCCATACTTCACCTTCGATGCCAGCAAATGTATCGCCTGTAGCCGCTGTGTACGTGCCTGTGGTGAAGTACAGGGCACCTTTGCTCTGACACTTGATAGCCGTGGTTTTGACTCCACTATCAGTGCGGGTCAAAAAGAGAACTTCCTGGACTCCGAGTGTGTATCCTGTGGTGCTTGTGTTCAGGCCTGTCCGACAGCAACCCTGATCGAAAACAATGTCATCGACAAAGGTCAGCCGGATCACAGCGTTGTGACCACCTGTGCTTACTGCGGTGTCGGTTGTTCCTTTAAAGCCGAGATGAAAGGCGAAGAAGTGATCCGTATGGTGCCGTACAAAGGCGGCGAAGCCAATATGGGCCACTCCTGTGTTAAAGGTCGTTTTGCCTTTGGTTATGCCACTCACAAAGATCGTATCACCGAGCCGATGATTCGTGATTCCATCGATCAGCCGTGGCAGAAAGTAAGCTGGGAAGAAGCGATTCAGTTTGCAGCAGACAAGCTGAAAGCGACTCAGGAAAAATACGGTCGTGAAAGTATCGGCGGTATCACCTCTTCCCGCTGTACTAACGAAGAAACCTATCTGGTTCAGAAACTGATTCGTGCCGGTTTTGGTAATAACAACACCGATACCTGTGCCCGTGTTTGTCACAGCCCAACCGGTTACGGCCTGAAAGTCACCATGGGTGAAGCGGCGGGTACGCAGACCTTTGAATCGGTACTGAAATCCGATGCAGTATTGGTGATCGGTGCTAACCCAACCGATGCACACCCAGTATTTGGTTCTCTGCTGCGTAAACGTCTACGTCAGGGTGCCAAGCTGATCGTGGTTGATCCTCGTGAGATCGATCTGCTAAGCACACCACACCTGAAAGAAGCGATTCACCTGCAGCTACGTCCAGGTACTAACGTCGCAGTAGTGAATGCACTGGCACACGTTGTGGTTACTGAAGGTCTGGAAGATCAGGACTTTATCGCCGAGCGTTGTGACGATAACGATTACCAGCGCTGGCGCGCCTTTATCCAACAGCCGGAGAACTCGCCTGAAGCGATGGCAGCGATTACCGGTGTGGCAGCTGAAGATATGCGTCGTGCGGCCCGTCAGTTTGCCGAAGCCGGTAACGGTTCCATCTTCTACGGTCTGGGTGTGACCGAGCACAGCCAGGGTTCAACCATGGTGATGGGTATTGCTAACCTAGCGATGGCTACCGGTAATATCGGTCGCGAAGGTGTGGGTGTAAACCCGCTGCGTGGTCAGAACAACGTACAAGGCTCCTGTGATATGGGCTCCTTCCCGCATGATCTGCCGGGTTACCAGCACGTTGCAGATGATGACGCCCGTGCACGCTTCGAAACAGAATGGGGCGTATCTCTGGATAACGAACCGGGTCTGCGTATTCCGAATATGTTTGATGCGGCGCTGGCTGGTCAATTCAAGGGCATGTATGTACAGGGTGAGGATATCGCTCAGTCCGATCCAAATACCCAACACGTTTACGCGGCACTGCGTGCACTGGATATTCTGGTGGTACAGGATATCTTCCTGAACGAAACCGCTAAGTTTGCCCACGTACTGTTGCCGGGTTCTACCTTCCTGGAGAAAGACGGCACCTTTACCAACGCGGAACGTCGTATCAACCGCGTACGCAAGGTAATGACGCCTCTGGGTGGTAAGCAGGATTGGGAAGCCACCATGATGCTGTCCAATGCACTGGGCTATCCAATGGATTACAAACATCCATCGGAGATTATGGATGAGATCGCGCGCCTGACTCCGACCTTTACTGGTGTCAGCTACGAGAAACTGGAAGAGATGGGCAGTATCCAATGGCCATGTAACGACCAGTTCCCTGAAGGCTCTCCGACCATGCACGTGGAAGACTTCCCGATTGGTCAGGGTAAATTTGCAGTGACTCAGTATGTGGAAACGTCGGAGAAATCCACCTCACGCTTCCCTCTGCTGCTGACCACAGGTCGTATTCTGTCGCAGTACAATGTAGGTGCTCAGACCCGCCGTACCGACAACCAGTACTGGCATGACGAAGATGTGCTGGAAGTGCATCCATCTGATGCCGAACTGCGCGGTATCAGCGACGGCGATTGGCTGGGCATTACCAGCCGTGCCGGTGAAACCGTAATGCGTGCCGTGATCAGCGAGCGTATGCAACCAGGTGTGGTTTACACCACCTTCCACCACCCAGGTAGCGGTGCCAACGTGATCACCACCGACAGCTCGGATTGGGCCACCAACTGCCCTGAGTACAAGGTGACTGCGGTTCAGGTCGAGAAAGTGACTCAGCCATCCGAATGGCAACAGAGCTTTAAACGCTTTGAAACCGAGCAGCTGGAGTTCCTGGAGCAGGGCCGTCAGCAAGAAGAAAAAGTCAGGGTACGCTAAGATCCCGACAGGCCTCACTGTGGCATATCCCCAGTGAGGCTTTATCATTTGGGATCAAGCTAACTGAGCTTCTGCTTTCAATACCAAGCGCTGTGCAGCGTTAGCGACAAATATCAGTTATGCCAGATCATTCATGCAAAATAAGAGACGCACTATGAACCAACACCATACCCAGCCCTTTCAAACCCAAGAGGTTAAAGGCCATATCGCTAAGGCGGTAGAGCGCTGGTTTAGTGTGCAAAACCAGCTGCAATGCCAACATGATTACGATCAGGTGGCAGAGGAGCAGGCGATTGCACTGGTTTATAACGGCATCTCTTATGCAGTCATGATGGCGACAGCGGATCACCTGGAAGAGTTTGCGCTGGGCTTTAGCCTGAGCGAAGGCCTGATCCAGCACCCAAACGAGATCTACGATATCGAAGTGGTGCAGGACTGTGCTGGATGGCTGGTGAATATCGAACTCTCCAGCCAGCGCTTTATGGAGCTAAAAGAGCGACGCAGAAACCTAACCGGACGAACCGGTTGTGGTCTATGCGGTGCAGAATCACTGGAGCAAGCGATACGCCCAGCACCAGTGATGCCTGCCACGCCCTGTCCGACCCCTGAAGCCATCGCAACAGCACTGGATCAGCTACCTGAGCATCAGTTACTGAAAAAGGCGACCGGTGCCACTCATGCAGCGGCCTGGTGTGATAGTGAAGGTAATGTATTGGCTGTTCGGGAAGATCTGGGTCGTCATAACGCCCTGGACAAACTGATCGGTCACCTCTACCGCAATGGCTTTCAGCCAGAACAGTCAGCAGAGACTCAAGGCCGTAAAGAGCAGGCTAAAGATAAGCAACAAAGTCCATATCAACAGGGCTTTGCGCTGATCTCCAGCCGCGCCAGCTACGAGATGGTACAGAAAGCCAGTAGCACAGGTTTAGGCTCATTAGTGGCAATCTCAGCCCCTACGTCATTGGCTATCGAAAAAGCCCAGCAAAGTCAGCTAAATCTGGTCGCCTACGCCCGACCAGATCGCTTTGTCGTCTACCACCGTAGCCAGCCTTTATCCGATCAACATGCTGATTTACAGCAGGATAAAGATGCTTAAGGCTAGCGGCTATCCAGAACCGCAAAGCAAAAGAATTTAAGGAGTTATTATGAAAACACAACTGGAACAACTGATCGTAATGATCAACCAGATCGTTGATAACAACAGCTACGGCAACACCCCGGAACAAACGGCAGATGCGACAGCCGTTCATCTGAAAAAATTCTGGGCACGTTCTATGAAACAGCAGATTATTGAATATCTAGAGCAGGATGGTAGTGAACTGCAACCGGCAGCGAAGTTGGCGGTACAGCAATTGGCGGGGTGATTTTAATCTTGAATAGGGAATGGGGATTGAAGCCGAGCTTGTCCCCGTTTTCTCTTTAAAAACCAACCTATTTTCTCGATTATTCCAGAAAAATTACTTATGTTTATTATCTACATATCGCCATTCTGAATCACTTTAACCTTAACAGTTTTAATGCATCTTGAACACTTCTAGCTTTAAAGCCTTTTGGCAGAGACAGACAAGATCTTGAATTTAGATTATGCATACTCCCATAAAAAGCATCGGGATTATAATCGTAATAAGCTGCCATTATCTGCTCGTTAGTGTATTGATCAAGAGAGTATTCTTTTCTGATATTGCGTACTATATCAGATAGTGTATCACCTTCTCTAACTGGTCCATAAAAGTAACTGTGATCAGACTCCTTTATAAACTCAACGTAACAAGGAATATTGACTTCTTTACGAACATGCTCTTGCAGACCTGCAGAGTCATTTGATAAGCCTAAAAATAAACCTGATATAGTTACATATGCCGCTACATCATGAATTATTTTACGTAGAACTTTTAATACGATTTTGATACATCCTCGTTCGACTCTCAATAACTCAACATGAACTTCATTGTTTAAATTGTTTAGGTATTCAATAATCGAGCCTATAATTTCATCTCTATGTTTCCATAGAGTTTCATGTGATATGTCAGAGTTAAAGACTGTTATAGTTATTTCGCCAACACAAACAGGAAAATCTTTGTTCATATATGCTCCTTAAAATATACACCTCTACTCAAAGTTATAATCAAAGGCACAAACTGCATTAATCAATGTTGTTTATAATAATATCTCTGATAAGTAGAGTTGGGACATCTATTATTTTTTAAAGCAACGTCAAAATCAATAGAGACAAAAAGTGACGCAAACGAAAACTGGACACCCAATTTTATCTATTACGTCCTCCACCAAGAACCGTATCGCCCTCTCAGTCCCCTATGCGACTGCGCTCATCAACGATCAAAAGCCGTTCTTCAATGCACGTCCTGTTCTTGATCTTACCGCGGCGATCATAGCTACCGTAACGTTTACGATAAGGTTTGGATGCCACGCGAAGATACAGGTAGAGATCGCCTCCTTGTGCCTTATCCTGATAAATAATCTGATAGACCGTCTCGTGATGGAGCCTAATTTCTGCATGCTTATCGAGATAGTCAGCCGCCTGTTGAGGGCTGAGTTCCTGGCGACTCAAAATCTCGATACAGAGCCTGATTTTCAGCGTAACTTTCTTGGCTTTGTGCGCCTTTTTCTTCCTTTCCTCAGCAAGCTTATGAGCTTGTTTTGGACAGTATCCACGTAAGCCCTTATTCCTTCTTAATTCACGAGATAGCGTAGAAGTACTACGGCCAGTATGCTCTGCAATCTCTTTTTGATTCAGACCTGCTTTCTTTAATGAAGAGATCTGTTATCGTTCGCTTTCGGTCAAGTGTGTATAGCTCATTGTGCAATTTCCTTTGGCGAGAAAATGGCCGAACTATAC
>CAYFGP010000132.1:0-18434 GCA_964342385.1 uncultured Oleiphilus sp. | reverse complement strand
TGTGGCTGTGGCTGTGGCTGTGGCTGTGGCTGTGGCTGTGGCTGTGGCTGTTCAGCATAAGGCTCATCAGTAGCCACCAAAGGCTCCATTACCAGAGGAGCGGCTTGCTTAGCAGTAGTTTGCTCCTCAGTATGAAGAGACATCGACGACTGAGCAGAAGCACCACCCAAATTACCAAGTGAAGGTTCAACCCGTTCATGATTCGAACTGGCAGCTGGGATATCCAACCCTGGCTCAACTCGTTTCTGCTCTTTACCTTCAGGTACAGGCACTGATTTAAATACTGGCGGTAGCACAGGACGACGACGCCATAAATTCACTAACTTATCTTTTACCGGTGCAATCGCTGATGGACCTTTTTCTACATGTTCTGTTTCAGCTGTAAGACCAGGCTCAGCAGCAAGCTGAGGCTCACCCTCAGGTACAACTTCAGAGTTTGATCGCCCCTGATAAGGCGCATGAATTTTCGGCCCTTTGCGCACCTTATTTTCAGGTTTGACTTCAGCCTTTTCAGGCTCGGGTGGCTTAGAAAATAGCGGTTTTTTTGTCTCGGGTGCCGAATAGTGTTCAGGCAAACCAGCACTGGAGTCTTTCGCCTCCTGACGTAGCCAGTTGTAGACACGCATACCAAGCTTCTCACCATAGAAGCCGGCCTCATCCATCACCCTTAACCACGACCAACCTGTCAGCATAGTAAAACCCGCCATCCAGATCGCCAGCATTACCATGGTAGCCCCTAGTAAACCAAAACCAGATAACGCACTGGTTATAGATTCCCCTAATGCACCGCCAGCAGCATTTGGCAGAGCACTTTCAGGATGAAAAAAGTGTAAGCTGCCTAACGTCGAAGTAGAAATAAGCAAACATAAAAAGCCCGCACTACGAATAGCGACAACAGGCCACTCAGGACGGAAGCCTGATCCTTTACCCAGCTTGACCAGAGCCAAACCTAAAAACAAAATAGGAAACAGATACGCTGAATACCCCAACCCGGAATACATTAGATCTGAAACAAAAGCACCAAAACTCCCCATCAGATTGATCGGTTCTTCGGGACTATAAGCACTTGACCAACGGCCATCCGCTTTGTCATAACTGGTCAAAGCAACAAATAAAAAGGTACATAACGCCAACAACAAAATGGCTAAACCTTCACGGGCTGTACTGCGGATACGTTCCGTTAATGATTGATCTGATGAAGAATGTTGGTTGGAGTTCATGAAATGTCTACCATTAAAAACTGAAGCTATATAATACCTGAGCAAAGAAGCAAGCAAAATCAATAAGCAAGATGAAGGATAATAAAACCCAATGATCGAACTGCCCTGGTTGGACCCGGACGGTCCTGCTCTTTTTCCTACCGTCGAAACCGCACTGGAAGATCCGCCGGGTCTACTGGCTTTTGGGGGCAGTTTAACACCTGAATGGCTCATACAGGCCTACCGCCAAGGTATCTTTCCCTGGTATAGCCCCGGAGAGCCCGTGCTCTGGTGGTCCCCTGATCCCCGTATGGTGCTGAAACCCAATGAAATCAAGATTCGTAAAAGTTTGCGTAAGGTGCTGAAAAAAAAGCCGTTTGAGGTTACATTTGATCAAGCTTTTGAACAAGTCCTTGAAGGCTGTTCTGCTGCCCGGGCTTATACCGATGAAACCTGGATTTCAGATAATATGAAAATGGCCTACACCCGGTTACACCAGGAAGGCTACGCTCACTCTGTAGAAACCTGGCAAGATGGTGAGTTAGTCGGAGGTCTCTATGGTGTAGCCATTGGCAAGATTTTCTGTGGCGAATCCATGTTTACTCGGGTGAACGACGCATCAAAAGTTGCCTTTGTACATCTGGTTGAGCAGCTGAAGGCATGGGACTTTAAACTGATCGATTGCCAGGTTTATACCGACTATCTAGCCAGCTTTGGCGCGCAAGAGATCGAAAGAGCGGAATTTCTGGACTACCTTAAATGGTATGGAGCGGCTTCAAGGCTGCCAGGCCAATGGAAAATCAGTGAGAGCATTAAGGAATCGATCTATTGAGTATTGAAACACCCTTTATCGAATCTCAGCTGCGCTTTTATATGACCGTCCCCCATGCCTGTAGCTATCTGGACGGCAGAGAAGCAACAACGCTGTTTCTTGATCCAGAACACCCACTGACAACTCAGGTCTATGATCTTTTGTCTCTGGTCGGTTTTCGGCGCAGTGGACGACACCTTTATCGCCCAAATTGCAAAGGGTGTGATGCTTGTATTTCAGTGCGTGTGCCAGCAGATCAATTCCAGCCCAAGCGCAAACACCGAAAGATTTTTAATCGCAACCAAGACTTAAGTGCACGGGTCTTACCTGCCCGCTTTAGTCAGGATCACTATAACCTCTACAAGCGTTATGTTAATGAACGTCATTCTGATGGCGATATGTACCCGGCTTCAGAAGATCAGTACCGTTCTTTTCTGAATTTGGATAAACCTTTTTCTCACTTGGTTGAATTTCGAGATAACAATAACAAGCTCATAGCGGTTTCCGCTATGGATCTGTTAAACCATGGTTTATCAGCAATTTATACTTTTTTCGACCCAGATGAAGAAAAGCGCTCACCAGGAGTTTTTGTTGTCCTTTGGCTAATACGCTTCGCTGAAAGCCATGGCTTACCTTATGTATATCTAGGTTACTGGATAGAAGCTTGCCGTAAGATGCGCTACAAGACGGAGTTTCAACCCTTGGAACAGTTAAGGGATAACCATTGGTATCCATTGCAGATACAAGATAGCCGCCAACAACAAGAATCTGACCGGTAATGAGTTTCAGACTATAATCTGATCAGATTGTGAACAGTTTATGATTTAACAAAGCTTTTTTTTAATTTATTCCGGGAACTTTTTGCTAACCTGGCGAAAATAAGGCAAAATACGCGCGATTTTTTGTGTGTAGCTTCATCTGACTTGAGCCAAAAAGGTTCGAGTTTAAGTAAAAAAATACGCATTGATTCGTATATAGACAGCAGAAAAACCCGAGGTAATTCCTGCATGGCAAAAGAAGATTCCTTTGAAATGGAAGGCACCGTGGTTGACACGCTGCCAAACACGATGTTCCGTGTTGAACTGGAAAACGGTCACACTGTAACTGCTCATATTTCTGGCAAAATGCGCAAAAACTACATCCGCATTCTGACCGGTGACAAGGTTAAGGTTGAGCTGACGCCTTACGACCTGTCTAAAGGCCGTATCGTATACCGCGCTCGTTAATCTGCGCACGGTTCTTGAAAGCCTGGCTTCTTGCCGGGCTTTTTAGTTTCTAAGCTACAGAGCTTTCCAGATAGCCTTCTACAGTCTTCCCTTCTCGCTCTCACTAGAGCTCACAAACACAAACAAGCAGACATAAAAAAGGGCAACTCCCGAAGAAGTCACCCTTTGACTTTCACTCAATCAGCTTTACGCAGATTGCAAATTAAGACCTTAATCAGGCTGGCGCATCTTCTTTTTCAGCTTCCAGCACCAGGTCACCTTCATCATTGATGGTGATATGCACTTCACCACTGGATTCAGCCAGATCACCAAATAGCAGAATTTCCGCCAATGGTTTCTTGATCTTCTCTTGAATCAGACGCGCCATAGGTCGTGCACCCATTTCTGGATCATAACCATTTTCAGCCAACCAGCCCTTCGCTTCATCATCGACAATAAGATGGACTTTCTTCTCATCCAGCTGAGCTTGTAACTCAACCAGGAATTTATCCACCACACTCTTGATCATATCGAAATTCAGCGCACTGAACTGGATAATACCATCAAGACGGTTGCGGAATTCCGGTGAGAAGGTCTTACGAATCACTTCCATACCATCGGTACTATGATCCTGATTAGCGAAACCGATAGAACGACGACTCAAGGCCTCCGCTCCCGCATTAGTGGTCATAATCATCACCACATTACGGAAGTCCGCTTTACGACCATTATTGTCGGTCAGTGTACCGTGATCCATCACCTGCAGTAGTAGGTTAAAGACCTCTGGATGCGCTTTTTCAATCTCATCCAACAGCAGAACACAATGTGGAGTTTTGGTAATGGCTTCGGTTAATAAACCACCTTGATCGTAGCCGACATAACCTGGAGGCGCACCAATCAAACGGGATACAGTGTGACGCTCCATATACTCGGACATATCAAAGCGAATCAGCTCGATGCCCATAATATTGGCCAGCTGCTTACTCACCTCGGTTTTACCTACACCGGTAGGGCCCGCAAACAGGAACGAACCTATTGGTTTCTCAGGGGCTTTCAGGCCCGCACGAGATAACTTGATCGCATTGGACAGTGAAGTAATCGCATCGTCCTGACCAAAGACCAGCATCTGCAGATTTTTCTCCAGATCCTTAAGTACTTTCTTGTCAGAAGTCGTAACACTCTTCGGTGGAATGCGGGCGATTTTCGCCACAATCGCTTCCACCTCATCCACACGAATCGTAGAGACGCGCTCACTTTCCGGCAGCAGACGCTGATAAGCACCCGCTTCATCAATCACATCAATCGCCTTATCCGGCATATGACGGTCATTGATATAACGATCTGCCAGCTTAGCTGCAGACTCAAGCGCTTCATCGGTGTAAGCCAGATCATGGTGTTTCTCAAAGCGACTGCGCAGCCCTTTCAGAATCTCGATGGTGTCATCCACTGATGGCTCCAGTACATCCACCTTCTGGAAACGACGGGCCAGAGCACGATCTTTCTCAAAGATGCCACGGAACTCCTGGAAGGTCGTCGAACCGATACAACGGATCTCGCCGGAACTCAGCAGCGGCTTCAGTAGATTAGACGCATCCATTACGCCACCAGATGCTGCACCAGCACCGATAATGGTATGGATCTCATCGATAAACAGGATCGCATGGGGTTGCTTCTTCAGTTCACCCAGCAGCGCCTTCAGACGTTTTTCGAAATCACCACGATATTTGGTGCCTGCCAACAGTGCGCCCATATCCAGCGAATAAACCACGCTATCATGGATCACCTCCGGCACTTCACCATCGATAATACGCTTGGCCAAACCTTCGGCAATCGCCGTTTTACCCACACCAGCTTCACCTACCAGCAGCGGATTATTTTTACGACGACGGGCCAGAATCTGAATCACACGTTCCACTTCGTGGTCACGGCCTACCAGAGGGTCAATTCGACCCACGCGAGCCTGCTCATTCAGGTTAGTTGAATAACCAGTCAATGGGCTGTTTGCATCGCCTTCAGTGTTGCCTTCTTCCACATCTTCGTGATGCTGATCATGATCATGGCCCAAACCTGGGTTATCGTGACCAGATACTTTAGAAATACCGTGCGAGATGTAATTAACTGCATCCACACGGGCCACATTTTGCTGACGCAGGAAATAAACTGCTTGGCTTTCCTGTTCACTAAAAATGGCCACTAATACATTTGCACCGGTAACTTCACTTTTGCCTGATGACTGGACATGGAAAACGGCGCGTTGAAGTACCCGTTGAAAACCCAGTGTTGGCTGAGTTTCACGTTCCATCTGATCATCAGGAATTAACGGGGTTGTGCTATTAATAAAATCCTGTAAATCGATACGCAACTTGTCCAGGTTGGCACCGCAGGCTTGAAGTACTCGCGATGCTGAATCGTTATCCAACAATGCCAGTAACAGATGTTCTACCGTCATAAACTCATGGCGCTTGCTACGCGCAACGGTAAATGCAGCATTTAGTGTTGCTTCGAGGTCTTTGCTTAACATGGGGCTACCCTCTCTTGCCGCTATTTATTGTCAATCAGCCCGGTCAATCTCACACAGTAGCGGATGCTGACACTCTCTTGAGTACTGATTCACCTGGACACATTTTGTTTCAGCAATATCCCTGGTATAGACACCACACACACCTTTGCCCTGTGTGTGCACTGCAAGCATAACTTGCGTCGCTTTCTCTTCGTCCATGCTGAAGAAGGTGGTCAAAATCTCTACCACAAATTCCATAGGTGTATAATCGTCATTTAACAAAACTACTTTATACATCGGCGGCTGCTTAAGCTCAGGCTTGGCAGGCGCAACCGCAACACCACCGTCCTCGTCATGTCTCTCCTGATCATCGGCCTGATTTACGATGGTGGCCTGATTAAACATGTTTAAAAAAAGGTCAGACATGGCGTATTGCTAATCCTCTGTTCTGTAAGTTAGGTAAAAAATCAGAGCTGGGCAAAATTAGGTTCAAATTTTAGTCAGCTTTAAAACCAGCTTAAGCTAAACATAAGCACATAAGCTGCCAAGCTCAAGCAGTTCAAGCCATTTCTGGGAAAAAATGCTCACTTTTGCGCAATCTTTTCAGGCCTAACACTCACTCTTATACGGCCTTGTCCTTATATAGGGTCAAATAACTGAGTTATAAAGTAAGAATAATCAAAATAATTGGAAACACAATCTTGCACAACCGGTTGACTAATTATTCTATCTTTCCTGACTTTTCTATAAAAACCTTTACAGATCAAGCATTTTCTATGTTCCCAATCTGTCACAGCACCTAAAAGAACACCATATCCCTCTGGTAATCTATCCGTTAAAATTAATGATCACGCTACCGAAAGTATAGACATCAATGAGCCGATTATTCTTATTTAACAAGCCGTTTCAGGTCCTTTCTCAGTTTACCGATAACGAAGGAAGAAAGACGCTGGCTGATTTTATCTATCAATCCGGCATCTATCCTGCAGGTCGCCTGGACTACGACTCGGAAGGGCTTCTACTGTTAACCGATGATGGCCGACTACAGCACAGAATAGCCTCTCCCGATATGAAGCTGCCTAAAACCTATGTTATTCAGGTCGAAGGAGAGATCACTGAAGAGGCACTGAAACAGCTCAGACAAGGTGTTGAACTAAAAGACGGCATGACTCGACCAGCCAAAGCTCGTCGCATCGAAGATCCAGGCTTTGCTGAACGAGTACCACCTGTACGCCAACGCAAAACCATACCCACCAGCTGGGTAGAACTGATTATCAGTGAGGGGCGCAATCGTCAGGTCCGTCGTATGAGTGCTGCCGTTGGATTTCCCACATTACGCTTAGTGCGGACAAAAATTGGCGACTGGGCACTGACGGGTGTTGAACAAGGCCAATACCAAGAGATTGAGGTGAATTTACCTATTGAGGCTGTAAAAAAAACCAAGCGCCCCCATATCAATCGCAGCAACGCTAAAAATAGCAACAGAGACGGCAGCAGAAATAGTAATAAAAGTAGTAACAGCCAAAACAGTGGCAATAAAAATAACGGCAACAGAAACAACAGCAAAAGCGGACAACAGCGTTTTAAAGCGACAAATTCCAGCGGTAAAAGCAACAATGTTCGCCGAAGCAATGGCCCTAAGACAAAATCAAGGACATAAGTGATGACAGCCCGTACCGATGTGTGGAAACCCAACAGCACTGTCGCCACAATTGTGGTAAAAGATGACCGCTTTCTGCTGGTTGAAGAATGGAGTCAAGGTCGACTGGTTTACAACCAACCTGCAGGTCATGTTGAAAAAGGTGAAAGCCTGCTTGATGCAGCTGTACGTGAAACTCAAGAAGAAACAGGCTGGACAGTAAAGATCACCGGTCTACTGGGTCTTTATATTAATGAAGTTGGCGATCATACCACCTACCATCGCCACGCTTTTATAGCAGAGCCAATCAGTCACGACCCAGACCTTCCTTTAGATACTGGTATTGAAGGTGCCGTGTGGCTCAGTTGGGAAGAATTAATTTCTCAACCGGAAAAGATGCGTAGCGAAGCCGTACTCAAATGCTTCGAGGATTACCGTGCTGGCCGACGTTTTCCACTAGATTTTATTTATGATTTTAATCACCCTCTGGCAGACGAAGCCTAAAGCATTTCGTTATACTGGCGGGCTACATCAATCAAAGTAAAGATCGCTACTGTGGAAACAACACAGTAGCGATCAATTTTTCAGGGTTAGTGAGCAGGTGATCCCTGCCTCTGCATAATCAATAGCGAACTAAGATGTCAGATACTCATACCTCAGCACAAGCAACTGATAACAGTCAGATCAAAGTTATCGTCGGCATGTCCGGCGGTGTCGACTCCTCCGTTTCGGCAGTCCTGCTTAAAGAACAGGGTTACCAGGTGGAAGGCCTGTTCATGAAGAACTGGGATGAGGACGATGGCACTGAGTACTGTACTGCAAAAGAGGATCTGGCCGATGCTCAAGCGGTATGTGACCGTATCGGCATCAAACTGCACAAGGCTAACTTTGCAGCAGAGTACTGGGACAATGTCTTTGAACACTTCCTCGAAGAATACAAAGCAGGCCGTACCCCAAACCCAGATATTCTGTGTAATAAAGAGATCAAGTTTAAGGCTTTCCTGGAATACGCCGAAGCACTGGGCGCAGACCTTATTGCGACAGGTCATTACGTACGACGCAGCGAAAAAGAAGGCAAAGCGACCCTATTAAAAGGTCTGGATAACAATAAGGACCAAAGCTACTTCCTACATGCGGTCGGTCATAAAGAGATCGGTAAAACGCTATTCCCTGTTGGCGAGATCGAAAAGCCGGAAGTACGGGCTCTGGCCGAAAAACATGACCTGATTACTGCCCGCAAAAAAGACAGTACCGGTATCTGCTTTATTGGCGAACGCCGTTTTAAAGATTTCCTACAGCAGTATCTGCCAGCACAGCCTGGTAAGATCACCACACCGAACGGTGATGAGATCGGTAAACACAGCGGCCTGATGTACTATACCATTGGTCAACGTCAGGGCCTGGGCATTGGTGGACTGAAAGAATACTCAGAAGATCCTTGGTTTGTGGCAGACAAGGACCTGAAAAATAATATCCTGATCGCCGTTCAGGGTACCGATCATAAGCTCTTATTCAGCCGCGGTCTGAAAACCGAAAGTGTCGACTGGGTAGCCGGAGAGCCACCACAAACGGGAGAATTCCGTTGCCGTGCCAAAACCCGTTATCGTCAAGACGATCAGGCTTGCCTGGTAAAACCTTTGGGTGATAATGAGTTTGAAGTAGTCTTTGATGAACCTCAGCGTGCAGTAACCCCTGGTCAATCCGTGGTGTTCTATCTGGATGATATCTGCCTGGGTGGTGCTGTGATTGAGAAAACCTGGCGCGATCAGGACTAGAGATCGACTACAAATTCAGCGTAAATTAATGGAGCAAGCTGCTGCAAATAACAAAAGAGGGATAATTCCCTTAGGTTTATGGTCAAAAACTGACCATAAACCTAGATTGATAGCAGCACAGTCAAGCTAACCGACGGATATAAACACTATATGAGTTCAAGCCAGAAAGAGCAGGAACAAGCCATCGCCCTGGCGGGGGTTTTCCAGGCAGCCGCATTAGTACATCAGATGGCCACGAAGGGTATGGTTTCTCAGGACAGCTTTGAGACCAGCATAGGCAGTATCTTAAATACTAATCCCAGCAGCACTCTGGATGTCTATAGCGGTAATACCTATGGTTTGAATCTGGGTATGCGTACATTACGCAGCTTTATGAATAAAGAACCCGATGCCAATACTCATATCCTGCGCTATGCTATGTCGATTCTCTATCTGGAGAAACGACTGCGTAAAGATCCCGAGATGCTTAACGCCATTGGCCAACGCCTGGATCAGGTGCAGATGCAGAGCCATCACTTTTCGACCACTCATGAAAATGTGATCGCTAGTATTGCCAGTCTGTATCAGGACACTATCAGCACTTTCTCCTTTCGCATCCAAGTACAAGGCGAACCTAATATTCTGCGCCAGACAGGCAACGCCGATAAAGTTCGTGCACTGCTGTTTGCAGGTATCCGCTCCGGCATCTTATGGCATCAGCTGGGCGGGCGTCGTTGGAAGCTACTGTTTAGTCGTAAACGCGTGATCAATGCATTAGATGCTGCCGCACGTAGCGGTATGCACTAAAACGCCATAACGCACAGCTACATTCATTCCCCCATATCCATACCCTTTAAAAATCAGCTCAGAGCAATCATTACTCTGAGCTGACGCCATCTGATTTCGTATCATTATCTTATCACCCTCATTCTACGACACTATTCGTCGCACAATAAATTCACTATCAATTCTTGCAGTGCAAAAAAGTTTAGAATTTTTGCACTATTTGCTTGATTATTTACGTCAGCTAATGAATCATTCGCGCCCTTGGTAATAAGCTTATGCTAAATAAGCCCTAACTTTCCCCAAGCATCGAAACATAAACACCCCTTAAACCGACCAAATATCTCCAGACTATCAGGCTGGAGATGTATAAGTGTTTTTGTTCAGATGCGCAAAAATTCAATAGCAGGTGATTTGTTGTGGAAGCCCTATTTCGGCAATTCAGAATTCAGTATCGTATCTGGTTTATGCAGATCCTGGCCTTTGCTGCCATGGCCATACTTATATTGATCATGATGATGCAAGAGAAAGAGAGCTTTAAAGAGCAGAAGAAAAGCGAGCTGCACAACATTATATCGACGGTAGTAGCAACGTTAGATGGGCTGGATCAGGAAGTTAAACGTGGCGCGATAACTCTTGAACAAGCTCAGGAACATGCGCTCAATGTGATCAAACATATGCGCTACGGCCAAGACAATAAAGATTATTTCTGGATTATGGATACCTCAGGCGTCTACCTGATGCATCCCATTGTAAGCTCAATTGTAGGTAAGAACGGCGCAGTCTTTAATGACAAACTGGGCAATCGTATCTTCGATGATCTACCAGGAGATCTACGCAACTACGGTAAGACTTACGCGGAGTTCTATTGGCCAAAACCAGGCGGTGATGTGCCTGTTGCAAAAATGGGAATGATCATCGCTTATAAAAACTGGAATTGGGCCATTGGTTCAGGTTTTTATATTGACGAGATTGATGACATTTTCTGGAAGAATGTCGTGACCAACCTCAGTATCGCATCTGTGATTATTTTAGTAATGCTAGCCATTGCCTGGGCACTGGCACAAAGCATTACTCGCCCGCTGGAAGAAACGGTAGCAGCACTAAAAGATATCAACGAAGGTGATGGTGATCTGACCAAACGTTTGTCAGTAGCAGGCAATGACGAAATCACCCGTCTGACACGCTACTTTAATGGCTTTGTCGAGAAGGTTCATGGGGTGATGAGCCAGGTGAATGGTGCCTCCTCATCCGTATCGGGCTCTGCGGAGCGCCTATCGGTGATCACCACTGAAGGCCACAATAATACCGAGCAGCAAGCCAAAGAAACTGATCAAGTCGCTACTGCAGTTCAACAGATGTCCAGCACCGTGCATGAAGTTGCCCAAAACGCTGGCCAGGCTGCGGAAGGTGCTAATCAGGCAGATCAGGAAGCTCGTCGTGGTAAAGAGCAGGTTGCCAATACTATCGCTGCAATTAACCAACTGAGCGAACAGGTTTCAGGCTCGGCGCAAGTGATTCAACGCCTGCATGCAGACAGCGAAAACATTGGCTCTGTACTGGATGTAATCCGCGGCATTGCTGAACAAACCAATCTGCTGGCATTGAACGCGGCTATTGAAGCTGCCCGCGCTGGTGAGCAAGGCCGTGGTTTTGCCGTAGTAGCCGATGAAGTGCGTACTCTGGCTCAACGTACACAAGAAAGCACAGATGAAATCCAAGCGATGATCGAGAAGCTGCAAAATGCTGCTCAGGACGCAGTACGTTCAATGGATATCAGCATGAAGTCTACTGCAGAGACCATCACTATTGCTGAGCAAGCTGGCGTCTCTCTGGATTCCATCCTACAAGCCGTTGAATCAATCAAAGGCATGAATGATATGATCGCCAGCGCAGCGGAAGAGCAATCTTTGGTTGCAGAGGAGATCAGCCAAAACGTCGGCAATATTGTTGATCTATCACAGACTACAGCTCAATCTATTCAACAGGTCAACCAGTCCAGTGATGAACTGGCAGGCCAGGCGGATAACTTACATAACATGGTAGGTCAGTTCCGTATCTAGGCATCGACCTCTCTGAAAAAATCGATGGCAAGCTCAACTGCTATCGATTTTTTCAACAAAGCAAACTGTGCGAGTTCATCTGGCACAGTTTGTTTTGCTATTCAGTTACCGGGCTTTTAGCAATCTGCTCACTAACTTACCCACTCACTCGCCTCTAACTAAACGCTAAATACCTTACTGGTTTTCAACCAGACCATTCTTGGCCCAATCGAATGGACAGCCTTTACAGCCACGCATAAAGGTCGCCTGGAAAGTGGCGTAGTGTTTTCTTACACCGGTAAAGTCAGCATCTTCCAAAGAAGCAGCATTCAGCTTCGCTTCCTGCACGTTGGCATTTTTCAGGTTAGCCCCTTTCAGGTTTACCTTTGTCATCCAAGCAATTTCAAGGTTAGCGGCCTGTAGATCAGCATATTGCATTTTTGCCGCACTCAGGCGAGAGAATTCGAGATTAGCACCACGCAGATTGGCGCGGTAAAAGTTAGCCCCCTGGGCAAACATCGCCCAACCCTGAATTGCTTCAAGGTTGGCTTCTGTCAGATTAGAGCCACGCAATGTGGCGTGTCTTAGATCTGCACGCGCCAGATTGGTCTTAGTCAGATTGGCTTTTTCAATCTTCGCATTTTTTAAGACAGTGTGGCGCAGGTCGGCTCCAGCCAGGTTAGCGCCGGTCAGGTCCGCACCCGTCAGATCCTGATTCTTTAGATCAGCACCGGATAGATCAACACCAGGGCATTGTGTTTCTGGAGCAATGGTACAGCCATTAATCACCAGATCGTCTTCCGCCAGAGCGAATTGAGAAGCCAATACGGCGCTAAGACAGGTGCTGAGGAATAGTGTTTTTTTCATGATTAACTCCAGAACAGAATGGCTCCGAAAAAGGCCCGCGCTTAACTTACAGGAGGGGAAAAGCACGGGCCCGGTAACGCATATACTGATTTACCCTGACTCAGATTCGATTAATTTTGAGCAAGCCAATACTTAGCCGCAGCAAGCTCTAAATAAAAGAACTGATCTATTCCAGCCCACAGACTGGAATAGATCTGGACAAAGTCCTGGCAGGGCAAAGTGCCCAAGTCAGTACGGATTCTTAAGTTTCAAATACTTCGGTTCTATTCCTGAGAATTAGAACTTAGGCAGTTTGAATACCCAGAAGGAACCACCCTGTGATACAGGCTTGGTCAGATCAGCCATGTCGCCGCCCCACAGAGGTACTGCACCACCGTAACCACTGGCAATACCGATGTACTGGTCACCACCTTCTTCCCAAGTGATTGGCGAAGAAACGATGCCGGAACCTGTCTGGAACTTCCACAGCTCCTTACCGTTCTTAGCATTAAAGGCTTTAACATAACCATCACCGGTACCAGTGAAGATCAAGTTACCTTTAGTCGCCAGTACACCGGCCCATAGAGGCAGTTTCTCTTTGTGAGACCAAACGATTTCACCTTTCACTGGATCAACTGCACGCAATACACCTACGTGGTCATCGTACATTTTCTTGATACGGAAGCCCTGGCCCAGGTAAGCAGCACCTTTCTTGTAGTGCACTTCTTCAGTCCAGTAGTCTTCTTTCCAGTGGTTCGCACCCAGGTAGAACAGACCGGTATCCTGGCTGTAAGCCATTGGGTTCCAGTTTTTACCACCCAGGAACGGAGGAGATACTTCGATAGACTTACCACGCTTCTCGCCTTTCTCTGGCAGAGGAGGACGCTGGCCTTCTACTTCTACCGGACGACCGGTTTTTTCGTCGATATGAGTGGCCCAGGTGATGTTATCAACAAATGGGAAACCACGGATAAAGTCACCGTTCTTACGATCAACGACGTAGAAGAAACCGTTACGGTCAGCGTGAGCCGTCGCTTTTACAGTTTTACCCTTGTCTTTGTATTCAAACAGCACCAGCTCGTTGTTACCGGAGAAATCCCAAGCATCATTTGGCGTGTGCTGGTAGAACCAATCTACTTCACCCGTGGTTGGGTCAACGGCTACCTGACCAGAGGTATACAGGCTATCGTAGTCTGCTGGATCACCACCAGGTGCAGTACGCGCCCAACCGTTCCAAGGTGCAGGGTTACCAGCGCCTACGATAATGCGGTTGTTTTCAATATCGAAACTGGCTGACTGCCAAGGAGCACCACCACCGTGGCTCCAGGCTTCAACTTTACCTGTTGGAGAATTTGGATCATCCGGCCAGGAAGGTGCTTTTGGATCACCGGTAGGGGTGCTCTTCTTACCATTCAGACGGCCATAGTGACCTTCAACAAATGGACGCATCCAAACTTCTTCGCCAGTCTTAGGATCACGGGCGAACAGCTTACCGATAACACCAAACTCATCACCAGAGCTACCGTGGATCAGAAGTACGCGACCGGTTTTCTGATCTTTTACGATGGTTGGTGCACCTGTCATGGTGTAACCGGCAGTGTGATCTGCGAATTTTTTCTTCCAAACGCGCTTACCGGTTTTCTTATCCAGAGCAACAATCGCTGCATCCAGCGTACCGAAATAAACCAGATCACCGAAGATAGCCGCACCACGGTTAATTACGTCACAGCATGGGCGAATGTCATCTGGCAGACGGTAGGAGTATGACCATAGGCGTTTACCTGTTTTTGCATCCAGCGCGAACATACGTGAGTAAGAGCCAGTTACATAGATTACGCCATCATGTACCAGAGCCTGAGTTTCCTGACCACGCTGTTTCTCACCACCAAAAGAGAACGACCAAGCCGGTACCAGCTTGTGAATGTTCTTGTCGTTGATCTCGGTCATGTCGCTCCAGCGTTGAGCTTTAGGACCGATACCGTAACCTAATACATCTTCAGTAGTGGTGGCATCGTTTTTAATGTCGTCCCAGGTTACAGGCTTTGCGACTGCCGCACCGGCAACCAGGCTTAAGCCGATAGCCGCGCAAAGAGGTTTTAAGCCTTTGATGTTCATTTTTTTTGTCATTTTTATAAACCCTATGGTTTGTACCAGCCTGGACAAAGCTACTCTGAGGTTGTGCTCTGATCAGTTTTGCCCAGACGCTCTTAATCATCACTGTGATCAGCAAATTACGTCATTCATTCTCTAGGCTTGAGGTCAGGCACGACAACGGCAGAACGCCCTGGTATTACGGGTGCAGATCCCGTTTATGAGGGAAGAATTCCCGATAGTATTAGGGAAAAAACCCGTAGTAATTAACGAGGATTAGTGCTTGGGTACTGCTTCTATAGGCATAAAGGCGTACTTAGGTAGTAATAAGTGCCAGAAATGCTACCAAGGGAGTTATTTGGGGGCTCCAAAGTACAATTCTGACCTGAAGCGTGAGGCATATCATATAGACATCGCTGCTGAGGTGGAGGCTTCAGCTTAGTTATTAAGCTTAGCCGCGTTTACTGTTTTTCATTTCTGGCCGTTCTCTAAATGCTTTAAACAATAAGAGTAAGGGATCGAACAGAAAAACAGGTGCAGGTTTGCAGAACGCAACTGCTGGCGGCAAATAATATAAAAACAAAGTGGTGAATTTACGATGTCTATTAGTAAGAAGCTTTTGGGTCTGACAACTGCTGGCCTGCTGACGGTAGCTATGTCTTCTCAGGTGATGGCACATGGCGATGTAGTGCCTCAGTCTATTGATGTTACTGGTCTGCAGCCTCTGGGAGAGGAGTGGCTGGAAGAGAACCCATACAACGCTGAATACGAAAACCGTGGTCTGGCTGTAGAAATCGGCGAGTCTGCTTATACTCAGAACTGCGCCCGTTGTCATGGTCTGGATGCGATCTCTGGTGGTATTGCCCCGGATCTGCGTTACCTGGAGTCTGGTATTGAGGGTGATGAATGGTACGTTTACCGTGTAGTAAACGGTGCAGTACGTGACGGTCGTGTTTATATGCCTAAAATGGCAGAGCACCTGAGCCAGGAAGCCCTATGGGCGATCCGTGCATGGCTGGAGACCCGTGCGGAAACGGAATAATTCGAACGTTCAGGGCGAGTACTCTCCATCTGTACTTATCCCTGCAGTAACACTGCTAAAACCTCGCAAATGCGCCAGTCTGTCTGGCGTATTTGTTTTCCTGCGTTTCTAAAAATCCATCCTCTCTTTATTCTTCTCTTTATCACGCACATATGTTCTGAGTTTTTCTCTTATATCCAGTCAGCTACGTTGATTTGTATTTCCTGTATTGGGATTTATTCCCGTGTTCGATCCTCGTTTAGTCTTGCCGACATCTTGCTTAGTCATACCGTTCTTTCGTCAGCCCCCGTGCTGTATGGCTTGTAGCCTCATTGGCTTAAATAAGGCTTATTTATCGACTTATTTAAATGCTGTGAAATCCTTGTCTTAAACAGGGTATTACTACCAAGTGACTATAAAACTACTCCCGGCGGTTAGTTGTTGCAAAACGGCATAAGAAAAACAATGACCTGCATGATTCGGGAAATTTTCCCGGCTCTCTGCCAGCGCAAATAACAACAATCCGTAGAGGAGCGTACAATGAAGAAGTTCGCACTGTCTGCCATGATCGCCGCAATGACGATCGCAGGCACAGCATCAGCCAATGTGACCGAGCAAGACCTCCTGAATGATCAGGTGACCACTAACGACGTAGTGACCAATGGTATGGGTCACCGTGGTCAGCGTTTCTCGCCACTGGATAAGATTGATACCGATACGGTAAAAGATCTGCGTCCGATTTGGTCTTTCTCTTTTGGTGGCGAAAAGCAGCGTGGTCAGGAATCTCAGCCTCTGGTTAAAGATGGCGTGATGTTCGTGACCGGTTCCTACTCCCGTCTGTTTGCTATCGACGCCCGTACCGGTGACGAGCTGTGGCAATACGATGCACGTCTGCCAGATGGTATTATGCCTTGCTGTGACGTGATCAACCGTGGTGCAGCCCTGTATGGCGACCTGGTAATCTTCGCAACACTGGATGCCAAGCTGGTCGCGTTAAACCAGAAAACCGGTAAAGTGAAGTGGAAGAAAAAAGTAGCTGACTACAAAGCGGGTTACTCTATTTCTGCCGCACCTATGATCGTTAAAGGTAATGTGGTTACCGGTGTATCCGGTGGTGAATTCGGTATCGTGGGTAAGGTTGAAGCTTACGATGCAAAAACCGGTAAGATCCAGTGGACCCGTCCGACCGTTGAAGGTCATATGGGCTACGTTTGGAAAAATGGTAAGAAAACCGAAAACGGTATTTCCGGTGGTGAAGCAGGCAAAACCTGGCCTGGCGATCTGTGGAAATCCGGTGGTGCCGCAACTTGGTTAGGCGGTACTTATGACGCTGAAACCGATCTGATGTTCTTCGGTACCGGTAACCCTGCTCCGTGGAACTCTCACCTGCGTCCAGGTGACAACCTGTTCTCCTCTTCTCGTCTGGCGATCGATCCGGATGACGGCAAAATCGTATGGCACTTCCAAACCACACCACACGATGGTTGGGATTACGATGGTGTAAACGAGCTGATCTCTTTCAACTACAAAGAAGGCGGTAAAACTGTTAAAGCGGCGGCGACGGCTGACCGTAACGGTTTCTTCTACGTACTGAACCGTGAAAACGGTGACTTTATCCGTGGCTTCCCATTTGTCGACAAGATCACCTGGGCTACAGGTCTGGATGAGAAAACCGGTCGTCCTATCTATGCTGCAGATGGCCGTCCTGGTGACCCACGTAAGAGTGCCGATGGTAAAAAAGGTAAGCCTGTCGTAGCAATTCCTTCTTTCCTGGGTGGCAAAAACTGGATGCCTATGGCCTACAGTCAGGACACTGAGCTGTTCTACGTACCGTCTAATGAGTGGGCGATGGATATCTGGAATGAGCCTACCGCTTATAAGAAAGGTGCGGCGTACTTAGGTGCGGGTTTCACCATTAGACCGATGAACGATGAGTACATCGGCGTGCTGCGCGCAATCGATCCGAAAACCGGTGAAGAGAAGTGGCGTTATAAGAACTACGCACCTCTGTGGGGTGGCGTACTGGCAACTAAAGGCAACCTGGTCTTCACAGGTAACCCAGAAGGTTATCTGATGGCCTTTGATGCTAAAACAGGTGAGATGAAGTACAAGTTTAACACCGGTTCCGGCATCGTAGGTTCTCCTATCACTTGGGAACAGGACGGTGAGCAGTTTATCTCTGTTGTATCCGGCTGGGGTGGTGCAGTACCTCTATGGGGTGGTGAAGTGGCTAAGCGTGTTAAGCACCTGAACCAGGGTGGTTCCGTTTGGACCTTCAAACTGCCTAAAGAAGATGAGAAATAAGCTTTAGTCATTCTGGCAACAGAATAGAGCGATTTCTTTGTTGGTACCTCGATACTGTTTAGCGTCGGGCTTGATCCCTCCACCTTTTAAGGTTCAGGCTCGACGCATTTTTTAATCCTGGCAGTACGATAAGATATCCATAGCTAACAGACTCCCTGACTAGCGCCCTTAAGCTATTCAATAGTACACACTTACACAAAAGTGTTTCGATATTCTTCGGCCACGGGCTGAAGAATGAA
>CAYFGP010000131.1:0-18439 GCA_964342385.1 uncultured Oleiphilus sp. | reverse complement strand
AGAAGCAGCTCAAAACTTATGGTAATCGAGCTACACATGAAATATCCGGGCTAATCACGACCGACTGAGCGATCAGGGGTATTTGGTTTATCCGGTATTTTCCCGCCGCTCTGGGGGCTTGTCCCTGGGGGTTAATCTGAATACGGATAGGGGCTGTAATTTTGACTGCGTCTATTGTCAGGTTGATCGCTCTACGCCGCCACCGTCCCTCAAACCGAGTATTGAGCAGATCGAAGCCGAGCTGCGAGGCTGGCTTAATAAATTGGCACAAGACGAGGGTAATGATCATACGTTGCGGGATATTTCGTTGGCGGGGGATGGTGAACCCACCAGTGTAAAAATACTGCCTGAAGTGTTCAGGTTACTGCTGGATCTTAAACGCGAATACCAACTCAACGAGACCAAGCTGGTTTTGTTTACCAATGGCAGTGGAATCGATAGGAAGGACCTATCTTCCTTATGGCCGGAGCTTTATGCGGCAAACTTCGAGGTCTGGTTCAAACTGGATTATTGGGATCAGGACTCTCTGGAGCGAATCAACCGAACGCGACTGAGCTTTGTGCGTTTAACTGAAAAGCTCGTTGAATTCGGCCAAACCTATCCTGTGATTCTTCAGTCCTGCTTCTTCCGCTGGCAACAAGAAGCGTTTGATAGCACCACCTATCAGCCCTATGTGCAGTTGGTCCAGTCGCTACTGGAGAAGGGAACAAAAATCGAGAAGATACAGGCTTATACGCTGGCGAGAAAGCCCACTGAGGACGAGGCTGAGCCTTGGTCAAATGCTGAAATGGATCAACTGGCATCGCTACTGCGTAGCGCCTTGAAGCAGCCGGTCGAGCTATTTTACGAAACGGGTACTGAAGAATAGCGGGCAAAGTCGATGTGGGCCATCCAACACTGGGGACCACATTAAATTCAATCTGGACGACTCAACGAGGCTCAAGGCTGGTGTTAGGATAGGCTTTTGCGGTTAGCAGCGCTTGTTTCACATCCGCCTGGTCCTGAAAAACAGTGAACCAAACCGACCAAAAGCCATCCTCTGCCTGATCAAGAACTTCTTGCAGAGTCTGATGCCCTGCCAAATACTTCTGCTTAGCACTGTTGGCAATTTTAAACTTACGCTTACGTGCTAAGTTCAGTATTTTCTGTGGCTTCCTACCATCATCAAGACAGACCAGTTTAATCGTATTTTCCACGGCACTTTTGGTCTCTTGCATAAGACCATCTGCGGCTTTTACCCGTCCATCTTCAAAATAATTCAAAAGTGCAAAGGTGTTGTGGGTATCGGGCCAGACATAACCCTCGCGATTCCCATTCTTGGATTTTTTATAGTCCCGATTACAACGAGGGCAGCCCAGTAAAAGATTGTTCCACTCTGTTTCCAACGCTGGATTCTTAGATTTAGGCGCTACATGCTCAACATCAAGTTTATCTGCTCGCTCACAATAGGAGCAGTAAGCACCAAAGCTAGTCAATAATGGCGTTAAAAAGCTTTTGTAATCTTTATATTGAGTGCCGGTATAGACGGGACGCACGACAGGCCTCATTGGCCCTTCCCCGCCCGTGCAACCTGACTTTTAGCCCTGCGCTCGGATTTCAGCAGTGCAGTTTCAGCCGGATTATCTCCAAATACTTCTTCGATTTCATCAAGACGATATTCAACCGCTTTAACCTGTTCAGAATCCGGACTATGGCCAGTATCAAGTAGCTCGTAATACTCTTCTGCCAACTGCATACGTTGATTATATTTAGCACTGCGTTGAATGCCTTCGACACCCATTACCTCTTCGGCAATATCTTCAACACTCAGTGCCTTACCAGGCTGATAACAGGAATCTGTTGAGCTGTGGTCCAGGTCGATAAGCTTGCCATTATCAACGGATTGGATAATAAAAGGGGAGTGTGTAGTCACTATAAACTGGGTATTTGGGAAAGCATTCACCAACCTTGGGAGAAAGTCCCGCTGCCATTCCGGGTGAAGGTGAAGATCAACCTCATCAATCAGAACCACCCCACTAGTATCCAATGGATTTTCCATTTTTGGATTGGCTTCAGCCATTCGTGCGGCAATATCCATCACCATGGCAAGCGTGGTGCGATAGCCATCACTTAGTTGTTCAATTTTAAGCGACTTGACGGTATCGCCCTGCTGCCAATCAAACATCAAGCCTGCTGGCTTTACTGTTCTTGGGTTACTGAATTCTGGCAGCATGCGTTTGATTGAGTAGCGAATCGCCTTTAATTCCGGCTGTTCGATATCAAATGATCGATGTTCCTTCTGCAGTCTACTTTCTTCCGCTTCCAGGAAATAAAAATATTCGACAAAGCGTTTAAAGTTAGTACGGCTCTCTAACGCGCCGGTAAGGGCTTCATAACGAGGAAAGCTTTTACCAAATGAGCTTTTTCGCTGTGGTACATCAAACACTCCGCGACCTGTACCGTAATAGATAAAGATAGGCAGCTGATAGCTTTTACCTTCATTGTGAGCGTCGATAAATGTATCGACATAATCGTGGAGCTTTTTTAAGCCAACGCCATCAGGAATCTGAGATTGTGTTTTCTTGGTTTTGTCTCTTTTCTCTGAGCGATCCCATTCAATACCGTCTACCGTTCGGCAGTACACCCGCATATAGGGCGGCTTATCGCCCAACTCATTAACTCTGAAATCTGCATCTTTAAAGCTACTACCCGACACACCGGGTAGTCGAGTCAGAAATGCCGCCAAATTAGTACTGATCGCATCAAGAATACTGGATTTACCTTTACCATTGCGTGCAATCAGAACGGTGAGCCTGGGATCAAATTTCAGCTCCAGCTCTTCAAAGGCTCGGTAATTCGTCAGTCTTAATGTTTCTATTTTCACGGCTATACACCAGATTTATTTGGACCACCAATCCCCTAAGGATAAGGTGTCGAACGAAGTAATTCAGCAATTAAATTCAGCAACCAATTGAAGTATAAAGGATTCTCTAATTTCTTCGTTAGAGATCATAAGATGATACAGAGCTTTGAACACGACCATCAGGCCTGAACATAATAGGAGAGAGCACAAGAAATCCCTCTTTTATTTTTATGTCGATTTTAGCCAACAGGCGATCCAACAACCACCAAAGTTTTGCAATAAAGTTCCTGGCCAAAGCAATAGTAGAATCCGTATGTTCAAGAGGTTACCAAGCTCCCCATTAAAGCCCCATCGATTCACCCTCTGGCCGCTGCAACGCCTCACCATCGAGTAGTTTTTGTTCACAAAGCGTGGTAATTACGTCGATAACCAGTCCTTCTATCGCACGACAGGCCGTCGTCACCGGCCGATCCTTCAGCCGGACTAAAGCTTGAACCCGGTCGATGGAGGGCTTGACGACTTTTAAGGCTTCCAGTTCTCCTCTCTGAAGCTCGACGTTCATCACATCCCGCGGAATAATGCCGTTGGCAATACCACTGTTGATCATGCAGCGTAAACCCAAGCCGGTATTCTGCTCGTAACGGATATTGAGTGGTCGGCGGGTTTCCAATGCGGTTTGTTCAATATGCATACGGACATTATGGGGCCGCGCGGGTGCCACCAGGGGATACTCTGACAACTGTTCAAACTTAATTGTTTTCCCATCATGTCCTGTGCCCAGATCTTTGCCTACGAGATGCAATGACTCACGGTACACCGGCAGCACCTCAACATCACTCAGATCTGCCGCATTGGGGATCAGCCCCATATCAACCTTGCCATCGGCGACATTCTGAGCGGCCACGATGCTCATCGCATCAGAGAGCTTGAGTTGCACCTCAGGAAAGCGCCGGGCCGCTTCGGTCACTAACAGGGGAAGTAAGGTATAAGCTTTGGAGGCATCCACTATCAGATGCACTTCTCCCCTTGGGGAAATCGTATCGGAGATCACATCGGCACGGGCGTTTTCCACCTGACGCAGGATCAGGCCCGCATGATGCACTAACTTCTCTCCTGCGGGGGTGAGCTGTACGCCTTTAACCGTGCGGGTAAACAGATCAACGCCCAGCTCTTTCTCAAGTGCAGAGATCTGATTGCTCAGGGCTGGCTGCGCGATATAGAGCTCCCGAGCTGCCGCTGATACGCTGCCCAGTTCTGCAATTTTAAGAAAGTATTTCAGCTGATTGAGTTTCATCGCCCTGCTCTCACCTCCCTTCTCCTATCACCCTACTAAAAGCTAACCATATCTTTTTAATATGGTTAAGCATATCAAATATGTATTTTTTCTAATATCAAATCCTGTTTACAGTGAACTCCGTTGCTTCTCATATGACAAGACAAGACCCACTGTTTAAAGCTGTCGTTTTTATAAATGGCATCCCTAGACAGACAGTATCAAATAATAAGAGGAATAAATTATGAGCGTCATTTGTAAAGAGAGAATCGAAGGTCCATCGGCTTGGAAAGGAAAAGATATCAAGGATGACGATGCCTTGGTTTACCACTGGTCGGATCAGGCAATTGGCGTGCTCGAAAGAGCCTTGGAAAACGTTAAGCAGAAAGGGCTGCAAGTTCCCAACTTCACCAAAGAAGACTTTCCAATCAGTGAGCTTGCAGAGGAGATCGCTTACTTCAATGAGGAGTTGGAAAACGGCAAGGGCTTTATGGTCATTCGCGGTTTACCCATTGAACGCTATACCGATGATGAAGCCGCCATCATCTACTACGGCTTGGGCCTGAATATGGGCACGCCTGTGTCGCAAAATATCAACGGCGATATGCTGGGCCATGTGAAAAATATTGGTGCGACCGATCCTAAGCAGGTTCGCGTCTATCAAACCAATGAATATCTGCCTTATCACGCAGATCTGTCCGATGTGGTGGGTTTACTGTGTCTGCGCAAAGCCAAATCAGGCGGTATGAGCAGCATTTCAAGTGCGATGACCCTCTACAATGAAATTCTGGAAAAGCACCCGGAGTACCTGGGTCTGCTGCATCGCCACTTCCTGTTAGAGCACCTTAATGACGGTGACGTGGGCTCAACGCCAATTTTCAGTCATCACAAAGGCAAATTAAGCGCGATGTATTTGCGCCAATATATCGAAATCGCTCAGGAAAATGCGGGGCTGCCTTTATCCCCTGTGGAGGTTGAGGCCCTGGATCTGATCGATTCCATTTTGGTCGATCCGGATATTCGCCTGGATATGCTGATGGAGCCGGGCGATATCCAGTTCGTCAATAACTATTCCATCTTCCACTCCCGTAACAGCTTCGAAGACTACGATGAGCCAGAACGCCGACGCCATCTGTATCGGTTATGGCTGAAGATGCCAAATGCGAGAGAGTTAGCGCCTGATTTCCCAGGACGAAATGGCATTTCTAAGCGCTAAAACTCAGATACACACCATGCTCGCATTTTGCTCGCCATCTCATAGGTAAAGCCTATATATGGAAAACCTATGGGATGGCAGCATTTTTTGAGCATGGTCGTGTTTTCAGTGCAATCAAGCGCAATAAAAACGCAAAAAAAGCGTATTAACAGCGCATTAAACCGCGCCTCTCTGCCAAAGAACCTGAGCCACGCTATGACACTCAGTCCAGATACTCTGCATCCAGAAACGCAGCACCCTGACTCTCAGCCTACAGAAACGCAGCGACCGGACATTCAGCGTGAACAAAGGCTGAATAGCCTTCTGCCGAAGCTAAAACAGCTGATTCCCGCGCAATACATTATTACCGAAGTTGAGCAGCTACGGGCGTACGAATGTGATGCCTTTACCACCATGCGCCAGCTGCCTCTGCTGACGGTATTGCCAGACACCATCGAGCAAGTTCAGCATGTGATGCGTTGTTGCCATCAGTTGGATATTCCCGTAGTGGCCCGAGGGGCAGGCACCGGATTAACCGCAGGCTCCATGCCAGTGGAGAACGGTGTACTACTGGGCATGAGTCGCTTCGATAAGATTTATGATATTGATCCCGATAACCGCACCGCTCTGATTGGCCCCGGTGTTCGTAATCTGGCGGTCACCGAAGCAGCGGCTGTGCACAATCTCTACTTCGCTCCTGATCCCTCCTCTCAGTTGGCCTGCTCGGTCGGCGGCAATGTGGCCGAAAATGCCGGTGGTGTTCACTGCCTGAAGTACGGTCTTACTGTGCACAATATCCTTGAACTGGAAATGGTAACCGCCAGCGGTGAGCTGATTACCCTGGGTAGCGCTGCGCTGGATGCAGCGGGATATGATCTGACTGCTATTCTGACCGGTTCAGAGGGTTTGCTCGGCATCGTGGTTCGGATACGGGTGAAACTGCTGCCCCGAGCAGAAAGCTGCCGGGTGATGCTGGCGGCCTTTTCCACCATTGAAGATGCAGGCCAAGCCATTGCCGCAGTGATCGGGGCAGGCATTATTCCTGCGGGTCTGGAGATGATCGATCAGACCGGTATCTGCGCCATTGAAGAGTTGATGCATGCGGGTTATCCGGTGGATGCAGCTGCGGTCATCATCTGCGAACTGGACGGCGGTGAAGCCGAGGTTGAAGATGAGCTGCAACAGGTTATTCAGATCTTCCGCGAACTGCATGCGACCGATATCCAGATCGCCGAAAATGCCGAGCAAAGTACCCGCATCTGGGCTGCACGCAAAGCCGCCTTCCCCGCACTAGCCCGGCTGGCACCCGACAACTACATTATGGATGGCACCATTCCCCGCAGGGCACTGGCGCAGGTGTGGAAACAGATTAACCTGCTCGCCGAACAGTATCAGTTACAAGTGGTGAACGTTTTTCATGCCGGTGACGGCAATATGCACCCCTCCATTCTGTTCGACTCCTCTAACGAAGAGGAGCACCAGCGCGCCTTTGAGCTGGGTACCCGGATTCTGGAACTGTGCATCGAGGTCGGTGGCACGATTTCTGGTGAACACGGTATCGGCCTGGAGAAGATCAACCAGATGTGCCTGCAGTTCAATTCACAAGAGTTGGAACAATTCCATGCCCTGAAACGGGCTTTTGACCCCAAGACACTTCTCAATCCCGGTAAACAGATCCCCACGCTGGCCCGTTGTGCGGAGTTTAATGGTCTGCATGTCCATAACGGCGAAATGCCGTTTCCCCATCTGGAGCGCTTCTGATATGCCGGTAGATTCAATGACATCTTCAATCACATCGTCAGCAACGTCTTCAGCGGTGTTTTCAACGACATCTTTAGAAAGCCCTAACGCTGTATCCGCTGGCACTTTATCTACTGACTCTTTATCTGCACAGAGTCTGGCAGAGCAGGTCAGGCAAGCCTATGAGGATAAACAGCCTCTCAGGATCATCGGCGGTGGCAGTAAATCCGCATTGGGGCATGCGGTAACAGGTAAAGACCTTTGCCTGAATCATTACCAGGGCATCATCAACTATGAACCGTCTGAACTGGTGATTACCGCCCGCGCCGGGACACCGCTGCATATCATCGAAGCCACTTTGGCTGAGCAGGGTCAGATGCTGGGCTTTGAGCCGCCTCACTATGACAATCAAGCGACACTGGGTGGCACTATCGCCTGCGGTCTTTCCGGTCCACGTCGTCCCTATAGCGGTGCTGCACGGGACTTTGTCCTCGGTTGTCGCATGATTAACGGTAAAGGCGAGCTGCTGAATTTTGGTGGTCAGGTGATGAAAAATGTCGCGGGCTACGATGTCTCCCGTCTGATGTGTGGCGCTCAGGGAACCTTGGGGGTACTGCTGGATATCAGCCTGAAGGTCGTCCCCCGCCCGCAATTGGAGCAAACCCTGAGTCTAGAGTGTGATGAGATTCAGGCACGTAGTCTGTTAAATCGCCTGGGGCTGAAGCCACTGCCGATCTCTGCGACCTGTTATCACAACGGTCAGCTCTGCATCCGCTTATCCGGTAGCGAGTCGGCGGTAATTGCTGCCACACAATTAATCGGCGGAGAGTCGTTAACAGGGAGGGAGCAGCTAGCAGAAGGTGAAAAACTCTGGCAACAGCTTAGAGAGCAGCAACTTCCGATCTTTAAACAACCTTTTTTCTGGCGACTGTCACTGCCTCCGGCCTCTCCTTCACTACCGGCTGAAATCATCAAGCAGCAAGTGATCGAATGGGGCGGTGCTCAGCACTGGATCACCAGCAAAGCCGATCCGGAAACCATCTGGAATCTAGCCCGTAGTCTGGGCGGCCACGCCACCTTACATCTCGCAGATAAAAGCCTACGCCAGCCTTTAGAGCCCGGCCTGCTCACGCTCAGCCAACAGTTACGCGATAGCTTCGATCCCGGGAGAATTCTTAATCCCGGTCGTCTTTATCCCGAACTCTGATTCATCAGCCATTGTAATCGCTTAAAGGAAGACACTGTGCAAACCCAAATTGCCGAACCTTTACAACACACCGATATTGGCTCAGAAGCGGAAGCGATCCTGCGTAAATGTGTCCACTGTGGTTTCTGTCTGGCCACGTGCCCCACCTATCAGCTGACCGGGAATGAGCTGGATAGCCCCCGTGGCAGAATCTATCTGCTCAAGCAGCTGTTCGAGGGTAAGCCCGTCAGTCGCGATACCCAACAACACCTGGATCGCTGCCTTAGCTGCCGCTCCTGTGAAACCACCTGTCCGGCCAGTGTGAACTATCATCGCCTCGTTGAAATCGGTACGCCTTTGATCGAAGCCGAGGTGCCCCGTAGCTTTAAACAGCGGCTATTACGCCGGGCCATCCTGTCGGTACTGCCTTACCCGGACCGTTTTAATCCGATTTTGAAAACCGCCCGACTGATCCGTCCGCTGCTGCCTAACCGACTGGCTAAGACTGTTCCACCGGTCGCTCAACCTCGTATTAGGCAGGTTGATACCCAGAAACCCACCGACTCTAAGCCAGCTGCCACTCTGAAGCCAACCGCCACTTCTCTGTCAGCAATAAATCCTAAGCAAACCCATCGGCGGATGCTGCTACTGGAAGGTTGTGTGCAACCGGGTCTGGCTCCAGAGATTAACCAAGCCGCGACTCGGGTACTGGATCATTTAGGCATTACGCTGGAAACAGCACCGGCTGCCGGTTGTTGCGGTGCCCTGAGCTACCACCTGCATCAGCAAAAAGACGGCCTTGATTTTATGCGCCGTAATATCGATGCCTGGTGGCCCCTGATCGAACAGGGTTGTGAAGCCATCGTTATTACCGCCAGTGGCTGCGGCACCACCATTAAAGAATATGGTGAACTGCTTAAAAACGATCCTGATTATGCCGACAGAGCCGACAAGATCTCAGCACTGGCAGCGGATTTGGTCGAGGTCATTGCTGCTGAGGATTTATCCAACCTGAATATTCAACCGGACGCTAGCCTTGCCTTTCAATGCCCCTGCTCACTTCAGCACGGTCAACAACTGGGAGGCAAAGTGGAAGCGCTACTCAAGCAACTGGGCTTTGATATGAAACCCGTACGAGATAACCATATCTGCTGCGGCTCTGCTGGCACCTATTCCATTTTTCAGCCCGAACTGGCCTCTGAGCTTCGTAACAATAAAGTGCAGGCACTGCAGGACAGCGGTGCCCAAGCGTATATCTCCGCCAATATTGGCTGTATGACTCATCTGTCTCAGACAGCCGATCAAGCGGTTAAACACTGGATCCAGATACTGGACCAGGCATTAGAAAACTGATCACTTCAGATCAGAAGAACCATAAAAATAAAAAGAGGGGACTCTCTATGAAACTGCAAAAGCTATTAAAACCAATCGCAGGCTTAACACTGGGCATGACCTTATCAGCCGCCGCCCTGGCTGAAACCACCATGCGCGTCGCCAGCTGGTTACCGCCCACCCATCCTCAGAATGCGGTGGTGCTGGATACCTGGGGTAAGTGGATCGACGAAGCCACCGAAGGCCGAGTCAAAATGGTCATTGAATACGGCATGGGCCACCCGAAAAGCATGTTTGATCTCGTGGAAGACGGGGTCGCCGACGCCAGCTGGAGTGTGCATGGTTATATCCCTGGCCGATTTAAACTGACCGAATCCATCGAATTGCCTAACCTGAACGCCAGCGCCGAAGCCGCTTCGGTTGCTCTGTGGCGGGTACATAACAGGTATTATCAGCAGGCAGATGAACACGAAGGTCTTCATTTGGCGGCGCTGTTTACCCATGGTCCGGGCCAGATCCATCTGGCAAAACCCATCAGCTCCCTGTCTGAAATGAAAGGCCGTAAGATTCGCCTGGGCGGTGGTATTCAGGGCGCATTAGGTAAGCGTATGGAAGTTACCCCAGTAGGTGCACCGGCTCCTAAAGTGTACGAGATGATGCAACAAGGCGTGGTGGATGGTGTCTTTATCCCAGCCGGTGAACAGAAAACCCTGCGTCTTAACGAAGTCACCAAACAATTGGTACTGCTGCCTGGCGGTATGTACACCATGAGCTTTGCCATGTTCTTCAATCCCGATTTTTTCGCGGATCTAAGTCAGGCTGACCAGCAAGCAATTATGAAAGTGTCAGGCGAGAAGCTGTCTGCTCTGGCAGGCCGTGCCTGGGATGCCGGTGATATTGAAGGCCTTAAGGTAGCCAAAAAAGCCGGTGTTTCCATTCTTGAAGTGCAGCCTGGCGATCCTATTGATCTGGAATTCAAGGCACTGATTAAGGGCATGGATGAGGAATATCTGGAACGCGTTGCAGACCGTTGTGTCGATGCGGCTGCAGCCCTGAAAGAACTGCGTGAAATTGCACGCAGCTATAACCCTTAAAAGCTGTGATCCTTAAAAGCTAAGATCCATTGTTAGCTATGTGATGGAATCGCCCCACCTTTACTTTTGGTGGGGTGATTAAAAGACAGTAAGCTTTTCATCCGTTGAGAAAAATACTAGGTAAAATACAGTTTCAAAATTAACTAGTGTTTTTAACCCCGTAGTTTCTAACGCCCTGCAGGTGCATCACCACAACGGGGGTTTAAGCGCCCCCCATCAGCAAAAGCGACAACAAGTGCTAATTCGTCAGGACGGGGGGAATCAGGTAGAGAAATCGTCATGGCATCAAAATGATTAAATGACCAGGCATCGTCTTTGTGTCCCAGAGGGATATCAAGACTACAGCCCGACACACCGATCTTAGCGCTGGATGGAATCAGTGCGGCACCACCGCCAATAGGGGCACGCATCTGTTTACCTAATTTCGGGTGGAGCATAGCATGGGCATGTTCAATATCACCGGAAACACCAACCAAAGCTGCCTTGCCGTAGCTTGTGATAGGTCGATCAAAAAACTTCATCGCTTCTGCCGTTAAGCGTTCCCCTAACTGCTCTCCAAGATCAAACAATGTCGCGAGGTCTTCTATATATTGCCCTGCAAAAGGGTTACGGATAATGCCAACGGCGCAAACACGGGTAACTGGCTGCTTAGCCGCTTCACCTGCTTCTTTGTATAACACTTCCTGGAAACATGAAATCTTACGCAGATCCATAATAAATCCTCTTTATTGGTCAGGCTCGATTGATAACTGTGGTGAATTAAAGCAACGCTCATTACAAGAAAAACTGCCCCCTGTTTTGCACAGGGGACAAAAAGGATAAATAGCGTTATGTGTCAGATATCAGATAAATAACGCTTATCAATGAGTCTTAAACTGCTGCAAGATATCAGACAGCGCTTTGATATTGTCCTGCATCTGAACAAAGGCCTCTTCGCAGGAACTGGTCGCCGATGAGGTCTGTCGGGACAGTTCTGAGATAGACACTACGTTTTCGGTAATCTCCGATGCCATTGTTTTCTGTTCAGACGTCGCCGTTGCGATTTGAGCACTTTTCTCGCTCATCTCAGACACCAGCTCGATAATCGAGCGGAACAGGTCCCCGGCAATAATCACTTTCTCGGTGCCAGTTTGAGTAGAAGCCAAACCCGCTTCAATCATATCGACAGCCTTTGTCGAGGCGACTTGCAGGCGCTCAATCATCCCTGCGATCTCTTCCGTTGAGTGTCGGGTTTTCTGGGATAACATTCTGACTTCATCGGCGACTACGGCAAAGCCCCGACCGGCTTCTCCGGCTCTGGCCGCTTCAATGGCGGCATTTAGGGCGAGTAGATTGGTCTGTTCAGAGATGCCCTGAATCACATCGGTGACCGTCGCGATCTGTTCCACATCCTGATTCAGCTGGGCAATGGTATTGGCAGTGAGCTGAATATTATTGGACATCTCACGAATGGTATCCGTGGCTTCATCAACTACGTGCTGGCCTTTGGATGCACCGGCTAGGGCATTCTCTGTCGCTTTCACCGCTAGCTCAGCATTCAGTGCAACCTCGCTGGCGGAAGATTCCATCTGACAGATCGCGGTAGCTACTTGATGGGTATTTTTCTCCTGATCATTGGCCCAGTGTACGGTTTGAGCGATCTGATTTGAGGTGGCATCCACCCGGTCATGTAGGTTAAGTCCGATGGCATTTGCGGAGGTGATCACCTCACTGATTTTACCTGCAAACTCGTTAAAGCCTTTAGCCAGTACACCCGCTTCATCATTTGCGCTGTAGTTGATACGTTGGGTCAGATCCCGATCACCCTCGGCAATCGAGATCAGGGCATTAGAGATCTCATCGATGGGTTTAAACAACTTCTGCACGGTATACGCCAGGATCAGGATAAACGCCAAAGCCAGGGAGACACTGATCAGTACCGCCTGAATAATAGAGGCATTAATATCCTGATACAGATCGGACTCCGGGATTTCGGAAACTAAGATCCAACCGACAGAGGGTAAGGCCGTAGATGCCAACACCAGGTTACCTTTATGCTGATCCGAGATTGTCAGAGCAGTTTGGTTGCCTTGGGTTAACTGCCTCAAGACTTCTGCATCCAAGCCACTAATCAGCTCGGTTACCGATGAGCCGATATGCTGTTTCTCGCCATGCACCTGAACCAAGCCATCACGGTCGATCAGGTAGACAATACCGTTTTCTCCAATACGATAGTTACTGATCACAGTAGATAGCTCATTGAGGGATTTCCCGATACCACCAACACCCAGTAACCGGCCCTGATCCTCGATACGGAAGTTAATAAAGCCGGTCAGATTACCTGTAGTTTCATCGTGATCAATATTGAGTTCGTAGCGTTTGCCACTGTTGATAAAGTTAAAGTACCAGCTGTCCGCATCGCTATCTGGGCTGATGGTTTTCAGCACGCCCTGCTCGTAATAAAACTTGTGACTGTTATCTGATACCAGAAACACAGCGGATGATTCGCTGCTGGTTTTCAGCTTATCGAGGTAGCGAATTAAGCTGTTGTATCCTTCAGATTTTTCGCCATTCCCTTGCTCTTTATGCATCAGCCAGTGTTGGATATAGCTATTTTCGGCCAGTCCCTGAGAGTGAATAACCGCTTTGTTGATATAGTGATCCAGCTTGCCTTCCACTTCGCCCAAGGCCGCAGGCAGCTCCTGTTTTTCGACTCGGTTTACCGTGAGCTGATACATTTCATTGAAGTTGATAAAGATCGATAGAAAGATCAACGCCATTAACGCCAGACTGGGAAATAAGATTAACTTCGCCCGAATACTCATCGTTATAACCTCTACGATGTTGTTCAGTGTTGGTGTGCACCAAAGCTAAGAAATAGAGAAAGCCCGGACGGCTCACAACAGCGACCGACCAGGCTAAAAATAAAATTAAGAAGATAAGGATCAAGCCGCTTCATGTAGCGCTGCGGTGAGATCCATAATGGCCTGTTTGCCATCACCAAACAGCATGACGGTGTTATCCCTGGCAAACAGAGGGTTGGGCAGACCGGCAAAACCTGGACTGAGACTGCGTTTTACCACAACCACATTTTTGGCGTGATCCACATTCAGAATCGGCATGCCGTAGATAGGACTGCCTTTATCCTCACGCGCCATCGGATTGGTGACATCATTTGCGCCAATCACAATCGCTACATCCGCTTTACTGAAGTTAGGATTCGATTGCTCCATGGTTTTCATGGCGTCGTATTCCACTTCTGCTTCCGCCAGCAGTACATTCATATGACCCGGCATACGACCGGCAACAGGGTGGATGGCAAACTCAACCGTAGTCCCCCGACCTTCAAGGGTATCGGCCAGTTCCCGTACCGCATGCTGTGCCTGAGCCATCGCCAGTCCAAAGCCTGGGACGATTACTACACGCTCAGCATCTTCCAGCATCATGCTGACCTCATCCGGCGAGGAGGATGTCACCTTACCCTCGTAGATCTCATTGGCATTCACCGTGTTTTCGTCCACTTCCGCCATCTTGCCAAACAGCACATTAAGTAAAGAACGGTTCATAGCGACACACATAATCTGCGTCAGAATAATACCGGAGGCCCCCACCAAAGCACCGGAGACGATCAGTACATTGTTGCTCAGAATAAAGCCTGCGGCCGCCGCTGCGATGCCGGAGTAAGAGTTCAGCAGCGCAATCACCACCGGCATATCCGCGCCACCGATAGGCATTACCAGAGTGACACCCAGCACCAGGGACAGCACCACCAGAACGGCAAAGGCTTCAACACCCGCCTGATCCGTCACCAATAAACCGGCCATGACCAGTGAAGACACCAGCAAAGCCAGATTGATAAACTTCATACCGGCAAAACCAATCGGCTGCCCCGGAAGAAGTTCCTGCAACTTGCCAAAGGCCACGGCACTGCCGGAGAAGGTCACCGTACCGATCAGCACCGCTAACATAATGGAAGCATTGGCTAACATCAGCGTGCTATCCGATAGCCCCACTTCAGTTGATAAAGAGCTAACAGATGCCAGGGAGAAATAACTGGCGGCTGCGACACCCAATGAGGCACCTCCACCCAGGCCGTTTAAAATAGCGACCATCTGGGGCATAGCGGTCATCTGCACCTTGACTGCCATCAGCACACCGATCACTGCACCAATGGCCAGACCAGCAACCACTAAGCCATAACTCACCACCTGCTGATCCAACAGGGTAACGACAATCGCCACTAACATGCCCAGTGCTGCTAAGCGGTTACCACGAACCGCCGTGCGTGGTCGGGTAAGCCCCTTAATACCCCAGACAAAAAGCAGAGCCGCCACCAGATAAAACAGATTAATCATCATACTGTTCATGGTTAGCCCCTCCGCTTAAACATATTCAACATACGATTGGTGACCATAAAGCCACCCACTACATTGATGGTGGCAAAAACGATGGCGATAAAGCCCAAGGCTTGAACGGCAAAACCAGCTTCTTCACCAGTGCCTGCCGCCAGGATGGCACCGACAATAGTGATACCTGAAATAGCATTACTGCCGGACATCAGCGGGGTATGTAGCGTGGGCGGCACCTTGGTGATCAGCTCCACACCGAGAAAAACCGCTAAGGCAAAGAGCGATAGCAAAATAACAAAGGCTTCCATTACGCTACCTCCTCTACCACGGTTTCAGATGACGAAGCTAAGGATGATAAACCTAGCTTTTCTCTCACTCGGGGATGTTGAATATCACCACCATGGCTGACTACGGATTCCCGGATAATTTCATCGTCAAAATCCAGTGCGTATTCGCCCTGATCATTCAGGATATGATTAAGGAAGCTCTCGATATTATTGCCAAACATCTGGCTGGCATGCTGGGCAACGGTAGAGGTGATATTGTCCGGGCCGATAATGGTGACTTCGTGTTCTACAACCACCTCACCGTGTTGAGTCAGTGCACAGTTACCACCCCGTTCGGAGGCCAGATCGACAATAATGGCTCCGGGTTTCATATGTCGGACCATCTCGGCGGTAATTAAAACGGGGGATTTAGCGCCTGGAATCGCAGCGGTGGTAATAACGATATCCTGTTGTGCCAGTACCTCGGTCATCAGCTCACGTTGTCGGTTTAGGAAGTCATCACCCTGGGCTTTGGCATAGCCGCCTTGGTCCTCGGTAGATTCCGCATCAAGATCCAGTTCGATGGGCTTCGCACCGACAGAAATAATCTGCTCTCGGGCAGCGGGGCGTACATCATAGGCTTCAACGACTGCGCCCATACGTTTGGCGGTAGCGGCGGCTTGCAAGCCCGCAACCCCAGCGCCCATGATAAATACCCGAGCTGGGCTTAGATTACCGGCAGCAGTCATCATCATTGGGAAGATACGCTTGGACAGGCTTGCGGCCACCACCATGGCTTTATAACCGGCCAAGGTCGCCATAGAGGACAGCACATCCATGCTTTGTGCCCGACTGATACGGGGAATCAGTTCCATGGCGACACTGGTGATGCCCTGTTCAGATAGAGCGGCAAATTTCTCCGGTTCACCCAGAGGGTCCATCATGCCAATCAATAGCTGACCTTCGTGCAGTTGATCAAAGATCTGTGCCAGCACCTCAGCAGATAAATTCACCTGAAGCACAATATCCGCTTGTTGATGGATCTCCTCCGCAGACGACTTAATTTCAGCCCCTGCATTCAGGTAATCCTGATCGTTGTAGCCCGCCGCTAAACCGGCACCGGTTTCAACGTAAAAGGTGACGCCTTTTTCGCTTAGACGAACGATATTCTCAGGGATTAAAGCAACCCTGGCCTCATTTAACGAACACTCTCGCGCAATACCAATTTTCATTTTTATACTCCCTAAGCCGCCCCTTTCTTCAGGCAATAGAAGGCCTATGCACGTGTTCTTACACGCATAGACTTTGTCTTATGCTGAATACTTGCCAGGAGCTGGACTTAGTTTTTTAGGCTTATAGTTATGGTGAGTATCGACTTAAACAAAAGGATTCCGAGACTCTCCAACCCAAGGCTGGAGAATCCGGTAACGTCTTACAGAGAAACCTTTTGTTTAGACAATTTGGCTTGTAGTTAGACTTCTAAATCAGGCTCGAAATTGGAGCCTCTCGGTTTGTAGCTAAATCATTTCAGTGGGGCGAATCAGTTGCAGGCCTGGTTTAATACCGCCTGGAACAAGACATTGCAGCCTGCGTGCAGCTCTTCCGGCTTAGCATTTTCCGCTTCGTTATGGCTGATGCCGTTTTCACACGGCACAAATACCATACCGGTAGGGGCGACACGGGAGATATAACAGGCATCATGACCGGCACCACTGACGATATCACGGTGGCTGTAACCGGCATCAATGGCGGCCTGACGCACAGATTCCACACAGCCCTTATCAAACGGCACCGGTGGTGAATACCAGATCTGCTCAAACTTCATTTCAAGACCCAACTCGTCGGCAATCTTGGCACTTACTTCACGCAGCTGCTCATCCATCTTGGACAGCACATCATCGTTAGGGTGACGGAAATCAACGGTGAAAAAGACTTCACCTGGGATTACGTTACGGGAATTCGGGAAGACCTGCATCAGACCGACGGTAGAGCAGGCGTTGGGTTGATTGGTTAAACCGATCTGGTTCACTTCATCAATAATCTGAGCCGCACCCACTAAAGCATCCTTACGACGCAGCATTGGGGTTGGACCCGCATGGGCTTCCTGACCGGTCAGGGTAATCTCATACCAGCGCTGGCCCTGAGCATCGGTAACCACGCCAATGGTGGTCTCTTCCTCTTCCAGGATAGGGCCTTGCTCAATATGGGCTTCAAAAAACGCTTTAACCGGAGAACCCACTTCGTGCTCACCGGCATAACCGATTCGATCCAGCTCTTCGCCCATGGTTTTACCATCCAGATCCGCACGACTCAGACCGTATTCCAGATCAAAGACACCGGCAAAGACACCGGATGCCACCATAGCCGGGGCAAAGCGGGAACCCTCTTCATTGGTCCAGATCGAGGCTTCAACAGGGTGATCGGTTTCAATATTGTGGTCATTTAAAGTGCGGATCACTTCCAGCCCCGCCAATACACCATAAACACCGTCAAACTTGCCGCCTGTCGGTTGAGTGTCGATATGACTGCCCATCACCACGGGAGGCAGATCATTGTTTCGGCCAGGACGGCGGGCAAAGACATTACCGATCTTATCGACACGTACGGTACAGCCTGCTTCTTCACACCATTGGCTGAACAGATCACGGGCTTGCTTATCCAGATCGGTCAGAGCCAGACGACAGCAACCGCCCTTTTCCGTACCTCCGATCTCACCCATCTGCATCAAGCTATCCCAGAGTCGCTGCTCATTTGTTTTTATATTTTTCATCGCTGAAAAGCTCCTGTTTTTTGGTATTGGCATCGCCCACAAAGGACCTTTAAATATTTACCACAAGGTAAAATTTAAAATAGTTTTACCAGTCGGTCAAATTTTTATTTAAAGGAAAAACCTGTCTTTAATTTTTCCTTTTGTTATTCAATGAGTTGTATGCTCAAAACTTTCTTTGGAATGAGGCTCGTGTAGGTTGGGTAGAGCGGCATATCGTTGTTTATTGATGGGGACAAGGCATCAACCGCGAAACCCAACGGCAGATTAGAGTCCCCCCGATACAGGAATTTTTGTGCCCACAGATTGCGCATAAGATTTGTGTTTGACGTTGATATTTGAAGTGATGGCAAGACCTCATTTGGAATGAGGCTTGTGTAGATACCATCTCTCCGAACCGCCTCCAACACCTTTTT
>CAYFGP010000130.1:0-18448 GCA_964342385.1 uncultured Oleiphilus sp. | reverse complement strand
TGCTATTTTGTGGGCAGCTGCCTGATATCTTTGGTCAGGCAGCTGAATAGTTACCTTTCTTTTTTAGTTTTAGTTTCTTGCCAACCACTCTGTTGCTTCCTTTATTGTTCTGTCGCGCTTGCGGACAACTGATAACTTAATGGCAACTCCAACCAGAAGGTGGTGCCTTCTCCCTCTTGGCTTTCCAGCTGAATATTACCGCCCAGATTATGAGTTATCAGGTTATGTACTATCTGCAAACCCAGACCGCTGCCACCAGCATTACGCTTAGTAGTAAAGAAGGGTTCAAAGATTTTTTTATGTAAGGTTCTGGGAATCCCCTTTCCATTATCGGCAATGGCGATTTTAATTTTATCGACATCGGAGCTAATCACACAGATATCAATACGTCCCTCTTGCCCTTGATCAAAACCGTGAACTACGGCATTAGTAATCAGATTGGTCAGGCATTGCGACAGAGCACCTGGGTAAGTATCCAACTCAATATTCTCTTCACAACGATAACTCACCTCAATATTCGTTTTCTTGTACAGAGGTTTCAGGCTGAGTAATACTTCACGTAGATAAGTGTGCAGATTAAAGCAACGATGCTCTTCGCCCACCTGATCCACCGCTATATGCTTAAAGCTATTGATCAGATCTGCGGCTTTCCCCAAGTTAATCTCAATCAGACTCGCCGCATCGTTTGAGCGGGTAAAGTAAGTTTCCAGTTCTTCTTCTGAAAGCTCTTCCTGATCATAGAGTTCTGCGATCTGCACGGTTTTATCATGTAGGAAAGTGGCTGAACTCAGGGCATTACCTATGGGCGTATTGATCTCATGGGCGACCCCTGCCACCAGCTCACCCAGTGCGGCCAGTTTCTCCGATTCCACCAGAGAATCCTTGGCCATCTCCAGCTGGACCAAAGCCTGCTCAGCCTGATCTTTTGCTTCCAATAGCTGTTTACGTTGTTCTTCCCGCTCCGTCACATCACGAATGGTTGCGATGGCAATAGCATCTTTACCTTCACCGGTATGACTTAAGCTGATCTCAACCATTCTTTGCTGACCATCTTTTAAGCGGGCAAATAGCGCCTGTCCCTGCCCCATGACTCGCGATGTGGGCGGCTGAAAAAACGCCTCTCTGTAGCCAATATGTTTTTCTGCGTTAACCATTGGAATCAGTTGCTCAACGGTCATTTGATTTAGCTCTTGTTGCCGATAACCCAGTAATTGCTCTGTCATCTGGTTACTGCGGATAATTTGTCCTTGGTTATTCACGCAAAGGGTGGCGTCAGGAGCCGTATCCAATACGGTATCCAGCCACTGACGAGCTTTTAACGTCTCCTGATTACTGGCATGGACCTTACGGATAAAGTGCAGCAAGAGTACTGACAGCAATAATACTGGCACGACCAATAACAGACCGGCTTGTAAGAACTTACTGGCACTATGAATCGCGGTATTTGTGTTTTGCTGAACACCTAATGCCCGTGCACTGATCGCCTTCTCAATCACAACAATCGCTTTCAACGCAGGACTATCATCAACCTTCACCAACTGATCAACCTGATGCGGCATTTTACCTTCGGCCAAGGCCTTTTGAGCAATCAGCACATTACTCCAATACTGATTGAGCGTACGCTCGACCTGCAGCAAGGCCTGCTGCTCTGCGCTGGTTTTCACATACACTTTAAGTGTTTTCAGACTATCCATTACAGCATGATAGTGTTGAGAAACCTGAATAAAGTACTTCTCTTCACCGCGCAGGACATAGTTCTTAAAACTGTGGATGAAACCGCCATAACCCAAATGGCTTTTCAAAAACAGAATACTTTCAATCACTTTAGACTCACGCTGACTGTACTCTGTCCAATGCATGTTTACCTGGGTATAACGAGAGTTCGCTGTGCCGATAAACCACACCAGGACACTGGTAAAGAGTACAGAAGCCAGAATGATCATGCCCATGGCATATCGGATATTTCGCATCAGCTACTTTGCTTCCTCTAACCTTATCTTTAACACGGCGTCACACGGACCACGCCTATGCTTACGAAAAAATCATCATAAGATTAATAAACGCTTTGGCCATTGATAAGGGGCAAGGATAGGCCAATCATCTAACAAGATTATTAAGAAAAACGTAATAAAACAGCTGGGATTGATCAGCGGATGATAGAAAGGATCAAACGAAGGAAAAGATGGATTACAGAAGAGAAAAAGGCCGCCCTGAGTTCAGAGCGGCGGAACCACCGAAATAGTGATTTCGGTGCGTACAATGGCAAAGTACGAAAAGTTAAAAACGCGATGAATACAGATTACAACTGAAAACGAGATAGCTTCTGCTCGATCTCTCCGGCAACCCGGTCCAGATTAGTACTGGCCGATACACTGGCATCACTCTGCACTCGGGTATGATCGGACAGCTGGCGAATACTATGTAAACTCTGAGTCACTGTTTCTGCGACTGCCGCCTGTTGCTCTGCTGCCGTGGCGATATTAGTCCCCATATCTGCAATATGAGACATATAGTCACTGATCTCGACCAAGGCACCACGGGCCTGATCCGCACGATCACGACTTTCCTGGGAAGCGTCATTACTGGTCTCAATCGCATCAACCGCCTGATTGATCTTGCTCTGCAAGCGTTCTACCAGTTGATGAATCTCACCAGTCGCATTCTGGGTTCTGCCTGCCAGAGTTCTCACCTCATCAGCCACAACAGCAAAACCACGACCGGATTCCCCCGCTCTGGCTGCTTCAATAGCTGCGTTCAGAGCCAGCAGATTAGTCTGTTCTGCCACTTCATTAATAGTGGTCATAAACTGGCTAATATTGTTACTTTCGGTGGATACTTCCTTGATCAAAGTAGAGGCTTTCTGCATCTCTTCTGCCAAGAAATCCAGGGTAGAGTGAATTGCTTCAGAAGCCTCCCGGCCACCCTCCGCTTTCTCTTGTCCCTGAGCCGTAGTATTGGCGGAATCACGGGCATTTTCTGCGACATCCGCAGTGGTAATCGCCATCTCTTCCATAGCACTCACCACTTGTTGAGTTTCCAAAGATTGCTGGTCCACCGCAGCTTCAGTATTACTGCTGGCCTGACGCACCTGACCCACACTTTGTTTCAACGCATTAGACGCCTGACTTAACTGACTGACCAGATCCACCAAGCCATCACGCATATTGTGTGTGCCCTGTCTCAATAACAGAATTTCATTGCTACAGCCCGCACCTACCTGCACTTCAGGCAAATGAGTATTCAATTGGCCCTGGCCAATGGCGACCAGATCCTGTGTCACCTTATTCAGTGGAGCCAGACGACGATGCAGCATAAAGGCACAGATCGCAATAATCAGCGCCGTGCTGATCGCCATCATCAGGATCATCATATTACGCAGAATGACACTGGTTTCAGCAAACTCTTCACTGAAGCTGCCCAGCATCACCACCCAGTTCCAACCTTCAATATGCTTAAAGGCGGCCATTTTGTCCTTAGCCTTCTGATTTTGATCCAACCAGCTGTAGTGAATAATATTGGATTTCTGCTCCAAAAGAGCCTTAAACGGTTTACTGCCATCCGCAGCAGCAACATCCGTTAATACTTTACCTTCCAGGCTTGGGTGCATCAGGACGGTACCGGCTTTTTTATGGCCTGGTCCCGCAATCACAGTGGCATAACCGGTTTTACCCACCTTCATCGTACTCAACGTATTGCGTAACTCACTCAAGCCCTGAGTCAGATCAAAACCGATATAGAGCACCGCAACCGTTTGACCGTTCTGCTGCACCGGACGGTAGATGGTCATATAGTCACGACCAAACAGATGGGCAACACCATGATAGATCTCACCAGTGATCAGCTTTTTATAACCCGGATGACCGGTACCCAGCAGGGTGCCAAAAGCGCGATCACCATTCTCTTTTTTCAGGGATGTACTGATACGTAAGAAATCATCACCATGACGGGCAAATACCGTCGCGGTTCCACCAGTCATACGAGTAAACTGATCGGGTTTAGTAAAGTTACCGTTAATAACTCCATTTTCATCCAGTAGAGCTTTAGTACTATAATCAGCAACACTGACTGTTCTATCAGATGTCGCGACACTGGATGGAAACATATTAAAAAAGATATCAGACAGTCGCTGAGCGTTATGAAAACTATCCTGATAATAGAAGGCTAATAGTTCACTGACTAATAGACTTTGTTGAGTAAGGCTCAGTTCAGCTTCTTTCTCTAAATCCTTCTCAGCTTCCAGAGTCAAACTCAGTGTGATGACTGCACTGGCACACACCATTAACAATGAGATAACGATGGTAAGCTGAGCCGCCAGAGACTTATTTTGGAATGCATTGACCACAGGTTTTATCCCTTTTGGTTTTCAATCTATTTCGATAAGGGTTGTGCTCACACAAGAGCATCAAAGAGTACGTCGTAGAGTAGAAGTTATTATCGGAGCTGTTTAAAAGAGGGAAAATTAGCTTCTTATTTTTCTATTTTTCAGCCCGAAATTTAATAAGAAAATAACATAAACACTATAAATTAAAACCTTGTTTTAATTTGTTTTCACAAACAGAATAAAACAACAATAAATCCAAAATAATAACAATATAAAACCCACAAACCACAAATAATGCATCATAGCGACACAGCCAGGCATTATGACCGCCCCTTTTTTATACAAGTAAAAAGGTAGTAACAATAAAACCAAGAATTCAAACGTTTGCTTGATTGAAAATTCCCTGGATAAGCGCTCTCATCATAAAAAGATCTCAACACCTGCCCAGATCCGATGAACCTCTTTAAGTTAGCAATGTCTACTTTGCACTTGGTTTGATATCCTTGCCGACTTGGCAATCAATGATGGGACTTAGGTTTTGCGCACGTTAAAAATGCCAGTATTTTCAGCAGCTTTGCTCTTTGTTGTCTTAATGCTGCACACCCTGCTCAGCTTCGCGGCAAGCAGCGAATGGGTTAAAACACCTTATGGACAGGCCAGATTACTGGTGGCCGGTGTTTTACCACAACAGGAGACCTTTACTGCAGGTCTTGAAGTCGAGATAGAACCCGGTTGGAAAACCTACTGGCGCACTCCGGGTGCCGCCGGTATACCGCCTAAATTGATCTGGGAAGACCCCAGCGGTATTAATAATATTGAACTACACTACCCTGCCCCTCATCGTTTGGACTTTCAGGGCTTACAACTGTATGGCTATGAAGATCGAGTCATCTTCCCACTGACTGTCACTCGTGATCTGACTGTGGCAGAGCCGACATTAAACGTCGACGCTCGTTTACTGATCTGTAAGGAGCTCTGTGTCCCTGCCAGCTTCCCAATGTCACTTAACCTGGACAAGGGCAATCAAGCGACAGATAACGACAGCGCTTTTGCTATTGATCAGTTTAAGGCACTCATTCCTTTACCTGCTAAAGTGGCTAATATTCCCCCTGCTCGTATCACACTTGATGCCGAGCAAAAGCTGCTACAGGTGGATATTGATCTGCCCAAAAACTATCAATTGGAAGATCTGTTCCCGGAAGTACGACCAGAACCCGAGTTAGATGCCCCCGTTTGGCGTCAGTTGGAACAGAGTGGAAAACAACAGGACGAAGCCCAAAAAAACCAAGCTGATCGAGCTGAAAATGGAAAAACGATTCAAGCCCAGTTTTCTATTCAGCGAAAACAGCTACCGGATACCGCACTGCCTGCCAGTGTTGTGATTCGCACCAACCTGGGAGCTTATGAACTGACTGCCGACTGGCAAGCTCTGTCGGCGCCTCTCACTCCTCTGCCTAAGAGCACATTGACTGCCTCTCATGCACCAAGTTCAGATGCAGGTTTATGGTTAATGCTGCTAATGGCGCTGGCCGGTGGTTTGATTCTTAACCTGATGCCTTGCGTTTTACCCGTACTGTCGATCAAGGTACTGCACCTGATCAAACATCAGGAGCTAAGTAGTAACCAAATGCGCACCAGCTTCTTTGCCACCGCCATGGGCATTATCAGCTCCTTTGCGGCCTTAGCGGCTGTGTTGATTGCACTTAAAGCCAGTGGTCAGGCTATTGGTTGGGGTATTCAGTTCCAACAGCCGCTGTTTATTGCCGCCCTGGCCATTGCCGTAGTGCTATTTGCGGCCAATTTGTGGGGACGCTTTGAGTTCTCTTTACCGGGTTTTATCGCCGACCTGGGATCATCCGGCACAAGTTATTCCAACTCGGGTTCTTCCGGCACAGATTCTGGCGATCAGGCAGATAAACACACCTGGATTGGCTCTTTTGCTCAGGGTGCTTTGGCGACCTTACTGGCCACTCCCTGCTCTGCACCTTTCCTGGGCACTGCGATTGGCTTTGCCTTTGCCCAGGATGCACCTCAACTGTTTGCTATCTTTATCGCTATGGGTGTCGGCCTGTCACTGCCTTATCTGGTACTGATGTTACGCCCACAATGGGTACATAAACTGCCAAAGCCCGGCCCCTGGATGATAACGCTAAAGAAAGTCCTCTCCATCGGTTTGCTGGCAACCGCCAGTTGGTTGCTATGGGTACTGGCTGATCTGGTTGCCTTATGGGGCTTGGGCTTATTTGCTGGCTTACTGCTGATCTGGTGGTTAAGCACTCGTATTCGTGCCGCTTTTTGGGCTCTGCCTTTAGTAGCCTGGTTAAGTGTCAGCCAGATGCCAATGGCCGCACCACCAGCACCCAGTGGCGGTGAAGTGGAAGATCAGATCAACTGGCAAGGTTTTAAACCGGATCAGATTACCCAACATGTGGCCGATGGTAAGTTGGTGTTTGTTGATATCACCGCACGCTGGTGTGTCTCTTGTGTTGCCAATAAGATCGCAGTGATTCACACAGAAAAGGTGCAAAATGCATTAAATGCGCAAGGTGTGATTGCTATGCAGGGTGACTGGACCCGCCCGGATGCGGTGATCAGTGATTTTCTGAATAAACACCAGCGTTTTGGTATTCCTTTTAATGCGGTCTATGGGCCCGGGGCACCTAACGGTATTCTGTTAGGTGAGATCCTAAGCCAGGATGAATTACTGCAAGCCATTGAACAAGCTCGTTAACGGTCAGATTTAGGGATTTATCACTATGACTCAACAATCATCACAGCCATCCTCTGACAGTCCTTCCGGGACTTCAGCTAAACCTTCAGCGCAAGAGCAGCAACATAAGGTTAAGGTTTGGGATATCAGTATCCGTCTGTTTCACTGGAGCTTGGCTGCATTGATCGGTTTTCTCTGGTGGAGTGGCACGGAAGGCGTGCAGATGGACAACCATGTACTGGCAGGTTATGCCGTACTTGGCCTGATCAGTTACCGCATAATCTGGGGATTTCTGGGCAGCTATCACGCCCGCTTTATCAACTTTGTTCGCTCACCTATTGCAACTCTTAAAGCCGTGCCCGATGTGATCGCAATACGTAGTGACTCCCACTATGTCGGCCACAACCCCATCGGCGGCTGGATGGTTGTCGCACTGATTTTAACCCTGATGGCACAAGGCATTACTGGTCTGGGTACCACAGATGACATCTTTATTGATGGCCCTTTGGTAGCTTATCTGGATGATGAAATGATCGAGCTATTCAGTAGTCTGCATCACCAGATTGCCGATCTGTTAATTGCTCTGGTGATCCTGCACTTGGCAGCCGTGCTCTACCATGATGCCGTAAAACGTGAACGTTTGATTCAAGCGATGGTAACGGGTTCTAAAAATACTCCAACACCTGCAGAAGCCTCCAGCTTCCCGGCCAAACGTTTTCTGATTGTAGTGGCAATCCTCAGCCTGATTGGCTGGTGGCTGCAGAGCAATTTTACCGGCAGCAGTTATTAATCAAACCAACGATTCATAGGTAAAAAGCATTTAAGAAGACCAGACCTTCTCGTGGAGATCATATGACAAAAGCACTACCCGCTTGCTTGTTGCTGCTCGTACTACACCAGACAGCCAACGCAGATGTGTTATGTCAGGCTCATGAGAAGATCTCCTTCTCTTGCTCTGTCGGTACAAAAAGCCTTTCCGTCTGTTCTGCTGATGATAAGACGCTGATCTACCGTTTTGGCAAACCCAGTAATATTGAGCTGGAGTTGGAATCTCAGGTCCACTTCAGCCGTACCGCCTATAGTGGCGGTGGCGAAGGCAACTTAACTTTCAGCCGTGGCCAATATAAATATGTGGTGTATTCCAGCATCAGTAATGGTGAGTGGCTTGAAGATGGCACCCGAGACAAAGTTGAGCGCGCCGGTGTCTATGTAGTGCAAAATGACAGGTTATTAGCAGATGTGGCTTGCACACACCTTTCGGGTAATCACATTATTCGCTATCTTCCACCCTATGAAGAAGAGCCTTTTCAGTACTACGATTAATCCTTGTAGCTTATCGTCTAGGCCTTTTGAACCACTGCTCTGGTTTAACCTCTGTGCCTTTTAAGCCGCTATTTAAGCCACTTAAGCCACTTAAGCCGCTATGGCTTTTAATCTCCGCAAGTCTGTAATCCCCGCTTCTTTTTTAATCACAGAAAAACGACTGCTTTTCTATTCCCTACCAAAAACGACACTTCTATTGACGCAAAACATCATTTACCGAAAACGCTGGGCGTAACATACTTTGGTCATATATTAAGACTAAAGTATGCCGTAAGCTGATAACACTTAATCTCATTACAGCGTAACCCGATACAAAAACAAGACGGAGCGTCTCTATGGTTAATGAATTTGCGGTTTATTCAGAATATTCTGATCAGGGTGCCGACCTTCAACCTGGTGCCAACGTAAGAAAGTTCACTCATATCGACAGTGAACAAGGTGACAGTATTCAGCTCACTCCAGAAACCGGTGTGATTAATCTCAAGCCTGGCCTATATCATATTACAGCCAGTGCCGCAGCAGGCCTGGATGGTAGTGGAGCTCAGTTAGCCCATAATAATGATGCTTATTGCCAGCTCAGTTATGCTAGTCCATCTGCTCAAGAAGAAGGGCCTATTAGTGTAGGCTCTCACTCTGTCCCAGATATGATTCCCAGCTTGGTCGACACTTTTTTACGAGTAAAAGAGAGCGCTAGCATCGTACTGGAGTTTCTACTGGATCAACAAGATAACCAAGACAGCACAGCGCAGCCAGTACAAGTCGAAAGCCATACAGGCTTACAGGTTTTCTCACGCATCAGTATTTTGAAGATGGAAGAAGCTGCGGCTTAAACAAAAAGCTGTTCAAATCTGGATCAGGTTTGAGGGTAGAGAGACTCCCAAACCTTTCCTGCTACTGCAGCATCAACGTTTGAAACGATCCTACCTGTTCTCCATTACTCCAGCTTCTCCATCACTCTACCTCCTTCATTCCCCTATGCGCCTATTATCCTCCCCCGCGCGTTACCCTAACCATAAGCTCGTTTCTCAGTTAATAAACCTACTGTTCAATAGCGGCAATCAATGGCAATTCATACTCTGCCATTGCGATGGTGAAGCATTGGCCCAACGACGAAAAGTCGCCGCGAACTTAGCAGGATTACTGAACCCTATCGATAGCGCAGTATCAGTGACCGACTCACCTTGACTGAGCAGTTGTTTTGCTCGCTTTATTCGTCTGCTTGTAATGTATTGGTATGGGGTTTGTCCCAGCTCCCGTTTAAATAAACGCGTAAAAGTGCGGGGGCTTAGGCCTGTTTGCTCAGAAAATTCGCACACTCTCAGATCCTCATCCAGGCGGGCTTCAATCTGCTCTACCACCGAAGTTAACAAATGGCTCAAGCCTTGTTTAGGTGACGCCTGGAAATCCTCACGGGCTTGTGCCGCAAGCCGCTGCAGAACCAAAGCCAAACCGTGATCAAAGAATGCCGATGAATCACCATGAGCTTCGGCATTTCGCATCATAGCGATCAGTGCGGAGGTCATTATGGGATCATCGTGCAGTCTGTTTGCTGCTCTGCTTAGATCTGTAATATTAATCCCATCACCATAACATTCCGGAATGATATTCAGATCAAATGCCACTGCCAGCATACTCATAGCCGGTGAGCACCCTTGTACAGAGGTGCTGGGTAAGACAAAACCGACGCGACCGGGATGCCAGATGTCGCTTAAAACACCGTGTTCATCTTCTCTCCGTACGTGGCCTCCACCAGCCATACACAAGCCAATAACCGCAAAGGACATACCATCCCCTTGACCTTCAAAAGCATCCGACTTTGCATGACCAACCACAACAGAGCCCGAAGGGTTTTGCGTGATCAGATTGACCCCTTCCCATTCTTTTATGCCCTGAGGCACATTTTCACTGAGATTGTCCCAATTATTTTTCATACACGACCACACGGCTATTGCATTAATCATTGACGCTTTTGGAGTGGTGACAATTTTACAGCAAAGCGATACTAATAAGAACCATTATCAATAAGATCAAATAATGACAATCTCGAAAGTGGACAGCAGGCAATACGACTCAAATTGCCGCTAATACATTATTCGTAGAGATGACATTGAAAACCCATAGCCAATTCCCCATAAGGACAAAACTGATGCGATTATCTGTACTGAATCTTGCCGTAGGTATTAGCCTCGCCAATGCAGCAATAGCCGCTGACTCGGTACATACCGAAGCTGAAACCACCAAGCAACAGGGAGTATCTATCCTGGAAAAGCTTGTTGTCAGCGGTGAAAAGCAAGAGCGTTCATTAAAAGATACGATTTCTTCAGTGTCCGTCATAGGAGATGAAAAACTGCAAACGACGCAGTATGTCACTGTCAGAGACGCCATTAAAGACACACCTAACGTCCTGGCACTGGACGGTGTTGTGCCTAACATTCGTGGCGTAGAAGGGAATGGCGCAGCCGGTGGCTTTTACGGTGTCAGCGGCGGTGCCAACGCCCGGGTATCTATGCTGGTCGACGGTGTGGTTGAACCCTTCCTTGCGGTATTTTCAGGTGATTCCGGACTTTGGGATCTTGAGCAAATTGAGGTTTTCCGCGGCCCACAATCAACCAACAACGGCCGAAACAGTATTGCCGGTTCACTTTACCTTAAAACTAAAGATCCAAGTTTTGATTGGGAAGGCAAGGTACGCCTGGCCTACCGGGATAACCAGGATTATTTCGATAAGGCCGTGATGCTATCCGGTCCTATCATTGAGGATACTCTGGCATTTCGTTTTACCGGCCAGATGCTGGATGCTCAAACACTGACCAACAATGAAGAAGTAGCCGGAAATCCTGCGCACTATGATTTAAATGAATTTAACTCTGACAAAGCACGATTCAAGCTGCTTTGGACACCTAATGACGATTTAGAAGCCTTACTGACCTACTCAAAATTCGATGAACAGGGTGATTTGGGACGCCGCTATTACACCAACGAAACAGACTATATTCTGGCCTATCCACAAGAGCAATTGGTCGAAAACGACAGCTTGAGTCTGAATATCGATTATGCGCTAAGCAGCAGTATGTCGCTCAATGTCCTGCTGGCAAATAGAGACTATGCCTACAAGTTTAATTCCTATGCGGCAACAGCAGAACAAGAACAGCAGTTTGCTATTAAGGAAGACGGTACAACCTTTGATACCAAACTGAATTTTGGAGAAAACAGCAATACCGTCTACGGCCACCTTGGCCTGGCCTATTTTGAGCGCGAACAAGACATCGATAGCGTAGGCTCATTTGTTTACGATGGCAGTGACAGCAGTGATTCCAAGGCGCTATACGGTGAAGTGAACTATGCCATAACCGATAAGCTGACCCTAACCGGTGGCATGCGTTATCAGCAGGAACAACAAATCCGCGACTTTAATTTCCCACACTTTGATCTCGAAATGGATCTGGATATTGATGAGGATGTTTTCCTACCATCCATGGCGTTGCAGTACGATGTCACGGATAACACCCGTGTCGGTTTAAGTGCCAAAAAGGGCTACAACTCAGCAGGTGGTGCCGTACACCCTGTAGTTGGTACTCCCTTTTACTATGATGAAGAAACGGTGAATGCCTATGAGCTGACAACCCGCAGCAGCCTGGCTAACGACACTATCACCCTGAGTGCTAACCTGTTTTATAACGATTACAGTGGCTATCAGGCACCTAATGGCCCCGAGATTGTTAACGTAAAAGAAGCCGAAACCTTCGGCCTAGAGCTTCAAAGCACCGCAATGGTCACCGAAGATTTAGAGCTAAACCTTGGCCTGGGTTTACTCAGCTCTGAAATTAAAAACGGCGGCAATATCACGGATATTACCGGTAACAACCTCAGCTTTGCACCAGAAACAACGGCAACACTCGGTTTCACCTACTTCCTGAATAATCACTTAGATCTGGGTGCCAGCCTGCGATACACCGGCAGTTATGACACTGACCTGACCAATACTGAAGCGACAAAAGTTGAGGGTTACTCAACTGTCAATCTAACCGCTAATTACGAGCATGGCCCTTGGCTGATTTCTGGCTTCATCAATAACGTCACTGACAAGGAGCAAGTCATCAGTCATTCCTTCTATGGTTCACCGTCATACAGTGTCGAACTGCTCGAACCAAGAACAGTAGGTTTATCTGCAACCTATACCTTTCTTTAACAAAAAAGAGAGACATGGAGTGTCTCCATAGGCACTCCCAGTACAACGTCTGACAATAGATTAAGGAACACCAAGGAGCTATTGCAGTGCAAATAGTTGCAGCCGTTGTTACACCAGAAATTGATTGTCAATTTTAAAAACAAAGTCGCATTGGATGCGTGTTGATCCTTCTACTCAATCAGATCCTTGCCCTGCCTCTTCTGGCAGGGCATTTTTTCCTATAGAAAAGCTGAGAACTTGATGACAGACAAGATCCTGATGAAAAACACGGTTAACAAAGACCTGCTAGAGCGGGCTAAAAAGGGCAGAAAAAAGAGATTATCTAAGCAGTATATTGCTTACCTGATCCACAGCTTTGTCGGCCTGAAACTGACATTACTGCTCACCGTGGTTCTTTTTACCGGTGCACTGGCCACCTTTCAGCAAGAGCTGGATTGGTTAATCTACCCTGAAATGCGCGCCGATTATTCTGACAAACATCAAGATGACCGCTTGAACCCAGGTGAGTTACTGGATCGTCTGCAGTCAGCGTATCCCGAAAGTGGTTTATTTTTTTTCCGCACCAGTGAGAACTATCCGCATCTAAATGCCTATGCCCGCTTTATCACCCCGGAAGGTAGCTGGCGTCAGGCCTGGATTGATCCTTATAGCGGTGCAGTAAAAGGCGATACTGCGATACTCACTGTAGGGCAGTTTCTTGGTTTCTTGCATGCCACCCTGTTTCTGCCTGCGATAGGCCACAGCTTGGTCAATGCCTTGGGTTTGATGGTCCTTCTGTCGCTGATCACCGGCTTATTGTGCTTCCCCAAATTTTGGCGTTATTTCTTCACCAAGCCTAGAACAGGGAATGTACGTGTTTTTATAGGTGACCTGCATAAGTTGATCGGCTTATGGAGTCTGTGGATTGTGTTGATTATGGGTATCACCGGTAGCTGGTGGTTCTACCAGAATCCTTTTGTATCACACTTTGGTGCACCGCAAATTGTTGATGCCCGAGAGCCTAAACCTCTGCTGTCCTATGAAGATCTTGCTCAATTTGGCGCTGAAGAGGCTCCTGATATGCTGAGTGCTGCGGAAATAGTGAGTAGGGTTAAGCAAGCCTATCCCAATATGCAGATCGATGTGATTAATCCACCGGAACATAATTCTGAGCCTTATGAGGTGATAGGTAATAGTGGTGAGATACTCCTTAGCGAATGGCAAGGGGATAGAGTAATGGTTCATCCCTATAGCGGAGAAATAGTAGCGGCGTTTCCTGCGGCTGATCTTAATCTTATACAACGCACTGATCTTGCGATGCGCCCGCTCCATTACGGCACTTGGGCTAAAAGAGGCAGCCAGGATATTGTCGTTAAAATATTTTATTTTATCGGCGGATTGGCCATGACCTTCCTGTCGGTCAGTGGTTTGATCGTCAGTTATAAAAGAGCCAGGAAAGCAACCCGGAGAGTAAAGAAACACTCAGAACGTGTTCAGAAGTTAATCGCCTACTGGAACATAGTACGCCCCTGGGGCGGGCCTATGGGTGTGTTTAAATATATCAATGCCATTGCCCTGATTGGCATCATCGTCGGTACCGGTGCAGCACTCAGTCTCAACGATGGCGGTATGAAAGGCACAGGGTTTGTTTACCAGGAGAAACCGTTAGGCCCTTGGTTAGTTTCAATGAATGCTGTGGCGGGTTTGTTAGAAAAAGATCTACCACCTATCCGTGCAGATGCGCAAACCAATATCATGGTCGAAGTGCCCCAAGACGCCTTAAAAACCATCAAGTTTATGTACGTCAAAGTAGGAAAACCTCGCACCATGAGAGCACCTGGCAGCTTAATCCATGGTCCCGTTGGTGCTAAACATGTTCACTTAAAACTCCCCCGTGAGCTTAAAGAAAACAGTGAACTTTGGTTAACGATAGAAACATGGAGCGGCGAATATTATCAGACCTCATGGAGCCTGATGCCTGATGGTAAAGAGACAATAGATGTTCGTTAAACATCATTGTCTCCCGTCGAACGTAACTGACTGACCATTTCCGCCAATTGGCCTGTTTCACTCTGACTCAGGCCTTTGGCTGCTTTATACAGTAAACGCGTCAGTTGTATCTGCTGCTTCTTACCCAGACGCTCCAATCGATGGCCCATACCTCTCTCTTGTACATCAACCGCAACCCGATCGCCATGATTTTTGCTGCTGACCGCATCGAGAAAATCCAGCTGACGTCCCAGTACAACAAACGCAAACCCTGTATCTTTTACCGGCCCGGCACTGAGCTGCTTACCGGCAACCGGTACACCTTTAATCTTCAGGTTATCGGTTTTCATGGTTGCGGCCAGAGAAGCCAGACCACTCACGACGCCACCGGTTAAAGCTCCAGCCATAAAAGAAGCGCCACCAACCCCAGCATCGATAATCGCACCAGAAGCGGCACCTGCTGCGGTCGATAAACCAATCAACTTCTTCCGATCCAAGCCAAACAGATACCAGGTGGATTGATCAAATAGATCAGGAAAATCAGCTTCTAACTGATCGGCATTTGTCTGTAATCGGGTTAATGCATATAAAGATTGCAGCTGCTGCCAACACTGGCTTTCATGATTACGCAGCGCTTGTTGATACTGCTTAGATAGCTGTTTTTTCAGCCTCGACTCAACAAACTGAGTCGGCACCTTGATATGCTGTTTCTCTGAAAGAATACTTGTTAGGCACTCCGCCACCAGATAAGCACTTTGCACATCTAACTTAGCCTGCTGATCCTGCAAACGCTCCAGAGCCTGTTCAATATTTTTACGCCAGGGTTCATGCAGTTCCGCAAAAGCAGACAGTAATGCTGACTTTTTTTGCTCATTAGCCGTCATGGGGTCAAACACCCGCACGATACTGAAAAACTGCGATAACGCCGATTGCCACTGCTCCACATAAGCTTCACCACCGATGGGATTGATCAGTGCCATACGCGGCTGGCCAGTCCACTGCAAAATCGACATCTCGGCTTCAAACTCCGGGGTATAAGGCAGCGAACCATCGACCACATATAAAATACCGGCACCGGCCATAATCGGCGTTAATAGCTCCAGCTCATCCTTATAACGGCTATTGTCCTTCGCTTGTTGTTCAAGCAAAAATGCCTGTACGGCCTCTGCCCGTTGAGAAGCATTAGTCACATGTTGCTGCAGCCATTCCAACACTTGGCGGGGGCGTTGAAATCCCGGTGTATCAACTAACTCATAGAGCGGCACACCCTCAACTGAACAGGTAAAACCCTGGGCATGAGTTGTGGTGCCGGAGACCTCAGAGACACTGACCGCATCCTGCCGGGTTAACGTCGAAACAATACTGGATTTGCCCTTATTGGGATGACCTACAACAGCAAATTTAGGGATATCTTTTGAGGCAGTTTTAACTGTAGCCATCTCTTACTTCCCTGTCTCTGAGTGTTGGTTCGTGCTGCCTTGATTACCGACATTTCCAATCGTACGCCCCTGAATCCTCAGCTTAATTTGATGTTGCTTAGCAAAGAACTGCCAGGTTTTTAACATCGTATCTGAGCGTTCAGGCTGAGAGTCTAAACCTATCAGCCAGAGTTCAACTTGAATCTTCTGCTCACCGACTATTTCAACAACATCAGCCAGTTCACCCGTGGGTGTTTGCCAGGCCTCAACCAGTAAGGCAACGGTCTGAGGAATTCGAGTATCTGAATCAGCAAGGCTTTCTAGATAAGCTTCATCATCCAACCAGGAACCTACACCCAAATTTTTGCTCACTTGGCTATCAGGCTCAGCCAAACGCCAGCCCAACAATAAGTCTGCATCTAAATCAGCAGCAGAAAGAGGAATGCTTTTATCCGACACGACATCTTGGGCCTGGTGAATATTTGCAGCCGGCTCACTCTCTTCCTGATTATCTGCTTTATTGGTCGTTTTATCCGGTGTTGCCTGCTGTTGCTCAGAAACATCTGGCATCAGAGGATCGATAGAAAAGGTTTGCTGATGACGATTTAAAAACTGTTCAAAGACACTGGAAACTTCAATCGCCTGACTCAGACGGCTTTTCAGTTGATGTCGAAAAACGCCAATTAAAACCAATCTAGGCAGCAAGCCGTAGCACAGTACGGCCATCACAATAAACTGCCACAATGCCGATGAGTGTCCCTGAACAATGGCTTCTGCAGTTAATCGATGCTGACTCGCGGCAACCAAGACCTGACTCGGTGCTTCCAGCCACCACTGCCACGGCAGGGCGACCCAGTGAAATACCTGAGTCATGGTCGTGCTATCGGTAATAAAGGTGGACGACCAGTAAAAACTCACCTGCTGAAAAGTGGCAAAAACAAAAAAGCATGCCAAACCACCTAACAGAGCAAAACTGGCCCCCTTCTGTAATTGACCAGATAGCCAAGGCTGTAACAACACACGATGACGTTCAAAATCAGGTAGATTCAGGTGTTTAGCCAAAAAATTGTAAGCGATCGGTTTTGAGCTTCGCTCAGGAGAGATAAACAGAGGCAAAAAACCAGACAATAGAGAAAAGATAAAAGGCAGAAAAGCAAATAGAAACAGCGGAGCCCAAATATTAATAGCACTCCCTGCGTGGGCCATCAGTACCCCCAACATAGCCAAGGCACCCAAAAGTAAACAGGCCAGACTAAACCACCAAGGCATACCTACTTTTTGCGCCCTATTATCACGGACATCACCTGTATTTCGCACATGACTGGCTTGCTGCTGCCATAACTTTAGCCACTGGATTAACGACTGCGGTGAGTCTTGTCCATCTGCCACTGCCAACGTATCACCACGTTCAACAAACTGGTGGAAATCAAACCAACGAAACAAACCCTGGCTGACAGAAGGTTTAATAAAAAAATCCCGCACATCTGAACTCTCAGCCTGACTCATAGCTCAGGAAACTCCTGCTTACAGTGATTTGATTCTTAAAGGAAAGCAACGCATATCGCGTTCTTTTAGTCTCACTTAGGATGGTACTTCACAGGTAGGATTTAGCAACTGAAGGAAGCAGTATTTGGATAAATACGCAGCACCAAAAACGGATAAGAACAACTTAAGAAGGGGACAAGAGACTTACGGAGTTACAATCCGTAAGTCTCTGGTAGCTGTGATCATAAGCACTCACACAAAAGTTGCTTGATAACAACGTGTTTCATTCTCCAGCCGCTGGCCGAAGAATGTCGAAACACTTTTGTGTAAGTGGGTACCGCTAAGTATTACAGCCAAACTTACGAGGCTTTGTCTTACTGAGACAAGCTCACGCGGAAGTTAGGATCATTTTTTGGGTGATTGTCGGCAGTAAATACTGAACGATCATGCTTCAGCGCCAGTACTTCGAAGAATGGCTGGAAACGCTCTTCAGTGATTTCAAACGCCTGCAGGAACTTAGCAAACATCGCTTGCTCTTCTGGTTCTGCCTGACCATCAGACAGAGAAGAATCTACCAGGTTAGTCAAGATGCACATTTTCTGAGCGTCAGACAGCAGAGGTGCCGCTTCGGTCAGGAATTGATCAACACTGTTTTTGCTCATATAACGCTGAGCAGAGTCCAGTAGTGCACGGTTGTTGGCACCTACGCCAATAGAACCACCACTCTTCTCACCACCCAGTACAGCCAGCAGCTGACCGATCTCTTCGTTATCAAACTCGCCATCAGCCGCGATCATGTATAGCAGTGAAGTCGCGAATGCCAGGTGTGGAGTCATCTGATCGCCACTATCACCTTTAAACATGTCAAACAGACCCATTCTCAAATCTCCTAACCAATTAATTTCAATGAAAAATTTAGATCAGAGTAATAGTCTGTTTTTGTCGTAATTAGTTCCCAGCTTCTGTAAAAATAGTTACAAAAATATATCCGTCATCTTTAGCTTCTCCACGATGCCCTTGCGGATCAATGTAAA
>CAYFGP010000129.1:0-18591 GCA_964342385.1 uncultured Oleiphilus sp. | reverse complement strand
TCTCAACTATCCGTCAAGATAGCGAATAGTTGAGAGGGGGCTGAATAGTTACAAAGAAAGCATCTTCTGAAACAGATCTGTCTGTTGAGCAGGAGTGGAAAGTTCTGATTGTGGACGATGAGCAGGAAGTGCACAGCATCACTAAAATGATTCTGTCTGATCTGGTGTTTAAGGATAGAAAGATCAGTTTCTTAGATGCTTACTCCGCTCAGGAAGCGGAGCTGATTCTGCGCTCTGAGGATGATATCGCGGTCGTTCTGCTCGATGTGGTAATGGAGAGTGATAATGCGGGTCTGGAGCTGACGAAGTTTATTCGTGAAGAGCTGGGCAATGAAGCGGTAAGAATTATTCTGCGTACCGGCCAACCGGGGCAAGCGCCGGAAGAGCGGGTTATTCTGGATTACGATATCAATGACTATAAAGCCAAAAACGAATTAACTGCACGTAAGTTGATTACCAGTGTTGTGGCTTCACTGCGTGCCTACGACAGTATTGTGCGTTTGCAGTACAACCGTCAGGGGTTAGAGAAGATTATTGGTAGCACCGATGCTCTGTTTGAAGCGGACTCCCTATTGGACTTCTCTTCCGGTGTGTTAACCCAGTTGAGTGCTTTTATCGACTGTCAGCCAAACGGCATTATGTGTATGAAACTGGCACCTTCCCGCGATCCTATGCATATGGAAGGTTTCCCCTGTGAGGGCATCAAAGTACTGGGGGCCTCCGGTGTTTATGCGGAGTGTAATGATTGCACTGGATCAGATGGCTGTAGCCAAAATAAAATGGTCGATCTGGCCCGCCAGGCACTGAAGGAAAAGCAGAACTGTTACATCGACGATTATGCAGTGTTGTATCTGGACGCTAAAGGTTTTGAAGGCTGTGTGGCCCTGTTAAAAGGCGTGAAAACCCTGACTGAAGAAGACAAGTTTCTGCTGTCGATCTTTACCAAGAAGATCGCCTTGGCACTGGCAAATGCAGTGCACTACAGTGAGATGATCTCTGCTCAGGAAGCTGCGACGATGGATTTCCTCACCGGCCTACCCAATCGCCGTAATCTGATTGATGAAGCCAATTGGTTGATCGATAAACATCAGGAAAATGAGCAGCCCTATAGTGTGGCGGTGATCGATATTGATTTCTTTAAACAGGTTAATGATAACTATGGCCATGAAACGGGCGATAAGGTCCTGAAAATTGTGGCTCAGTATCTGGAAGCTAAACTACCGCAAGGCAGCTTTGTTGCACGTATCGGCGGCGAAGAGTTCTGTCTGTTTATAGCCAATATGGATGCAGCTGAGAGTGTTGAAGTGCTTGATAAAATCCGGACCGATATCGCACGTTTATCCATTCAGGTCAGAGATGATGTCTCTTCCCGCCGCACTGAATCGATGGCCGCTTTCACGGGGACTAAGCAGACAAACTGTATTAATCTTGCTGAGAATATAGGTGCTGGGGATAGTGTTGTAGAGCGCGCAGATGTTCGCGAGAATACGGATATTAGCGAGGGCATAGATCTGGATCAGGTGGTTATTAGCAATGATAACCACATCAGTGTCTCAGTCAGTATGGGGATTGTTGCTAGCAGCGAAGCCGATGTGAAAAATGCAGATTCTGTCGATATTGATCTCTTGATGCGTCTGGCTGACAGCAAACTGTATCAAGCTAAGCAAAATGGCCGTAATCGGGTCGTTTTTTAAGCGCTATATTTTACGTACTGTATTTTAAGCACTGTATTGTAAGTCCTGTGTTTTGAATTGGGGGTTAAGTGCTGGGTTTTAGGTATTGGGCTTTTAAGGATCGGCTTTTAGGTATTGGGTTTTAGATATTGAGCGCGCAGCCAATGATCCGGCAAACGTGGATCATTGGCTGTATCTAACAGATCAAGTCTGAACTGATACTAATCAGCTCAGATCAAAAATAGCAATTAAAACGGCAGCGGTAATTTAGCTGTACGACCGCCATCAATCACAAAGATCTGCCCGGTAATAAAGGCTGATTCCTCTGCAGCTAAAAAGGTCACCATAGCACCAATATCTCTCGGTTCTCCGGTACGTCCAATAGGGTGCATCGCATAGAGATCCTGCCAGGCTTGCTCAGGATTGTCCTGGGCGTTGATATAGTCATTACTCAGATCTGAATTGATCCAGCCCGGCGCAATCGCATTACAACGAATCCCGTCTTTTCCCAGATCCACCGCTAAGGCGCGGGTAAAACCGTGAACACCGGCCTTAGATCCGCAGTAAGCTGCATGGTAAGGATTGGCTCCGATCCCTTCGATAGAGCCAATATTGATAATACTAGCGCTGGTTTTGCCTCGCATCTGTTCCAATAATGCTTTAGCGAGAAATACCGGTGCACGCATATTCACGATCATCATGCGATCCCAGTCATCTTCGTTCATCTGTTCGATATGTTGCTCAAACATAAAGCCCGCGTTATTGACCAGAATATCGCAACCGCCCAGCTTTTCAGCCTCAGCTGCAATTTGGTAAGGGGCTTCCCGTTCAGTGAGATCTGTATAGCAGTAACTCACTCCTTCCATGGCCACTAAGGTTTCATCCAGAGGTTGGCGTTGGGCGATCAACACCTTAGCTCCAGCCGCTAATAGCTTTTCAGTAATGCCCCGGCCGATACCGCGACCACCGCCAGTGACTACAGCCAGTTTATTGCGCAGATTGATCATCTCAGTCTTTTCTCTCTAATCTGTAATATCTTGTTTTTAAACTGTTTGTCTTTACCCTGAGACAGGTTTTGCGCCGGTCACTTCCAGGGTCTCGCCAGCGATATAACGGGCTTCATTAGAAGCCAGGAAAGCGATTACATCGGCGATATCTTCAGGTTCGGCAATACGGCCCAAGGGCACGGTTTTATTCAGCTCTTCGACTGCTTTATCAGGATCAAGGCCGCGACGTTCAAAACCAGAGCGGATCATAGGCGTGTTAATTTCATGGGGACAAACCGCATTCACGCGAATCTGCATTGGTGCACAGTCACGGCCCAGGTTTTTAGTTAATGCTGCTACAGCACCTTTACTGGTGCAATAAGCCACATGGCCTGGACCTGGATATGTACCCCAGACAGAGGAGGTATTTACGATGGCACCACCACCGCGTTGTTTCATATGAGGAATAGCGGCTCGACAGAGGAAAAACACCGCATTCAAATTGACATCCATAGCGGTAAACCACATATCGTCACTGGTTTCTTCGATAGTGCCTCGGGGGATGATACCGGCGTTATTGAGGAGGATGTCCACGCCACCAAAGGCTTCAACCGCACTGGCGATGACTTGCTCACAGTAGGTTTTCTCTTTTAGATTACCGGCTAGGTAGCTGACCTGGGCTCCTAGTTTTTCCGCCTCTGCTGCGGCATCTTGCAAACCCGCATCATTCATATCTGCGAGCATCAGGTGTGCTCCTTCTTTGGCAAATAAGGTCACCAGGGTACGGCCTACACCACCGGCTGCACCGGTGATCACTATCACTTTATCTTCAAATCGCATCCCATCATCTCCTGTTATTGTTTTCACGTTTAGCGATGTTGTGATGGGATTTTGTGCAATGACGTGAAGCGCGACAAACGATCATTTGGCTGTCTTCACTTAATTATTTGTTAAGTGAGTTTGGCTAGTAGTCGATACAAGTCATAACCGTTCAGAGCTGTTTCTCCAATTCAGATGCGATTGGATACCGTAGGAAAAGTCAGAGATGGATATTAGGGGAGGGGGGGACAATCAAAAATCGAGAATACTGGCCAGTATTTACTTCAGTATTTGTTCGAGTAACTCACGGGATGATTCATCTGTCAGCAAGGGATCAGGAGGATAACGAAAACGCTCAAAGCTATAGTGCTCTAGGATCTGATTGTAGGAGCCATCCTCTAACATGCTCCTCAAGCCTTTATTAAAAGCACTGATAATCTCTTGGTGATCTGGCAGATTACGAGACACCATTATATGTAAGTTATTGATTACTAATGAACGTTTGGCGAAGTTTAGCTGTTTTCTTTGTTCCAGAGGAAGTTGAGAAATATAGTGCAGTGCCGAACCTTCAGAGATAGGAGCCATATCAACATGGCCATTAATGACCATTTTTACCTGTAGTTTAGAATCGGCAACAGAGTGACGAACTAAGTAACCCGCTAGATCAAACTCCTCCCCGTAGGAAGCTTTTCGTTCCACTGCAAAAGTATAGGGCTTTAGATCCTGCATCGTCTGCCACGGGAGATTGAGCTGTTTGCGTTTGAGCAATGATACCCGGTTGACGAGGAAAGGCTCACTAAGCAGGAATTTTCTGGCTCGTTCTTCTGTATGCCAGACACAGGCTACAATAACACTGCCATTTTCTCCCATCTCCAGTACTCTGGCCCAAGGCATAATTGCGGGTGTACTTGATATACCTTGGCGCTGGAAGGCAGTACTGACAATTTCCATCACAGCTCCCTGGCGGGGTAATGTCTTATCAACAAAAGGCAGCCAGTTGGTACAACCCAGTTTTAGCTCTTCAGCCCATAGTGGTTGCCTACTTATCAGCAGTAAGAGGGTCAGTATGGCAAAGCTAAGTTTTTTCATTACAGGCCGTTTTTTGATTAGGGGCGGAGAGGTAGAGCAATACCTTTAAAACTTAGTAACAGGAGTTCACTCTGTAAAGCTGAGCGCTAATTCGTTGCGACATATTTTGTCTTGGATTAATGGGTGAAGGAGCTAACACAGCGAAACATAGGCGTTTGGATGTCTCCCACGGAAAATACCGAAGAGTATGTCAGCACTCACTCTGAAAGCTTTTGTTTCTTCGCTTATTTCACTATCGTTGCTCGCCCATTGCTTATCTCGCTGACCTAGTTATCACACAGGACCATTTATCTGGCAATTCGCCTGCTATTTGCCTATTTCTTATCAGTGATGGCTTGCATAGCATCTTCCCAACTTTGCAGCCCGCCACTGGCTTTAATACTCTCAATACCTCGTTTGGTAAACGTGCCTTCTGTTGCAATGGAACGGCCTATTTCACCATAACTGAGATCTGGTTTTGCCTCGGCGAAATCCACCGCGCTACTGATGGAGTAAGCCACCATTTGTCTGGCTGTCTTTTCATCCATACCTTGCGCACAGCTCCAGTCGATCAATTGCTGAATCAGAAAATAGCTCCAACCATGCAAGCAGGCATGGCCTAAGGCCATATCAAACAGATCTTCCGAAGGCAGTAGTACGACATTACCAATCTGGCTAAACAGCTGTTCAGCGGCAGGATTAGCCGGATAGATAGGAATAGGACCAGAGCACACCTCAGCACTGGTGGAGGGTAAGACACGCACCAGCTGACAAGTTTGTAGTTGAGGGAAATGCCCAAGCTGATCCAGCGTAATACCGGCCATGGCAGAAATAACAATTTGATCCGGCTTAAAACATAGTCCATGCAGTAGGTCTTCCAGGCTATCTGGGCGTACGGCTAATATCACCATATCGCTTTGATCAATGACAGCTTGGTTGTCAACAGCAATTTGGCAGTCACAGCTTTTAGCCAGTTCAGCTGCTGTTTGTCTGCCTCGGGGAGAAAGCGTAATCCTACGGCTATCATGGCCATAGCGTAATCCTTTAACCGTATAACTGGCCAGATGGCCGACACCGAGAATACCTAGAGTGGGATAAGTCATTCTCTCTCCTTAGCTACCGCTGTGTTTTTATAAGAGGATTAGCATAACAGTTTGAGGTAAAGAGGGGCTGTCTGAAAACGGCAGCGGGGCGACTGCCATACACACTGACACAAAAGTGTTTCGATATTCTTCGGCCACGGGCTGAAGCATGCAGCCATTTGCTAAAGAGAAACCTTTATGTGAGTGCCTATGACATGTCTTGTTTTGGGAAATTTTGTTTCGTTGCTTAAGTAAGTTAGTGCTCAATATCCTTTAACTTACGATACAAGGTCGCACGGCTAATCCCCAGGGCTTGCGCCGTAGCCGAGATATTACCTTCGTGTTGCTCCAGAGTCTGTTGGATCATCAGACTCTCATTGTCTTTTAGACTTTGAGTGGTGGGAGTGGTTTGTGGGCTGCTTGTTTGGGTGCAGCTCGTGTGTGGATTGTTTATTTGAGAGCTGGAGGCTTGTGCAGTAGTTAGTTGTGAACCTGTTATAGCGTTATTAGCAATAGCCGGATTGCTCGCAAGTTCTTCCAGGAAATCATCGCTTAAGTGATCGCTGTTGATTTGAATTTCATCTGGTTCCATAAAGGCGATCGCTACCCGTAGGGTCGTTTCAAGTTGACGGATATTGCCTGGCCAATGGTAGTTGAGTAACTGTTGCTCCAGTTCAGGGCACAAACTGATCTGGCGACCATCTGGGGTGAGTTGGTGCAGGAATTTGCTGATAAAAGCTTGTTTGTCGGTGCGTTCTCTAAAGGCGGGTAAGCGCAGACAGACACCGTTTAAACGGTAATACAGATCCTCCCGGAATAGACCTTCGGCCACTAAAGCTTTCAGGTCGCGGTGAGAGGCACAAATAACAGCGATATCCAAGGCAATCTCTTCAGCGGCACCCAGTGGCGCTATAGTACGCTCCTGCAATACTCGTAATAAGCGAGCTTGCAGTGCTAGTGGCATATCGCCAATCTCATCCAAAAACAGAGTGCCACCATTTGCCTGCTGCAAACGTCCTGTCATGCCGCCTTTACGTGAACCGGTAAACGCCCCTTCCTGATAACCAAACAGCTCGGATTCGATCAGCCCCTCTGGAATAGCGGCACAGTTAACAGCCACAAAGGCTTGATCCCGACGACGACTATCCAGGTGTAAGGCCTTAGCGACCACTTCCTTACCTGAGCCGGTCTCACCCTGAATCAGGACCGGTAGTTCATGGGATAGCGCGCGACTGCCCATACGCATCCCTTTTTGTAAGCGAGGATCATCGCCAGACAGTTCAGAGAGTGCCGGGGCTTCTATTCTTGGAGCTTTTGATGCTGGTTTGGCTCTTTTGGTATTAGAGGACAGTCGCGAAGATGAATTACCACTTCTGTTACGGCTGAAGGGGAGACTATTGGGAAAATGCAGCAACTCACAGACAAAGTCCCCAGTACGGGTTCTTAATGTTCCTCGGCCTTTACGATGTAGATCGTTTAGCAGTGATTCTGGTTTTACTCCAAACAGCTCCTCAAGATGCCGGCCGATCAGTTCAGTGCGTTTGCGATTTAGTAGCTGGCAGACCTGTTCATTGGCGGCTTGAATAAAACCGTCCAGTTCCATAGCAATCATGCCCTGCCAGGAAGAGCGCAGGTATTCCGGTCGACTATGAACGCTTAATACCACTTGCTGCTGATAACGGCTGCTGAACATACGGTTTTCAACCGAACGCACCGCCTGTTGTACCAGACTCATATTGGGTGACAATTTACGGTCATCGGAGGGGGAGGTGAGATCTAATACTCCAATCACTGCACCTTGTGCATCAGTAATCGGGGAGGAGCAACAAGAGAGGTAACCCACACTGTCCAGAAAGTGTTCGTTACCGGTAATCGCTACTGAAGCACAATCAATAATAGCGGTCCCGACTGCATTGGTGCCTCTTAACTCTTCGCACCAGTTCGCCCCTGCTTGTAGGGCATATTGCATGGGAGTATCCAGGTGTCGTTTATCGCCTTTGACTGACAATATAGTGGCTTCAGCATTTGCTAGCATAACCAAGCCGCCTACTGGCGCAAAATACTCAGCCAGTTGTTTGATCTCGGGGTGAGCGGCTTCTAACAGCGGGCGATGTTGATCTTTCAGATCGGCGACACGATCTTTTGATAGGTTTTCCAGATCAAGAGGAGCCGAGCAGGTCAGTCCAGCATCGACACTACGTTGCCAGGAGTGGGCAATCTCACTGCGTAAAAAACCGCGAGGTACCTGTCCTTCTTGCTGCAGGTGTTTACGGGCGATCTCAACGGATTGAAGTGAATGCTGGCTCTCTCTGCTCACGGTATTAATCCTATGTTTTATTATTGTTGTCTCTGGTTACCCTATCATTACCTGCCTTTTAATCAAGAGATGGCGTACCTGGATTGATTAAGCTTGTCTAAAGCGTTAATCAATCCAGGCAAAGATTTTACTGTTTAGTGTCTACGTTTCTGGCTAGGCGCTTTTAGCTATATGGGGGTAGCGACTAGCGATCTGTTGCTTGTGTTAGTTTTAGCGCTATAGCTGCTCAACCGTAAAGCCACGACGTTTTAGCTGAGCTAATAGACCTTCTTTTCCGACCATATGCATGGTACCGACCAGAACAAACTCTTTTTCATCATTGCCGATCAGTTTGGGCAATAACTTCAGCCAGTTATTGTTACGTTTAACCAAAATGGTCTGATAAACCTTAGGGAAGAGCTTTTTCATATCTTCGACGTAAGCGCTTTCGGCGAAGGTGTTCATATCACCGGTGCGCCATGCCTCAGTGATCTCATCCAGCATATTTGGCAGGCGTTTCAGTTCTCGCAGGGTATGATTGATCGAAACATTAGGGTCAACCTGAGCCATAGAACTTAAAAAGGTCAGTTGTTGTTCAGGCGTTTCCAATGCCTTGATTCCCTTATCTTCTTTCATCGCTTTTTCGCTAAAAAAGCGATCCACGCCGTATTGGGGCAGCATGCCTAAGCGTTGATATTCCAGCATGGAGATCATTAGTGATACGCCCCAGGGCTGGAATTTGGAAAACTGTTGGATAGGAATTTTGCGTGACAGCATATAGCGGAGTAGAGAGCGGTAGGTGCCGGGCTTTAATTCACTTTCTAAGGTACGTCTATCCTTGTAGGTCATGATCGACATAAACAACTGTTGAAATGCTGGGTCTTCCATTGCCTCTAAGCTGGTTTCAAAAATCAGGGTATCGGATGTCTGATAGGCTTGATCAAACTCGGCAGGCAGAGGGTAATCGGTTTCAGATAATAGGTGGAGGGTACCGCCCAGATAGAAATGATCCTGACCTTTACTGATTTTCCAAACGGAAGACTGAGCCTGAGTGACCTGGCTGATGACGCTCAAGCCAACTAGCATCAGGCATGCGAGCCACGGCTTGATTTTAACGAGACTAAACATAAAAAAGCGTACTCTTAAAAAAGGTGTCTTAGAAAGAAAGCTTCTCGGACAAAGGCGGTCACTATACTCTGTAACTGTCCAGACTAGAAACGGATCTGTTAGTTATTTCACGGATTACCCCAATTCAAGGGCTTCTGGGAATGATGGCTACAGTGGCTACTATCGGGCCATCATTCATAGAGGAAAACGTTGATATCAATCTGGTAGAACTTTTTCTAAGTGAAAACATACTGTTTCAAAACGCAGCTGCCACAGACCTTCAAATTCTTCAGGGGTAATCTCACCAAAAAAGCTGCCAATACCATCCTCTACGGCCAACATAAACAAGTAAAGTAAAGTCAGTTCTTCATCACGGGCCGTTGCTCCAAAGTGTCGCAGCTGGCGTAACATAAAGTCCTTCATAAATGCCTGGTGAAGCCTGTCTAACTCTTTGAATTCAGGGAATAATTCCCATAAAGCTCTTAATGAGTTGAAGTGTTCTACATAGGCGCTATCGTCATAGAGTGATTGATAGAACTGGTGGAAAAACTCCCGCCATGACAGCGCTTGATAATAAGGGTCTTCAAACTGGACACAGAGCTGGCGCACCGATAATAACCATTGATCCGCAATACGGTAAAAGATGGCTTCTTTATTGGGAAAGAATTCATACAGAGATTTCACATCCACCCCTGCATGCTGGGCGATAGCATTGGTATTCACTGCCAGATAACCCTGCTCTTGAGCCAGAACTCGGGTGCTGACCATCACCTTGTCTAACAAAGCTTGGGTACGCTTTTGCTTGGGTTGCTTACGCAAGCGAAAATGCTCAGGAATCGGTAATTCAATCGCCCGTTCGGTCAAATTTTCTTTGGCCAAATCCTTATCCGTCACCTCTGTCGCCCTCAACTCGATGCTGCAAACCATGTATCCGCAACCCATGTACAAGCCATGTAGCCGCAACCCATATATCTGCAGCCAATGTAGCTACTGCCTCGTAAGGCCGAATCATAGCATGCGTAACACCCTGTCTAACAAAGATTTCTCCCTTGCATTGAGACTCTAAAAAACAAAATCCCGAATAAAAATTCAGTTTTTGCTGAAATTTTTCTTGCCAGAATTTTTTAAGCTCGATATTTTAATTACAGCAATTGCTGAAAAAATAAAAATTAAATCACAACTGACTTGAGAGAAAGTTTATGAAGCGTGTACAAGGGCTGTTCCTGTTATCAGGTATGGCATTACTGGCCGCCTGTAACAGCAGCGATAACAAAGAAGAACTGTCACAAACCCAGGCTGATACCCTGTATCAGAACGGCTATATCTATACCGTGGATGCACAACGTTCCGTGCAAGAGGCGGTTGCAGTAAAAGATGGTGAGATTATCTATGTGGGTAGTACCGTGGATGCTCAGCAATACATCGGCCAGGATACTTTGGTGGTGGATCTGGAAAACAAAATGATGCTGCCGGGTTTACACGATACCCATATTCACCCTACCGGTATCGTCGATCTGGATATTTGTGATCTGGAGGTTGAGAGCTTAAACCTGGATCAGCTGGTCTCTGCGCTGGAAGCCTGCAAGGTACAGTATCAATATGGCCCGGATGACGCGATTTCTGTGCTGCAGTGGAACTCATATACTGGTAATGAACCCACCGATACTTACCCTAGTTTGTTAGCTGCACTGGATAGTATTTCCAGTACTCAACCGGTTTATCTGTTAGGTCCAGACGGCCACTCTGGCGCAGCGAACTCTTATGCCTTAGCACAGGTAAAAAACAGTGAGGGCGTGGTGATTGGTCTGAATCAAACCACGCTGGCCAATGAGTTTGTCGAATACGCTCCGTTTGTCGGCGTGGATAGCGAAGGTAACCCGAACGGCTATCTTACCGAGTCCGCTCAAAAGCTGGTTGGCGTGCCCTTTATGCTGGATTTCCTGTTTGAAAATCAGCATGAACTGCCCAAGATTCCAGAGAAACTAAACAAGTACGGTATTACTTCAGCTCAGGATGCCTTCACCAGTGAAGAAACCGTAGCGCTGTATAAGACTATGGCCGATAACGGCGATATGACTTTCCGCTTAAATGCTGCATTGGCCTTCCATGTGGACGATCATGTGTCGGATAACAAGGTGGATATGGCAGGTATTATTACTGACCTGAATAGCACCCGTAATAGTTTAACGAGCTACCCTTATCTGAAAGCAGAAACGGTGAAGATAATGGTCGATGGCGTGCAAGAGGGTAATCCTTTGGAAGTGCCGCCTACGCTACCCACCTCCGTAATGTTGGAAGACTTTAAACAACCTATCTTTGATCTATCCAAACTGGATCAGGGTGAAGTGAGTCTGGTCGGTTATGTGGATACCGATTCCACGGTTTGTCAGGACACACGTAATAACCCGGATAGCTACGATGAGTTAAGCGAAATTGAAGCCTTTATCGCGACAAATGGCTATCACTCAGGTCAATGTAAGCAGGAGAAAGGTGAAATTCTGGGTGCTGATGCCAACAGCCTGCTGTTAAAACAGCATGGTATCTCTACCGAGCAGTTCCTGCAGGACTTTGTGACAGCATTAGATCAGGCAGATTTTGCCACTCATATGCATGCTATCGGTGATGGTGCTGTACGGGCTGCACTGGATGCCATTGAGCAAGCTAAAAACAGCAATCCAGAAAGCGAGTTACCGCACACGATTGCCCATATGCAGGTGGTTCACCCTGATGATCAACAGCGTATGGGGCAGCTAGGCGTCTACCTGAGCTTTACCTATGCCTGGATCCATCCAGATTACTCCTACAACCTGAGCGTAATGCCTTTTGTCGATGAACTGACAGATCTGTCACCAAGCTCGATGTATTCGGCTGATAACTACTATATGCAGTCGGTTTATCCGACAAAAAGTGCCAAAGATGCCGGGGCTATCCTGATTGGCGGTAGTGATGCACCAGTGGATACCCGTGAACCTGTGCCGTTTGTTCATATGGCTTCTGGCATTACCCGCTCTGGTGAAGTGATGGGTGAACGTATTGCCCTGAATGCCGATCAGCAACTGTCAGTTCACGATGTGATCTCAAGCTACACCCTGGATGCGGCTAAGGCACTGCGCCAGGAAGATATTGTTGGTTCTATTGAAGTAGGCAAACGCGCAGATTTGATCGTTGTTGATCAAAACATCGTACAACTGGCTGAAGCCAATACCGATGCCAGCTTGGATCAAATTGCTGAAACTCAGGTGTTAACCACCATCTTTGATGGTCAGGTGGTCTATAACGCCGCCACAGCGGAGTAATCGTTATGACGGATGATCGTCTTGGTAAGAGCTTGCTTATGGGGCTCATTGCCAGTCTGCTGATCAGTGCTATCGCGGTGCATAATCTGCAATCGGATTGGCAGAGTAGTGTCAGTAATGCTCCTATTAAACTGTGGCAACTGCCTAAGGATATTGAACGAGATCCGGTACCTGTTACGGGTAAAGTGCGCGATTTAAGGCCGCCCAGAATTGAAGAGCATAATCACGTTCATTAACGTATTTAATAGTCTTTCTTAACACTTGGTAAAAGCCAACCTCTGCTCCAGTTTGAAAATGCACTGGAGCAGAGGTTTTTGTGTTTTATCTTTACTGGATTTGAATCAGGTATATGGCCATTACGACTTGTTTTAAAAGAATTAATCTGAGAATCAGTAGCACTTCACTGAGTATTTTCCAGCTCTTCCATATAAGCTTCCAAAATCAGATTCGGTCGTGCGCCTTTGCGGGTAATTGTCGTGAAACGGGTATGAAAAAAGCGCTTTTCGGGTTGAATTGCTGCGAGCTTACCTTCCTTTACCCAGCGTTCAGCAAAGTGAGTCGGCAAAAAGCCAATATAGTGATCACTCAGAATCAAAAAGGCAGTACCTTCCCGGTCAGTCGAAGTCGCACTGGCCTTGAGTAAAGTTTGCAGCTGTTTGTTTTCAACGGACTGGGCATAAGCCGGTATCACGGCATCATATTTTGTTAACTCCTCATCTGAAAGATCTTGATCTGCCAGTTCAAACAAGGGGTGTTTTTGGCTGCAATAAAGCAGGGATTGCTCTTCATAGAGAGGGTAGTAATTAAGTCCCGGCAGGCTGCGCAGTTCAGGTACGACGCCGACATGTAAACGCCCATCCAATAAGGCACTTTCGATCTCGTTCGGTGGCATCATACGGATATTAATCACCACCTCAGGACCCCGTTGTTTCAGCGCACTCAATGCCCGGGTAATGCGCATCTGAGGAATGGTAACCATATTGTCGGTAATACCAATATTCAGTTCACCAATCAGTTGGGTATGCAGGGTATTAATCTGGGTTTTAAAGTCTTCGATGGAGGACAAAAGCTGCAGAGTATAATCATAGATTTTCTCCCCCTCTTCCGTCATGGAAAAGCCGGAACGACCGCGCTGGCACAGGCGAAAATCCAAGCGTTTTTCCAGATCGGACATGGCGATACTGATCGCTGCTCGGCTGATATTCAGCTCCACTTCTGCGGCAGAGAAACCACCACATTCCACCACGGTACGAAAGATACGTAACATGCGTAGATCAATATCACTCAGCTGACCTTTGAACTGTTTGTTATGCATGGTGGTGACCCTGATTAGACCTTAATGATTGGATATTCATGGTTAGGTTTTGAGCCATGGATTTGCACATCGGATTACTGGTTGTTCGCATCCATAGTGTTCTTGTTAGTTAACTAACCACTTAATTGAAAAAACTCATTGAGCTATTTTTTAAAATATAGCGTGATTATCGATGGGTCAATATCGAAAAATCACAATGCTCAGGTAACCACTTGTCGCTCGTTTTTTACTTTTTTAAGGCACCAAATCGGTGCGTGAAAAATGAAATATCCATTCAAGCTAAGACCTCAAGCTGCCCCAAAATGGTCCATACATTAGTTAAATAATCCATTAACTGAATGCAAAGCATTTTAAATTTATCCAAACAAAGACCTCTCCCACAATAATTCCATCTTAGGAGCTAGCACAAACAATACCTCCTAAGAGGTATAGGGGCTTTGAGTAGCGCTTGCCAATTTCAGTGCACCCTGAAGGCAAGCGCTCATTTTCACAGTCTCTTCGCAAGACCATACAAAAAATACTAGAGGTCGATATGACAATTACAAAATCTATCAAGACTATCCTGTCCGGCTGTGCTCTGAGTGCAGCACTTGTACTACCTGGCGTACAAAACGCTCAAGCAGAAGAGATGATGCTGGGCCACGCTTATCCTCAGGATCATATTTTTCACCTGGCCTCGACCACATTCATGGACGAGTTGAAGAAGAAAGATACCGGTATTGAGGTGGACTACCATCCTGGCGGCTCTCTGGGTGATTGGGCGTCTATCTTTGAGCAGAGCATGGAAGGCGTAGTACCTATGTCCATGACTTTTGCTGCTTCTGAATTTGATCCACGTCTTGACCTGTCCTGGTTGGGTTACGTCGTAGATAACTGGGACGATGCCCGTAAGGTATACGGTCCTAACGGTAAAATGACTGACGTTTATAACGAAATTATGGGCGATCTGGATCTGGTCGTACTGGGTACTATCCCGACCGGTTTTGGCTCCGTAGCGATTCGTAAAGACGTTGGCAAAATCCCAAGAAACTTCCCGGAAGATGCCAAAGGCATCAAGATGCGTGTACCACCAGTACCGATCGGTATTGAGCGTTTTAAAAACTGGGGTTTCACCGCAGTACCTATGCCATTCTCTGAGCTGTACACCGCGCTACAGTTAGGCACCGTTGATGGCCGTGCTTTTGGTCCATCCGTAGAAATCTGGCAGATGCGTGATGTTCTGTCTGCTTACATCCTGACCCGTGACTACTTCGAGCATGCGTTCTGGGTGGTAAACAAATCCTGGCTGGAAGATCTGCCAGCTAACGAGCGCAAGCAGCTGTTGGCTGCGGCAGAAACTACTCTGAACAAAATTTGGGATGAAGCTCAATCCGTAGACGAAGGCTTCCTAAAGCAAGTACGTGGCGCAGGTATCGAGGTTGTTGAACTGAATCCTACCCAGCTGAAGAAAGCGAAAGAGCTGCTTTACACCAATGAGTGGCCGTTTATGGAAGAGATCGTTGGTCCTGAAATCATGACCATGATGCGCGATATTGCTGGCATCAAAAAGTGATCCGTAACACCGTTCAATCTCTTTAGAGGAAATACTCACCGGGAAATGCTCAGCCCCAAACTGTTTAGCGAGCATTTTCCGTGAGCACGCTCCAAGAACATACCCTACGTGGAACGGTCCGTAAGCAACTCTTCGTAAGGTAACTCCTGGGAGCGCCTCTGTGAGTCCCCTCTAAGAAAACCGTTTCAAGTCTTTCTGAATATTTTAGTAAGTGTGCCATTGCTTAAATAGCCAGGGAGATCTTGTCAGGCGTTTTATCTGAAGCAGAGTCTTTCTGGTTTTGATAAAACGCCATCAACCAGGATCAAGAGTCATGTCTAATAATAAGCACTCTGAAGTGCCATCTTCTGCACCTTCATCCTCACCTGAATCCTTAAAGCAAAGCACGACAGCTAGCACCTCTAATACTGCAGCCGCCAGTACCGCGACAAGCAGTACCAAGAGCAGTGTGGGCCATACCAAGATCTATGATTACGATCCTGACTTAAGCTCACACCCAATGCCGCCGCATATGCACGCGGTACCCAATCAGGCCGAGACGAAACTGGATCGCTACCTGATGGGCTTTGAAAAGCTACTCAACAAAGTCTTCCGCACCATGATGCTACTGGCCTGCCTGTCTTTGGCCGGTTTGATGTTTGCTCAGGTGATTATGCGTTATGTGCTGGAATCTCCGTTCACCGGTATTGAAGAGATGTCTATTCTGCTGGCGGTGTGGGTCTATTTTCTCGGGATGGGTTACGCCACCCGTGAACGGGAACATATTCACGGCGGGATCGTCAGTCTGATAGTGAAAGACCAACAGAAAGTCGCCTTTATCCGCTTTATCGGTTCCCTGATCTGTATGTTGGCAGCCTGCGTGTTTGGTTATTTCGCTTATAAATATGCGTTGAAAGAGATCAGTCGTGGTCGTGTCAGTACCAATATGCGTTGGCCCCGTGGTTTCTGGAGCGCCAGTATGATTGTTGGTTTTGCCATGATGGTGGGTTACTTCCTGCTCGAAACCATTCAGGAATATCGCGGTTTGGTAAGAAATGCCCGTCTGCGTCGTCAGGCTAACTCTCATAACCCATCCCAAGCTCAAAGCGAAACCCAAAACCAAGCTTCTACTCAAGTACAGCCAAGCGGTCAGGAGGTATAAGCCATGACACTGTTTTTACTGTCAATGCTGGTGGTGATCATCCTGATTTTGATCGAAATCCCCGTTGCCTTTGCTTTTGGTATCGGTGCGGTGATGTTTGCATTTACCACAGGCAACAATATTTCATTTTTAATACCCCACGGCTTTAAAACCGCCAGTGGCTTTGCTTTATTGGCATTACCCTTGTTTATCTTCGCTGGGCTTTTGATGGCCGAAGGCGGGATATCTGAACGACTGCTGAACTTTGTGAACTCCATTGTGGGTCGTATCAAGGGTGGTCTGGGTGCGGTAACCGTACTGACTTGTGCGCTGTTTGGTGCCATCTCTGGTAGTTCTTCTGCAGCCATTGCCGCTGTGGGCCAGATTATGATTCCACGTATGGTACGTGAGGGTTACCCGGAAGGTCATGCAACTGCTTTGGTGGCCTGTTCGTCGGTACTGGCACTATTGATTCCACCGAGTATTCCTATGATCGTCTTTTCGATCACGGGTGGTCTGTCAGTAGGCGCTGCGTTTCTGTCTACCATTATTCCAGGCATTATGCTGACGATAATCTACTGTCTGTTGAATATCTGGTTCCTGCGTAACGATACTCAGATCAAGGTAGATAAACCGCTGCCGTTTAAGCAAGCTGCAAAAGGCGTGGTATCCACCGGTTATAACGCTGCCTTTGCGCTGTTGATGCCGCTGATTATTCTGGGCGCCATCTACTCGGGTATTGCGACGCCAACCGAGGCTGCGGCCATTGCTGTGATTTATGCCATTCCAGTTGGTCTGTTTATCTATAAAGGTATGAGCCTACGCAGCCTGAGTGCAGTAACCGTGCGTGCAGTGACTATGACTGGTTCTATTATGGCAGTGCTGTTCTTCCTGTTTATTATGAGTCGCGCCATGATTCTGGAGCAGGTACCTCGTGATATGGCACAAGCGCTGCTACAGATCTCTGAGAACAAGTATGTCCTGTTACTGCTGATCAACCTATTACTTCTGCTAATCGGTATGATCGTCGATGATATCTCGGGTAGTGTTCTGGCAGCGATTATCTTCCTGCCGATCATCAATGAACTGGGTATCGACCCGATTCATTTTGCGGCGGTTGTAGGCGTAAACCTGGGTCTGGGTAATGTATCACCGCCTTGTGCGCCTATGCTCTATATGGCCGGTGGGGTGGGTAAGCTCTCGCTCGATAAATACATCACCCCGACACTGAAGTTCCTGTGTTTTGGCCACCTGCCGATGGTATTCCTGGTGACCTTCGTACCTGAGCTGTCGCTGTTCCTGCCAAAATTGCTGATGGGATATTAAGTCTTGTTGAGTGATGCTTAACAGGATTGGAGATTGGGTATCGATAGTGGTTTCTGACTAAAACCCTATTTCTGCCAATCTCAGGTATCTCTCACATTCTTGCCCAAAGAGAGCCCCAGATACGTTTGTTGATGGGGCTTTCGTTTTCATACCCTGTACTCTATTACTGCTTTTCTTACGCTGTGAAACAAAGATTGTTCGGTATTCTTTGCTGAGAATACCTGACAAGGCAGGGTGTTTTGTCGTGGAGGCTTTTGTTACTCTGCTTAGCTTTCGGCTCAACTCAATTAGGTTTAACCCATTCGCTTCTTTTCAATCTATTGGCTGCCTATGTTAACTGATCATCCGGATATTCAGTTGTTTACCCAGTCCCTGCAACAGATCTATCGCTGTGACTTCAATGACGGTGCCCTGTTAGCGCGACAGTTTTCTGTACGTTCTCTGGCAGAAAAAGGTCATTTGATTGAGGCAGGACAGGTAGCACAGGAGGTGTTTTTTATCGCCGAAGGGATCTTACGGATTTACTACATTGATCGGGAAGGTAATGAAGCAAATCAACAGTTTTATCAAAGCGGTGAGGTGATTGCTCCTGTCTTTTCTTTGACGACTTCAGAGCCCAGTCCTTTTTATCTGCAAGCGTTAACACCTGCTCGGGTGTTGGTGGCGGATTACCAAAAATTGCATCTGGCCGGAGAAGATAATCTGGCTTGGCTGAGGGTGGAAAATGCTTTATTGAAAGCAGTGTTTTTAAAAACGGCGCGCCGGGAAGCTCAGATGTTATTGGGCGATACCGAGCAACGTTATCGCTGGTTTTTAAAAGAAAACCCGCAACTGGCTGAGCAGCTGCCGTTATATCAAATTGCGTCTTATCTTGGCGTGACGCCGGTTTCTCTCTCCCGTGTACGTAAGAAACTCAGTCAGTCTCTGGCTAAAACTGACTGAGCCTGCTTT
>CAYFGP010000128.1:0-18762 GCA_964342385.1 uncultured Oleiphilus sp. | reverse complement strand
CAATGTTAAAATGTCGATGAACCCATTCTGCGAAATCGCAGTGGAAGAAGCGGTTCGTCTGAAAGAGAAGGGTGTTGCCAGCGAAATCGTAGTGGTTTCCATTGGTCCTAAAGAAGCTCAGGAGCAGCTGCGTACTGCACTGGCTTTGGGTGCTGATCGCGCTGTTCTGGTAGAAACTGCCGATAAAGTAGATTCTCTGGGCGTAGCTAAGATTCTGGCTAAGGTTGTAGAAGAAGAGCAGCCTGGCATGGTAATCATGGGTAAACAGTCCATCGATTCCGATAACAACCAGACTGGTCAGATGCTGGGTGCATTGACTGGCATGCCTCAAGGTACTTTCGCTTCTGAAGTGGTTGTAGACGGCGAGTCTGTTAACGTCACTCGTGAAATCGACGGCGGTCTGCAAACTGTTGCTCTGAACCTGCCTGCGATCGTAACCACTGACCTGCGTCTGAACGAGCCACGTTATGCTTCTCTGCCTAACATCATGAAAGCAAAACGTAAGCCTCTGGATACTAAGACTCCAGCTGATCTGGGTGTTGATGTGGCGTCTAAAGTGAAAACACTGAAAGTTGAGCCACCTGCCGAGCGTAGTGCCGGTGTTAAAGTGGGCAGCGTAGACGAGCTGGTAGAAAAACTGAAAAACGAAGCGAAGGTGATCTAACATGAGTATCTTAGTCGTAGCTGATCACAGTAATGCCGCTCTGGTTGGCGCAACTGCAAACACTGTTACTGCTGCTCAGCAGATCGGTGGTGATATCACTGTTCTGGTTGCGGGTAGCAACTGTGGCGCAGCTGCTGAAGAAGCAGCCAAGCTGAGCGGTGTAAGCAAAGTTATTGTTGCAGACAATGCTGCATACGAGCACCTGCTGGCTGAGAACGTTTCTCTGCTGGTTGCAGAGCTGGGTAAAGATTTTACTCACATCCTGGCTCCTGCCACTTCTAACGGTAAGAACATTCTGCCTCGCGTAGCGGCTCTGCTGGATGTGGCTCAGATCTCTGACATCATCGCGGTAGAATCTGCAGACACGTTTAAGCGTCCTATCTACGCAGGTAACGCGATTGCAACCGTTCAGTCTGAAGATGCGATCAAAGTGATCACGGTTCGTGGTACTGGTTTTGACGCGGCAGCAGCGGATGGTTCTGCAGCGGTTGAAGCGCTGGACAACGCTCAGAACGCTGAGAAATCTGCATTTGTGGGTGAAGAGCTGGCGAAATCTGATCGTCCAGAACTGACTGCAGCTAAAGTTGTGATCTCTGGTGGTCGCGGCATGGGCAACGGTGAGAACTTCGAATTGCTGAACAAAGTTGCTGACAAGCTGGGTGCTGCTGTAGGTGCATCCCGTGCAGCGGTTGATGCAGGCTTCGTACCGAACGATATGCAGGTTGGCCAGACCGGTAAGATCGTTGCACCTGAGCTGTACATCGCGGTAGGTATCTCTGGTGCGATCCAGCACCTGGCAGGTATGAAAGACTCAAAAGTGATCGTAGCGATCAACAAAGACGAAGAAGCACCTATCTTCCAGGTTGCTGATTACGGTCTGGTGGGTGATCTGTTCGCGGCACTGCCTGAACTGGAAGGCAAGCTGTAATAGCTGCCTTTATAGTTCTAGCGCTCGATAGACGAGCGCAGCGATTTAAATCGCACTGATCTGGGTGATGTTAAGCATCCTTAGATCAGACCTAAAAACGCCTTATGGGGTTATTAAGCCCGGTAAGGCGTTTTTTATTTTTCAGATAAGAGACAGCGACTGACTTATCTGTTGAAATAAGAATTATTTGCAACTAGTATTCATTCCTAAAATCTAACCAGATCTATTCTGTCTTGGTGACAGTATGCTCAGTTGATAGCTGACAGGGGTTAAGGAATGTCGTCGATGCAATCTGCCGAATACCAAATGCATACGCTGTATGAGGAAAACCATGACTGGTTGAGTCATTGGCTGTACAGCAAATTGGGTTGTTGCCATCAGGCCGCAGACTTTACCCATGATGCTTTTGTTCGAGTGCTGCAAAAATGGCGTCGACAGGGACACTTCCCTGATATCGAGCAGCCGAAAGCTTACCTTACCACTGTCGCTGGGCGGCTAGTCACAGATCATTATCGTCGTCAGTCACTGGAAAAATCCTGGTTGGAAGCATTGGCCTATTTGCCTGAAGCGCAAATGCCCTCACCGCAAAGCTTACTGACAATGCGTGAAACACTGAATGAAGTGGATGCCATGCTGAGTCGTTTCTCCCCGGAAATACGTACCGCATTTCTTTTATCCCAGCTGGATGGCCTAACGTACAAACAGATTGCTGAACAAATGCAGGTCAGTGAACGCACCGTAAAGCGTTATATGGCCCAGGTATTTGAAGAGTGTATTCTGCTGGAAAATGATTTCTATTAATGGGTATACCGGACAAGCTTTACTCTAGTTGCTTTCTGATAGTCCACAAGATGCTTGTCAGTCATATCCCTGTCATTCCAGCCATTAAGCAGTGGCCACTAGTTCTTCTGGAAAACACGAGCCCTTATGGAAAATCCAAACGCCAGAATACAGGTTAGCCGGGATGTCGCCCGTGAAGCGGCTCAGCGAATTCTTCAGCTTGGCGATGATGATCGCTCAGCAGAGTTTCTGGCTGAGTGTCAGAGCTGGCGTGACAGGAGTGTGGAGCACGAAGAGGCCTGGCGTCGTGCAGTCAGCCTGCAGCAAAAAATGGGGTTGTTACCTGCTGAATTAGCCCGTGATACTTTGCAACGACCTGACCCAACGGCTCCTTTGCCATCTGGATTACAAAGCCCCGAACGTCGTCGTCATATTTCTACTTTGATTGTGTTGATTATGGCAGGACCTTCAGCCTATCTGGCGCTCTCTTCACAGGGACGCCAATGGGGTATCGGCCAATGGCATGCATGGATATCAGATTACACAACCAGAGCTGGCCAACAGCAACAGGTTGAACTGCCTGATGGCTCCAGGCTGCATCTCAACACGGCATCATCGGTCAGTATCCACTATTCCTCGCAGCAACGTTTAATCGTTTTACATCAGGGGGAGATCCAGATCACAACGGCTAAAGATGTGTTGCAGCGTCCGTTTAGTGTTCAAACGTCTTATGGTGTAATGACGGCATTAGGCACGCGTTTTATTGTCCGGCATCTACCTGACGAAGCAACAACCAAACTATCGGTTCAACAGGGGGCTGTGGCGGTTGCATTAACAGATGAGATTACTGATCGTGATCGCTTTGGGGATAGCCGGGATAATGTTGTTCGCGCTGGGCAGTTTACCTCTTTTGATACTCAGCAAGTTGCCTCTATACAGCAGGGTACTGCGGGTTTAGATCAATGGCAGCAGGGTGTTTTGATAGCCGACCAGATGCCTTTGGCTGAACTGATTAAAGAGCTGGCCCGATATCGTACCGGTTGGTTGAGGTGTGACCCTGATGCGGCTCAGCTAAAGATTACTGGTGTCTTTCGCTTGGATAATACCGATCAAATTCTTAACTCTCTGCCACACTCGCTACCGGTGGAGGTGGTTTATCGCTCGCCTTATTGGATTACCGTTAAGCAGCTTTAATCCAGGTAAGTAGGACCATTTTTATTGTTTCCAAATTATTTTCATTTTTTGTGTCCCCTTTTTGGCACAGCCTCGTCTTAGTTGAAAAATACTCCATCTTTCAGCATTAAAGGACAGCAAATGACCTCCGACGTAGCCGCTTCAAAAACTTCCATCTCATCTGATCAGGTTTCTTCATCAACGCCCCGATTACAGAAAAAGCATCTGGCATCGGCCATTATGCTGGCCATGTTGGCTACAGGTGCGCCGGTTCAGAGTGCACTGGCTGCAACTTCTGCAGCGCCAGGCTCCGAAGTTATTGTTCATCAGATCAGCGCCGGTCCTTTAGCGCAGCAGCTGATGCAGCTGGCGGCTCAACATAAGGTTACGTTGCACTTTAATGCCAATCAATTATCGGGTAAGCGCTCTGCAGGACTATCTGGGGAGTACTCGCTACAAGACGGACTAAAGGTTCTGCTGAAAGGTTCCGGCTTTAAGGCCGTTGAACAGTCTCCTGGCGTATTTACCTTGAAGCTTGCTGGGTTAGACAAAAAGCTATCACAGCGTGATGCCGTTGAGATGGAAGAACTGGATCAAGTTGTGATCACTTCCACTCGAGGTAATACTCTGAAGGTTAACAGTCCTCAGGTGGTCACAGTGGCGACCCGCGAACAGATTGAGAAACAACTGGCTGTGTCATCGGACTCTTCAACGGTGTTGAGTAATCTGTTGCCGTCTTATACACCCAGTCGTCAGAAAATGACCGGTAGTGGTGAAACGTTCCGTGGTCGTGCGCCTTTACTGCTAATCGATGGCGTGCCTCAATCCAACCCTCTACGGGCTACTGGTCGTGAACACCATACCATTGATTTCTCTATGGTTGAGCGTATTGAAGTGATTCACGGTGCCAGTGCGATTCACGGTATGGGCGCGACAGGGGGGATTATTAATATCATCACTCGACGTCCAGAAGGCGATCAACTGAACCAGCACGTTTCCGTGCAAACCACATTACCAACGTCCGATATCGGCAGTGATACCGCCAGCTATAAAGCGTCTTACCGTGTCGATGGCAATAAGGACAATCTGGATTATCTGTTTGGCGTCAGTTACGAGGATCAGGGCCTCTATATCGATGGCAGTGGTGATCCCGTGGGTGTGGATAACACCCAGGGTGATCAGATGGACTCTGACAGTTACAACCTATTGGCAAAGCTGGGTTACTGGTTGGATGATGACCGTCGTATTCGTGCCAGCCTGAATCGTTACCAGATTAAGGGACAAAATAACTATGTCAGTGTGGACGGTGATCGAGAAAACGGCATCGCTACGACCTCCGAACGAGGTACACCTGAAGGTGATGCGCCTTTTAACAAGGTACTGACCGGTAGCCTGAGTTATGACGACCACGATCTGAATGGTATGACGCTATCTGCTCAGTTGTTCTTCCAGGATTTTTCTGGTCTGTTTGGTGCGACGAATACCGGCACGTTCCAGGATGAAAGTATTGCCCCAGTCGGTACCTTGTATGATCAATCTCGCGTTCTATCGACTAAGGTGGGCACCAAACTTAGTCTGACGAAAGATGATCTGATGAATGATCGTCTAAAAGTCACCGCAGGTTTTGATGTTCTGGTCGATCAGTCAGAACAGGATCTGTACCTGACAAACCGCAGTTGGGTACCAGAAGTGGAATATCAAAACTATGCCCCTTTTATGCAGTTGGAGTTACAGGCGCTAGATTCTCTGGTACTGCACGGTGGCGTTCGACACGAGTTCTCCAAGCTGAAGGTGGATGACTTCCAAACCGTAGCCTCCCGTAATGGTGTACAGGTTGGAGGGGGTAACCCTGACTTTGATGAGAACCTGATCAATTTGGGTGGGGTGTTGCAGTTAACACCGACCGTCAGTGTGTTTGCTAACTACTCCGAAGGCTATGGTATGCCTGATGTAGGGCGTGTACTGCGTGGTATCAGAACGGAAGGTGAGGATGTAGATAGTTTCCTGAATCTGCAGCCTATCGTGACGGACAATATTGAGATAGGTACGCGTTTTAATAGCGATAATCTGGACTTTGAAATCAGTGCTTACCGTTCAGACTCTGACTTTGGTTCCCGCCTACAGTTTGTTGATGGCGAATATTTTATGAACCGTCAAAAAACGCGCACTGAAGGGGTAGAAGTCGCACTGGGTTACCAGATCAATCCTAATAACAAGCTACAGCTGGCATACGCCCATATGGAAGGCAAATATGACAGTGATGATAACGGCAGTCTGGATGCCAAACTGGACGGTCTGAATATTGCGCCGAATCGTCTGATTACTTCCCTAAGCAGTCGATGGAGTGACAAACTGGACTCGTTTGTACAGGCCAACTATGCCCTGGATCGCAAGTTTGATGATCCGAATAAAGAGTTTAATGGCTATGTACTGGTTGATGCCGCAGTGGGTTACAAGCTACCACACGGCAAGTTGAATGTGTCTGTCGCTAATCTCTTCGATAAAGACTATATCACTTACTACTCACAGAGTGCCGTGGTGCGCGATGAGCGTTATTTTAAAGGTCGTGGCCGCACTGTCACTGTGGGTTATTCCTACGATTTCTAAGTTCTCTACTTAGTTAATTCGCGAGCCTCTCCATCAGGTGAGGTTCGCGCTTTTTGAGTGTAGATATCATTAAGGAGGATAGTTGATCAGGCTATCCTCCTGTTCTGTTTTTTCTTCTTATATCGATCACATTATGCATAAAACAGGCGTGGATCAGTCGCGGCGTAAAGCTCTACAGCAGCTGGCTATAAGCAGCCTGATTGTTGGTTTTCTACCGGTGTTACCTGCTTGGGCAGATGGTCAACCGATAGGGAATAGTGCCCAGTTAATAGAGAATGGCCAGCCGATAGAAAATAATGACAAGCCAATACGGGTTATCACTTTGTTTCAGGGCGCAACGGATACCGCTGTGGCTTTGGGCATTAAACCACTCGCAGTCGTTGAGTCCTGGCGGGAAAAACCGGTATATCGCTATCTCCGCTCTGAATTGCAGGATGTGGTGCAGATTGGGCTGGAGACCCAGCCCAGCCTGGAAGATATTGCCCTGTTGGAGCCGGATCTGATTATTGCCTCGCGTTTTCGTCATCAGGCGATTGCCTCTCTGCTGGAACAGCTCGCTCCTGTGGTGATGCTGGATCAGGTTTATCACTTCAGAGAAACCCTGTTGCAGATGGGGCGGGCTTGTCAGCGCGAGCAACAGGCACAATGGCTGATGGCGTGCTGGCAGCAACGTGTCCGTGGCTTAAAACAGCAGATACAACAGGTGTTTGCTGATCGGCCACCGACGGTATCTGTGTTGGACATTCGGGCGGACCATATTCGAAGTTATCTGCCTAATAGTTTTGCTGGGTCTGTATTAACAGAATTGGGTTTTATCTGGACAACGGCTAGCCAACAAGCCGCTCAACAACCAAAAACGGTCTCTATCCGAATCAGCAATAAAGAAAGCTTACCCGTAGTGAATGCCGAGCTGTTTTTTGTTTTTTTGCGTGCGAATAAGCCTTCGGTGCAGCAGCACTATCACTCTCTGCAACAACATCCTCTGTGGCAACAGATGCAGGCACCTAGGAATCAACGTATCAGGCAAGTGGATGGCGTGGCCTGGAGCCTGTCTGGCGGTATTCTCGGGGCGAATCAGATCCTGGATGATATTCAACAGATGTTGCTGGAGGAAGCGGCAGCATGAGTCATGCTCTGAAACTGATTGTTCTTGCCGGAAGCTTGTTGTTGGCGATGTTGTTGAGCCTGATGGCGGGTGCCCGTTGGATTCCTCTGGCGGATGTGGTCGTGGCTTTTATTCAACCTAATGCGTTGGATATCAATCATATTCTGGTTTCCACCACCCGCTTATCCCGTACTTTGATTGCTGTTGTCGTGGGGGCGAGTCTGGCCGTAGCCGGCGTGTTGATGCAAGCATTGACCCGTAACCCTCTGGCGTCTCCGGGCTTGTTTGGCATTAATGCCGGTGCTGCTTTTTTTATTATTTTGTTCAGTTCGGTTTTTACTCTGGTGTCATTACAAGCATGGCTATGGTGCGCCTTTCTAGGGGCCGCACTGGCCGGAAGCCTGGTTTGGCTGATCGGGAATATGGGCCAGGGCAGTATGAGTCCGTTGCGTATCGTACTGGCCGGGGCGGCGATGACGGCATTGTTTTCTGCCTTTAGTCAGGCGTTACTCGTGGTAAATCAGGAAGGGTTGGATACCGTACTTTTCTGGTTAGCAGGATCATTAACTGAGCGGGATCTGGCTTTGGCACTGCCGTTATTACTGGGCAGTCTGCTGGCCTTGTTGACTGCTTTACTCTGTGCCCGGCAGGTTAATGTATTAAATGCGGGAGATGAGATCGCAACCGGTTTGGGCCAGCGCTTGGGTCTCGTGCGCTTATTATTAGGCAGCCTGATTATCGTACTGGCGGGCAGCGCGGTGGCGCTAGCGGGTAGCATCGGTTTTATCGGGTTAATCGTGCCCCATATGGTGCGTCGAGGTTTGTCCATTGATCATCGCTGGCTATTACCGGGTGCTGCATTGGCTGGGGCCACGCTTTTGTTATTGGCCGATATAATTGCCAGGGTGGTGATTCTGCCCCAGGAAGTGCCAGTAGGGGTGATGACCGCATTATTAGGCGCGCCCTTTTTTATCATGCTGACCCGTCGTCGGAGGGAGCGCTATGCCTGAAGAAATCACTTGGCGTTATGGCCCGCTGTCACGGCGTATCAATCCGAAAACAGGATGTCGATTGGTCATCGGTGTATTGATCACTGCGTTAGTGATTCTGGTTTCACTGTCTCTGGGTAAGGTACAGCTGCTGCCCCATGAAGTGATACAGATCCTGCTGGCATCCGAACCTTCCGGTCTGAACTTTATTGTGGAACAGCTGCGTTTTCCTCGTACTCTATTGGCCTGGTTGGTGGGTGTGGCATTAGGTCTTTCTGGCTTGATTCTACAAAGTATCGTACGTAATCCGCTGGCATCACCGGATCTGTTAGGTGTCACCAGTGGTGCCAGTGCTGCAGCGGTACTCTATCTGGCTTTTTTCAGCATGACCCTGGGAACCGCCTACTTACCTCTGGCAGCTATGGCGGGAGCCGGTCTTGCTGCAGCGGCTATTTATCTGCTCGCCTGGCAGGAAGGGGCTTCCCCATTGCGTCTGGTGTTAGTCGGAGTGGGGATCTCTGCACTGCTAACCGCTGTAACAACCTTTCTTTTAGTGTTCAGCCCGATGTCCACGACGCTGTCGGCTTATGTCTGGTTAGCAGGCAGTGTTTATGGGGCAACCTGGCAGGAAACCCAGTCCCTAAGCTTATGGTTGCTGGTTCAGTTGCCTATGTTGATCTGGCTATCCCGTCAGGTGGTTGTGCAGCAACTGGATGATGGCTTGGCTCAGGGCATTGGTGTAAGTGTGCAGTGGTTGCGGGCCTGGTTGCTGTTTGCCAGTGTGGCATTGGCCGGAACGGCCATTGCCTGGGGCGGTGGTATCGCTTTTGTTGGTCTGATAGCACCGCATATCGCAAAAAAGCTGGTCGCTCCTGGCTTTGTCGGGCAGGCAGTGATGACGGCTTTGATTGGTGGCATGTTGGTACTGTTGGCGGATCTGATCGGACGCACGCTGTTTCTACCAGCAGATCTACCCGCCGGAATCTTTGTCGCAGCGCTGGGCACACCCTTTTTCATCTATCTACTTATTAAACAGCGTCATTAAATCTATCAAAACCCAGTCTCTCAAAATTAACGCTCTTTTAAACCATCATGCTCAAGGAATACTGACTATGACCTCAATTGCCAGCCGTGAACTGACACTGAGTTATCAGGACAGGGTCATTATTGATCAGCTGGATGTGGCTGTACCCAAGGGAAAAGTCTCCGTATTAATTGGTGGCAATGGCAGTGGCAAAAGTACGTTGTTGAAGTCCTTTGCTCGTTTGTTGAAACCTCAGCAGGGTGTGGTGATTTTGAATGGAGAAGATATCCAGCAAAAGCCCACGGCAAGCGTTGCCCGTGAGTTGGCGATTTTGCCGCAGATGCCTAATGCCCCTGAGGGTATTACCGTGCGCCAGCTGGTCGCTCTGGGCCGTTACCCTTACCAAAGCTGGTTGCAGCAGTGGTCTGATGAGGATGAGGCCATGGTGAACCGAGCACTGGAACGTACTGGGACTATGGTTTTTGCCGATCGACCGGTTGATGCCTTGTCTGGCGGGCAGCGTCAACGAGCCTGGATTGCCATGACCCTGGCACAGGATACGGATATTGTTGTGCTGGATGAGCCCACCACTTTTCTGGATCTATCTCATCAGATGGAGGTACTGGAGCTGCTGCGAGAGTTAAATCAGCAGGAACAGAAAACCATCATTATGGTACTGCACGACCTGAACCTGGCTTGTCGGTATGCCGACCAGATTTTGGTGGTACATGAGCAGACGGTCTACACCCAAGGTGCACCAAAAGATATTCTGACTGAAGACTTGGTCAAGACAGTGTTTGATCTGAACTGCCGAATTATTCCTGATCCCTTCTTTGATACACCTCTGTGTATTCCTTTTGGCAGGGAGAGAACAGAATAATGTCTCACTTGTCACCTTTCAGGATGTCAGCTTTTCGGGAAACAAATTTTAGAGAGTCCGCTTTCAGCCGACAGGAATGGGCTGTGCTGAGTGGTAACTTCCGTTTGAGGTCATTTGAGGAACGTGATCATAGGGGCATCTGTGCAGTCGATCTAGTGAACGAAGATCAATGTCTCAACTTACTGGATCAGCTAACACCTGTTATTAATTCACCCAACCGAGCAGTGACAGCCTCCCTACTAGCCAAAAGAATCGCCTTTCTGACCACTGGAGCTTGTCTTTATTCCATGTCGATGTTCGATAAAGGGCTACTTCTATCACCCGATAATAGCTGGATTGAATATGGACATAATGGAGAGCTTTGGACTTCCTGTATGTCATTGAACTGCACAAAACCAGCAACTTATACACAGGGGCAGAGAGACGTTTGGCGAGAGGCGTTGGTACGTACCCTATTCGCTGATTTACTGGCACCTTTATGGCAGGTTCTGCATAAAGTCGGTGGTATATCGCTCAGGATTTTGTGGGAAAACACAGCGGTACGTGTGTACTCCTTGTATGAACGCAAGATGGATAACATCGACTCTGAAGCTGCACGTCAACAAGCGCAGGCTGACTTTGACTGGCTATTGAATCAAGCATCTCCTGAGTTGTTTGCTTGCAGTTATAACCCGTTGCAACGTTTTCGTCAGCCCGTTTGTCAGACTGATAATGGCTTGGTGCGTTTTCGCCGCACCTGCTGTCTGTATTACAAAACCACGCAGCCCAAGGAATATTGTTCGACCTGTTCTTTATTAAGGCCTCAATCAAAAAAACACAGTGTTGTCATTGATCAAGCATCGTCGGGCGGCGGTAGTAGAGGCTTGTGATTTCTCTTGTAGGATAGAGATTTTTAGGTCTCCTGAAGAGCTTAAACCGTAGAGCAGGGTATTGGATAACGTATTTATTTTATACCAGACAAAAGGTCAGAGCTTCGATGGTTGATGATTTGGGTTTGAATGTTAATGATATGTATAATCATTAAATTTTGTTGGTGGTTGTGCAATAGTTGCCAGTTTAGGAATAAGCTAGTATCGCGTCGGGCTGGTTAATGGGGCCAGATTCGGTTAACAGTACGATATGATCTGCTTCTGATACAGGAATCATGATGAAAACTCATATGCAAGGCCAAGTGATCTGGCTAATGGGATTAAGCGGCAGTGGCAAAAGTACCTTGGCTGATGCTCTGGCAGAAACGCTTCGGCAATCCGGTCAGTCTAAAGTTTATCGTTTGGATGGTGATACTTTGAGAGATGGGCTGAATTCTGATCTAGGGTTTCAGCAACAAGATCGAGATGAGAATTTGAGACGTGCTGCACATGTAGCGCGCTTGTTCGCAGAGGAAGGATATATTGTTATTGCTTCTTTTATCAGCCCACTGGAAAGTCAGCGGCAGATGATCCGTTCGCAATTTAGTATTGGGCAGTATAACGAAGTCTGGTTATCAACGCCGTTAACGGTGTGCGAACAAAGAGATCCTAAAGGGCTGTACCGCAAAGCTCGACAGGGGCTTATTCCTGAATTTACAGGAATTGATTCTGCTTTTGAAACACCTGAACATTGTGATCTTGTACTCAATACTGAGACTCAGGCTGTACCTGAAAGTGTGCGAGCACTTACGCGTGAACTGAAATTATAAGTATCACTGGTGGTGAAAAAGTGTGCTTTATAGGCTTCTGTAATGGAAGCCTATGGCTTTTTTAGAGGGAATCTTGCCCATTAAATTAAAGGCCTTAACCATAGATTGTGATAAAAATATGCTGTATCACTGCTTTACGAAAAAATTTGGTTATAGAATAATTCTTTATAGCTCAAAGTATTACGAGAGATTGTTGCGTGCTAACTCAATAAAGGCACTGACATAATCTGTCTCTAAATCAGAAGCTCTTTGCCCTAGAAAAATCTGTTTCTGAATGCCTCCCTCTCCCAAACGAACTGCTGTAATCGGCATACGGTTTTTATAATCCTCGACCAGCCAACCCGGCAATGCGGCAACGCCCCGTCCTGCGGCTACCATCTGCAGCATAATATCCGTGGTTTCAATAGTTTTATGTTTGCGCGGGCTGCAGTTAGCGGGATGCAGAAAGTGACTAAAGATATCCAGCCGTTCGGGTTCAACCGGATAGGTAATCACGATCTCTTGTAATAACTGCTCGGGCTCTACCTGAGATTGCTGAGACAGCGGATGGTCATTGGCAACCACCAGTACCTGCTCGTAATCAAATACGGGGTCAAATCTAAGTTCGGGTCTTAGTAACGGGTCTGGGGTAACCAGAATATCAATCTCATAGGCAAACAGCGCTCCTATACCACCAAACTGAAAACGTTGTTTGACGTCCACATCCACAGCTGGCCAGGCTTTTAAATATGGATGCACGACCTTTAATAGCCATTGATAGCAGGGGTGACACTCCATACCGATCCGCAGATTGCCTTTCTGGCCCTGAGCGATCTGGCGTACGACGTCTTCGGCTTGTTCCAGCTGGGGCAGAATACGCTCAGCCAGTTTTAATAGGTAGTTACCGGCTTGGGTGAGGCGTAGCTGTCGACCCTCTTTCTGCCATAGCGGTGTGCCTAGCTGTTGTTCCAGTTTTTTAATGCTGTGACTGAGGGCCGGTTGTGTCAGATAGAGGCTGTTTGCTGCGGCTGTTAGCGAACCCTTTTGATCGATAGCTCTTAAAATGGCGAGATGATTACGTTCCAGCATGGTGTGTCCTGAAAACAGTGTGCTTGACGGGCGCTTGTCCAAACGCTTTTGCTCAAAATGAGATGTGTTTTATGAGCAAAATTTATGGATAAAAAGGAATAATACCACTGTTTTTAATCGGTTAGCGTGCTTGTGGTTCAAGACTGGCTTGATAACGAGCGGGTGTGGTGCCCAGACTGCGCTTAAACATAGCAATAAAAGCACTGGTATTGTCGTAACCCAACTCAAGGGCGATATTGGTAATACTCTCTCCCGTAGCCAGCAGTTCAATGGCGTGTAATAAGCGTCGTTGTTGTCGCCAATCCTTAAAGGGCATACCGGTTTGGGCATTAAACAGGCGATTCAGGGTGCGTTTACTGCTGCCGACCTTATGGGCCCATTGGTCCAGATCCCAGGTGTTATCCGGTTGTTGTAACAGGGTTTGGGTAATGGTTAACACCCGTTGATCTGTCGGTATCGGTAGAGAGAGCGAGGCGACAGGTTGGAGTGCGATCTGATCCAGAATCACCTGCATTAAACGTGCTTGTGGTGTATCGGCTTGATAGTCAGAGCCATAGACTACAGCCGTTAGAATCAGTTCCCTTAACAATGGGGATACCTGCAATACGCAGGTTTCTTCGGGCAAACCCTGACAGTATTCAGGTTCAATAAATAGAGTACGCATGGACACGGCACTTTTAGCCTCAATGAGATGGTGCTGACCCGCGGGCATCCACACCGCTCGTTGCGGTGGTATCACATAAGAGGCCGATAGGGTTCGGACGGTCATCACACCCATGCTGGCATAGATCAGCTGAGCCCTGCGGTGATAGTGAAGGGGCAGTACTTCACCAGCTACCAGTTCCCTTTCATAAGTGACAACGGGTTGAGATTTAAGCTCCAGTTCTGCAGTTGAAAGAGCAGGTTGTTTTAGTTTCCGAGAGGCCGCTTGCAGATCACTGGCAGAAGGTGATTGCTGTAGAGCGTTAGGCACTTTATCTGATTGTGAAAGATCTTGCTCTGAAGGGGCTGACTTAGACGCATCTGGTTTTAAAGCGCTCAGTAATGGTTGGCGTGTTTGCGGCATATTCTGGCTTTGATAATAGAGTGGGCCAGTTAAGTTTTAGGCATGCTAAGACCTGAGTCAAACTTTGAGTATCGTTTATGTCAGATTCTACGCTTTCTTCTTCAGACCAACTTTCTTCTCCAGATCAATTTTCTGCTATAGCTTCAGATACCCGTGCAGATAGTCGAGCCAACATCAGTTCAGAAATAGGTTCAGAAGCACCTATGTTGGCGGTGAAGCATCAGATTGCCAAAGGTGGTCAGTTGCTGTTTTTAAATCTGGCTCACTTTCTGGATCATTTCTTTATGCTGATCTTCTCTACTGTGGCTGCATTTCGCCTGAGCCAGGAGTGGGGCATGAGTTATGCCGAGTTGGTACCCTACGCCACGCCGGGTTTTATCACCTTTGGTGTTTGTTCTTTAGCGGCGGGATGGTTGGCGGATAAATGGGGTCGGGAAAAGATGATGCTGATCTTTTTTCTGGGCATAGGATTCAGTGGTATCGCTGCTGGCTTTACGATCTCTCCTCTGCAGATCGCACTGGCATTAACCTTGGTCGGTATTTTTGCTTCTATCTATCACCCTGTCGGTATCGCCATGTTGGTTCAAGGGCGCAGTAAGCCAGGTATGGTACTGGCGATTAATGGAGTTTATGGCAACTTGGGCGTGGCTTGTGCTGCTTTGATTACCGGTGTTTTGATTGATTACCTGGGTTGGCGCAGTGCTTTTATCCTACCCGGTATCATCGCGTTGCTGCTGGGTGTGGCTTATGGGACGTTGCTTTATCGCAGTCAGAGAAGCGATGTGGGGCAAGAACGTGAGCAAGGATGTGGGCAAGCGAGTGATCAGCCAGTAAAAGAGTCGCTAGTGATACAGGCTGTGGATAAGGAAAGGGTGAATCAAAAGGTCGTTGATGAAAAACGAGCAGATGAAAAACCAGCTGATAAAAAACAAGTCAGTGTAAAAAAAGAAAATCAAGAGATTGATCAACACCAACCCGGAGGATTGTCTAAACAAACCCTTATTCAGGCCTTCGCTGTTATCTTTACCACCTGTGCTATGGGTAGCGTGCTGTTCCAGAGTAGCACCTTTGCTTTACCTAAGATCTTTGATGAGCGTTTGACCGATTTAGTTGCCAGCGAAACCAGCGCGACCAGTGTCGGTTGGTATGCGTTTGCGGTGTTCTCCTTGGCAGCATTGGCGCAGTTGTTAGTGGGTTATCTGGTGGATCGCTATTCTGCGCGTAAGGTTTTTATGGGCGTGGCTCTGTTACAGGCGCTGAGCTTTACTTTGCTCACTCAGGCAACAGGACTAGAGGCATTACTCTGGTGTGCCCTGGCGATGTTTGCGGTATTTGGTCAAATTCCCATTAACGATGTTCTGATCAGTCGTATCAGTCAAAGTGAATGGCGTAGTCGTATCTATGCGGTAAAAAATACCCTGGCATTTTCTGTAATGGCGATTACCTTGCCTTTGATCGGTTGGATACATGGGCAATGGGGTTTTCAGTTACTGTTTACTCTATTGGCTGGCACGGCTTTTATTTCCGTATTGGCACTGATTTTTATGCCAAAAGCCGTTGCTCACTCGCATTGAGATAGGGCCTGGTTAAGGGCTGGAATAAAGGCCACTTGTTTAGCATTGGGTTGGTTTAAGTGAGTCTGGGCGTCGGCCAAAAAGGCACTGGTCATCGCTTCATAGATACGCAAAGTTACCGGGCTTTGTGGTACTTGCGAGCCTGTCTGTACTGAACGTAAACAGAGTCCGACATCAGGTGAGGTAAAAGCGCGGCAGGCAGGTGGGCGATGACTATAGATAGAGCAGGCGTTATCTGCTGTCAGAAACGGGCAAGGGCGTTTTTTCTCAATCGTCGCCGGCTCCTGACTGTAGTCTGTCAGCTTTGTCTGGAGTTGTTGCAGGGATTCGGCTGATAACTGCTGCTGTAGAAAATCCGCAATATGCTGTACCACCTGAATAGGCACCTCTACTGGCAGTGAACAGCAGTGATGGCAACCTTGCTGGCAGGCCAGTGTGTCCCGATTGGGAAAGTAGAGTTGAAAATCCTGTTGTGCCAATTCTGCTAACTGATAGCAGTATGTGATGGCGTTATTCATTGAACTCTGTGTTTCCCTGACTTGAGTGAGTTGTGAATACATCTCTCGGGCCAGTTTCTCGAACAGTTGTTCATAAAGCAGGCTGTGTTGCTTGATCAACTCGGCAACGTGTTGGACATCATGTGAAGAGTAATAGTGTTCAGACATAAATTTGTGCTGCTTTTTGGTGCATGCGAGTCGCTCAAAGGGAAGCTGAGAGGGCGATCATGTTAGTGAGAATGCTAGAGCGTGAGGCATAGAAGAACACTGGCAGAAGACGACAACTTATATGCCAATGATGTCAGTTGATCGGTAAACACAGAGCAAAACATTCAAGGCAGGCCATAAAGGCAAAAGACTTCCATTTACGGCATCAATATGTCGTTTACAGACAGGCTTTACTCAGTCTTTAGTCTTAGTGTTGATGGTTATCCGTGGATAAACCGAGCGCTTGACGACATGACTATAAGAAAACAACTGACCCTAGCTCTACTCCTTGCGGTGATATCGCCCTTGGTGATCATCACCCTACTGGTGTTAAACAATGTGAAGCAGAATGCTGTGGAGCAGTACAAACACCAAGCCAAAACTGAAATCCGCCATGTGGATACCGCCTTTACCCTCTATCTGAATGGTTTGGCTGAAGATGCCGAGTTCTTCGCCCGTAGCCAATTGATTACTCAACTTACTGCAGATACCAGCATCTATACTGGCGAAAAGAAAAAACTGTTTGATGATCGACAGGGTTCTCCAGAGGCCAACGCCTATGCCCTGATGGAGGACTTTGGTGAGTCTCATCCGGATCTGTCCTATGTCTTTCTAGGTCTGGAAACCGGTGGTTATATTCAATGGCCCGGCGGTGAGATGGGCAACTATGATCCGAGAGTCCGCCCTTGGTATAAAGCCTCTATGGCCAATGAAGGTAAGGTGACTCAGCCTCCGGCTTACCCGGATATCACCACAGGTACGCCAGTGATCGATTACCTGAAGACCTTTACCACTGAAAGTGGCCTGAAAGGGGTGGTTGGCGTAGATGTTGGCCTGACCAAGCTGGCAGAAATTGTAAACTCGATTCAGTTTGGTCAATCCGGTTATCTGCTGCTGGTAGAAGATACCGGTGTCGTGCTGGCCGATGGTGCAAATGCGGAGAATAACTTTAAATCGGTCAATGATCTGGCAGGCCCCTATAACACCCTATTTAAGGGCGAAGGTTTTACACCGGTGATGATGAATGATCAGACCTGGTACGCCAGTATTTATACCTCTCCAGCACTGGGTTGGAAGTTTATTGGCCTGATTCCCGAGGCTGAAGTGTATGCCCTGGCCGATGAATTGGGTCAGGATATTATTATGCTCAGTATTGTCCTGATTCTGGTGTTTTCAGCGGTGGCTTACTGGACCAGTAATCTGATTGCGAATCCGGTGAGAAACGTGACCCGAGGCTTGGAAGATGTGGCCAGCGGTGAAGGGGATCTGACCAAGCGTTTAGCCACGGATGCAAAAGGCGAAACAGCGCTAATGGCCCACGCTTTTAACCGCTTTATTGGTCGTATCCATACCTTGGTCTCTGATATCAATGCCAGTGCGAAGCAGGTGAAGGAGCAGGCGGAAAATACTCAGCAGGTATCAAAACAGATTTCTACTGGTGCTGAACAGCAACGTAGTGCTATTGAGCAGATCTCTACTGCCTTTAATGAGATGGTCGCCACGGCCAATGAAGTCTCCCGCAACTGCCATGAAACGGCTGAATCGGCCAAAGACAGTAACCGCTATGTCAGCGAAGGACAGAAGTGTATCGATCAGACCTCCAGCTCGGTAGAAACATTGGAACAGTCCATTAGGGAAGCCAATAGCTCTATGGAGTTGCTGAAAGAGCAATCCAGCAATATCACTGTGATTCTGGATACGATTCGCAATATCGCTGAGCAAACGAATTTACTGGCGCTGAATGCGGCTATCGAGGCAGCACGAGCCGGTGAACAGGGCCGGGGTTTTGCGGTTGTAGCCGATGAAGTTCGCTCTCTGGCCGGTAAAACCGCTCAGTCTACGGAAGAGATTGATGGTCTGCTTTCAACCCTGTTGAATCAAACCAAAGATGTGTCGGATAAACTGTCCAACAGTTTGGGTTATGCTCAGCAAACGTCAGAATCGACCCATCAGATTCACGAAGTGTTTATTAATATTCAGAACTCGATTGAGGGTATCCGTGATCTGGCGGCTCAGATTGCGGCAGCAGCGGATCAGCAGCATCAGGTCTCTGAAGAGATTAATCAGAATATTATCAGTATCAGTGTTCAGGCCAGTACCGCTACGGAACAAGCCTCTCAGGCGGACAGTAGTTCTGTGTCGATGAGTGAGGTATCAAAAGAGTTGGATAAGCTTGTCAGTAGTTTTAGGTTGTAAAGCTATCCAGTCTTGATTTGGCTAGAACCTGTTATACAAATGCTAAGAGTTTTACGTAGGCCTTCAGGAGGGAGGCCTACAGCACCACTTCAGAACTTCAGAAGCATCCTCATCTCCCGTACTAAACTAAAGACGTTTAAAGTCTTCTTAGGCGAAGGATATGCGCTATGTAATCGCTTTACTCTGCTGCTTTTTTTTAATCAGCTTGCCCTCTATTGCAGAGGTTAAAAGCATTAGTTTAACGGCTAATGAGTGGCCACCTTATACCTCTGATCACTACTGTCCGGTTAAGCATAAACCAGCTCCATTGATAGCTGATCAGGAGC
>CAYFGP010000127.1:0-18971 GCA_964342385.1 uncultured Oleiphilus sp. | reverse complement strand
AGTGTGGGGCCTCCCCATGTGAGAGTAGGACATCGTCAAGCGCCTAATAAGAACCTTGACCGGAGACGGTCAGGGTTTTTTCGTATGCGCGGAAGAAAAGTGTAGAAGAAAAATCTGAAGGATAAATAGAGATGACAAAGTAGGCATGTATGAGAGTTACTGCTCCTATCTGCAATGATCTGAATGTCGTTAAATTACAATTTTACTTCTTCATTCTTGCTCTATAAAAATCAATAAGTTAGAGCTTTTAATCGCTTTGCTGAGCTTTTCTGGCAAATCAGCCTAAAAATATACCCTGGTGGGTATATCTCATCTATACACATCAGTCGTATCTTATAACCATACAAAAAGCCGGAAGCGAAAATGACTCCTTTGATCGATCCGGCAGCAAGATCACAAGAAGCCTGCTAACAGGCTCTAAAGAATTATCAGTGATACTGAGGTTTATTATGACTGCACCTTCGCATACCAGTTCTTATTATGCCGCATCGGCAAATGATAAAAACATCCGCCCGGAGCTGACCGGAGAAGTAACCGCCGACGTATGTGTCATTGGTGCCGGTTTTACGGGTTTATCTACAGCCATTCACCTGGCTGAAAGTGGTTTTAAAGTCGTTGTTGTAGAAGCCAGCCGTATCGGTTTTGGTGCTTCTGGTCGTAACGGTGGCCAGATCGTACACAGTTATAGCCGTGATATGGACTTCATCACCAAGCATTATGGTAAGCAGACCGGCGATGAGATGGGTGCCATGGCCTTTGAAGGCGGCAAGATTATTCGTCGTCTGGTAAAGGACTATAACATCCAGTGTGATCTGAAAGATGGTGGTATCTTCGCTGCTTGTAACAGCAAACAGCTGAAAGAGCTGGAAGAGAAAAAAGCCTTGTGGGAATCCCATAGCCATAACGAACTGGAAATGCTGACCGAATCCAGCATTCAGCAGTATGTGGGTACTGATCGTTATACTGGCGGTCTGCTGGATAAATCCGGTGGTCATTTCCACCCGTTAAATCTGGTGTTAGGTGAAGCGGCTGCGTTTGAATCTCTGGGTGGTGTGATCTACGAAGCTTCTCCGGTAACCCGAGTAGAAGAGGGTGCTAAAGCCAAGATTCACTCCGCTCGTGGCTGTGTCACGGCAGATTACGTTGTTGTGGCCGGTAACGCTTACCTGAATGGCCTGATTCCAAAACTGGAACAGAAAGCGATGCCATGTGGTACTCAGGTGATCACCACTGAACCGCTGAGCGAACAACAGCAGAAAGAATTGCTGCCACAGGACAACTGTGTTGAAGATTGTAACTACCTGCTGGATTACTTCCGTCTGTCTGGTGATGGCCGTCTGATCTACGGCGGAGGTGTGACTTACGGTGCTCGTGAGCCAAGCAAGATTGAATCTCTGATCGTGCCTAAAATGCTGAAAACCTTCCCTCAGCTGCAAAATACCCGCATTGATTACGCTTGGACCGGTAACTTCCTGCTGACTCTGATGCGTTTGCCTCAGTTTGGCCGTATCGGTACTAATATCTACTACGCACAAGGTTACAGTGGCCATGGTGTAACCAGTTCTCACTTGGCCGGTCGTGTATTGTCGGATGCTATTCAAGGTCAGGCTGAGCGCTACGATGTGTTTGCCAGCCTGCCACAGTACCCATTCCCGGGTGGTCGTGCCTTCCGCGTGCCTTACACCGCTATCGGTGCAGCTTATTACAATTTGCGTGACAAGCTGGGTATCTAAACGTCATCAACTGACCCTATTCCCTGTGATGAGCCTCTTTACTCAGAGCTCATCACAGAATAAAGGTGCAGCATATGCCCCTATGACTGCCCTTAATAATGATAAAAAGTTTTAAAAAATCGATAAAAAATATAACTAAGGTTCTGTTATGAGTAGTGAAATTGTTCATCCAATAATGGATCGAGAAAACTCCGGTATGGGGATGAAAAACTCTCCCACCACCTGGTTGATTTTCTACGGTTTAATCTTCGCGGGTTTTGCCTATCTGTCAACGCTTCATGCTGAAGGTGAGTCCTACGGCTTCCACAGTATCCTTCCTGTGTGTTTTATTCTGGTGGTTGCGGCAATCAGCCGTAAGGCGCTGGAAGCACTTTTTGCCGGTATTATCGCTGGCCTGCTGTTACTTGATCCTGTCAATATCTTCACCAGCCTGGGTGATGTCTCCATGAATGTGGTAATGGATGAGACCATTGCCTGGATCGTGCTGGTGTGCGGCATGATGGGTGGTCTGATCAATATTCTGGAGCGTGGCGGTGCAGTACTGAGCTTTGGTGATATGCTGGCCAGCCGTGTAAAAAGCAAACGCGGTACCATGCTGACCACTATGGTTCTGGGTATTCTGGTATTTATTGATGACTACCTGAACTCACTGGCAGTTTCTTCTTCCATGAAGAACCTGACCGACCGTTATAAGATCTCCCGTGAGAAACTGGCCTTCCTGGTAGATTCCACTGCAGCACCTGTATGTATTCTTGTACCTATTTCTACCTGGGCGGTTTACTTTGCAGCTCTGCTTGAAGAGAACGGCGCAGCAGCTGAAGGTTCTGGTATGTCGCTGTACATGCAGGCGATTCCTTACATGGCTTATGGCTGGATCGCTCTGCTGATCGTTTTCCTGGTGGCTTCAGGTCTGCTGGGTGATCTGGGCGCTATGAAAGATGCTGAAAAGCGTGCTCAAGCGGGTCAGCCAATCCCAGACGGTATCAAGCAAGATGGTTTTGATACGTCTGGTACTAAATCCGTTAAGCCTTTTATCGGCTTGATCAACTTCCTGGCTCCAATGGCGGTACTGGTTGCTGCGAGTGTTTACTACGAGATCGACTTGCTGCTGGGTGCGCTGGTGGCATCTACTTTCACCATCGTACTGTACTTCTGGCAGAACCTGCTGAGCTTCACGCAACTGGTTGAGTCCATGATTGACGGCTTCCGCGTGATGCTGCACCCAATCGCCACAGTATGTGCTGGCTTTATGCTAAAAGAGGTGAATGACCAGCTGGGTATGACCCCTTATATCATTGATACTCTGGCACCTTACCTGTCCAAAGAGATGATGCCTGCGCTGATCTTTGCCACTATGGCGGCGGTTGTATTCGCCACTGGTTCCAGCTGGGGTGTTTATATCATCACACTGCCAATCGTAGTACCTATGGCAATGACATTGGATATCAATATGCCACTGGTTGTGGGTGCGCTGCTGTCATCCTCTGCCTTTGGTAGCCACGCCTGTTTCTTCAGTGACTCTACCGTACTGTCGGCACAGGGCTCTGGTTGTACCCCAATGCAACACGCGGTCACTCAGATCCCTTATGTGGCGCTGGGTGCACTGATGACCTTCTTTATCTTCGTAGCATTGGGCTTCGTTCTGGCTTAATCCACTTCTAAGTACGAACTCTCTAAACACCCCTGCTTCTTCGGAAGTGGGGGTGTTTCGGGTTAAAGGGTTAAAAAACAGGTCTTTCTGACAAGGCTTTTGGCTCAAATAAAGCACTTAGCCCAAACAAAGTGCTTATCTCAAACAAAGCCTTGGGGCCCATAAAGAGATCAACAGGTTAGAAGCTTTATCAGAACCCCCTGTAGTTACTGCAACAAACAACGATAAGAGATATGGAGTTTTTATGGTCATTAGATCCCACAGGACGGCATTATTAATCCTGTCCGCTGTCAGTTTTGTCTGGGGCGCGGAATTTGTACTGATCGATATGGCAGTGGAGCAGATGCCGGTACACACCTTTAACGCCTTTCGTTTTATCCTGGCCGGTTTATCGCTGATCCCCTTGCTGATCCTATCGAAGGAAGTGATCCGACCGGATCAGATTTGGCTGCTGCTGCAAAAGGGCGGCATACTGGGTTTTATGCTATTTGTGGGGTTTTACACGCAAACAGAAGGTTTGAGACATACCAGTGTTTCTAACGCAGGTTTTATTACCGGTTTGAACGTACCTTTAGTGCCTGTGCTCGGTTTTCTGATCTTCAGAACAAAAGTCGCCAGAACGGTCTGGCTCAGTGTACTTTTAGCCACGGTTGGTCTGTATATGCTGACCATGGGGGATAAATTGGAGTTTAATCATGGAGATCTATTGATACTGGTATGTGCCTTTAGCTTTGCGATTCATATCGTGATGACAGGGCGTTATGTGGATCATCTACCAGTGATCGCACTAAGTATTGTGCAGTTATTAGCGGTAGGACTGTATAGTGTAATTGGTGCGGTTTTGTCGCCAGAGCCCGCGTTTTATTATCTGGAAGCCCAGCCTATGACCTGGGGTGAGCAGCTGACTGATCCTATGATTATTGCCGCTATTCTGGTCGCAGGTCTATTTGGAACCGCCTTTGCCTATTGGGGACAATCCGCTTGTCAGAAAATTCTACCAGATTATAAAGTTGCTTTGGTCTTTGCTACTGAGCCTGTATTTGCTTACATCACAGCTTGGTTGGTATTGGGCGAGACGTTAGGCTTTATTGGTATTTTGGGTGCGGTCGGTATTATTACCGGTATGTTGATCGCTGAGTTGGGGGATAGAAAACATCCACCAGAGGTCCAGGTGCTAGATCAAACTGCAGTGCCTAAGTAGGTCAGATCATATGTAATCAATGTGCTATTAGTCTGCTAATTATTGAAGCCCTGTATTTACAGGGCTTTGCTTCGTTAGCTGGGCCTATTTTCTCTTTCGAAGCATTTCTCTGTTCTTGATACGAATCCACTTATTTCCTTCTATAGTTGTTGAGCCAGGCAGAAGCGACGCATTCAGGCAAATAGGCCAGCTTCGTTTTATAATGTTAAGCCCGAGAAGATAATAATAAGGTTTAACCATGATTGATTGGCTTCAGCTTGGCGTAGTCGGTTTATTTTTTGCTGCTATGCTGGTGATTGGCTTTTTAAGCTCCCGTAAACAGAAGACAGCGGCTGACTTTTTTGTAGGTGGACGTAAGTTTGGCTTATTAACCGTAACCGCAACTCAAATTGCTTCAGCTTTTGGCGGTGGCATGATGGTCGCGCATGTGGGGATCGGATATCAGTGGGGCTTTTCTGAGTTTGCCTATATTGGTTTGATAGTACCTGCCGGAGTGCTCTTACTGGCGTGGTTGGCAGCCGATTGGTTACGTGAGCAAAGTTTTTATACGACCAGCGATTGGATGTGTGCTCAATACGGTGAATCAAAGGCTTTACGAGCCACCTCATCTATAGTGGCTTCTTTGGTGACCTTTGGTTGGTGGGTGTCTCAACCTATTGCCGCAGGTAAAGTACTTAACGCTCTAACAGGTATCCCTTTGGAGTGGGGGATTATTCTGGCAGCTATTGTTGTGGTGATCTACACCATGACAGGGGGCATTATTGCGGTTGCCTACACAGATGTTGCGCAACTGGGTTTGATGATCTTTGCCTTGTTTGTCATGTTACCTATAGTAGTCACTGCTGCTGGCGGCTTAGATACTATTTTTGCCACGGTGCCTGAAGAAAACCTGACACTGTTTGCCGCTGGAGAAGATGTCGTCTGGGGCTGGGTGATGGCGGTCTTACCGGGTCAGATGGTATTACAGATTTACCATCAACGGATCTACTCGGCTAAAAGTGTCAAAGTGGCTAAGCAGGGCTTATATAACTTGGCGTTTTCCTGCGTGCTGGCAGGTTTGTGGGCCTCTCTGTTGGGTATGGCGGTATTTACCTTGAATCCTGATCTGCCGGATAAAGAGCAAGCCATGATGTGGGCCATTATGGAGTTTTTACCGCAAGGCGTCGCTTTATTGGTTTTAGCCGCAGTCGCCGCTGCTATTGTATCAACAGCGGACTCGGCGCTGCATAGTGCTAGCGCTAGTATTACCCGTGACTTCTACCAAGTACTGTTTAAACCTAATGCCAGCGACGAGGATGTGCTGCGCTTCTCCAAGATCTGCATTGTTATTTTAGGTGTATTGGGGGTCATCATTGGCCTCTATGTCCCCGTGGTGTTTAAAGTGTTGGTTATGGGTTATACGCTGACCTCAGCCGGCTTGCTATTTCCTCTGTTTTTGGGACGTATCTGGTCTGGTGCTACTGGGCTTGGTGCTCTTTGCGGTATGGTGGCGGGCGTATCCTCTGTATTGTTGTTTACCTTTATTCCTGATCTGGAAGCCTTGTTACCGCCGATTGCTGCCGGTTTGATCGCTTCTTTTATGGTGATGGTTACAGTGAGTTTGGTAAAACCCCATAAATTAACATCATCAACACAACCTGATTAATAAAGTCTGACATTTTATCGACATAATCTCAGGTATTGTGGTCGTACATGGGGAAACAAACTATTTTGATGTTTTCCATGTAAAAGCCCTTTTGCTTAGGTATGAATGATGGAATTTTTATGAGTAATACTGCACCACCTAACAGGCCAAATAGAAAGAATTTAGCGGTCATTTTTTCCTCAGCTTTGCTGATGTTGGCTTGTACTCAGAAACAGGTTTTACCTGAGAAGCAGCCTTCAGTCAGTCTACCTGAATATCAACAAACAGATTTCCAGCGTTATATCGCAGATAATCAACAATGGTTGCGTGAGAATCGTCACTATCTGAGTGACGATACCGAGTTGGAGATTACGATCAATAGCCCGTTTGAGCTGAAGCCTATGCAGCCCAATGGCAAGGCAGTACTTCTAGTGCATGGGCTAAGCGATTCCCCTTACTCTTTTATCGATATTGGTCAAGAGTTGGTAAAGCAGGGGTATCTGGTTCGTACACTATTATTGCCTGGCCATGGCAGTAAAGCCGCAGACTTAATGTTACCTGTCCTGGACGATTGGACAGGGATTGTAAAGCACCATACTCAATTACTGACCCAGCGTTATGATGAAGTGTGGTTAGGCGGTTATTCAACCGGTGCTAATCTGGTAACGATTGAGGCGAGTGAAAATCCTCAGGTCGATGGTTTACTGTTATTTTCTCCTGCATTTAAACCAGATAATAATCTGGTGCGTTTAGCGCCGATCGCACGTCATTTTGTTGATTGGGCTGATGAAGATCCTGAGGAGAATATCGCAAAGTATGACTCATTGCCGATGAATGGCGCTGCTGTTTACTATCAAACTTCCAGCTTGGTAAGGGAAAAGCTGGCGGAGCAGTCAGTAGATATCCCGGTGTTTATGGCAATTAGTGAAGGGGATAGTGTTATTGATACCCTGGCCGCATTGGAGTTGTATCAGAAGCGTTTTAAGCATTCTAACAACCAACTGGCTTGGTTTGGTGAATATCAGCCTAATGTTCAAGGGTTGCATCAATTTTCAATGCGCTTGCCTGAGCAGAAAATCAGTGCAGGATCTCATATGAGTCCACTGTATAAGCCTGAGAATACTCATTATGGTGTGTCAGGCCGATTTAGAATGTGTGCTAACGGCCAGGATGAAGTGCAAGAACTGTTATGTCGTGAAGGAGATGATGTCTGGTTCTCTGGCTGGGGACACCGTGAAGAAGGGAAGGTCTATGCCCGTTTGAGCTGGAACCCTTATTTTGATGAAACCATGGCAGTCATACAGCAGGTGATGAGATTCTAACTCTATGATTTAATAGAGATAATCAGCATTGGCACAAAGCCTAAATCAATAAACTTTTGTTAAAGTACTCATTAACTTAACGACTACCTACTGAAGAAGGTGGTTGTTGAGTTATTTCTGAAAGGGGAATGAGGTTGGAGCAAAAACCAAAGGTGTTGCGTACCGAACGTCTGGTGATCAGGCCATTTGAACTTACCGACAGTGCTTTTATTCTGCACCACTTTAATGAAGCGAGTTTTATCAGGAATATTGCTGACAAGGGAATAAGAGACCTCAAAGATGCTGAAAACTACTTGCTAACAGGGCCGATGGCTATGTATCGAGAGATGGGATTTGGCTTAGGTGCTATCTGTCTAATCGATAGTTATGTAACAAATGGTTTGAATCTATCTAGCCCGATAGGGACTTGTGGTCTGATACAAAGAGATAACCTTCCCGGTCCGGATATCGGTTATTCGCTTGCCGAGCAGTATTGGGGGAATGGATACGCTTCAGAAGCGGTGTCTGCAGTGATAAACGATGCTTTTGAATGCCTAAAGCTGCCGCAGATATTAGCTGTTGTAAACCCAGACAATACACGTTCGATTGGTTTGTTAGAGCGTCAACAGTTCTTTCGCTGCGGCAAGGTTTGTTTACAGGTAGACGCACCTGCTATTGATTTAATGAAACGCGAAGCTTAGAGATTACTAGATAAAATATGCATTTATCAGACATCAATGCTTCTGAGAATCGTCAAAATCCTCAAGCATCCTGCGTTGATGAAAACCTTCCTTATAGTTACGTGTATCTTCTTCCAGTAATGCAACCTTTTCTCTCAATTTAAGAAAGCTCGCTTTTACCATAGCCACGTCTTCCAGAACATGTGGAAGCTGATCCGCCAAAAATGCGGCATCCTCTGGGTTTCGCTCACTTTGCCAGCGTTGCAAGGTCCGTAATAGTTCTGGTGATGTCGCCGATTTATATTTTGTCATTCACTTGCCAAAATGTGATTGTATTTTGTGCATTAAAGTGGTGCATATACATATATATTATATAGTCCATAGGAAATAGAGCCTATTTCATGCACTGATTCACGCCTAATTGATTTAAGTCATTAATTTATATGTTTAGATGACTAGACTATTTGCTCGGCAACAGTTTGTTACAAATCCTGCTGTAAGCGTGGTCATTTGGTTACCTTTGTAACGAAGTTAGCCAAGCTTGGTAACAATACCCCTGTTTGGATCTCTGCTGAACATCCAAGCTTACAGGAAAACAATAAAAACCGCACAAGGAACGGTAGCATGAAAACAAATCTCCCTGTGACAGGGTCTGAGCGTCGCTTTGCTGAAGGGGTTCCCCTTGTATCAACTACCGATCTCAAAGGGCATATCACCTACGTGAATGATGCTTTTGTAGACATATCCGGTTTTACCCGTGAAGAATTATTGGGTCAATCACACAATATCGTACGCCATCCAGATGTTCCTCCAACCGCTTTTGCTGATATGTGGAGCACTTTAGGTAAAGGGAAGCCCTGGATGGGGGTGGTGAAGAACCGGTCAAAAAATGGTGATCACTATTGGGTTAACGCTTTTGTAACACCAATCGTGGAAAACAATCAGGTTGTGGGTTATCAATCTGTCAGGGTTCAGCCGAAATCGAGTCAGGTGAAGCGAGCAGAGTCAATTTATCAGCGTATAAATGATGGTAAAAAGAGAATGACTCGTTATGATCTGCCTGTTAGTAAGATCTTACCTGTGTTGATTCCTTTTTTTGCTTTTTTACCTGTCGTATTGTCGTACGCTTTTGAACTAAACGAAATGGCATTTTTGGGATTGTCATTGGGTTGTGGTTTAACCGCCGCACTTTTATCTCTATGGTTAATGGGTCCATTAAAAATGGCTCTCAATCGATTAACTCGCGATAGTCATAATGCATTATTAGCAGAGATGTACACCGGTGCTGCTAATGAAGTGGGGCATTTGATGCATGCAACCCATATGCGCGAAGCGAATGAAAAAGCCATTCAGGCACGTATCGGTTATGCCGCAAAAGAGCTTAATGAACTGGCAGATGAAAACCAGGAAATTACTGAGCAGGCTGCAGCTGCAGTCAATCAGCAAGGTATTGAAGTACAACAGATTTCAGCTGCAATTGAACAAATGGTAGCGGCCATTGATGAGGTTGCTACTCAGTCACGCAATACATCTGAAGCAACCCGTAGCGCGTTGACAAATGCGCAACAGGGGAAAGCGGTAGTTGCAGATAGTGCTGAGGCAATTTTTGAACTCTCAAGCCAGGTTAATCAAGCTGCTAATCAGGTTGAGCAGCTCCATCAAGCCAGTCAGAGCATTAATCATACTGTCGCTTTGATCAATGATATTGCTGCTCAAACCAATCTCTTGGCTCTAAATGCAGCCATTGAAGCCGCTCGAGCTGGTGAACAAGGGCGTGGATTTGCAGTTGTAGCAGATGAAGTTCGCTCATTAGCGGAACGCACGCAGGAATCCACCGGTCAGATCCAGGAGACGTTAGGGCGCTTAGCGAAAGAAACGGATCAAGTATTGGCCGTGATGAGTTCCAGTAAAGCTCAAGCAGACAAAAGTGTTGAGCAAGCGGAATTAGCCGGTGAAACGCTGGGGCATATTGCCCAGCAGATGGAACGTATCAGCGATATGAGCCGAGTGATTGCTGATGCAGCGACAGGGGAAAGCCAGGCCGCGGAAAATATTCGCAGTAATCTATCCGCCGTAAATGCAGCGACAGAAGTGGCCATGACAGCCGCTGAGCAAACCAAAAAAGCGTCATCTGAGCTGATTCAAAATATCAAAGTGATTATGCAAAGTATCACCCACTGATAATGGCTCAGATAAGCCTCCGGCAATGATTATGCCGGAGGCTAATTTGAATTTACTGTTTTGATCCGATCATGTCTTATCCGTTTTTTTGATGGAGTAAGAAGGCGACTAGGCTAATTCTGATGGGGTGCCAGGTGCCATAGACGCATTATCAATCTGGATGCGACTACAGGCAGAACCGTAACCCAAAGAATATTTAAAGGCGGGATAAACTCGGGTGGAGCTTATGGCGTAGCCGATCGTAATCAAACCTTCTTTACCCCATAAGTTGAGTATCTCTTCACGCAGATCATCGGCCTCTGGATTATGAGCCAACACAAGATCGGTAAACTTAACGACTAACACAACCTCTTCAGGCAGTTTGTCCAGATCATTATCAATAATTGCTCGTATGATTTCTGGAGAGAGGTTGGCCTCCAAAGCCATATTCACAATAAGTTGGGTACAGGGACCGCAATCATCCCAAATAATAGCTCGTAATCTGGCTGCAAACAGTGGTTCGGCAGGTAAATTACCAGAGTGAGCAGACATCGTCTGAAAGCCCATAAACTTCAGGAAAGCCTTTAAATCGGTCTGAAGAATATCCTGCATATAGCGCACGTCGTAGTCGTAACGTTTTTGCATCGACAGTAGTGTTTTGTTGAGCAGATAACGGATCATTTGTTTTTCCTTTCTGTACTGAATTCACTTTGATATTGAGAGTTGTGGCCAGTTTGGACTGATGTTGGTTGGTGCTATTGAAGAGCAGGCGCGGTAGGTTTTTCCTGAGCCTGTACAGGGTTAAACAGTAAAACAGCACTCATCAGGAAAATTCCGGCGCAGGTGTAAAGCATTACAGAGAAGTTGTTGCCATCCAGAAGCAGTGACGCGAGTAGTGGGCCTGAGGCCATGCCTAATGAGGAAACAACGGCAGTAATTGTTGATAGGCGACCACTGGCATCCAATTCTGCTGTGACGGCTAATAGATAGGATTGAACTGCAGGCCAGGAGAAAAACAGCAGTGACATTGCGGTAATATAGATCATTACGGACTGGGAGAAATGAAGCGCGGTTTCGATAAGCAGTGCAGCACTGCAAGACAACATCACTCCAACAATAACCTGAAATAAACGCCCCGTTCGATTGCGGTTAATCACAGGCAGTAGAGCGCCTGCAAGTCCCAATAATCCAGTCATAGCGATATACAAACTAACCTCTTCGTTGGAGATTTCTGTGCTTAAACCAATTAAGCCTACATAGGCCCAGATCGCACTGGCTGCAATTTGATACAACAGGATAGCCAGTAGGACTAATAGGCCATGAGTAAAGGAATTAGGCTGAGTGTTTGAGGCGGAAGCCTTGGTTTTTTCTTTCGATAATCTTGGTAAGAAAGGCAGAAAGATCAGGCTTAATAAGACAAAAAACGCCATGATATAGAACACGGCATAAGCACCGAATAAGTTTTCCAGTATTGGTAATAGTGAAATAACGATAGAACCGATACTGAATTGGACAAACAATAGCAGACCAAAAGCACGATCTGGATTATCCAGACGAGCCAGAACAGAAAAGGCGATACCGACACACAACCCGCCTAAGATTCCAGCCGCAAATCGCCAAGCTAACATGATCGCGTAATCACTGACCCAAGCTGTGCTTGCATCAATCACCGCCAGAATTGCCATAAAGAAAAACATCGTGCGTTGCCAATGCACTCTTCGTACCAGAAAGATAGCGATGGTGCTGCCCACAATGCCGCCATAGCCGTTCATAGCGATCACTTGTCCCGCTTCGGCATCACTAAAACCGATGCTTCCGGCCAGTGCGTTTACCACCCCTGGCATAAAGTTGATATAAGACAGACCTGCCATAGCGACAAAGGCCAGTAAGCCGTAGGTCAACAGACTATTGGGCGGCGCTTTTTTTAGAATCGATTGTTGCGACATAACGTATTTCCCATCGTGATATTGGTGATTTGCTTTATGTCGAATTTTATTGATGGGAAAATTCTGAAAAATAGCCTGTAATCCCTAACAGTCGTGAACAATATTCATGAGTCTTCTTGTTATACTCAGCAGATGGATAAACTTCGAACTCTAGAAATCTTTATCGCGACCTGTGACGGTGGCAGTTTTGCAGCGGCAGCCAGACTCTGTAACAGTGATCCGTCCACGGTCAGCAAGGCGATCAGTCGGCTGGAATCTCAACTGGGACTTACACTGTTTCAGCGCTCTACACGCCAGTTACGTATTACTACGGCGGGTCAGTGTTATGCCCGTACCGTGCGCAAGATGATTCAAGATCTATCGTCTTGTGAGAGTGAGCTAAAGCAGCTGAATGATTCTCCCTGTGGGACTTTGCGTATTAACTCAGCTGTTTGCTACGGACACCTTTATCTGCGTCCAATATTGAAAGCATTCTGTCGGCAATACCCGGATATCAAGGTGGAGTTGGAGATCAATGATTTCCATGTTGATATTATTGAAAACGATATAGACATTGCTCTGCGCACGGGATTTGTTAAAGACAGTCGATTGATTGCACGTTGCTTAAGCCCGATGGATTTTCTGGTCTGTGCATCGCCTGATTATCTAAAAGAGAAGGGCACGCCAAGCTGTCGCGAAGATTTTCACAGTCATGCCTGGATCGGTTTTAAAATCAAAGAAACCCAGCAGTTACAGCCGATTTTTTTGCCGGATGAAACCGGTGATTACCAGCCTTATGAGTTAGAGCGCAGTCATATCACGGATGATGGAGAAGCCATGGCTTATATGTGTCTTGATGGTATGGGCTTTGCTCAATTACCTCATTTTCTGGCCCGCCAAGGCCTGGAAAGCGGTGAACTGGTATCTCTGTATCCTAGCTTTAGACCGCCACAGCCTGATAGTGGTGTCTTCGCAATTTATCCGAAACGGGATTATCTTCCTGCCAGGGTACGTGTATTTATCGAGTTTATGACCGAAGCACTTGCGGAGATGGGGGAGAGTTCAAATCAGACATGGGCCGAGGAGTGGTCGTCAGTGGTTAGCTTTACTGGTAATACATCAGTGCCAAATGTCTAATCCCTCAGCAAATGTTGAATAGGGGGGATTAATGCTCTTCATATTTTTAAAGCGCATTAATCCAGCCTGCAATCTCATCAATCTCCGTTTGTTTGCCATTCAGTAATCTCAGTAACAAGCCACCCATAATCAGGGCATAAGCCTGATTGGCATTGGCCTCACCGACAATTTTGCTTAGCTCATTCAGAAACTTACTGTCCGCCATTCTCAGCAAAGTATCACTGGCGACATCCTGGCTATCCCTGTTTTTGACATAGTCCAGCAATACCACCATTTCGCCTTGAAAACGCTTATCAAGAGAGGTGAGTAGGGCGATCAGTGCCTGTTCTTTGTTTTCAGGAATCTGACTCGCTTCTTCAACATCGTAAAGACTATGGGGCTGTAACACAAGCTCCGTACTGGCGGTGAACAGTTCTTCTTTGGTTTTGAAATAGTGATAAAGCGCGCTCTTGGAGATCCCTAAGGCTTCAGCAATACCACGCATACCCAGGCCGTTAAAACCATGCTCGGCAAAAATATCGATAGCCTTGGTGGCTAATTCCTGGCGATAGGCCTCTCGATCAACGATTTTGGGCATGAGTCTCTCCTTTAAAGTCCAGGTGGACTATAAATATGTCGCGGTAATAAGTCCACTGTGCATCATCCGAATGTTTTATTTGGACCGAATGGACTAAAAAGTGTTTGACCCAAGTGAAAGTTGATCATATGATTTTTATAGACCGATTGGACTATAAAGTGTTTTTCACTTTTAGATCACTCAAGCAATTATTCACTCAACGGTTAAAGTAGAGCGCTTTCCAGAGAAAGTGCTGCTGTTTACCAGCAAAAAATGTTGGAGAAAATCATGTCAAAAAATCAAACCACGATAGAAGGTGCCGCAGTTAACTGGCTGTGCTCAGGCAAATTCAGCTTTACTACGGGCTTTGGGGCAACCAAGGCTGAAAGTGCCATCGCCAACTATGCGGCTCTTGTAGCGCCGATCATCTTGTATTTCTTTGCTTGGCAGGATTTAAACTGGAGTGTGCTGCAAATTGTGGTGGCCAGTGCGCTGGCGCTAGATATGGTCGGTGGTGTTTTGACCAACTCATTGGGCTCGATGAAGCGTTTTCTGCATAGTGATCAAGCCCTGGATGTGAACTGGTTAGGCAAATTGGTACGTAGCCGCTTTGTCTTTCCTGCCATCCACTTTCAGCTGTTTGCAGTGCCGCTGTGTTTTGATGTCGCCTGGTCATACGCTTTCTTCTGGTATGGAATCATGATGGCATCCATTGTCGCACTGCACCTGGTACCTCTGTACCTTCAGCGCTCGATCGCCCTGCTGTTTGTGATGCTATCGATTATGGCTGCCCAAGTCTTACCAGCACCTGTCGGCCTGGAGTGGTTAGCGCCCATCTTTATTATAAAATTAGTGCTGTCCCATGGCGTGCGGGAAGAGCCTTACCGACCTACAGAAAGTGCTTGATAAGATCGCAGGATAAATCTCTTTAGAGTTGTAAATGGGAGGTGTTGAGCCATAGGAATGGAATCGTTTTGATGTGATTGGCAAGCAATAGTTAAGATGCTGCCAACCCATCTGTACTGGATCTCTCAGCGCTGTTATCTTACGGATCGTATGGATTAACAAGGATGTTTTATGATCAAAAAATTTACTCTGGGCAGCTTTATCTTTTTCGCATCAACTTGGTTGCTGGGTATGCCGCTGGTTATGTTTCTGATGGCGGTTTTTAACGCAGAGCAGGTACTCCAGTTCCAGAATTTTTTACCTTACCTCAATGCGGGCATTATAGGTTTCGGCTTGGCTGCCATTCTTTTCTTGCCTTGGTACCTGCTAAAGGTTTTCTCCTGGCCACTACATCTACTCCTGATAATATTGCACTTGATTGCTTTTATCTTGCTGAGTCGCCAATTCGATTTAGAGAGTTATCCTGTGGATGCCAGAACCATTTATCTCACCATGAATGCAGCTTACATCTCTATGGTGGGAATTAAATGGTCGCAGCAAAAAACAGATAGGAACAGGCTTTAACGATTCAGAATAAGATAAGACCTGGAATCGGTAAATAGAGGGGAGGGAGTACGGCTATTGCCGCCCTCCCGTGAGTCGAATCGCTCTTGCCAACAAACGCAGTAAGCAAAAAGGTATAGGCTTAAATTGAGTTTTAACACCGGTGACAAATGCCGGGCGTTGCTCAATTTCGGCCATCCAACGCTGCACAGGGGAAATGGCTTAAGCGGGAAGGCAAAGACTCTATGCAGGAGAAAGGCATTAGGAAACCAGGCGATATCCGCCAATGTATAGTGTTCACCCGTTAGGTATCTTTGCTTTGCTAACCGCTGTTCCAAGAGAGAAAAGTCTCTATTCACTATCTCTTCCTGCGCCTTTAGATCACAGGCGGTTTTCCCCGTGAGACGATCATTATGGAACTGGCTGCGATGAGGCACGTACTGATCATAAAAGGCTTTCTGATCCGGGGTCGGTAAACGTCCGTAACCTTTCGTGTATAACCAAGGCACTATCGCATTCATATGGGAAGCTGCAGCAGCATCCAAAAGTAATTCCATATCCGCTTTTTCGGTGTCATCAGTGGGAGTAAGGGACTTGTCGGGGAAGCGATGTTCCAGATAACGCAGAATGGTCACGCTATCACCCATCGCTCTGCCATGATCAACAATGGCCGGAACGTCACAGGTGGCATTGATGGCATGGTATTCCAAGCTTAACTGTTCCCCTTTTAACAGATCCACTTCGTGCAGCTCAACAGCCAATTCTTTTTCAGCGATCGCCAGCATGACGCGCTGAGAGCAGTTGGAGTAGGGGTTAAAGAACAGGTGTAATCCTTCTAGGGTTTGGTGGTCACTGGGCAACATTAATCATTTTCCTAAGTAAAATTCTGTTTAGTTCTAGCTGAGAAATCTCAGTTGGAGCTGTCTTGAATGAAAAACAGAGCAAGCAAACCGAATGGCTAGTAATCCAGCTTTGGAAAATGCACGTGCACAGTGCCAACTTGCGGGTTTTCGCGGCGAAGAATAATCTTGTGATCATCTTCACCCACGATAACGCCCTCAACCGCCTCATTCATCTCTGGCATAAAACCCTTGTTGCGATATGCCACTTTCTGTCCGATGCGTGGAGAAAGCCGAAGGGCTTCATCTATAGGCGCGGGTTCTGCGTTACGGGCGATATCCAGTGTTTCCTGACCACTGATCTCTTGCATCTGCCCGGTTCCAATCGCCTCCATCCTGCTAAACCAACTCAGTAAGTGATTTAACCCCTTCGCATGCTTCAGACCATTGATGATGTGGTGATAATAGACCATGGTGAATGCAGTGAAATCGACAGAAGTTGGCGCGTTATCTGTCAGCAGAAAGTCATGTTTGCTCAGCTGCTGATCCAACGCTTCCAGATAGCTTCTTGCCTGTTGGACCTTTTTATCATGAGGCAGTGCTGATTTTACGCCCTCAAGCTTTTTGGCCAGCTTCATGCGATCAGTGATAAATTTCCACGCATGATTAGGCGGCATATTCTTAAAGTAACCGACAATCAGTTCCAATGGCTTTAAGGCCCCAAACATCACATAAGCCCCTTTCATTTCGATCTTCTTAATCCACTGCTGAGCCTCTTCATCAGATGGATATTCCAGCAGTGATGACATATTGGCCTGTGTCGCCAGGGTGCTAACAATCAGCTCTGAATCACAGTACAGATCTGCGCCTATTTGCAGAATAGGAATTCGGCGGCTGTAATTACCAACCAGGATCTCTTCGACTGGGCGGGGAATGCCTTTCGGGGCAATAAACGACAGGTAGGGTTGATTCAGATAGCCTATCGCAAGCATGACCTTTTGCGCATAAGGAGATTTCAGAGAGCGGTGGAGTATAGGGTGTGACTGCATGCAAGGGATCTCCAGACTGTCAAAAGCGGATAACGCTTTGTCTTGATTAAAGCTATTGTCGTGATTAAAACCAAGAAATATATAATCCATGGAAATAATATCCATGGATTATATATTTGAGCCGATAATAGAGTCCATGGAAGATATTTGTCAACTGGATTATGATAGACGGCAGTTGAGCCAGGCATCTGCTCTGATAAAACTGCCTCGCATTACCGACACTAAGCCAATGGAGGAGTGATACTTGGCAAACAAAATGTCCATCATCAACGGGAATTACCCAACCGAAGTAAAGACCCTTACGCTGATCGCCTGCATTGCCCAAGAGCAAAAGGTAGAGATGACCCGGCGTATCAATCACACTGGGCTATCACTGACACAGCTGCAAATGTTGCACATTCTTTCTGAAGGGCCGGATGAAGGCATGACCGTTAATCAACTCAAAGAGCAGATGATTGACGACAGCCCCAATGCATCTCGTGCGGTCAATAAATTAGTACAGGCGGAATACGCGCTAAAAAACCGCAGTGAAGTCGATCAGCGTATTGTTTACGTGCAAATCACAGAATCAGGGGCAAAAGCCCATATTGAATGTGATCAGTTGCTGATGGATATGTCTTTGGGCCTGAGCGAAAGCGAAACAGAGCAGTTGTATCAGCTATTGGCGAAGGTTAAGTAGGATTTATAATGCGGAGTAGTAATAGGTGGATTGTACTTTTTCAGTAGATTTTGCTTAAAAATCAATATAAAAAGAGTAGATGTCTCAATTTTTTATCCTTTGATTAATTTAGAGAGAGGATTTCGTTTTTGGATATACAAATATTGTTTGGCGTAAGTTCAGGCTTTATTCACTATAAGTAGAACTGTGTTATAGATGTTAAAAGATAGCTTTGAACCGACGCCTAACAATATTTTAATTTTTAGATGTTATTAGCTGATTTTAAAGTCTATAGGGGCTGGATCAAAAACAACGCCAGTTCCACTGTTGTTGTTCAAAGTGTCATCGGATATGTCAATGAACCTTGGGTTGAGCAATTAGACCTATCCACTCTGGAAACTACCAAAGATAGTTACGTCAGTGATGATCTCAGGGATCGGGAGGATGATATTATCTGGCGGGTGCTGTGGCGGGATAAGGGGCAAAAGCAGTGGTTGTATATCTATCTGCTATTGGAGTTTCAGTCTTCGGTTGATCGCTTTATGCCGCTACGGGTGAATATTTATAGCAGCATGCTGTTGGACGATCTGCGTAAGAAGAACCAGCTGACACCCAATGGTAAGTTGCCACCGGTTTTTCCTTTGGTGCTTTATAACGGGGAGCGTAAGTGGACAGCTCCGCTGGAACTAAGTGAACTGATTGATAGCATCCCCGGTCAAATCCATCTTTATCAGCCCAATATCCGTTATGCGTTGTTGGAGGAGAGGGCTTTTGAGGGTGAGCCTCTGCCGGAGGTTAAGAATCTGGTCTCGGCGCTGTTTGGGCTTGAAAACAGTAAAAAGCCTGAAGATATTCAGCGTATTTTGACTGCTTTGATCGAATGGTTGAAACAACCGGAACAGACGGGATTAAGGCGTAACTTTACGGTTTGGATTAAGCGAGTATTGCTACCGGCCAGGGTTCCTGGTGTACAATTTGAACAAGTTCATGATTTGCATGAGGTGCACA
>CAYFGP010000126.1:0-18995 GCA_964342385.1 uncultured Oleiphilus sp. | reverse complement strand
TCTGCTTTCTTTCAAGCAGACGGGTTTGCTGGCTTCGCCGAGCAAACAAAAAAGCGAGCCTGGCACGCAGGCTCGCACATCCCTAGGACAACAGGGGAAAACAAAATGGAGTGCATCTAATACTAAAGTAGTCCATGCACGGAGAAATTGCCGATTTTTTTGAGTAAAAACTGTAATGGATGAGGAAGCTGTTGCTGATCAATCCGTTTTACCTGACTGCGGCAAGAATATCCCGTAGCGACTATACGACCTTCTTTCTCGCGATCATTAATCACCTCTGACCAGCTCTGGCTGTAGATCAGCTTAGAGGTGTCCACATTGGCACTTTCATGGCCATAAGTGCCGGACATACCACAGCAACCGGTTGCCTGCAGGGTCAGTGTTAAGCCAAAGGCATCAAACACCTGCTGCCATTGTTTGATAGAGGTAGCTGCATTCGTCTTCTCGGTACAGTGGGCCAACAAGAAGATCTCTTTTTCAGCATCCTGCATAGATAGATCCAGCGCCTTGATCTGCTCGCTTTGTGTGCCCAGCCATTCCTGTATCAGCTGAACATTCGGTAGTTGATTCTCTGGCAGGTCACTGTCTTTCAAAGCATAGGCGTACTCCTGACGATAGGTCAGCGTCATGGAGGGATCGATACCCACCAGAGCAACACCGGTTTGATCCAGTTGACGTAGCATCTCAGAGTTTTCTGTCGCCGCTTTTTCAAAGGCATTCATCATACCGTGGACATGCAGCGGCTTACCGTTCGGCTTAAATGGAGCCAGAAAGATGCGATAACCCAGTCGAGTGAGCAAATCCATAATATCCAGTACTAAGCCTGTCTCGAAGAAGCTGGTAAAGGCATCCTGTACGATCACCACACTTTTTGCTTTCTCTGCTTCAGATAGGCTATTAAGCACTTCAGGGCTAGCCCAGGCGGGTTGCAAATGGGCTTGTTCGGAACGGGTAAAACAAGCCAGCTCCTTGGCAAGGCTCTCTTGGCTTAGCAGAGGGCTATCTACCATACCGACGTATTTCGCCAGTAGCTTTTGCATCAGCTTGTTCTGCATTGGAACATTATAGAGCACTGGTGCTTTGGCTAATGTCGGAACGATATACTCCAGTGAGCCAATAAAATAATCCTTTAATGGCCGTAGATAACTACCGTAATACAACTCAAGGAACTTAGAGCGAAACTCAGGCACATTGACCTTAATAGGACACTGACCAACACAGGATTTACATGCCAGACACCCTGCCATAGCTTGGTAAACCTCATGGTTAAAATCTTGTTCGTCTTTGTTTTTGCTCAGGGTGTTTTTTAACCGTGGCAGAAAGTTTTTGATAAAGCCTGTTGCAGGGCTGGAACTTCGGATCATCTCAATCTCTTTATTCAGATCAACACCGGCTTTTTCCTGCAGGCGCAGCCATTCACGGATCAGAGAGGAGCGGCCTTTGGGTGATTGCGTACGCTCACGGGTCGCCTTCCAGGACGGGCACATGGCATCATTCGGATCAAAGTTATAACAGGCACCGTTGCCGTTACAGTACATAGCTGCATTAAAGGTGTCCCGTACCGCATCAGGGATCTGGCGATCGTATTCACCACGGGTGGGGACATTATCAATCTTCAGCAGTCCTTTATCTCTCAGAGCACCTTGCATGCCTGATTGAGATAGCCCAGGTTGAGATAATCTTGGTGGAGATAGCCGTACAGGTTGGGCTCCAGACTTGGCTGGAGTGGTGATCTTACCGGGGTTTAATTGGTTACGGGGATCAAAGGTGGCTTTGATCTCTTGTAGATAGGCATAGAGTTCGCCAAAGAATTCCGGTGCATACTCGGAACGCACACCTTTACCGTGTTCGCCCCACAGCAGGCCCTTATATTTTTGCGTCAGAGCCACGACACCATCGGTGATGGTGCGAATCATGGTTTCCTGATTCGGATCCTTCATATCGATGGCTGGACGTACGTGCAGTACACCAGCATCTACATGGCCAAACATACCGTAAGCCAGGTTATGGCTATCCAGCAGCTCGCGGAACTCCATAATAAAATCAGCCAGATTTTCAGGCGGTACCGCAGTATCTTCGACAAATGGAATCGGACGTTCTTCACCCTGAGCGTTGCCCAGCAGGCCTACGGCCTTTTTACGCATAGTCCAGATCTTACCGATCTCACCAGCCCCCTTGGCGATGGTGTAAGCAAAGCTTTTACCTTCACTGCCAGAGATACTATCCAGGTGAGCAGTTAGTTTCGCCAGTTTGGCATCCAACTCGGCTTCGTCATCACCGGTGTACTCTACTAAGTTGATACCGGCCACCAGATTAATACATGTGACCTTCTCTTCACCTTCTGGCACCGCGGTCTGGGGGAAATAGTTAGCAACGGTGTCCCAGATAATATCCTCCATGGCCAGATTCAGAACCTTGGAATCCACTGTCTCAATCGAGGTCGGGTTCCAGTCCACCAGGTCCTTGGCATCACGCAGGGCATCATTAAAGCTACCATACTGGATATTGACCAGCGCGGAGAACTTAGGAATCGGCAGTACGTTTAGTTTAGCTTCGGTAATAAAAGCCAGACTACCTTCCGCACCACATAGAATCGAGTTCAGGTTGAATTGACCATTATCGTCACGGATATGAACCAGATCGTAACCGGTCAGGCAGCGGTTCAGTTTAGGGAACTTGGCTTCGATCAGCTCCTGCTGCTCGTTAAAGATCTGATCGGCGATACAGTGGGCTTCACCCACGCGGTCATCGCGTTGTTGGATCTGCGCCAGTTCATCGTCAGAGATCGGCTTGGACAGCCATTCGGTACCGTCCAGGAAAACACTGTTCAGTTCTAAAACGTGATCGCGGGTTTTGCCGTACAGTACTGAGCCCTGACCACTAGCATCAGTATTGATCATGCCACCGATGGTCGCGCGGTTACTGGTGGACAGCTCAGGAGCAAAAAACAGACCGTAAGGTTTCAGTGCCTTATTCAGCTGATCTTTAACCACACCGGTTTGAACCCGAACCCAACGTTCTTCCTCGTTGATCTCCAGAATGGTGTTCATATGGCGGGAGATATCAACTACTAGACCATCAGTCAGAGACTGGCCGTTAGTGCCGGTACCGCCTCCACGAGGGCTTAAGACGATATCTTTAAATTGGTCTTCATTACTGAGTTTTGCGATAAGTACCAAATCGTCGATGTTGCGTGGATACAGAACCCCTTGCGGCAGTATCTGATAGATGGAGTTATCGGTGGAGAGAACAACGCGATTCGCATAGTCAGGGTTAAGATCGCCCTTAAAGCTCTTGGCTTGCAACTGCTGGATAAAGTCCAGATAGTTTTGTTTAGCACCCAGCTCAACGCGAGTGCTATCAGAGTTGTTGGCGAGAGAATGTTGGTTTAACGGCGCGATCATGGTGACTCTCCTGAATAACGATCCATGGATAGGATTGAAAGCAAACCAATACCTGTTTTGTTCCACTCAAATATCAAGATCAGACAGCGGTCCTGCAGGTAGAAAAAAGCCCGCAGTTGCGGGCAAAAATATGGCAAATAATCACAAATGTTAAAGCGAGCCGAGCCCAATAAAGGCATTTCGGTGACAAACTAGGGCTATCTCCGTGACAACTCACATCACGTTACATCACGTCGCATCATGCCACGTCAAAAGTAGATCAATCAAAACCATAAAGACGAGCCGGGTTAGCCACCAGAATCTTATGGCGAATGGCCTCGTCCGGTGCCCATAACGCCAGTAGATCTAACAGATCACCGTCGTTAGGCATAGGAATCGAAAAATGAGGATGGGGCCAGTCGGAACCCCAGACACACTGCTCGGAATTGGCTTCAATCAGCGCCTGAGCAAAAGGTGTCACATCGTTATAAGGTGTTAGCTGTTCGGCGGTAATGCGATATGCACCCGACAGTTTGACCCAGGCTAGACCTTCCTGCATCAGATGTAGCAGCGACTGAAAGCCAGGGTTTTCAATCCCTTTACGGCAATCCATATGGCCCATATGATCGACAACCACGGGCACTGGTAGCTCACGCACCTTGTGCTCAAAGTCGCCAAACTCAGACACATCCACCAGAAACTGCAGATGCCACTGGCGTTCCGCTAGACGATCTGCAAGCCTGGCCACATCCGGCCACTCGATACCGCCCTTAAACAACAGATTCATACGTACGCCGCAGTGACCGGATTCACTCAGCAGATCCAGCTCCTGCTCACTGACATCCGCATCCACCACCGCCACGCCTTTATACTGTTTACTCTGATGGCCTTTATTTAAACCGTTCAGGTAATTCAGCGTATCGGCCTGTAGGCTGTTATCGGTGCCGTAAACACTGGGCTGAACCAAAACACCACGCTCAATGCCCAATTGCTGATGCAGATGGCGATAAGCCCCTGCCGGAGCATCCGGTGGCGTATAGCTACGATTAGGCGTGTAGTCGTAGCAACTTTGTGGGCCAAACACATGGGCATGGCAATCGGTCGCCCCTGCTGGCAGTGTCAAATCCGGCTGGCGTACAAAAGGATCGGCGGCTTCACAAAAGGGGATCTTGTCTTGCATGGTTCAGATACCTGAAGTTAAATCCTGAGCAATATTGAGTCGAGCTTGAGCGTACGAATGGTCAACAAACTATCCATGATCCTTGAGCTGCGAGGTATCAAGCTGCCCTGACAGCCTGATACCTCTTATCTCTACTATTTAATAGATGAACAATAGATAGATGAGTATTCGATGGATTAGTTATTAGCTACCATCCAATCCGCAATATAAGAGGAGAACTGGATAAAGCGTGGGTCGTCATCCAGCATCCACTCAGTGTGGCCGCCTTTTGGCAGCAGGAACAGATCCTTAGGGCCAGGGTAAGCGGCGTACAGTGCTTTAGGCTCAGTCACTGGGTGCAGATCATTTTCTGCACCATGAGCAATCAGCATCGGGATATTGGAGAAGCGCTCATCCAGATTAGCTTCCGGCTTAAAGCTGATCAGAGAGTCTGCAAAATCAAAATCAGAAGTCACGCCGTAACCCGGTGCCTTCACCAGCTCAGTAAATACGTACTCACGGCTGACCGGGTCCAGCGGGTAGATATCAAACGGATCGATACCTTTTTTCTCGCCGCCTTTAGCCAGACGCAGACGCTCGGTGGCCATAAACTGTTTGAACTCTTTCCAGCCATGCTCACCACGTAGGGCCTTTTGTACACGCACCGCATCGAAGAAACCGTTCATTGCGATCAGACCATCCACCTGATCTTCACAGATACGGAAAGCATCCAGAATCAGGCCACCGGCCATGCCCCAACCGGCCAGAAATACCTTACGACCTTCCTCTTTAGCGCGCTCATGCACGATAGCCACTGCGTTAGCAATGTCGCGAACTTGCTCTTCCAGAATCACACGCTCACGGATACCTTCCGAGTCACCAAAACCACGGTAGTCAAAACCGAACACGGTAAAACCTTTTGGTGCCCAGGCTCGGGCATAACGCTCCGGGTGGATATTTTTCTGACCGGTAAAACCGGAGCAGGCGATAACGATAGGCAGATCAGGGTTGCTGTTGTTTTCATCAACAAAAAACGCACCATCCAGTTTTAAACCATCGCTGTAAAAAGAAACTTTCTGTTCGATCATGACGTAAATTCCGAGATAAATTTTGCTTTTGTTTTTCGGCAGCAAGCGGTGCGATACGGGGTGTTGTCCAGCGTTGCCCTGTTTGCTGATGGGGCCATGATCGCGAAAAGAGGGTCGCAAAAATGAATATTTTCCGACATTATTAATCACAAATGCGACTTCAGGAGCAAAAAATGGCTTTGGACAATTCAAACGCCGTGGAGCGAATCGGTTTTTTTCTGGTGCCAGAATTTTCCATGATTTCCCTGTCCTCAGCGATTGAGCCCCTGCGTATGGCCAATCGTTTACGGGATAAAACTCTCTATGAGTGGGAGATCTATTGCGTTCACGATGAGCAGGTAATTGCCAGTAATGGCCTGCCGTTTTCACCTACAAAAGCCATGTCTGATACCGATGATCTGGATCGCTTGATTGTAGTGGCCGGCATCGGCGCTGCTCACCATGCCAGTGAACAGATCCTATCCAAATGGCTTAGATCGTTACGTCGCAAAGGGATTAAATTAGGTGCCACCTCCACCGGTACCTTGCTATTGGCCGAATCTGGAGTGTTAAAAAACCGACATTGCACCATCCATTGGGAAAACCACGATAGTTTGGCGGAGCAGTTTCCTGATCTGTTTGTTTCGACAGAACTGTATGAGATCGACCGGGATGTGATGACCTGCTCCGGTGGCCTGGCAGGACTGGATATGATGCTGCAGTTGATCGCCATCAAACACGGTGAAGAGTTAGCCAAAGATGTGGCCGAGCAGTGTATCCATCCAGCGATTCGTCCTGCTCATGAAAAGCAGCGTATGGAGCTGCAGCTGCGCCATCACACGCAACATCCCAGATTGCTAAAAGCCCTAGATCTGATGCGAAATAACACCGAAGAGGTGCTAACCTGCCAGGAAATTGGCGATCTTGTTGGTCTCTCAACCCGTCAGATGGAGCGTTTGTTTAAGGAGTGTCTGGATACCTCTCCTGCCTCTCACTATATGCAACTTCGTTTGGAAAAAGCCCATCACCTATTGCTGCAATCGACCCTGTCGATTATGCAGATCAGCACCGCCTGTGGTTTCAGTTCTACCTCCTACTTTGCTCGTTGCTATCGTAAGCAATACGACTGTTCACCAAGAGAGGAACGTGGGCGCAATTAGTGTCTACTTTTGTATTCATCATTGTTTTAAAAAGTAGACATCAGAAGATGCTGGCGTCTACTTTTTGAGTCTATTTTAAAAGGGTATTGTTTTACTTATCTTTATAACTTAATGATAAATATGGTTTTTTAAGAAACGGCTCAATTTGTGCTCATCTGTCTACTCGTCAATAACAAGAGTATGGATTGAGTATGCAAATTAAAACGGTCGGTGTGGTTGGTGCAGGTCAAATGGGATTGGGTATTGCCCAGGTGTTCGCAACTGCTGGTTATCAGGTGGTGTTAAGCGATCAATCCGCAGAGGCGATACAACAAGGACTGTTAGCCATTGAACGCAGTTTATCCAAGTTAGAAAAGAAAGGCCTTCTTACTGTAACTCCCCAGACTTCTATAACTCCTCAGGCTTCTATAGCTCCTCAGGCATCCATAACGCCGCAGGACGTTATGACGAATATATCTGTGGCGAGTTCTCTGGATGATATGGCGACAGCGCAGTTAGTTATCGAAGCGATTGCAGAAAATGAGTCTGCCAAACAAGGGTTGTTAGCAGAGCTGGATCAACTGTGTGGCGAAGATACGATTCTAGCCACCAATACCTCATCAATTTCCATTACCCGCCTGGCCTTATCGACACAGCGCCCTGATAAAGTGATCGGTATGCACTTTATGAATCCGGTGCCGGTGATTCCTTTGCTGGAAGTGATTAACAGCGTTTTAACCAGTGATGAGACAACGGACGCGATTTATAGCCTGGCTCCTCATATCGGTAAAACCTGCGTTATGTCCCAGGACCGTCCTGGCTTTATTGTGAATCGAATCCTGATTCCGATGATCAATGAAGCCATTTTTGTCTTGGATGAAGGCATCGCCAGTGCCGAAGAGATTGATCGCGCCATGGTGTTGGGCACGGCCCAGCCGATTGGCCCTTTAGCCCTAGCAGATCTGATCGGCCTGGATACCTGCTTAAGTATCATGCAGGTGTTGTATGAGGGTTTCCAGGAACCGAAATATCGCCCTAGCCCGCTATTAAAACAGATGGTCGACAGTCGCTTATTAGGGCGTAAAACTAAGCAAGGTTTTTTTGATTATGAGTAGAAAGTAGCCGAGGGCATTCGGGTTACTGATCAAACGAAATAGAGCCTCTGAGATACGATCTCCCATCCAGATCTAAAATGAGACAGTAGTGGTCTTATAATCCAGGGAAGCATTTCAGAGGTTTCTTGTTTATCAGGCTGTATTTCTATGGGGCCTGCCTTCAGAAGTGCTAGGGGGCAGCTTGTAGAAATCTATTTCCAGAGCCCACTTACTGAAACATAGCAGAGGCGAAAAGTGGCAATGACAACACTGAATGAACTGATAAAAAATGCACAAGATGACAGCTTTTTTAGCTTGCTGATTGGTTTTTGTCAGGGTGCTGTAGTGGTGGATGTGCAAGCGCGTATCTGTTGGATCAGTGACAGCTATTGCACGCTCTTAGGCATCAACAACAGCAAAGAGGTGCTTGGTTGTGCCATCGATGATTTTGTACCCACCACTCAGCTAAAACGCGTATTAAAAAGCGGGCAACCCAATCTGTTCGATTTAATGCAGATTAATAATGTCTGGTGTGCGGTAACCCGTTTACCCATTAGAAATAGCGAGAAAGAGGTGATCGGTGCGATTGGTTTGATCTTTTACGATGAGCTGGATCACCTACAGCCAATGTTTGATCGCTTTTCCCTGTTACGGCGTAAATATGAATCCCAGATTGCAGATCGTTCCACCCGCTACTCATTGGATGACATGCTTGGTGATTCGGAGCCGATGCAGAAGCTCCGTCGATAAGCGGTCCGTGCGGCACAGCTGGATACCACCCTATTGCTATTAGGGGAAACAGGTACCGGCAAAGAGCTATTAGCTCAGGGTATTCACAATGTATCACCGAGAAGAAGCGGCCCCTTTGTGGGGATCAATATGGGGGCTTTGCCTGAAGCGCTGGTAGAAAGTGAGTTATTTGGTGCCGTTGGCGGAGCCTATACGGGCGCTGATCGCAAGGGACGTCTCGGTAAGATCAAACTCGCGGATGGCGGCACGCTTTTTCTGGATGAGATTGCAGAGATGCCATTGGCTATGCAAGCTAAATTACTGCGTGTGCTACAGGAACGGGAGGTGGAAGCCTTAGGTTCTAATCGCTTGGAAAGGGTGGATGTCAGAGTCATTGCCGCAACGGCAAAAGACCTCGGCGAGTTAGTAAAAAAAGGGGAATTTCGAGAAGACCTTTATTATCGGCTTAATGTCCTACCCATTAAAATTCCACCACTGCGTCATAGGAAACAGGATATCCCCTTATTGGCTCATGCCATGCTGCAAAAGATCCAGCAGGAATCCAACCTACCGCCACTACTCCTGTCTGCCAGTGCTTTAAATTGGCTTAATCACTACCACTGGCCGGGTAATATACGTGAACTGCGCAACCGAATTGAACGAGGTTGTGTCATGGCTGAGGGGGAATATATTGAAGGTCATGATCTGGATGATGAGATCAGTTTTGATGATGCTCCGATAGAAAATATTCCATCTCAGGAAAGCGAATTAAAAGAGACTCAGCCGTTAAAAAGAGTCAGAAACCAGTCTGAATTGATGCTGATACAGGAAACCATAAAACAGTGCGGTGGTAATAAAACAGAGGCTGCGAAAATGCTGGGCATTTCTCGTGCTGGATTATATAAAAAATTAAAAGATAGTTAATTGGGAAATAAAAGAATCAAGTGTTATCAGTGTGATCTAACTTTGCTGACTGGTTGGGGAAAATTTTGACACCCTTTTTATTTGCTCTTTGATAAATAAGGCACTCATTAAATATCACCTAGAGAGTATGTCTACTTTTCCTAGAAAGTAGACAGCCGTCTACTTTCTGTATCTCATTTGTGGACAGTTCATACTGAGGAATAATGCTAATTTCCACCTATGCTTTTGAAATATAAGAAAAACATCTTCTTGGCACTAACAGTGCTTTGTCTCCTATGTATCTTTGATATACACCGAAAACACCTAAGCAAAAGTTTTCTACAACAATAATCCGTATTCACCAGTCATTGCCTGGTCGGTATCGAAACGGTGTTGTTTAGGTGTGCAATAAACTCTTCGGCACACAAACAAATTTGGCATCAACTGCCCACTGATGAAGGGCAACTGAAGGCTTGTTTCTTGTGACCGTATTAATAGAGAGAAAGAGATGATAGCAATACATAATAAATACAAAAGTGCTAGAAACTGCCTTTTACCAGCTTTAATCACAATACCATTACTGGGTTGTAACGGTGACGGCAATAATGACAGCTCAGCATCGACATTTGATCTCAAAGTAGATTGTTCCGTTGCAGCAATGCAAGCGATTGCACCTGAAGGCAGTATCGTGCAATCCGCCAGCATTATGGCTGCGACAGACAACACTAACGAATTTTGTGCCGTAACCGCACACTATATGTCCCCAGGTCTGGAGGGAGAGGCCGATAGTCAGGTTAATTACTTTATTAAGCTTCCGACGAAAAACTGGAACGGTAAGTTGCTATTCCAGGGTGGTGGTGGATTGGTGGGTGGTACAGATTATGGCACTTGGGATAATCGTAATTACGCTATCGCACATACCGACACCGGCCACACAAGGGATTTTATGGCTTCTTTCAATGTACCGGCTTGGGCTTTAGAAGAATCCGGCGATCTCTATATGACCCGCATTGTAGACTTTGCCCATCGAGCTGTACATCTGTCCACTGTTAACACCAAGGCTTTTTTGACCGCCAGTTATGATCAGGATATTCAACGCTCTTACTTTTACGGAGGTTCAACCGGTGGCCGCCAGGCCTTAGTGGCTGCCAATCGTTATCCCGATGATTACGACGGTATTATTGCTGCCTATCCCGCATTGGAATATGACGGTTTGATGATGTCCTTTGCCCATAATATGCAGCTGCAGTTAAGAGGCCCGGATTATTATCTGTCCCAGGATAAACTGGCATTGATTCGCAATGGTGTCTTGGCCGCCTGTGATGGAAATGATGGCCTGACAGACGGTATCGTATCAGACCCTGAGTCCTGCTCATTTAATCCTGACGTACTCTTATGCAGTGACGACAGTGATGGCAGCGAATGTTTAACGCCAGGGCAGATCAATACCTACCGGGGGATTTTACAAGGCCCTAGAACATCCGCAGGTGAATCCATCTATAAGGGACCGGAAGCCGTTTCTATAGCAGATCAAACAGGTGATTGGCCTACCTGGATTGCACCAGCAGCCAGTCCAATACAGCAAGAGGACTTATCCTATAATTTTGCCGTACAATCTCAGCCCATTCAGGCGCTGTTTGCGGATGTTTATATGAAATATCTGTTCTTCCCAACACCGGATGCCAGTCGCGACTATCGCTACTTTGATTTTGATGCCGATCCGGCATTTCGTACTCTACTAGGCGATCAGATGAATGCTCATGCAAATATTGAAGCCTTCCGAGCAAAAGGTGGAAAACTGATCATGTATCACGGTTGGTCCGATGCGGTGGTTTATCCTCAGAGAACGATTGATTATCTCAACGATGTTGCTAATTACACCGGGGGAACAGGCAGTACCGATGAGTTTGCCCGTCTATTTATGATTCCTGGCTTTGGTCATGGCAGTCTGATTAGTAATGCGCCAACCGTAAAAAATCATACTCAGATTGATGCGGAGCGTGACTGGATATTGGCTCTAGATCAGTGGGTTGAAGAAGGTATCGCACCAGAGCATATTCTTGCTACGACAGAAAACGATAGTGGTGAGATTATTTTAGAGCGTCCTTTGTGTCCCCATCCACAAAAAGCCATTTACGATGGTTCCGGTGACGCAAGCCTAGCAGAGAGTTTTTCCTGCCAGTGATGGGTTAAGTCCATCCCAACAATGACATAACTTCGCCAATTCTCAATATGTTTAACGCAAAAGGCCCATCCTTATTTCAGGATGGGCCTTTTGCTTTGTTATCTTTGTTAGCTGCGTTATTTATTGTGACCAATCTTAAGTTGGCTAACGAAAATCTCCGCCATAGAAGAATCTAAACATCTGATTAATTCTTAATATTACCACTGTAGATCATTCGACTTAGCTCGACTAAAGTAGGAAATCCAGTTCAACTTGTATTGTGTTGGTTTATAAGTCGTTATTTTCAGGTTACGACACTGATTGACGAAGCTGGTAACTAAGGAGTGGTGATGGCTGTTTTACACAAATCAGGATGTGTTAACCAAACTCTGGGGATGTTATTGATCCCTTTATGTCTCGTTACGGCGGTCAATGCCAAAGCCGATACCAGTGAGCAAGAGCAATTAACCAGTACAGGGATGAGTATCAAAATTGTCACTGGTGACTTTCCACCTTTTACCGGGGCTGATTTACGTGACGGAGGCTTAATCACGCAGATTGTACGTGCAGCATTTCAGCAACAAGGCATCCACACCAAGGTTTCTTTCAGACCCTGGAAACGAGGTTACAAAGAGACGTTAAGCACCCATTATCAAGCCACCTTTCCCTATAGTAAAAGTGCTGAACGTGAACAACTCTTCCATTACTCTGATCCTATCCTGTTAGGACAGACCCTTTTTTATACCCATAAAAAGTCTTCAATAGACTATCAACAGTTGGATGATTTATACCACCGAACCCTCTGCATGCCACTGGGCTATAACCTGTTTACTCCGTTGGCAACAGCCATTGATCAGGGCAATATGCGTTTAGTGCAGGCCTCTGATCTGAAAAGCTGTTTTCTGATGATACATTCTGGACGGGCAGATTTAACTCTGGTTCGTGAAGAAGCTGCGAATCAACTTCTGCATCAACAACTGAGTCAGTTCCGTCAGGATTTCAGAACACTGGAAAAGCCATTTTCATCAATATCCGAGCACCTTATTGTGTCCCGAAAGCAAGCAGATGGAGAGACTATTATCCAGGCATTTAATGCCGGGCTGACAGAGCTTAAACGCTCAGGAAAGATGCAGGAAATTCTGTTAGAGCAGTAAAGCTTTTTAAACCTAAAGCGCTTAAAAACCAGCTCTTTCAACATTCCCTATTCAAACATCAAGCCCGCTTACTATCTTCCGATAGACGATTTCGTCTGTCGCAAAAATCATCCTCTACGTCGCTTTTTTATCTCAGACCTAAGTCGCAACCCTGCAGGATAGCGATAGCAGATTGAGGCCATCCTATCTCTAAGCGATGTCAGGCAAAAGTAGCCCCTATCTGTTTCTAGTATCTATTTCTGGTGTGCTGACGTTGTGAATCAGTGTCTGTACTAATCACTCATAGTAATAGCAGTCCGTCCTGCGCGGACTTTGTGCATCCGCAGGACAGTCCCCTTCTCAACTATAAAATCAACAATAACAACAGGAGCTCGATGATGGCGCTGAATCAACGGCCAGTTTTAAAAGTTTCTCAACGTATCTCTCTGGGTTTTGCCACTCAGGTCGTGCTGATCATGTTGTTAGGGATAACTGCACTGTTAAGCTTTCGTGTCTTATCCGACCGTTTACACGACACCGGTCAACGCCATATTCCGGGACTGTTATCTGCAGCAGAGCTGGACCACCAGTTACAACAGACATTGCTGACCGTTTTACAGCACAGTCGCCATATCTACTCCTCTGAGCAAGGGGATAAGGTGAAGAATGACTACCAGGCATTATTAAACCAACAGCAATATTCTATTGAACAGGCTCTCATGAGTTTAGCCGGAAACAATCAATATGCAGAGCCTGGAAATAGCGTTGTACCAAGCAGTGCATTAACAACAGACTCTGTACAGTTCATGTCGCAAGCCAGCGAACAGCTCAAGCGTAATGCCCACGTAGTGACATTAGAGCAAACGTTTCAGCAACAACTGGCGGAAGAACAGGAGCGAGCTTTTGAGCTCAAAGACCTGTTAGACAGCTTATACGCTTACGGTGATGAGCAAGAGGATCAGTGGGCAGCCGCTGCAATGCTGGAGCAGGTACAGTTTTTACTTTCGGCCATTACCTGGATTGAACACTCCCAGGATCAAGAGCAGATCAAGCAGGAGCAACAACGTAAACAGAGTATTGAGCAAGCATTACATCAGCAGGGCCAGGGTTTATCCGAGGAAGCTCAGGAAGAGATTGTGCCGCTATTGAATGAATTTAATTTAAATGGATTAAATTTGAGTGGCCCCCAGCATGCAGCCTCCCCCGTTCAAAAAGCAGTGTTAACCCACAGTAAGCTGCGATTGCTACAAGCCATTGAGCAAAAAGAGAACGGACTTAATCAACTACACAATCAAGGTGAACAGATACTGCAGCAGGTGTCTGTGATTCAACAACAGGCATTAACACAAGTGAAGTCGAGTCAGCAGGCATCGGAAACCCTGGTTGAGCAACGCCAATGGCTAATCACAGTCTTACTGGCCACGTCATTACTGATCGCCTTAATCACTGCCACCCTGATTGTTCGTAGTATTCATCGACCACTGGCCCATATCAGCGAATTTCTGGCACAGCTGCAATCCGGTAACCTGACTCACAGAGCCCCCGTCTTAAGACCCGATGAATTTGGCCAGTTGGCACAACACTGTAATCAGCTCAGTGAGCGTTGGCAGCGACTCGTGCAAGAGATGACAGCCTTATCGCAAGGCATTGCTCACCGCTCTGCGGATAATAAGCAATTGAGCCATCAAACCCAGCAGGGTTCTCAGGAACAGCAACACAGCCTACAGGTCTCTGCCAGCGCTTTGGAACAGATGTCTCAGGCTATTGCCATGGTGGCAACCCGTACGGAGAAAGGACAGCAGCTGATTGACCACAGCAGTGAAGCCGCACAGAACTGTTATCAGCTGATGCTTGCCAATAGCCAACAGGTGCAATCTCTGTCAGAGCAGCTGAACAGCGCTCAACAAGTTGTTGAGCAACAGCAGAAAAGCAGTGAAAAGATTGATCAGGTAGTCGAGGTGATCGAAAGCCTGGCCAATCAAACCAATCTCTTAGCCTTAAATGCCGCCATTGAAGCCGCACGCAGTGGCCCAGCTGGCAGAGGTTTTGCCGTTGTTGCCGATGAGGTACGTTCTCTCGCGGAAAGCACCCATCAATCCACGGATCAAATTCAGGCAACCGTTTCCTTGCTCCAGCAAGATAGCCGCAAGACTCGCGACCTGATCCGACACAGTAACCATCAAGCCAGAACCTGCACGCAGCAAACTCAACAGGCGCAAAGTGCCCTGCAACAACTCACCGCCATTTTGCAGGAGTTACAGCAGCTGAGTTCCGAAATTGCTTCAGCGACCGAGCAGCAGAGTGTCACCTGTCAGCATCTGAGTAGTGAAATCAACCAGGTCGCAGAGCATGCGATACAGATGACAGATCAGGCACAGCAGATCAGTCAGCTAAACGATCAACTGGCAGAAAGTGCTCAGCAGCAGGCAGAAAATACCGGACAGTTTAGAGTGTAAAGCGTTCGTTTCATACGTAGAGCTATGCAAGAAGTCATCAACAAAATCAGAAGGCATAGCGCATGTATATACTTTATATATCAACCAGTTATGCAATTAGAAATATTTCCATTAGATTTCAGAAATACTGCAAAAAAATTTCAGAAATATTTCATTTGTAATATTTTCGTCATAAAGCCAACTGATAATGCCCTCATCAAAAATTATTAGCCCGGATACTTAGGTATCCGCTCCCAAATATTAGGTTTGTGTCAGGACTTAGCGATGAACACAGCAACAGCCACAAATACAACACAACAGAACTTTATCCGCTGGGTAGGAATTACCTCTCTGATCTACCTGCTACTGGTCGCCGTTGGCATGATCGGTACCGGCTTTAAATGGGCCACCGCAGGACACGCAAAAGAACTGTTTGAATTTGCTTCTAACCCATTTGTCGGTCTGATGATCGGTACAGTAGCGACTGCACTGATCCAGTCTTCCAGTACCGTAACGTCCATTATTGTCGGTCTGGTAGCCGGTGGTTTACCGGTTGAGATGGCGATCCCAATGATTATGGGTGCCAATATTGGTACCACCATCACCAACACCATTGTGAGCCTGGGCCACATTCGTAACCGTGATGAGTTCCGTCGTGCCTTTGCCGCAGCAACTGTACATGACTTCTTTAACCTAATGGCGGTGATTATCTTCCTGCCACTGGAACTGATGTTCGGTATGCTGGAAAAAATCAGTGCTTACCTGGCCGCTCTGCTGGTCGGTGGTGAGTCTCTGAGCATGAAGAGCATGAACTTTATCAAGCCGCTGATTAAGCCGGTAACGGGTGCAACTAAAGATCTGTTCTCTGCACTGCCTGAGCCAACCAGTGGTATCGCCATGATTGTTCTGGGTATCGCTCTGATCATCTTCTCTGTCGCTTATGTTGGTAAACTGCTGAAGAAAGCCTTGGTAGGTCGTGCGAAAGATATGCTGCACGGTGCCATCGGTCGTGGCCCTGTAACCGGTATCGCATCTGGCAGCATCGTAACTGTACTGGTTCAGTCTTCTTCTACTACCACCAGTCTGATGGTTCCTCTGGTAGGCACCGGTGTACTGAAACTGAAAGACATCTACCCATTCACTCTGGGCGCTAACATCGGTACCTGTATTACCGCTCTGCTGGCGGCAACCGCAGTCAGTGGTGAGATGGCGATGTTTGCACTGCAGATCGCACTGGTACACCTGAGCTACAACGTACTGGCAGTAATCACCATCTTCAGCATCCCATTCCTGCGCAACCTGCCGCTGGTACTGGCTGAAAGACTGGCTGCACTGGCTGCTGTAAAACGCCGTATCGCCTTTGGTTATGTAACTGCCGTGTTCTTCTTCCTGCCTGGCTCACTGATTTTTGTGACAGCCTAAGCGTTAGATACACCGCAAGATATACCGAAAAGGCCGCTTAAATAGCGGCCTTTTCGCGTTCAATACAAACAGATCAATGTTTTCTGGTATTAAAATCGATGCTTTCTGGTGTTGATAAAGCAAGAAGCGACTTTGTCCCTTAGTTCCCTCGGCGTATGATAGAGGCAGGTCAACACATAGCGTCTGGTACCCCATGAAAAAGCTTCCAATCGGTATTCAAACCTTTGCCAAAATTATCAAAGGTGATTTTGTCTATATCGACAAAACGCCAATGATAGCGAAGCTATTGGATGGCTCTGGTCGCTATTTTCTCTCCCGTCCACGCCGGTTTGGTAAGAGCCTGCTTGTTGATACCTTGAAAGAGTTGTTTGAAGGCAATCAATCCTTGTTTCAGGGGCTCTATATTGAGAATAAATGGGACTGGAATCAGCACTTTCCTGTTATCAAGATTGATTTTACAAGGGGCGGGATTCAGCAAAAATCGCAGCTTGATGAAGACCTGCATCTTCAGCTAGATCAAAACCAGCAAATCCTGAACTTAAACATTGAACATCATAGTGATCCTGCTATTCGCTTTACCCGCTTGATCCAAGCTGCGGTTGAGCACTATCAGCAACAGGTTGTGATTCTGATCGATGAGTACGATAAACCCATTCTGGATAATATCGAGCGACTTGATGTAGCAGCAGAGGTGCGTGAAGCGCTGAAAAGCTTCTACTCTGTGATGAAAAATCAGGATGCTTATATCCGCTTTATCTTTATGACAGGGGTGAGTAAGTTCTCCAAGGTCAGCCTGTTTAGCGGCTTAAATCAACTGGAAGATATTACGTTAGATAGCGACTATAGCACCCTGTGTGGCTACACCGAGCAAGACCTGCAAGGAACGTTTGCCAAACATCTACAAGGTGCTGATTGGCAAAAGCTTAAGCTCTGGTACAACGGCTATCACTTTGATGGTGACACCGTTTATAACCCCTACGATATTTTACTCTTCATCAGTAAAGGGCATCGCTTCCGTAGTTACTGGTTTGAAACTGGAAGTCCCTCTTTCTTGCTGAAATTGTTTAAGCAACAACAGTATTTTCTCCCGCAGCTGGAACAGTTGGAAGTGGGTGAAGAGATCCTGGACTCCTTTGATATTGAGCGGATTGATCCTATCACTTTGCTCTTTCAAACGGGCTATCTAACTCTGGATGAGATCTGTGAAACTGATTTTGGTGATCTGAGTTATCGACTCAAAGTACCCAATCAGGAAGTACGCTCGGCTCTGAATACGCACTTTATCCAAGCCTATGGTGAACTGGACTCCAGTACCATGCAGTGGCGCAAGGATATCTTTCAGGTACTCAATACCGGTGATCTTGAAGGGCTGGAAAAGCAGATCACCCGCCTGTTTGCAGCGATCCCCTGGCGTAACTTTACCCATAATGATTTGCCCGAGTTTGAAGGCTATTACGCTTCTGTCCTGTATGCCTTCTTCGCCAGCATGAATGCCATTGTCATCCCGGAAGATATCAGCTTACGTGGCCAGGCAGATATGACTGTAATAGTCGGTGACTATATCTATGTGATGGAGTTTAAACGGGATACCAGCACTGACTACCAAGCCCTGCAACCAAACCCAGCGCTGGAACAGATTCAACAGCAGCAATATGCGGCTAAATATCAGAGTTCTGGTAAAACTGTCTTTCAGGTTGGGATGATTTTTAATACTCAGGTAAGAAACCTGGTTCAGATGGATTGGCTCTGAGCATAAATATTTATAGAGGGATTTATATTGGAAAAAGTGATTTTTTTTGAGCAGGAAAAAAATTCTACAGTACTAAGGGAGTTCAATATAAGGCTTGACTCCTTATCTACAGAAACGGAGTTTGAGAAATTTAGAAACCGACATATATCTAGAGTCATTAGTTCCATGGTAAATGCTCCTGCTCAGTGGGATGATCTTTGTCAAATTAATATTTCATGGATTGGAGAGAGCTTTATTGATGGTTTATCTGAAATAAATAGTTTACAGAGTAAAGAATATTTAGATGACGTTTTTTCTTCGTGTTACAGGTTTCTTTTAGAACTCTATCTTTCAATGAAAGAAAATCTAGGGTCAGAATACAGAGCAGTAAAAGATTTTGCAGATGAAAGCTTTGAGCTTTTTGAAGATAGAGCTAAACAGCAAATTAACTATGCAAAATTAGAAATGCCAATTGGTATATTTAAATCTATAGCTAACAGTGATTCTATACAGGGAATCAAGAAACTTGATGAACTTGTATCTGACTTGTATTCAAAGAAAGATAGCTGGGACAAGGATATATTTGTCAGGTCCCGGATGATCAAATAGCCAAAAAGAGTTATCCTCTATTCGCTGCC
>CAYFGP010000125.1:0-19048 GCA_964342385.1 uncultured Oleiphilus sp. | reverse complement strand
GCTCTCGTTAGCAGCCACAATGTTGTGGCTGCGATGAAACGTCAACAGAACCTAGTATTCTCCAGCATTTTAATAGATCAAAATAACAATATAACAACAGGAAACAGTTATAAGGCCAGGACGGAAATTGACGTATTAAGACAACAAAGTTTAGCTCGGCATCCACAACAACAAGAAGTCAGCCAAGCCTCTGCGAGGGTTTTTAACCATGCATTTAAGCACTGACTTTTTACGCGGCGTGTCCCATGCTGCCACAAAAATCGAGCTGGCTGTTGTTCATGCCGATCTTGATCAAGGATTGTCCATCACCAGCTCAAACCATACCTTTGCCCAGATCGCAGATACTTATGGCCTATCCATTACTCAGCTGTTCTCTTGGCTGATTAATGAGCGTTCCTCCACATCCAACCAGATCATTAAACAGCTTAAACGTTACAAAACCCTTAGTGATGAGAGCCAGGGGCTAGGACTCACAGGTAAAGCCTTTCATATTCAATGGTCGCTGTCTTTGACCAGCGATAATCACCTGATCGCATTTATTCGCGATGTGCGCTGGCGGCAAAAGTATCAGGATCAGTGGACACTGTTTGAACGCGTCTTTAACTCGGGCCGTTCATCCATAGTCGTCACCGATGAAAGCAACCGAATCGTCATGGTGAATAAGCACTTTGAGTCAATCTCAGGTTTTAACAGTGATGACGTGCTGGGCTTAGATCCTGGTTATTTAGGGTCTGGCCGTCATAGCAAAGTCTTCTATCAGGAGTTGTGGCGCAGCTTGCAGCGAGAAGGCTATTGGTCCGGCATCATATGGAATAAACGCAAAGATGGCCGGGAGTACCCTGAACAGAAGACCATCTATACGGTGACCAATGAGAAAGGTGTTATCACTCATTATTTCTCATCGGGAGAGGTACTGCCGGATATCAGTGATGCCAAGGCCAGCGAACATACCTGTGTGGAAGGCCTGATTAATCAGCAAAACCTGCTCAATCAACTTAACGAAAATCGCCACAATTATCTGGAGCCTGTTGCCGTTTTCCATATCGGTATTGATGATATCGAACGCGCTAACCGAGTATGTGGCCTGGCTCTGGGCGAACATCTGGGTCGCACCTTACTGCAACGACTCAGCGAAACCTTTATGCCCGGCAGTATGATCTGTCACTCTGTGGGTGACGAATTTATTGTGGTTGCCCCCCATATCAACGCGCCGGAAATTGCCAATACATTGGGTCTGGGGCTGTTAAAAACACTCAACAGCACAGTGAGTTTTGATGACCTTCAGTGGAAAATGACGGCGAGTATCGGTACCTCTTTTTTCACCCCCGAAAATGACGCCTGGAAAGCAATCGAACAGGCCCACATCGCAATGCATCATGCCCGAGGCTTAGGCGGTAATACCCTGCAATTCTACGATATTGAAAGCCAATCCAGCGCCCGACAAAACCTACTGATGGAGCAGGCGTTAAAAAATGCAGTAGTGAATAATGAACTGTCTCTTCACTACCAGCCTCTGATCGATTTGAATACCAACAACATCACCAGTGCTGAGGCCTTGCTGCGCTGGAAGTCGGAAGAGTTTGGTTCGATAAGCCCAACTCAGTTTATCCCCATTGCGGAACAGAGTGAGTTGATATCAGAGCTGGGTATCTGGGTCTTTGAAACCGCCTGTAAACAACTGCACGAATGGGGCAGCAATTACACAGGAACACTGGCTATCAATCTGTCAGCTCAACAGATTCAATACGTTGACCTACCCAACAAACTGCAGGCCATTTTGCGTCAATACAATCTACCGGTCAGTCTCATTACTCTCGAAATTACCGAAACCGCCATGATCAACGACACCAATTCCGCTGTGTCTGTCATTGCTGCTCTCAAACAGGCGGGCTTTACGATCTCAATGGATGATTTCGGTACTGGTTATTCCAGCCTGAGTTATCTCACCCGTTTTTCACTAGACAAGCTAAAAATTGATCGCAGCTTTATCGACACCATGATCAGTCATCAGGAAAGCCTGATTGTGACAAAAGCGATTATCGGTTTAGCCAAAGGCTGAAGGTCGTAGCCGAAGGGGTCGAAACACAGGATCAGCTGCATGAACTGGCTTTTCTCAGCTGCGATTATGCTCAGGGTTATTTATTGAGCAAGCCTTTGAATGCACAACGATTTTTAGAGTTCTACCAAAATAAACATTCCAACAGCGCTTTGTCTGATGCAGCAGAGTTAGCAGGAGGTCTACTATGAGCCAGCCCTCGGAGATAAGACTTGACCCTAAACAGGACTCGGCTCTATCACTCATTAGTAGGTTAGTAGGTCAGCCATCTGCTGTAAACATTGCTAAGACTTTATCAATAAAGGCTTAGCAATGTTTCTTCCGCTCTTTTCGTTTATCTCCTGTCCTTTATCTTCTGCCCTTGATCTCCTGCTCTTTATCTCCTAAGAACGATGTCCAACACTGGACTCGAAGGCTTATAACCCACTGATTAAGTGGGACTTATTCAGTGAAGAAAAAGTAACCGTTCAGGATTTTTCAGTCACTTTTTTGTCACAGTCCAGACCTATAGTGGTCATAAAACCTGTGACCTGCCGGCCCTTTCACAGCGTCACCCTCTTCAATAAGCAGCGAAACAAAAGTTTCCTGAGTAAGGCGAATTCTCTATCTCTGGCTTCAAGAGAGGAGAGTATCGGATTATTTTTGTTTCGCGCTGTATATAGCCTGAATATCGATGAATACCGAATACGAAGACCTAGTGATCATTGAAGAAGACAGTGACATCTGCATGCCCTCTCTTAAAGAGAGTCATCCCTATCAGGTTTTAATTGTGGATGACGACAAAGAGGTGCATGCCATCACCCATTATGCACTGGAAGAGCCCGAGTTTCTGGGGCAGCCACTGGCGTTTATTTCTGCCTACAGTGCCCAGGAAGCTCAGGAGGTATTAGTCAAGAATCCCAATATCGCGTTGATCTTTCTTGATGTGGTGATGGAAACTGACGATGCTGGTTTGCAGCTGATTAAGTTTATTCGTGAACAGCAGAATAACTGGCTGGTCCGTATCATTCTGCGTACCGGTCAGCCTGGGCAGGCACCGGAAAAAAGCATTATTACTCAGTACGATATTAACGACTATAAGTCGAAAACCGAGCTGACCTCGACCCGCTTATACACCACAACACTGGTCGCTCTGAGAGCTTACCAACAGTTAAAATCCGTAGAGCTCAGTCGCCGAGGTTTGGAAAAGATTCTGGCAGCCTCGTCATCACTGTACCAATACCGTTCGATGGCCGAGTTTGCTCAGGGCGTGGTACTGCAGATCCGCTCATTTATTGAAGAACACAGTGAAGGGGTTTTACTGTGCGCGATCCAGGAACCGGATGCCCGACAGACTCAATCGCTCCCATTTCAGGCATCAGAACAAAGACAGATACAGGTGATTGCGGGTACCGACGAGCTCACCTTTCAACCCGGTAGCTCAATACAAGATGTCGCTTCTGAGCGGGCCTGCCAGATGATTCAACAGGCGATCAGTCAGAACCAGCATATCTTTAATGAGCAAGATTGTGCCTTGGTGTTTAAAACCCAGGCTCAGGCTACCAGTGTGGTTTATCTCTCTGGTAGTAAGCCACTGAGTGTGACCGACAAGCAGCTGTTAGAGATTTTCTGTAGCAAGGTGGCTATCTGCTTTGACAATATTAACTATTACGAGCGCCTACAGTATAAAAAGAATCATGACCTGTTAACGGGTTTGCTCAACCGTTCCCGTTTTATTGAGCAAACCGACCGTTTAAAACAACAGGGAATTATTGAACACTTGCAGCATTGGCAGAAAGAGCCACAAACAACCCCTTGCTTATTAGTACTTGGCATTGATCGTTTCAGAGATATCAACAACGACCTGGGCTATGAATACGGCGATCAGTTTCTGATTAAGATTGGCCAACGCCTAAAGGCTTGTACACCCGATGATGCCATTCTGGCCCGTTTAGGTGGCGATGAGTTTGCTGTGTATCTGCCCGCAAACCGCATGTTCCATAATCAGATTGATCAGCTGAGAAAAACACTGACTCAGCCTCTTCATATTGAACAGCATGAGCTGATTCCCTCCATCTCTATCGGCTACAACCTGGTGGATGATCTGACCAATCCCTGTTATGAGCTCCTCTCACAAACAGAAGATTCCCTGTTATCGGCCAAGCGTCTGGGTGGTAATCGCTGCATTGAAGCCCAGCCTCTGGCAATCGAGAAAGAAGAGAGAGGGAAAGCCAAGGAAAAAAAAGAAGTCACAGGAGAAAATCGAGAGAAACCGCCCAGCCGTTTAACCCTAATGCGAGAGCTGACCTACGCTTTGGAGCGCGATGAACTCGCACTGTATTATCAGCCAATTATTCACTGTCAAAGCGGTAAGCTGGCCGGTTTTGAAGCGCTGTTACGTTGGCACCATCCTACAAAGGGCACGCTTTCCCCTGGCGCTTTTCTGGAGGTGGTTGAAACCACCGATCTTATGCTGGCCATGGGCGATTGGATTCTGCGTAAAGCGGTACAACAGGCTGAATTATGGAACCAGTTTAGCTGCTGCGATAACAGTATGCTGTCGTTAAGCATTAATGTTTCTGCCCGCCAGATTATGATCAGTGATCTGGCAGCCCAAATGAAAGTCCTGCTAAAAGAACACAAGGTGCAGCCTGGCGGATTAAGATTTGAGATCACCGAAAGCCTGATTATGGAAGATATCGATCAAGCCAAAGATATCCTGCACTCCATTAAAGATCTGGGCCTGCAACTGTCGCTGGATGACTTTGGCACTGGCTACTCCTCCATGAGCTACCTGAATCATCTGCCTTTCGATATCCTGAAATTGGACCGCTCCTTTATCCACACTATGCTGGAAGATGAGCAAACCGCAGCCATTATCGACTGCGTTATTCAGATGGCCCATAAACTGGACATCGATGTGGTTGCGGAAGGGGTGGAAACTCAGGAGCAATACGAACGATTACAACAACTGGGCTGTGACTATCTGCAGGGTTACTTCTTTGGCCGACCTATGCCTGAAGACAAAGCCACAGAATATGTCGTTAATTACTGTGCCAATCAGCTCTCATCATAAGTAGACCAACAATCCAGTCATGACCCAGGCGCCATTAAATAGTCCCCGTCAAATCACCATTGCTCAAATCTGTGAAGCTGTGCCGGTGATTGAAGACAACAGCGTTTGTGCTGCCATCGAACACCTGTTTCATCAAACCGAAATCACCGCCCTGCCTGTGGTACACAATCATAGGCCGGTAGGTATTATCACCCGGATCGTATTTCAGGAACGCTATCTGAGTAAGTTTGGTCGTGAGTTAAATGCCAGAAAGCCCGTCACCTTTCTGATGAATGAAGCTCCCTTTGTGGTAGACGATCATGAGCTCGTGAGTGAGGTGAGCAATCGAGTGACTCAGCACAGCCCAAAGGCATTAGACGAGGGAATTCTAGTCACCAAACGGGGCCGTTATCTGGGTTATGTCAGTGGTTTGGCCCTGATGAAAAATGCTATGCGGCAAGTTAAAGAAGCACACCAGCAATTGGCTAATGCCCAAGAGATGTTGATCGAAAATGAGAAGATGGCCTATCTGGGCGGGCTGGTGGCCGGTGTAGCCCACGAGATCAATACCCCCATCGGTATCGCATTAACGGCTGCGACAGCGCTGGAGGAGAAAACCCGCGACTTTGATTTGATGATGGCTTCAGGCAGTGTTAAACGCTCCCAGGTCACCAAATACACCGAAGCGGCTAATCGTTCTGTGGGGTTTATGGTGGCTAATATTGACAGAGCCAGCCACCTGATTCAAAGTTTTAAACAGGTGGCCGTGGATCAATCCACCGATGCCTTGCGTCGTTTTGATCTGGGTAAATATTGCCACGAAGTGCTATTAAGCCTCTCACCCAAGCTAAAAAACTCACCCCATCAGCTACGACTGCAGATTGAGGCCGACCTACAGGTCTATACCAGCCCTGGGGCGATCTCACAGATTCTGACAAATCTGGTCGTTAACGCCATCGAACATGCTTTTATCGACCAAGAACCGGGGACCATTACCATACGAGCCAAGCAGCAATCTCAATCTCAGCCTCAACCTCAAGCACATCCCACCGTACAAGGTGAACCGATAGCACTATCTAAATCTAAGCAGCAGATTGTGCTTCAAGTAGAAGATAATGGCCGGGGTATAGAGCAGGCGGTGTTAAAACAGATTTTCGTGCCCTTCTTTACTACCCGACGCAATCAGGGCGGTTCAGGATTAGGGCTGCATATTGCATTTAATCTGGCCACCCAGGGTTTAAATGGCACCCTTAAGCCGGAAAGCACCTTGGGCCAAGGCACCTGTTTTACCGTAACATTTCCGGCTCAGATAAGACCCGAACACCATTAAATAGCCCTCTCAGCACTCAGATAAACGTTTCTCTATAACACAACACTTCGCTCTCCAGCTGCAGACCGAAGAATATCGAAACTCTCTTGTGTAAGCACTCACACAAAAGTTTCTCTTTAGCAGATGGCCACATTCTTTAGTCGTTTGCTGAAGAACATCGAAATACTTTTGTGTAAGTGTGTAAGTCTGTACAAAAACAAAACTTTCTTTACAAAATAGAGCTATATTCCCCTCATCCTAAGCGGAAAATACAACAGTGCTTTTATTAAAATTTCGCCTTATCTCCAAGCAAAGCTATCGCTTTTACTTCAATCGTTTTTTATCCGCTTTAGCCTTGATAAAGCTCAATCTTTTATAGATGCATGCATTTAGCTTGTTATGTTTAAATAGAATCAATCCTAATAACATCCAATAAATACCTGACATCAACTGCTATATTTTAAAGTGTCATGAAACAGTGCAGTGAAATAACACGTTCAGTGATCACACAGTCAGGCGACCCGTGATTTCGTAATATCCAAATTTGCTCGACCCAAGATCAGGCTGCTTCTCAATGAAAAGAAAGATTACTCCAATCGACCACGAGCGCGTGCTTAAAGAAGGCGACTTTGTGGTTTCCAAGACCGATACCAAAGGTCGCATTACCTACTGCAACGAGATTTTTCTGGAGCTCTCCGGTTATCAGGAGGAGGAACTGCTAGGCGCTCAGCACAATATTATCCGTCATCCGGATATGCCCAGAGGCGTATTTTATTTCCTGTGGGAGACCATCAAGCAAGGTAATGAGTGTTTTGCTTACGTGAAAAATATGGCCAAAGACGGCAGTTACTACTGGGTATTTGCCAATGTGACCCCGGACTTTGATGAGCGTGGACAGATCAACGGTTATTTCTCGGTACGTCGTCGGCCTAAAAAAGAAGCCGTGGCACTGATGACAGATATCTATGCGGCCATGCTAGCTGAGGAGAAGCGTGTCGGGGCTAAAGATGCGATCGATGCGTCTTTGGGTCTGCTAACATCCAAACTCAATGAGCTAAATACCAGTTATGAAGAATTTATCCTATCTCTCTAAAGCAACCTACGTGGTTGTTTTTCTGAATGTACTGCTCGCCATAGCCGGTCTGATTGGTGTGATCTCCCATGGTGGTAAAGCTATGGATTGGGCTTGGTTTGTCTTGTTGATGGTATTCGGTATGGGCAGTGGTTTTCTCTATCTGCGTAGCCTGAAACAAGCCTTGAGTCCTTTGAGTGAGATCACCCGCATTGCTCAGGAGATCAGTGACGGTAAGCTGGGTTCCCGTATAACCCATATCGGGCGTGATGATGAGTTAGGCCGGGTGTGTTGGCACTTCAATAATATGCTGGATCAGCTGGAAACCTGTTTCCGTGAACAATCCACCGCTCTGCAGTTTGCCAGTGAAGGCAAGTTCTACCGTAAGATGCAGACTTCAGGCTTGCATGGCGCTTACAAAGAAGCGCTGAAAAAAGGTAACCAGTCGCTGGATATTCTGCTGGAAAACAGCAAACACGAGAAACGCAATAACCTACTCTCCAAACTGGGTAACCTAAATGCGGAAAACCTGTTGAAAAATCTGACCACCAGTCAGAAAGATATGCTGGGTATCGTCGCCGCTTCTGAAGAACTTGAAAGTCTGTCAGTGGAAAATGCCCAATCTGCTCACAGCAGCATTGCCGCTCTGAACGAGATGAAAACTCATTTTGGCCAATTAGCAGATACGATTGATCAAACCGTACGTGCTGTTGAAGTGGTCAACGAGCACCAGGAGCAGGTATCCACCTCGGTTAACTTGATCACCTCGATTGCGGATCAAACCAATCTGCTGGCACTGAATGCCGCCATTGAAGCCGCTCGTGCCGGTGAGCATGGTCGCGGTTTTTCTATTGTGGCCGATGAGGTACGTAGCTTGGCGGAAGACTCCAGAAAGGCCTCAGCGGAGATTGCCCAGGTGATGGATGCACTGAAGCAGGAGTTTTCCTCTATGCTGTCCAATACAGATGCTATTCGAAACCTATCCAGTACTACGCTTGAGAATTTGGATCAGTTTGAAGTTCGCTTCAACCGGGTCGCATCAGCATCAGACAGCGCCCTGACCCGCATCAGCTATATTCATGATGTCAGCTTTGCTTCGCTAGCCAAAATGGATCACTTTATCTACAAACAACACGGCTACACCGCCGTAAACTTGGGACTGGATTCTGTCAATGCTCAAGCAGCACGGGTGGATCAACATAGCTGTCGTCTGGGTCAATGGATTGAGTCGAATGAATCACAGCAGGACTTTGGCCATCTACAAGCTTATAAAGCGGTGGATGCACCACATCACCGGGTTCATCAGTCGATGCAACAGGCACTGGATACCCTAACAGGCGATTGGGAACAAAGCTCCCAAGTACAGCAACAGCTGTTTGAATCCTTCTCCAGTGTCGAGCAAGCCAGTGATGGCGTGATTGAAAACCTGGATAAGATGGTGATTGAAAAGCATGGAGTTCAGGCGGGCTAAATTAGCCCCTGATTCCCATCTCTGTTATTTAGCAGGGCCCCATTAAGCCACTCTCTTAATGGGGCACTTTAGCACAATATCTTTCAGCTGAGTCCTATAGAACAGCCTGTTTAAGCCGGATCCTTTAAAACCTCGCCCTTAAAAGCGGACACCCGGTTTCAGATCATCAAACTTCATCGGTTTACTGAGCAGATAACCCTGGCCATAGTTGCAGTTAAACAGTTTTAGTTTTTGATACTGCTCATCCAGCTCAATGCCTTCCGCTATCACCTCAATTTCCAGATCATGAGCCAGACGGATAATATTTTTCACCAACGCCTGGTTCTTCTCATTGGATAACATCGACTGCACAAAGGATTTATCGATCTTGAGCAGATCAAAAGAGAAATCTTTAATGTAATTCAAGGCAGAATAGCCGGTACCAAAGTCATCAATGGAGATTTTAATCCCCATGGACTTCAGGTAACGCATCTTCATCTCCAGCTGTTTACCGTCTTCTGCCAGTACCCGCTCGGTCAGCTCTACCTCAATTTGAGAAGGTGAAACACCCGCATCATCTAATGCTCGTTTCAGGGTATCGATAAAGGAATCAGCAATAAAATGCAGATAGGAAACGTTAATGGCGACATTGATTGGTCGTCCTTCTTGCTCGGATAAGCGAGCGATATCCTGACACGCCTGACGGATCACCCATTGCTCGATCGGGATAATCATACCCTCGTCTTCCGCAATACCGATAAAAGAGTCAGGGGGCACAAAACCGATCTCTGAACTGTACCAGCGAATTAACGCCTCATAGCCGGAAACCTGACCGGTATTAATATTAACGATGGGTTGGTAATTAAGAAAAAAGTCTTTGTTTTGTACGGCCTGGAACAGTAAGTGACGAATACGATCCCGATCGTTAATCTCTTTATCCAACGTACCCTGATAAAACACCACCTGAGCATTTTTCTTCGACAGCTTGGCCATACGCTCAGCACTCAACAACAGCTGCTCTGCGTTGGTAAAATCTTTCGGATACTGCGCAATACCAATTGCGGCCGATAGGGATACCGCAACGCCGGATTCCCGCAGCTGAAACATATCCTCCAGGCGCTTTTTCAAACGTCCGGCAATGGTGACCATATTACCTTCGGTGATGGGTGCTTTGTTGAGCAGCACAAAACGATCATTGCCATAACGAGAGATATAAAAATCTCTGGCGTAGAGGTTTTCAATGGCTGTTTTTGTTGCTACCAGAAACTCATCCCCGGCGGCATTGCCGTGCAAACTGTTGATGGATTTAAAGTTGATAAAATCCACATGCACCACAAACAGAGAATCCAGATCATTATCTGCCAGATGCTTTTTCAGATAACTCTGACAGTTTTTCCGGTTAGGTAAACGGGTGATAGAGTCATAGTTGGACTCCTCTTCCAGCTTCAGCTGATAAGCCACTGCTTTGGCCTGTTCATGCTCCAGCCGTTCACTGAGATCATTAATACTGTCTTTAATCAGTTCGATCTCATAGGGCTGACGACGGGGAAAACTGATCTGCTGGCCGATACGATCAAAGGAGAGCTGAGAGATCTTACTGGTCACCAACTGCAAACCATTCAGTACCGACCACTTAACAACAAAGAAGATTGCCAGTGCCTGCAAAGGCAGGAAAATCAGCAGGAAATAGAGCGCATCAATTACTTCATCCTTAATGCCCTCTTCCAGCACACTCTCATCCAGGTACAGTCGGATAAAAGCGATCTGCTGATCCTCACGATTGAGTGGCAAGGAGATAAATTTGGAATCCATCGGCATGACACCCGATTCCAGATCCATATAAGGCAGAGCTTCAACCTCAACCCGTTTGATATAAGAAGAGGTCGTGACACCATCAATAATCTGCTGAACCTGGTTATCGTTAAAGTTCCAGATCGCTTCTTCCAGGGAGGGCTGGTGGACATGTTTAAAACGATCAATACTCTGTTGAAATTCCATGCGCACACTACTGACCGTTGCCATCAGAGTTAACCCGGTGTAAATCCCCGTGGTTAAGATGGCAAAAAGTACAGATGAAAGGATCAGTTTAGAGGTAATAGTACGCATCTAATTCAGCCATTTAGCGATAATATTTTGATATTCCTTTGTTTGTTTAAATGTAGCCAATTCCCGGTCAAACGCGGCAGAGATCTGTTGGATATCAGGGTGTGCTGAGCGTTTGATAAAGGCTGCAGGATAGCGTTTGCTGTACAAGGGGTTACTGGAATACGCCAACTGATCGGCCACCCCCAACAGCTTAGCGGTATACATGCCATAGGTTTGATTGGCCACCGTGACATCAATCCGACCACTGGCCACTTTTAGCAAATTCTGTTTTAACGTCTCCACCGGATACAACTGCGGATGCAGAGTGGCTCGGGCCAGATCACCCTGAAAGGTATTACGCCCATTCCCGTAAGGAAACTGCTGCCAGAAACTCTGATGGTAGGAGTTACCCTGAATAATGCCCACACTCAGACCTTGTGCTTTGGCATAATTCAGATCCAGATGTTCTGGCTTAAAACGCCCTTTCTTATAAAAGAAAACAAAGTCCCCTTGCCACATATCCTCTTGGGGATACCAGACAAAAGGCTCACGTGCTGTTTTGCGACTGGTGGTCAAAATCACATCGGCCAACCCTTTTTCCACGTAATACCAGGCCCGTTTCCACGGCATAATGCGGTATTCAACGTCGTAGCCCAGTTTGGCAAAGATACGGTTGCAGATATCTATATCGATACCGACAACCTTGCCATCCTGTACAAACTCGTAAGGCGCAAACTCTTCACCAATCACCAGCAGCTTTTTGCTACCAGATTGGCTAATGCCTGTGACCTGATCAGGCTGAGTCACAGCCCCGTGGCTAAACAGAGAAAATGTGGTCAAGAAACAAGTAATGACAACAATCAAAAAAGACAAATGCAGACTGGCCATAACCACCTATTCCACCAGAACCATCACAAAGGTTCCGCTATTGAATAGTAGAAAGATGACACTAATGTTACAGAATATAAGTCTTTATAAAGGTGCTATAGACAATCAAACAAAGGCCTCTCTGCACTGAAAAAAGATACCTGTGCGTTCCTCTACAACAGTCGGCTGCGGAAGATCAAAATACGTCTTGTTTGAATGTGTACAAATACGAGAAGACGTCCTTTTTATCCCAAACAATCCAAGGTGACTTGTTCCTTTTGCCACACAGGCAACTTAAACCAAAAACAGCTGCCTTTACCCTGAGTACTGCGATAACCGATCTCCCCCTGCATCTGTTTTACCAGACGTTGACAGATAGTCAGGCCAATGCCGGTACCTTCGATATGACTGAGTTCATGACCATGCCGGGTAAAGGGTGAAAATAGTGCCATCCCGATCTCTTTAGAGATGCCGATACCGGAATCTTCAACAGAGACCATGACTCGTTCCGCTACCTGGCGCACAGTGACCTGAACTCGACCACCCGGGCTGTTATATTTAATCGCGTTGGATAGCAGATTGAGCAAAATCTGCTTAAACGACAGCGGATCGACCATCAACTTCGGTAAGCCGGGCAAAATGGTTGTCTGAATCAAGACCTCTTTTTCTTGCGCCAGGGGCAGTACCATCCGGCAAGCCTGCTCAACTAAGGGAGCCACCGAGTTGGGTTCCAGCTTTAACATCAACTGGCCGGATTCAATCTTGGCCAGATCCAGCACGTTATTCACCAGGTTTAGCAAATGATGGCTGCTGCGAATCACCTCGTGCAGATACTCTTGCTGTTGTTCAGTAATCCCTTCTTCTGTTTGCAATAACTGGCTGTAACCCAACACGGCATTCAGAGGCGTTCTGAGCTCATGGCTCATCGCGGCAAGAAAATCTGATTTAGCCTGATTGGCTTGTTCCGCTTCAGACTGGGCCTTCAGTGCGGCTTCCCGCTGCTGCACCAGCATCTGTTGAACCGCGACCTGCTCACTGATATCCCGCACAAAAACAGCGTAATAGAGTTCACGCTGAGTTTTTAATGTAGTGACCTGAATCTCCACTGAGCAATTTGGGTTATCTGCGATAGCCAGCTGACGGGTAATGGTGGGCAATTGTTTGCAATGAGGAAACTGCATCGCCAAAGTACTGGGAGCCGGTATGCCCAGATCCTGTAGTTTGAGCCTTCTATCTTTAACTGCATTGACAAAGCTAAAGTGTAAACGGCGCTTATCCTCTCCTTTATGATCGATCTGCAGCTGTTCCCGAGCGTGTTGATTGATATCCAGGATTCTCCCTCGACGGGTGCTGATCAGTATCATCGCTTCGCTATTATCCAGTAACACCTGACGTAAGCTGATATTATCCTTGTAATCCTGCAGATAAGGGCGCAGTAACAGTCCATAAATAGCCCCAATCAATAGCAAAGCCCCAAACATCCCCGCCACTGAGATCAGCCATACCGACTGGGCGTGTTGTTCGCTGATCAACTCATACTCTTTTACAGCCTGATCCAATAATCTGAGTAAATCAGGATTGGCCAGAGTATCAAGCTCACGCACTTCTGACTCAGTTATCGGCCGTAACGGAGCATGATGGGCCAAGGTACGAGCCTTGATGATAAACAGGCTTAACAGGGGATCCAGACTGGTGGTATCGGCAAAATAGAGTTGCTGTAAACGATGATTGCTAATCGAGGATAGCTGCAATGTCGTACTACCATGCAGTAATGCCTGATGGGACTGCTCCAGCCGGTCCAGATTACTCAACAACAGCTGGCGAGCATTTGTGGTCTTTTTCCCGTTCGAGTGCTGGTCCAACAGCAAGCGATAGGCGTACATTACACTCTGCTCCAGCAACATGCGCTGTTTACCTGCCACATTGATACGCTGAGCATCAGCTTTGGCCACCTCGGTCTGATAGTCGACCATGAGAAAACTGCCTACGAAAAGGCACGCCAGTAAACAGGCTGAGAACAATAGGCGCAGCGTCAGGTGGCGGGTAAAATCCGCCGGGTTATCCAGAGTATCAGGGGTTGCAAGCACCATCACAGAACCTATCTGTTTTCACGTGAGATACTCTAATTACGCAAGTCTTCTGCCAATATAGCCATATAAAAATAGCGGTTATTTATTCCTACTGAAAAATTGGTCACTTAGCTAAGCCATCTACCACTAAAGGTGTAGCTCAGGCCCTATATTCTCTGGCTTCATCACGACTTGATTCAACCAGCCTCAGTCCCAAAAGCGACTCTTTATCGATCCCAAGGCGGCACGGCACGCATCATCTCAGTGCAGATATCTGCGCTAGCTCATATATTTGCATTTTAAATACATTTTTGTGCCCTACTTTAGATCAAAAGCACTTAACCCCACCCATCGAATCATTTATATTACCCACACTTTTACAAATCACCTCTAATTAAACACAAACTCCTACAAACACGACTAATATTGGTGCCTTTATGGTGAACAAGATTACCCCACAAAACCGAGAAGTCGTGCTGCATGAAGATGACTTCATCGTCAGCAAAACCTGCACCAAGGGCAAGATCACCTACTGCAATCGTAAATTTATGGCCATCTCTGGTTTTTCCGAGCAGCAGTTACTGGATCAGCCCCATAGCATGATCCGCCACCCCGATATGCCAAAAGGTGTGTTTCGACTAATGTGGCAAGCTCTGCAACAGGGCAATGAGTTTTTTGGCTATGTCAAAAACCTGTGTTCGGACGGTTCCTATTACTGGGTTTTTGCTAATGTCACACCGGATATTGACCAAAGTGGTCAGGTTAAAGGTTATTACTCAGTACGCCGCAAGCCCCAACCCGAGACTCTGAAGCAATATATTATCCCGCTCTATCAGGAGATGCTGGCCATTGAAGCCAGAGGCCAGGGAGCTTCTGCCGTTGATCAATCCGTAGCGGCACTGAAGCAGTGGGTTGACTCTACCGATATGCAGTACTGCCAGGCGATGATGCGTCTTTACCAACAGGGCACACTTTAACAAGGGATCTTTTGTTTATGTCTACACGGAATGAAACCAGCCACGGTATCCCTTTTTTACGCACTCAGTTTGTCTGGGGTACGGTGCTGTCCTATATCATTATCACCCTGACTTTCGCCTACTCCACCTGGCGTTACGGTCTGGATCTTTGGCATGTACTGGGCGGCGCTGTTGTTGTCGTGATAATGGCACTGCAGGTATTCCAGTCCCTGCGGGTTCTGGAAACGCTGAAACGCTTACACGCTACCCTGAACGCCAGTATTAAAGGTGAGCTGCACCATAGGGTTAATAACACCAGAGGATTGGGTGAACTGGGTAAAGTCGCCTGGGATCTCAATGATCTGCTGGATCAGGTAGAAAGCTACTTTAAAGAAGTGGACACCGCCTTTGGTCAGGTATCTCAAGGTAACTTTGATCGTCCTCCGTTGGGTGCAGGGTTACCAGGCCGTATGGGTAGCTCATTGGTATCCATTGGTAAATCCATTGAGGCGATGAAGGAAAATGAGAAGCTACTCAACAGCAACAGTCTGGCTTCAGAGCTGCATCGTCTGAATACCAGTAATCTGATCAAAAACCTGAAAAAAACTCAGGCCGATTTAACACAGATTGATACGGACTCCCGTGAAGTGGGCAGTCAGGCCAGTGAAAATGCTCAACAGGCACAAAGATCGCTGCAATCGGTAGAAGCAATTCGCCACTCCATTACCGATATCGCTGAAACTGTAGGCCAGGTTACCGATGTGGTACACACCCTAAGCAATGACAGTAAGCAGGTGGCCGAGTCATTAATGACCATTAAAGATATTGCCGATCAGACTAACCTGCTGGCACTGAATGCCTCCATTGAAGCCGCCCGAGCCGGTGAAAATGGTCGTGGTTTTGCGGTAGTGGCCGATGAGGTCAAAGGTCTGTCACAACGCACAAAAGAAGCTGCAGAAAGTGTCGATCAGATTCTGTCCGGCTTTAGTCGCCGGGTAGAGGAAGTCAGTGCTGCATCAGCCCGTTCTCAGAGCGTAACGCAAGAGATGGAACAGATGGTAGCCGAGTTTGAACTGCAGTTTAATCAGCTGGCCAGCTCATCAGAACACTCCGCTGATCAGATTGAAGGCGTGTGTACTGTAATCTATCACTCTCTGGTCAAACTGGATCACGTAATCTACAAACAGAACGGTTATGTCGCTTTGGGTGAACAGGATAAAGGCCCTGAGTACGAAGCGGTACAGGTTACTCATAAGGGCTGTCGTCTGGGTAAATGGTATTACGAAAGTGATGAGAAGGATCTGTACAGCAGCAGCCATGCTTATAAGGCACTGGAAGATCCTCATGCACGGGTACACTCCTCCGTACATAGGGCACTGGAACTGATTGATAAAAACTGGCAGAACGATGAGTCTCTGCGCCAGCGTATTGTCGATGAGATGCGTGCGACAGAGGAGGCCAGTGAGGAAGTGATGCACTGGATCGATCAGATGACGGATGACAGAATGAAGCAGCTACAGTTGCATCAATATCAGGCACAAGCCCCATCGCAGCACCAGAGCTCAGCTCGATCTAAGCCTGATGTTTTGGCTCAGGTTAATCATCAAGCACAACACCAGCACCACAGTGGTTGCGGTTGCAGCCATTGATCATCACTGATAGCGAATAGCGGATGACAATAATTATTAGCTAAGCATTGGAGAGCTTAATAGGCTCTCCAGAGTCTTATTTTTTAGATCCAATCCAGTACAAGGGTAAACCCTTCCTAAGCACTCACACAAAAGTTTCTCTTTAGCAAATGGCTTCATTCTTCAGCCGTTAGTCAAAAAATATCGAAGCACTTTTGTGTACGCGTGTTATAAACAACTCTTAACCTTACGAGATAAGGTTTACCCCAAGGTATTTTTAACTTCCAACCAAGGGAGAACGGCATACCGCCAAAGTACGCACATGTGTCATATAGTCCTGTAGAAATGCCTGATCATCAGAGGTAATACGTTCAATCGCAACTTGTAAACCATAGGGACGGACACTGGAACGTAAGACAGAGCTTCGTACCACGCCTGATGCCTTTACCACCTTACTTTTACCATTGAAGTTAGCGGCGATCTCAATTTTAATCTTTTCGCCAATCTTAAGATTAAAATCATTCTCCAACTGCAGTAGGTTCGAAGACACTGCCATCATCTTAGCTAAACACGGCTGGTAACGCTGACTCGTCACCCTGGCCTTCCAATAGGCTTTGACTGTTTCACCGGCACTTTTCAATACAGGTCTAGGGTTTTGTGCCAATAACATAGTAACCACTCTTGATATAGAGATTCGAAATCAGATGTGGTCAAGTGTCATGTGTAATTGTGAGCAAAAAATGGAATATTAGCGGTTCGCACCCAGACTCTGAGCGTGGTTCATATAACCTTTAATAAAGTCCTGATCATCTTTTCTCATGCGCTCAACCCGGACTTTCAAACCATAGGATTGACCACAGGAACGCAACACCGAACTGCGTACGACCCCGAGTGCCGTCAGAATCTTCTTTTTGCTCCCATAGGTAGCCGCTACCTCGACTTTAATTTTTTCGCCGACACGCAGATTAAAATCATTTTCTAACAGCAGAGAACCAGGGGAGACCGTCAGTACTTTGCCCAAATAGGGCTTATGACGACTGCGGGTGATACGCGCACGCCAATGGGCCTTAATGGCAGCCGAGGTGACCGTTTTTTTCGCTTTTGGCGAGTTATTTGATTCTTGCATGCGACCTTATATTTCACGTTATTAGCCGGGAGATAGCGGCCTTATTTTTGTCAGAAAAGATGAATAATCAATGACAATTACTCTTTTTTACCGACCAATAACGACGCATTTACATAAGGCATTTTTGTTACTTTTTGAATCCTTACTCTTTTACACGGTTTTTGCATATCCCTCTTATATCTATCGCTCTCTGCATTGAAAAAAGCTATACAGTTAGGAATATAATTATATTTTATAAATGCAAGGCATCGCCTAGACTGATAGAGTCCTCTCAGATGACAGCCTGCCAATTCCCTGCACAACAATAAGAGAACCGGTGTTATGCGATTTACCCTGAAACAACTGCGCTACTTTGTCGTAGCCGGTGAACTAAGCAGTGTTACCAAAGCGGCAGAAACTCTGCATGTCTCTCAACCCTCGATCTCATCCGCTATTTTGCATTTAGAAGATGTCACCGGACTTCAGTTGTTTGTCCGCCATCATGCCCAGGGATTATCACTGACACCGCCAGGCAGGCAATTTATCCGCAAAGCAAAACAGCTCTTGGGAGAAGCGGAAGGTTTGGCACAGTACGCCAATACATTGGGACAGGATGTGGCGGGATCATTAAGGATTGTCGGTTTCCCCACCTTTACCCCGATTATGATGCCAAGCATTATCAAAAACTTTATGGATGCTTATCCGGCGGTGAATGTGCAGTGTGATGAGAAGCACCAAAAGGATATTATTCAAAGCCTGACCGATGGCCGCTATGAACTGGCGCTGACCTATGATCTACAGATCCCCGCCGAGATTGAATTTGAGCCACTACTGGAATTCCCTCCTTATGCGGTCGTGAGTAAAAATCATCCACTGGCAGATCGAGATGAGATCTCACTGAAAGAACTGGCGGAATACCCCATGGTGCTGCTGGATTGGCCTATGAGTCGAGAATACTTCTACTCACTGTTTCTCAGCCTGGAGCTGGAACCGAATTTTGCCTACCAAGCACAATCGCTGGGCATGGTGCGCGGTTTTGTTGGTAACGGCTTTGGTTATTCCCTGTTTAATACGCCATTGGCGAATAACCTGGCCTTGGATGGCTCAGAACTGAAAGCGATTGCTCTGAAGGAAAAACTGCGCCCATTGCGTATGGGCGTAGCGCGACTCTCTCAATTCCGTCTCACTCCAGCAGCCGAAGCCTTTATTAAAAAACTGGAAGAGCAGACCCATGCGCTATCAGAGAATCTGTTCACCGATGACCGCTTCTATAACAAGCTGATCTAGCTTTTCTTTCTCTTATGTTATGAGGCTTGCTGAATTTCTTATTCTCCCGCCTCCAATCATCGTTCGTATTCTCTCACTTATTTCCAATACAGCCCTTTGATAAGGGCTGTTTGTTATCTATTCCCTGATA
>CAYFGP010000124.1:0-19161 GCA_964342385.1 uncultured Oleiphilus sp. | reverse complement strand
CTCAACTATCCGTCAAGGTAGCGAATAGTTGAGAGGGGGCTGAATAGTTACGAATTAAATATCAATACGAGCCTGACTTATTGTAAACCGACTAATTCCAAGCCTACTAATTGCAAACCTAAAGCGTCAGGCTCTGCTTATCTTTAATACACGACATCAACATATAAGAGTGCAGACCCGAGATAAAACTCACCTGAAAGGTGTCATTCACCAAGGTGTTAAACTCCTTCATGGTTTTGCAGTACACCCGCAGCATAAAATCGTATTCACCAGTGACGGAGTAGCATTCATAGATTACCGGGGTTTGCTGAATCAACTCGATGGTTTTTTCCCGTGCGTTCACTTCGCTTTTCCGGTACTGCACCATTATTGCCACTGAGATATCGAGACCGGCTTTTTCTTTGTTTAACACTGCCGCATAACGCTCAATCACACCGGCATCTTCCAGCCTTTTTAAGCGGCGAAAACACTGGGATGAAGACAACCCTACTCGCTCTGCCAACTCCAGCCTTGGGATCTGGCTGTTCTCCTGCAGTAGATTCAGAATGCTGATATCTTGTCTATCCAGAGCCACATCTTGCATGGTTTTCTTCTCACATCTGATTTATATGCAATTATTCATGCATATAAACCTGTTTAGCAAGTCAATCTTGCTAAGACAGTGTCATGGCTTCCGGGATACATTTACTCCCTGTTATTTGTTCAACTTTTTCGTAAATGTTCACCGTTTCAAGGAAGCCGCTATGAATCTGGCGTTGTTAAGTGCGTTTATCCCGACGTTCTTTTTTGTCTCTATCACACCGGGTATGTGTATGACCCTGGCGCTGAGTCTGGGTATGAGCATCGGCTACCGACGTACGTTATGGATGATGCTGGGTGAAGTGATTGGTGTCGGTCTGGTGGCGGTTGCTGCTGTACTGGGTATTGCTTCTGTGATGCTCAACTACCCTTGGCTGTTTACCATTCTGAAAACCGTCGGTGCGGCTTATCTGTTTTATCTGGGTGTGCAGATGTGGCTGTCTAAGGGCAAGCTGGCACTGAATGATGAAAACCTACAGGCTCAGGCCGGTGGTAATTGGGATCTGGTCATGCAGGGTTTTGTTACTGCCATAGCCAACCCTAAAGGCTGGGCGTTTATGATCTCGCTATTGCCGCCGTTTATCGATAATACGCAACCGTTAACCGCTCAGTTGGTGCTGTTGGTATCCATTATTCTAGTCTCTGAGTTTATCTCGATGACACTGTATGCCACCGGCGGTAAGGGGCTGAAAAAGCTGTTGGGCGATGCCAAAAATATCCGTCTGATGAACCGTATTTCTGGCACCTTAATGATGGGCGTCGGTGTGTGGTTATTTGTCGGCTAGTCCTTGAGTCATCTTGCCAATATTGACCGCTTCAACCCGGTCAAAGGTGATATCCCGCACCATACTCATCTCGCGCCACATCAGTTTGTGGCCTTTGGTAAAGCGGGCGCTATGGACCCGCTTTTGCCATAGCGCCAGCTCCTTATCAGTGGCAGGTCTTAACTCCCCTACTTCACCATACAGCCGCAGTGCCGGTGGCCTTTGAAAACGCCCGGCCAATAAGGATTTCAGCCAAAACCACTGACTGCTGTTCACCGCCATCACACACACTCTTCTACTGTGTTGATAGTTTTCCGGTAGCTGACGGGTAAACTTCTCAAAATAGATGCCTTTGCCCGTCTCCCCCAGGATCAATGAGCCTATCGGTGTTACATGGGGCTCACCCTGGGCATTGACCGAGGCCACTGAAAAGTGGGAAGAGGTGCTAAAAGCCTCTTTAAAGATCTGTTTCACTAACGACCAATCCCGTACTAATTCCATATCAACTCCTGTGAACACGACTGCCGAGGGATACATTTATAGAAGCTCGCTTAGGGCTTTTCAGAGCCACCCAACCGATAGAGCAATGACTTTACTTTTTCAGTCTACATCGTCAAACTCAAACATACCATACCGTATGGTACGGAAATAAAAAAACGTAACAGGATAAATTAGAAGCCCGTGAATCGAGCCAACAACCTTAAAAACTTCCACTCACATTCAGTTGATCAAATAAGGCGATATTACGATGTGGCAGGTTAAAACAGTATCCATCCCCAGTGATGATTATCTCTCCAGACAGAAACAAAAAAGTTACTTCAGAGACGCACTGGCGGTGCCATTACAGCACAAGCATCTACAGCCGGATCAGATTCAACTGGCTATTTTTGGCTATATGCCAAACTGGGTGAATCGCATGATGACAGTGCGCAACAAAATGGTCGCAGCATTCGGTTTTAATACCGGTGAGGGTATGATGCCTGCTCAGGTGCCAAACGCACTGAATGAGGGCGATCGTGCGGGCTTTTTAACCGTTATCAAAAAAACAGATCGGGAGATTATCAGCTTTGCACAAGACAAACATATGCAGTTTTATCTCTCAGTCCGTAAAGCAGAGTCACAAGCGGTAGTTTCAACACTGGTCAATCCGACCACCAAAATAGGTTGGCTCTATCTGCAAATAATTCGTCCTTTTCACTGGCTGATAGCCCGCTCTGTGCTTCATAATGCCGCTAAACAGCAGCGTATATAACTGCGGTATCAATAAGAAAACCGTAAAACACCCGTTCCATCAGGATATTTCATGAGCTCTAAAGCCAGCAGCGTCAGCCCAAAAGAAAATACCAAACAACACTGGCTGGAATTTGCCCTGAAACAGCTGATTAAAAAAGGCCCGGACAGTCTGAAAATCATGCCGCTGTGTGAAGCCCGTGGCGTGACTAAAGGCTCTTTTTATCATCATTTTAAGAATCGGCAGGATTTTATTGAGCAGTTGATGGAGCACTGGTATCAAACACTGACCATCGCTTTTATTGAGCAAGCTAATACAGCAGAAGGTCCGCTACAGCGCCTGGAAAAACTGGATCAGGTGATTGCAGCCAACAATATTGAAGCTGAGATGCATATCCGCGCCTGGGCGTTAAAAGAACCGGGGATCTCCGGTTACTTAGCCAAGGTAGATATTCAAAGACAGGACTATCTGGAGCAGTGCTATATCGAATTAGGTGTTGAGCCCCCGCTGGCTAAAGATATTGCCATGGCCAGTTACGCCCAATTTCTGGGACTATTACAGATTCACCCAACGCCCAGCCTGGAAACCATGCTGCGTTTATCCGGCTTGGTTTCCAGTACATTTTTTCCTGAATCACTCCAGCCATAGCTCTCATTCAGTAGCCCGAATTGAACCATTCGAATTAAGTAGCACGAATTAAGTAGCACGAATTAAATAGCTTGGATCAAATAATCTGAGTTAAAGCGTCTGGCTTGAAGGGCTTCAGCTCTCAGCTTTGCTTTATAGCCGCCGTGGCAATAAGCTCTTAAAATGACAGCTAAAATAATCAAAGAATAAACCCACACTCAAAACTGTTTCTCTGGCATCTCGAATAACGGCTAATGCTGTTTGCTCTGGTAAAAGTCCTGAGACGCTTTTGAGTGAGGTGTAATCAAACAGGGAGTAGCCCCAAAAATGGCAAAGCGCATTCAACTGATTAGGGACGAGTTATCACGGGTCGATGGCCAGGTTCCAGAAGCCGGATTGGCCAAGCACCATAAGATGGCCACCAATCCCTTTGTATTTTTAAGGGGCTCTGCCCAACTGTTTTATGCGGATCTGGCCTCTGGGGTGTTATCTCTGCCTAAAGCGATGGAAAAACTGCCTTTAACCACCATTATGGGCGACTGCCATACCTCTAATTTCGGTTTTCTAAGTGAAGAGGGGTCCCATGGCGATAGCGTCATTTTCGCGCCTAATGATTTTGATGATGCCTGTATCGGCCATGCAGGTTGGGATCTGGCTCGTTTCTGTACCAGCTTGGTGCTGTGTGCGGATTACGCTCAGGGTTTAGTTGCTGGCCGTTACACTTCAGAAACCGATATCGCAGGCAAAGCCACCATGGGTGCGGCTGATTTAAGACCTGCATTAGAAGCTTTTTTGGCCGCCTACCTTGAAGTGTGTCAGGCCGGTATTGATCACCCTAATAACCGTATGCGCATTCTGTCTGACTTTAAAAAGTCTCATGTATTGCATAAACGTTATGTAAAAGCGAAGCAAAGGGCGAATGGAGGTCAGGAGTTTGAACTGAAAAGCTCATTGGCCAAAGAGGTGGATATTGATCAAACACCACTGCAATTCCGGGATCGTCCAGAGCGTTTTGAACGCCTAAAACAGAAAACCTATCATCAACTGGACTATATCTTTGCGCCTTATATGGACGATAAGGTACTGGATATTGTCGCTCGTCTTAATGCCGGTACAGGCTCAGTGAATATGGAGCGTTATTACCTGCTGGTGGGCCCCGAAGGTTACCAGGGCAAACAAGATCTGGGCTTATGCCACGTGGTAGAAGTCAAACAGCAACGTCATGCGGCACCTCTGTACCACTTCCCGGATTTAAGCCCGGTCAACCGTTTAAACCCTGCCCACCTGACCGTAACCTGCCAACAGAGAATGCAGCGTCGACCAGATCTGGTGCTGGATGAGGTGGAATGGAAACAAGCCCATTGGCTGGTTCGCTCCAGACACCACGCCCGTGTAGGTATTGACCCTGAGCATATCACTTTTGGCAAACGCGCCAGCAAGGGTGGCTTTATTCAATACGCTGCCACTTGCGGTGAAGCCTTGGCCTTAGCTCATTGTCGCGGGGATCGTCGTTCAGTGCAGTTTGAAAAAGCGGTGAATAAGATCCTGCCTAAGGCATCTGCTGAGCTGGTAGACACTTGCTTGGATTACACTGAAGTCGTTAAACAGGATTGGGCTATCCTGAATGATTTGGTCAATCACTGAAAATCTTTGCTAGAAAACAAGACGGATAGAAAACAAAACAGCCACAGAATCACCTGTGGCTGTTTTGTTTATAGCTCTGCTTATCTCAGCACGCTGTTCTTAATTTACATCAGCCCAGACTTAATCTGCTGTCAGTAAGCTAAAGGCGATAGACCACATCACGATACAGACACTGGCATCCAGAATTCGCCACGCCATCGGCTTTTTAAATAAAGGCGCTAACCACTTGGCTCCCATACTGATGCTAAAGAACCAGATAAACGAGAAGCTGATCGCGCCTGCGGTAAACCAGGCCCGCACCTCTGGATCAAACTGACCGCCAATACTGCCAATTAAAACCACAGTATCCAGATAGACATGGGGATTCAGCAGAGTAATCGCCAGCGTCGTTAAAATAGCATTACGCAGTGAACCGATACTTTGATCCGAGCTTTTCAGGCTATTGCTTTGTAACGCCGAGCGTAATGCCTGAAAGCCATACCAGATCAGAAACGCACCGCCACCCCAGCGGGCCACATTCAGCCAGAATTCCGACTCACTCACTAACGCCCCAACACCAGCAACACCGATAGTGATAAAAAGCGCATCAAAAAAACTACAGATGCCCGCTACCGGCCAGTGATATTGACGTCGCAGCCCCTGGGTCAATACAAACGCATTTTGGGCACCGATCGCCACAATTAAACCCGCACTGGTACCCAGGCCCTTTAATAGGGCGATCAGCTGAGCACTGGCTAAAAATCCCAGACTTGCTTCCACGTCGTATCACTCCTCATTCGTTCAATCAGTTGACCCTCGCTATCCTGCCTGCGACACTCAAGTTAGTAAAACTAATGTTTTTAATCCTGGATAAGATTTACTAATAATGCTGGATATACGCCAAATGGCCGCCCTGGCTGCAGTGCTTGAAGAACAGAGCTTTGATAAAGCCGCACAGAAACTGCATATAACCCAGTCTGCGATCTCGCAGCGGCTTAAGCAGTTAGAAGATAAGTTGGGACAAACCCTGGTGATTCGCAGTAACCCAATTCAGGCGACCCCGGCAGGACAACAGGTGCTTAAATACTTTCATCAGGTCAGTATGCTGGAGGATGAACTATTAAAAGAGTTGTCCCCTCAGGATGACACGGGCTTTACACGAGTACCCATTGGCATCAACGCCGATAGCCTGCAAACCTGGTTTATGGAAGCACTGGAACCTCTACTCTCACAGCAAAAATTACTGTTGGATCTTAAACAGGATGATCAGGAGCAGACCCATCATCTGCTGCGTACCGGTGAGGTGATTGGTTGCATCACATCCTCACCAAATCCCATGCAAGGCTGTAGCTGTATCCCTCTGGGTGTGATGAGCTATCGCTGCCTGGCCAGTCCAGAGTTTATCGCTCAGTATTTTCCAGACGGCGTGAATGCCGAAGGGTTTAAACAAGCGCCAGCGGCAGAGTTTAATAATAAGGATGAATTGCAGAACCGCTATCTTAAGAGCTTTTTTGATATTGAGCCGGGCGATTACCCCCGTCATCGCGTGCCCTCATCGGATCCCTATTTTCAGATGATTATCAGAGGCTTTGCCTATGGCATGATTCCCGATCAGCAAAGCCAGCCTCTGTTATCTCAAGGTAACGTTGTTGAACTCACACCGGGACGTTATCTGGCCATACCTTTGTATTGGCATGTGTGGAATCTTAAATCCGCTCATATCCAACACCTGACTCAAACCTTGATTCAGGTTGCAGAGCAGACCCTGGATGCCTTTGAACAGCATCCGGTTTTAATCCACCCGGAATAGCCCTCCTACGCACAAGGGAGTAGAAGGTCTGGCTGAGACCTTCTAAGCCCTCCTTCAATCTAAGACCTCTGCAGCCAAAACCCTCTGTAACCTAAGTCCCTTACAACACTCAAGCATGCTCGATCAAACGGACCTAACGTGCGGGATTAGCTCGCCAAACGGAAATAATTGATCTCACCCTGTAACTGACCTGCGGTATCGCTCAGCTGCAAACATGCTGCTGCAATCTGATCCACCATCGCCGCGCCCTCTTCTACGGTCTGATTCACCTGAGCCATACTGCCGCTGACCGTTTCTGCGACCTGGTTTTGCTCTTGTGCCGCTCTGGCGATACGCATATTCATATCCCTGACCGTTACAATAGCGCTATTGACCTGATTCAGACGTTCCGTGGCTTGCTCAGAATACTGTAACGTCTGCCGACCGATATCCCGATTTTTCAGCATACCATCCGCCGCCTGACGGGAGACCTGGGCAAAACGCTCAACCAGCTCGGTAATCTGCTCAGCCGAGTTTTGTGTTCTCATGGCCAACTGACGAACTTCATCTGCAACTACAGCAAAGCCACGGCCCTGTTCTCCGGCCCGAGCCGCTTCAATAGCCGCATTCAGCGCCAGTAGATTTGTCTGTTCTGCAACGCCCTTGATGGTATCCAGCATCTCATTCATTTGAGTGCTCGTATGCTCCAGTTGCTCAAAGGTCTGTACGCTATTTTGCAGATTAGCCATCAGCTGCTCAGAAGCTTTTCCTGCCTTATCATTGGCTGCCAGACTGTGATTGGATTCCTCCGCTGCTTCTTCTGTGGAGTTCTGCGTGGCAATGGAATCGTCGGTCACTGTACTGGTATTCACTGCCAACTGCTGAATCGCCTGATTTACTTGCGACACTTCTTTAGCTTGAATATGTGTATTGCTCTGCACTTGGTGACTGACGGCTGCAAGACTAGTGGCGGCATCATTCACCTCAAAACTGGAACGGCGCACCATCTCCAGTAAAGCTCCCACCTTAAGGCGCATCTGTTCCATTTTGCTTAATAGCAGACCGATCTCATCCTGTTCATTGTGTTCAATAGCTCGACTAAAATCGCCATCCGCCAGTGTTTTCAGCCCGCGTTCGGCTTTTGCTAACCCCTGATCAATACGACGAATAATCACCACAGAAACGAATAGAGTAATCAACATGCAGATACCACTGGCTAAGAGAACACCCCATTCCAATGCTCTAGTTTCTGCTTCAACGCCCTGAATATTCATCTGTATCAAGGTACTGAGAGATTGATTAAGTTCAGCAACTTCATCCCTCATAGCGGCACTTTTTTGTTCAATATCTGGTAATAGGTGCTCAGCCTGCACCAGATTCTGTTTTTTCAGTTCGACTATGGCTAACCATGTTTTCTGCTCCAGCTGCAGATAGTGCTGTTTGATCATAGCCAAAGAGTGATCGGCTTTAGCTAACGGCAACGGCTCAGAACCTTGGCTTGCCCCTAATATTTGAGTAGTACCAGGGATTTTACCTGCCTCAAAATAGGCCTGATTAATCAGAGCCTTAGCTTGGCGGAATCCATTATCGATTTGATTGCCTAAACGCTCGAAATCAGTCACCACCTGCTGAAAATGTTCCGGTTGACCCAACCCGAGTTGTTTCTCCAAAGCTAAACGGAATGCCTGTTCAAACAACGCCGCCTGTTCTGTCTGCCCCTGCTGTATCAAGCTAACCTGTTCAATCACAGGAATATTGCTGTATTCCACCTCTTTGACATGACTTTCGATTTCAACCAATTTGAGGATCACAAATAGAGCTAAAAGGGTTTGGATAGTAATCACAAGAGCAGCAAACAGCTTGAGTCTTGTTTTGACGGCTAGATCTTTAAACACGGTCCTACCTGATTATTAGAATAGCGATAGGACCCAAGTATAAAGACCAAGAAGTAAAAGGAAGGTCAACAGGAAGTAAAGAAAATGTAAAAGCCAGATGCTATCGTGCCTAAATGATTAAGCACCTGCACCCAGCCTTGAGAACAGCATATCCCCAAATCTTATCCTAAATGGGAAAATTTCTATTATTCCGGCAGATAACCGACCCGGAATGCGCCCCAATGGCGGCCATCCAAGATCACAGGCACTGACAGGTCATGTAAAACCTCGCCGGTATCCCGCTTGTAGGTTTGTAATAGCAGTTTCTCTTTGACTTCAGCACCACGTACACCCACCTCACTGTCAAAAATACGCTTATCGCGGCATTTCACCGCATCCACTTCAGGATCACCGCTCTCAGGATGACTGTAGGGTGCGTTATGGGTTGGGATATAGCAGTGATCATCAATCAAGATGGCATAGCCGTATTTTCCGCGCTGGAAGATCTCTCCCTGAATGGTCGGTAATACCTTATCGGCAAAGTTCACATAACTGCTAGTACAGCGCCCCATTTTTGTGCCTGGAATAGGTTGGTAGCGGCGATCAAACAACGCTTGCATTGTAATCTCGCCATTTTTAATACCTTGCTCAAAAGCTTGGGTAATGCGCTCAACGGCTTCAAGACAATCCAGATAAGCCTGACGGTGCTTGCCTTCCGCTGAGTGACGAGCCAGCTCCGCAGTAATCTGTTCAGCACCGTGCATCAGCTGGTCGGCCTGCGTCGATAAGATATGCATCTGGCCATTGCCTGAGGTGACTTCCTCTTTTAATGCACTGATAGAATGAGAAATATCTTCCACATGCTGGTAGCTGGTACCAACCGCTTCGGCAATACCCGAAATCTGATCTTCAACCTCATCAAATTGATTGGCCATCTCACCGAGACGATTACCCACCAGCTCCACCTTTTCTGTACCTATGCTGATACGGGAGACCAGGTCTTCAATGGTTTTGACCACCTCTTGGGTGCTGGATTGAATCTCATCGACAATCTCTGCCACCTGTTGCGTGGAATCTGAGGTCCGACTCGCCAGACTACGCACTTCATCGGCGACCACTGCAAAGCCTCGGCCATATTCCCCGGCACGGGCCGCTTCAATGGCCGCATTTAGCGCCAACAGATTGGTCTGCTCGGCGATACCTTCAATCACCTTGGTGACATCCTGAATGCGGTTGGATTTCTCATTCAGTTCGTTAATTTGATCCAATGTATGACCGGTACGGGAGCTGATATCTCTCATCTGCTCCATCGCCTGTTGCAGATCATCGCGGCCCGAAAAGCTGGCATTTTTGGCATCGGTGGCTAATTGAGTCACATTGGAAGCATTTACCGAGACCTGATGCATGGTCACCGTGATCGACTCTAAGCGCTCAGCGGCTTTCTCAACCTCTTCTTGCTGCACATCCAGATGTTTATCCATCTGATCCGCCAGAAATGAGACCTCTGCGGTGGCAATCGCAGTTTTACTGGATACCGGAGCCATATTGTGAGCCATATCCCGTAAACCGATAAACCCCTTTACGATACGGCCCTCTGGCGACTCTTCTTGTCCCGAGTTGCGCAGATAACTACCTAACTGATTCATATCAGAGCTTGTCATCTCTTCTTTTTGTGCCAATTTAAGCATCTCTGGCTGGCTAAACAAGCCACCGGCCCCTGACTTAAATAGGGGTACTAAAGCGACCAAGCTCAGCAATATAAGAATCAGGGCAAAGCCCCAAGAAAGATCCCCCATAGCAACGCCATAGGACAGAGTGGCTAACAGTGGTAAGCAAGCGATGTAGCTATAGAGTTTTTTGTTAGAACGTGCAGTATGACTCATGAGCCCTTGTCTCCTGAACAGAGAAGATTGTTATTGTAGTTAAGCCTCTAATCACTACTCAGAGGCCCTGAGGGGCTATCCCTTTCTCTCTGCATCTGTCTTCAATGTAGACGACAAACACCCATCAGGTTATGGGGAAAATCCCCATTTTTTAGACAATAGTCGCATATTAACCAAGGCTTAAGGGCAAAAACTTGTGACAAGTTGTAAATATTTATAACAATTTTATGTATCACTTTAACCCTAAAAGGAAAAGCATCAGCATTAAGAGCAACAGCATTCACAGCACAACAATGCGTCCTTTTAAGACGCAGAACTAAGCTAAAACCAATCAGCTAAAGAACAATCCTCAACACCTACCCAGAGCGCTCTGCTGAAACACTTTAACTTCTGGTTAAAGGCGAAATAACACACTCTGCTCTACAGGCTACCACTAGCCTGTAGCACACTAGTTAGTGTTATTCATAATGAGAAGAGGTGACACTATGAACGCAACCATTCAGCAACTATTAGAACGCCGATCTGTACGCCAATTTACGGGAGAAGTGGTTAAACACGAGGATTTTGAACAAATTTTACGTGCGGGCCAGCAAGCTCCAACCTCCATTAATGGTCAACAGATATCACTAGTGGTCAGTCATAACCGGGAAACGATTGCCAAAATTGCAGAGATTGCCGGCGGCCAACCTCAGGTCGCAAATGCCGATCTGTTTATTACTGTGGTGATCGACTTTAACCGTACGGCTTTGGCCTGTCAGGCAGCAGGTAAACAGCAGGTAATTGAGCAATCTGCCGAGGGTATTATTGCCGGGGCGGTTGATGCTGGCATTATGCTCAATGCCTTACAAACCGCAGCAAATGCGCTGGGTTATGGCTCAACCGCTATAGGGGGCATTCGTAAAAACCCGCAAGCGATGATAGAGCTGCTCAATCTACCAGAGAAGACCTTCCCTATTAACGGTATGACTCTGGGTGTACCTGATAAAAGCAAACTGCCTCAGGTAAAACCCCGTATACCTCTCGCCAGTTTTGCCATGTGTGAACGTTATGACAGCGATATCGTGCGACAAGGTATGTGCGAATATAACAAGACACTACGAGCGTGGTGGGAGCAACAAGGTCTGCCCACACAAGCCAGCTACTGTAAGTCTATCGCTTCTTCTTATGATCATATCTACTACAGCGATATCGCAAACAGTTTTGAGCAACAGGGTTTTCGCTTCCAGGATAAGCTGGTATCGGAGTAATAAATACGATAACTCATCCTCTGCATTCACTTATATACCGTCCCTTGTGCATCAAATATCTCGTGCGACCTTCCCTTTCTCGCATTCCAAGCGAGCGCCTGCTGATGCACAAGCAGTTCACTAAGTGCCGCCTACCTGGGAACAAGGTCCTACCTGACCCAATGATCAGACCTCATAAAAATTGTCCGAATCCATCAAAAAGTTTCTGCTTTTATTATGTTTTCTGACTCATGAGTCTGACACACTAGTTTCCTGAAATAAGATGTTTATGCACTATGCCTAACAGGCAGAAATAAGCCTTCGGCAAAAGCCTGTAAGCACGTCCCATATTGTAAAAACATTAACTTAAATGGCATTCATTGTCGGGAAAATGCCAAACATTAAGCCGCGCTATGCAAAAACACTGCAACACATAATAATTCAGCCACTATCGAAATTATGGTGGCAATCATAATTAGCGGCATGTTCTGTCAAAGCCTTATCAGCCGCGACAGTTTGATACGGAGCCACTTAAGTGAATACACCTGAACACGCTCAAATTACCACTGCAAACTTTCCGATTCCATCAAGTGGGCAACTGCAACAGGTTGCACCCGGCATCTTCTGGCTACGTATGCCCTTACCCTTCAAACTGGATCATATTAATCTGTATCTGTTGGAAGACGGTGATGGTTGGACGGTGATCGACTGTGGCCTGCATAACGCAGACACCCTTGAGCTTTGGCAACAGATCGAAGATGATTTTTTTGCTGGTAAACCGGTTAAACGGGTGATCGCCACCCATGCCCACGTAGATCATTTGGGTGCAGCTGGTGCATTATGCCAACGCTGGCAGGCACCACTGTGGATCAGCCAGGGCGAGTTTGATTCCGCCACCAGCTATCTGAACCCACAGCAGAAACAAGCAAAATATCCCGGCTTTTTTATGCCTTTAGGTATCAATCGTGAAAAAGCGGAAAGCCTGAGTAAACTGGGTACAGGCTTAGCTAAACTGTTTTCTCCTTTGCCGGAGCAGGTGCGTTATCTGCAAGATCAAGAAGAGATCACCATTGGCCAGTATCGTTGGCAGATCCTTATTGCCGAAGGCCACTGTGCGGCTCATGCCGTGCTTTACTGTGAAAAAGCAAAGATTATGATCTCTGGTGATCAGGTACTACCGGGCATTAGCTCCAATGTGAGTGTACGCATTGATGAGCCAGAAGGTAATCCATTGCATCATTGGCTGGCCGCTATTGATCGACTGTTGCAGCTATCCAAGGATACCTTGGTACTACCTGCTCACGAACAGCCTTTTTATGGTCTGCATGCTCGTTTGATGCAGTTGAAGTGTGAACATCACGATACTTTAGAGCTACTGACCGCTCAGTGTTGCGAGGCAAAAAATGTATTCCAGCTATTAAAGGTGATCTACCAACGAGAACTCAGTCCCTTTGATATTATTCTGGCATCGGGGGAATGCCTGGCTCATCTGCATTACCTATTGGATAAACAACAGGTTAGCAAAACAGTAGATGAGCAGGGGAACTACCTGTTTCAGACAGTATAAAGTACAACCTTGATTTCAGTGACAGCGGTTGCTATCAATCGCTGACACTAATTCCTTCCGTTTTAATCTCTGTACTCTAACTCCTGTGATAAGCAGCCGGTCTAATTCCTGCGGTAAACAGCTGGTGGCACACCCGTCCATTGTTTAAAAGCACGGGTAAATGCAGCGGGTTCTGAAAAGCCCAATAAACGTGAGATCTCGGCGATAGAGATATTGGGTTGGCTGAGATAGTGAATCGCAGTATCCCGGCGAATACCATCTTTAAGCTGCTGAAAGCTGGTGCCCTCTTCCGTCAGCTTGCGCCTTAGGGTTCGTGAGGTCACATTCAGCTCTGCTGCAACCACTTCCATACTGCCTTCGGCAAAACTGCCCTCTTTCTCCAGACAGGTGACAACTTTACGGGTAAATACCGGGTAATAAGCCTGACGTTTAAACCAATCACAGGGGGAGCGCTGCAGATAAGCCTGAAGGGTTTGTTTCGTTTGTACTACAGGCTGCTGCAACCACTGACGTTCAAAAATCAGCGTATTACGCGGCTGTTCAAATTTAGACGGGCAGGGATACATCAAACGGTACTCAGAGACGTGCTCTGGTTCAGGATAAGTAAAGTGTACCTCTTTTAGTTCTATCTTCTGACCGATCAACCAGCTGGGGAAGCGATGCCATAACATCATCAGCAGTTCACACAGGGCATGATCCTGATCTTTGTCTGGATCGGTCAAGGTCATGGAAAAATGCACCTCATCTCCGACCAGTTCCAGCTCCAACGAGATCGCATCCGCCACCAGATTATAGAAACGACTGATGTGATAGTAGGCCGATCTTAGATTGCGACAGTTAATGGCCTGTTTCGCCATTAAAGCAAATACACCGTAGCGGCAAGGCTGACTGCCCATACCCAAAAACTCATCATCCCCTAACTGCCACACTTGTAGCACTAAACTACTGAATTGATCCGGCGTGATACGCAGTTGCGGCATCTGCAGAAAATCATCATTCAGGCCCGAATTGATCAACAAGCAGTGGGTATCCAGACCCGCACGACTGGCCGCCTGAATCACGGTTTGCACAAAGTGCACTGAAATGGAGTGATGTTCTATGGTCATAACCGTCGGAAATCATTGTTATTTTTATCTATTGCCTCTGAGATTACAGAGGCTCCCCCCTAAAAACAGACACCTTTCCCCGGCTCAGACAATAGCAGAGCAGAGATTTAAAACAGCCGTTTTAAAGCCATACTACAACAGCAACCGCTAAATCGCACCCGTTATGTCCGAATATGTTAATGATCAGACTGTATCCGTTATGGTCGCTTACAACAAAACAGGCAAAACTATCACCGTCTGCACAATAACGCCTTTGTTATTGATCAGTGCGCATCTGCTCAAGGTGCATGCACAGCTAAACAATTGTTTTGTTTAGCTGCTTTACGTTCATCCTGCTTTGAACTGAGCCGGAGTAGTCGCCATAAGCAATCAACTACTCCTTGGAGCCACGGAGGGCTCACTTTTTTGTTTGTTTACTTTTGTTGTCACACTGTGGACCTTTCGGTCTCTTTTTTCGGGCCAGGCGTGGCCCGTTTTTTTCAAGCGCCATTTTTCAAATATTACAAACCGCTTTTGTTCAATAAATGCGGTTGGCTCGGACCAAAACAGCTGCACTGATTTGGCCAACATAGCCTGATCAAGAGTCTTTCAGCTCTCCCTGTTCCATAGTCGGAACATACGAAACTCTGGTTTAGGTGCTTAAATTAAAGATGCCGCGCTGTTTTAAATAATAAGTGCAATTCCCGCAGAGGAAGAGAAAATGAGTGAATATCAACACCCGTACCGCGATGCCGAATTTGTCCTAAACGAACTGGTTGAATTTGATCAACTGTGTCAGGACGCCCAACTGGATGAGGTCAATTCTGAACTGGCCTCTGTGATTCTGAATGAAGCCGGAAAACTGGGCTCAGGCGTTTTGGCTCCCCTGAATACTGTCGGAGACGCTCAAGGTGCCAAACTGGGCGAGAACGGTGTTGAACAAACTCCTGGCTTTGCTGAAGCCTATCAGGAGTTTGCCGAAGGTGGCTGGCAGTCACTGACCCCTGCGGAAGAGTTTGGTGGGCAAAACCTGCCCAATGTACTGGGCACTGCAGTCACCGAAGTGTGGCAGTCTGCCAACCTGGCCTTTGCACTGTGTCCTCTGCTGACTCAGGGTGCCATTGAAGCGATCGCTCATCACGCTTCTGATGAACTGAAACAAACCTATCTGCCCAATATGGTCAGCGGTGCCTGGACCGGTTCCATGAACCTGACCGAGCCGGATGCGGGTTCTGACTTGGCTGCGGTAAAAACTAAAGCTGTACCGAATGGCGATCACTACCTAATCACTGGTCAGAAGATCTTTATCACCTGGGGTGACCATCAGATGACAGACAACATTGTCCATCTGGTACTGGCCCGTCTGCCGGATGCCCCTCCTGGCGTCAAAGGCATCTCTCTGTTTATTGTGCCTAAATTTATTCTGGATGAAAACGGCAACCCAGGTGAGCGTAACGATGCTTACTGCGTGTCTCTGGAACACAAACTGGGTATCCACGCTAGCCCAACCTGTGTCATGAGCTTTGGTGATAACGGTGGTGCTGTCGGTTATCTGGTGGGTGAAGCCCATAACGGTCTGGCTTGTATGTTCACCATGATGAACGATGCCCGTCAGAATGTGGGTCTGCAGGGTCTGGCCATTGCCGAACGCTCTTACCAGCAAGCGGTACAGTACGCTAAGGATCGTATTCAGGGCACTAAGCGCGACGGTAGCCGTTACAACATCTTTAAATTCCCAGACGTACGTCGCATGCTGATGCAGATGAAATCCGGTATCGAAGCGATGCGTGCACTGAGCTTTGTGGCTTCTGCCGAGATCGACCGCAGTAAAAATACTCAGGATGTGGAAAGCGCGAAACGACACCACGCCCGTGTTGAGCTGTACACACCGATTGTAAAAGGCTGGATCACAGAACTGGCACAAGAGACCACCTATCTGGGCACTCAGATTCACGGCGGTATGGGCTTTATCGAAGAAACCGGTTCTGCTCAGCACTACCGCGATGCCCGTATTCTGACCATCTACGAAGGTACCACCGGTATTCAGGCACTGGATCTGGTGGGTCGTAAAACCCTAAGCAACCAAGGCACTGTACTGGCCGAGCTACTGGCCGATATTCAGGAGACCATAGGCGAACTGGAACAGAGCGGTGATTTTGATGCTATCGCTCAATCCCTGAAGGACGCACTGGAAGCCGGTAAAGAAGCCCGTCAATGGCTGCTGGACAACGCTTCCGCTCCAGCTGCTGCGGGCAGTGTCAGCGTGCACTTCATGATGCTGATGGGTTATCTGTGTGGTGGTTGGCTGATGGGCCGCTCTGCACTGAAAGCTAAAGCCCTGCTGGATAGCAACCAAGGTGATGCTGAGTTCTTGCAAGCCAAACGGGTTACCGCACAGTTCTTCTGTGAACATCTGCTGCCACGGGCTCATAGCAGCCTGATCACTATCAAAGCAGGTAGCAGCAGTATTATGGCGCTGGATGAAGAGCAGTTTTAATTGCAGTGGGTTTATTTGATCCAGGCCATTAGCGCTTGGCCAATTAAACCATATAGATCAGGGTTTGGTTCAGCTGTACTAAACCCAAGCAGTTTCAGATGAAACAGTTTTTAAAAGATTTCTTTTAATCACAAAGTGGAATAAAACTGCTAAGCTTTACCTCCCAACCTTTTTCGCTCTTAGGGATCACTCGCCCTAACCCAGATTCCAAGGGCGAAAAAGGTTGGGCACCTTTCCTTTCCACCCACCATCCCAGCCATTCTTCTCGACTCTCAAAAAGCTTTTACACATGCGTAAAGCTTCGACACAACCTATATAGAGAAATACTGGCAGACTTTAGTTATTCTTATTGAGTAACAGCAGCCCAATCCATCTGTACCAGATTACGGGCCTGAGTATTAAATACCATACCGACCTCAAAGACCTGCTTCCCCGTCGCCAGATATTTCTGCGCATACCCCTTCTGCTGGATCTGCTGCAAAGCAGGATTAGGCGTTACAGCTTGATAACTGTCAGATGTATCCCGCTTTAGCTCCATCACATAGATATAACCACCCAATTGGATCGTCAGATCGGCCTGACCATGATGACTGATATCTTCCGGGATAATAGTGGCGTTCAAGCTGGCAAAAAAAGCGTATAGAACACTAGCGTAATACCCCTCGGTATCGGGCAAGTCATTATGGGTAAAGTTGCGCCAGGGAATACCCGCAAACAGACTAGCGATCTCTTGCTGTAAACTCTCCAGACCCCCCTGAGTCAGCGCCTTAAACAATCTTTGGCGAATACCTTTATTGGCCTCGACCTGTTCGGAATAGCTTTGAATGAATTGAGTATTCAGTGCTGTTTTAACTTCCCGATTTGGCACTTCCAGCACAAAAGCCTGCTCATCCAATTCATCGGTATAACTGTGCTTAATGGTAAGATAGCCCGCCTGGAATAATAGAGTCACAGGATTAATACGTTCGATATCAAATGAGTCGAGGATCTCCTCGCCTACTTCGATATTTTCCAGATCAGGTAAGAAGTAAGCTTGTTGTTTAAACAGCTTTAATAGAAACGATGGACTGCCGGTTTCAAACCAATAGTTGCGATAAGAATGGTCAGAATCAAGAAACAACAGAATATCATAAGGGTTATAAACAGCCTCACCACAGAAACTGTAGCCGTTATACCAAGTCTTAAGCTTGTGCCAATCAACACCTACCAGATGCCCCGAAAACTCAGTACGTAGATCCTGCTCGGTATAACCGCACAACGTGGAATAACGCTGATCCAGAGTGATATCCTTAATCTGGTTAATACCACTGAACAAGCTTACTTTGGAAAACTTGGTCACTCCCGTCATAAAGATAAAGCGGATATGGGCATCCTGGCCCTTCATAACAGAATAGAAACTTTTTAAACCATCCCTCAGCTCTGCAGCTTGCTCAGTCTGCTCAATATTATCCAGAATGGGCTTATCATATTCATCGATCAGAATAACAACTTGCTGCTGATACTTTTTCTCTACTGCCTGGATTAACGAACGAAAGACTGCAGAGACACTGCCCTCTTCACATTCCACCTGGTGTTTATTTTGCTGTAAACGCAGTTGGCTGCGAATCTCCTCATCAAGCTCCGCCCGACTGGCAAACATGCCATCAGCAAAATCAAACCGGAGCACAGGATACTTCTGCGACCAATCCCATTGATCCTCAAGATACAGTCCTTCGAACAGCGCTTTCTTACCCTCAAAAACCTGATTCAAGGTATCCAGCAATAAGCTCTTACCAAAACGACGGGGCCGAGAGAGAAAGTAACGTCCTGCCCCTTGCAACATCTGGACAATCTGAGGGGTTTTGTCGATATAAACAAAGTCACCTTCAATAATGCTGGAAAAGGTCTGAATGCCGATAGGGAGCTTTTTCATAAGGCAGTTATCACGATTAGGATAAGTGCTGCCAGTATAGCGGATTCAATTTCAGCCTTCAGTATGATGACCAAAAGGAGAAGGGCTCAGCGTGGATAAATTTCGGGCATAAAAAAACCCGCTGAGTAATCAGCGGGTTTTTAGAATTCGTGGCGGAGAGGGAGTCCGCTACCCGCCTATAATCTCCCACAACAATTTTGCTATAATCAATTGATTTATAAAGACTTGTTGATTTTGACTTGTAACCGTCAAAACCCCTTAACAACCCATAATAACTTTGTTTTTGTGGGACAAGATGTGGGACATAAAACATGCCTGTAAAAGTAAAAGAACTGTCCGCCATACAAATCAAACGACTCTGTGATCCTGGAAAATATGCCGTAGGCGGCGTATCAGGGTTAATGCTACGCATCACGAAGACAGGTTCGAAAGGCTGGGTACTTCGCACATCAATATCAGGACGACGTGTTGACGCTGGCCTTGGAGGCTACCCTGATATCAGTC
>CAYFGP010000123.1:0-19187 GCA_964342385.1 uncultured Oleiphilus sp. | reverse complement strand
AAAACTACGAGCAGCTGCTTGAAAATGTGTCCGGAAAACTGTTGCCAGATCAATCTCCTTTTCTAAAGGCGTGGACGAATCACTTTTCCAAGATGGCGACACCCTGAAATAACCTCGAGACTATCAATAATTCGGTGTACTACATACATAATGTGTACTCATGCAGACTTGATCTGACAGTTACCGGTTTTCAGGACGGTGTCAGATCTAGTCTGAACTAATAATGCTGTACAAATAGCAGTTAACTCAGAAACTATCATTAACAGTTCAAACGAATCCTTCTCCTTAAGTATGCTGCTCTAGTCGGTATTCATCTGCAAGCTTCTGTTTTTGTTGCTGTTTAATATCAGACCATTTCTCGCCTGACTCAATGCCAGACATCCTTTCTTCATATTTATTACAAGCGCGTGCTAACACAGAAGAGAGATCAATATCCGCTTCCTTTTCTAACGCAGCAAGCGCATTTAAATAATTCCATAGGACATCGGCCAGCTCATCTTCAAGATAGCAAAGACGTGAATTTGGAATCTCTTCAATGACTTCATCCACTTCACTTTTGATCGCTGTCAAATAAGTCTCTGAGCCGTTGGACCAGTTGTGGCCAAGATCAAAAGCCGCTTTACGCCGAGCAATTTCTATTAGCGTATCAAATTCTTGCATAACCGCTCTGTATTTTTAGGATATGTACACACTTACTCAAAAGTACTTCGATATTTTTGGCCAATGGTTGAAGAATTAAGCCATTTGCTAAAGAGAAACTTTTGTGTGAGTGCTTAGTTAAATGTTCACTTGTAAATGGCAAGGCACTTATACATGACGGGCAACCATCAGCACTTCATCTGCGGAGTATAAATCTCTAATCGTGGTTTCTACCTCAACCCCCAGAGTTTTACGGTATAACTTTTGGGCATGATTATCAGCACGTGTTGTCACCATAATATGTTTTAGCACGGAGTTTTGTTCAGCCAACTGTTGTTTCACCAAGGGTAAAGACTGGAGGATAAGGCCCTCGCCGATGCCTTTTCCCTGGCGATCAGGCAATACAGCGATTTGTTCCAGTTCTAAAACGGCTTCTGGTCGGAAACCACTTTTTTGAGACCATATGACATAGCCTTCGATCTCTCCATCTCGTTCAGAGATATAACACAATGTTCTGGGAAAGGCTGAAAAGGTACACTCCAACCACTGGAGTGAGTGACGTTGTCTGACAAAAGCTAACTTATGTACCTGAGATGCTCCCGTCAGATCTTTCTTTTCCATAGCACGAATAATCAAGAAAAAATCCTTTTTAGCATTAATATTGACTGAATGAGTCACTCAAAATATATAGAAATTGGAGCGTCGTTATCTCACTGCGGTGACTGTGACTTCGATCAGAACCTCACCCTCCAAATCAACACCCAAGCAAGCTCGTTGCGGCCAGTGTTCTGGGTTATCTCCCATCCATTCGCACCATACCTGATCCATTAATGGTTTGTCCTGCATATTGGCAATATAGACCTGGGCACTCATAATCCGGGTTTTATCAGAACCCAGCTCTTTTAAATTCTCTTCGATGGTTTCAAGTGTTAGTCGAGTCTGATCTGTAATATCCAGTGACGTATCGGCAGATGTTGCCACTGTCCAAACCAGATCTTTATAGGCAGAAGACTTATTTCTGCCCTGATAAACACCGCGCTTTCTTTCGATCATTTTTTCATTTTCCCGAACTTCTATCTCTACTCACTGCAGACATCATCTGCCAAGTGACTGAATATGCGTAAATCTTGATACTTATTTTTGAAGTAAGCCTTCTGCCGTAAAGTACCTTCATAAATAAAACCATTTTTCAGCAGTACTCGGTCAGAAGCATCGTTCCCTGGCAACGTCCAGGCTTCCAATCGGTTCAGCAAAAAGTATTTATGAGCGCATTGAGTAACCAAGGCTACCGCTTCACTCATAATCCCCAGCCCCCAATATTGTGGATGCAGTTCATAACCCAGTTCACCTCGTTTGTCCTTTTTATATATCTCGTTGATCCTTATAACTCCCATAGGTAACTGCATCTCTCTATCTTCGATAATCCAAGCGCAACCATTGCCTTTGAGATACAGCTTGGACATCCAGCTGATAAAACGTTCACTGCGCTTTTGGCTAGGGGAGTCGGGAAGATCGCTGTACTGAGTCTCTTCGGGAATTGATAACAAGCGATGATAGAAGTCGCTATCATCCAGTGTTACCGCTCTCAGGGATAAACGATCTGATCTAATGACAGGAAACTCTTCCTCCATTGTCTTCATCTCCATATGAAGGTGTGTATTCAATCAATGTGTGTCTGTGAAAGCTTAGGTGTCTGTGAAAGGTTAGGACTACTCAGACTTCTGGAACTCACCCTCAAAGTCATCAATACAGCCACGATAATCACTGGAGTAGCCAAATGAAATAGTCGCTACCTTGTCATTAACTTCGACAAATTCCAGAAAATCAAATCCAGTTTCAATATCAATGGGTACTTCACCACCAATAATTGAAACAGGGTCGTGATTATCGTTACTTAAAACGGTGCTCTCAGAACCGATATGCCCCGAATAAGAGTTACCATATTTATCTGAGGCCAATACCTGGAGACGATCCGTATCGTTTGGATCAACCTGAGTAGAAACGAGAAAGGTATGCTCCATTCCTTCAATATCAGTAATAGGTGAAAGCACAGATGTGCAATCTCTTGTCACACTGACTTGTCCTGTCCAGGTGCCATTGATTGCTGAATTTGAGCTATTGTTGTTATCTGAACCGCAGGCAACAATCAACCCGGTTAATGTGAGTAGTACGATTTTTTTAGCATCCATTTTCTCTTCCTAATACTTCCTTAGAGACGATCCAAAATCTGAAGTCTTCTCTATTGATTTAAGCAACTTAATTACGTCGCTAAGTGCTCAATTTCACTGTGTAGATCTTTAATGTTTGTGGCACGTCGTTAATTATTCGGTAATTAGGAATTGTGCCCGTCTGCCGTCCACCCAATCGCAGTGCTACCGCGATACTGGCTTTGTTTTCAGCAAGGCACTGAATCTCAACACGCTGGATCAGGCCCTCTGCTTGTAAATGCTCACAAAACCCCGTCACCGTTTGTGTCACTATACCATTGCCCTGGTAATCAGAATGCAGCCAATAACCGACCTCAGCACATGCTCGGGACTGGCGAACGACCTTGATGCCAAATACACCTACAACCGTATGATTAAACTCAATTTTGTACCAGACAGCGCCATTTAAACCGCTTTTAATTCGACGCTGCAAATAACCTCGAGTAGTTTCTATATCAGTAACCGAATCTACCCAATCCAGGTATCGACCTAAGTTTTCACGATCACTATCAATCAGAGGAAAAATCGCTTCAGCATCAGAAATAGAAAGTGGCACTAAAGCGATAGACGATGAGATCTTGATGGACATAACAGCTCTTTCACAAAAAACGCGATAAATCAGGGGATTATGCAGTGGCTTAGTAAATAGGGAAACGTTTGAGCTCTCTTTCTCTTTCGTTACTCTTACTTGTGCTAATGCACCTTACTGCCTTGTATCATCCTTGTTAGTTTGGTTCTCTTTACTGATGTGACCAAGTGCTGCCCCTATGGCTATACCCAGTGAGATGCCTAATCCTACGTTATTCATTGCTGCACCAATTCCAGCGCCTATGGCAACACCAAACGCAATCCCCAGAGCAATAGGTTTTTCGCCTTGCTTGTTATTTGAATCAGGCATCCTGGCTCCCAATAGCACGAGCTTTAGCTCTTTCTGTCACACCGGTAGACACTACCATCAGTTTCACTTTTCAATATCAATTTGGATTGCGACAGCTCTACAATCTCTGCTGACTCACTAATATTTTTTGGAAACATATCCTGCAGATTGATGACCTTATCAAACTCAGGGTGGCTGATATTAACGACTTTGACATCGGTTAACGTGCTGACAAGAAAACCATCAATGATTTCCCAGGTTGAGCTGGCAGCAATTGAGTATTCTATCTCCGGCAGTTCAGCAGAAATTTTAAATTTCATGGTACCAAAACTGTTTGAACGGCCGTTTCTGATGAAGGTATCTTCTGAGGTGATAGACATTCGGGTAGCCCCCTCTTCAACGTCTATACCGCAATTCCAACTACCATAAAGAGCCTTCTTTATGGCTTGCGTCTTAACGCCCTGATCAGAAGCGACTTCCGCCGAAAAGAGTATTGAGAAGACAACGGGTAATAATGAGAGCTTATCCATTTTCATCCTTAATTAGCACTTAAACAAAAGCCTCTCTCCAACCAGTGTGCCAGGTTCAGCAGCCTGTCGAAAATTAAAAAGTTCTTTAATTTAAGTGTTTCGCTACTTATACGTATTCACACAAAAATGTTTCGATAGTCTTCGGCCACGGGCTGAAGAGTGAAGCCATCTGCCAAAGAAAAACTTTTGTATGAGTGCTTATTAAACAAAGCATTGTATTTTCCCGCAATACTGCTAAATGTACATAGCAGTCCTACTCGAACCACATCTTAATCGATACATAGAGTAGGTCTGGCAATGCCATCTACAACACGGGCCTTACAGCCAAATAGATTAGTCGAATTATGGCATTGACCTTCGACAGCATCACCAGCCTTAACTCCACGCTTTGACACAATGCAGGCCACTTGGCATTGTTTATTATCACTACAGCTATGGCCGGCATCGCTTGTGGGTAAGACACATGCTTCTTTTTGCAGTTTACCTACTTTTTCCCAGCTTCCTCCTGCCTGATTACAGCTTTGTGCTGAAGTCAGCGAGTAAGCGTAATCCACTAGCGATTGGCCATCAGCAGAATGTGAGTCTTCACTAGTAACCCCACTTGAACTACAACCATGCAGTGCAATCAGTATGATTGCCAGAAGATTGAGCTTGATGATTTTCAGCATAAGTGACATCTCCCGATGTAGATTAATAATCCCTGGCGCAGTGAAACAGTTCGATCGCTATATTCCCTATGAATCATGCCTAAGAACAGAGTGTATTACTCAACTGCTTTTAGCTTTACCGCAGTACCAAATACCATGATCTCAGATGAGCCATCCATAATAGCACTTGTCGTAAAGCGTATTCCTACAACAGCATCTGCCCCTTTGTCTACGGCACTTTGCACTAAGCGTTGAATGGCTAAATCCCTGGCCTCCGATAGCATTTCTGTATAGCCTCGAATCTCACCACCCACAATGCTTTTTAAGCCTGCCATAATATCCCGACCAATATGTTTCGATTGCACCACATTGCCTGTTACAACGCCTACAATCTCTGAGATATCCCGGCCAGGAATAGTGTCTGTAGTTGAATAAATCATAAAATCTCCCCTGAAAAACAACAGTTCCCTAGTTTATCAGAGCTTCATCAGATAAACGTTCTACTAAGATCCTCTAAGATAGGTTAGATCGCAAAAGAGCAATTTTTCAAATGATCGATTATCTGTGCTCATTATCAACACGGGTATCTCGGGTTAAGTTTGATGAAACACGTTTTGCCCAACTGATAGCTTCTGCCAGATTAGGAAAGGATCTCAATTCAGCGCCTGTAATCTCGTATTGCTCCCTCTACAGCTATCAAAAGACGCCTTGCTGAACTCAGATCTATACTCATGTAATAGGCCAATGTTAAATGAGGGCCCGGAGCCCTCTGGAGTCGATCCTATTTTTGATGCGTGAGGTTGCCCTATGCCAAGAGTCTTGATGATCTCCTTTACAGTTATAATCTCGGTTAATCTGATATTTATTTTGGGCCTGAATTTCCCCCTCTGGCGTATTAGCGATGCCTTGAAAACCTCGACTGCTCTGGCTGCTAAACTCGCCTGTTCCGGGACTTTTATCAGTGGCTTTTCACCTGAGCAAAACGTTAAAGATCTTTCCTCCTACTCTCCTGCCATTCGTTTAAATCACTTTGAATACGATATGGAGAATCAGATTGTTCGCGCCGACTTTATGGGATTTGCCAAGGTAAGCGCCCACTTTCGGCCAGGTGTAGGTTGCAGCTTGCAATATGGTGACAGCGCGGCACTGGATCTGGTTAGGGTTGCTCCTCTGCAAGCTTCTGATGAACTTTGGCCAGCAGGGGAGAGTGTGACAACTATAAACCCGGTACTGCAGTCATTTCTGAATCAAACACTGCAACAAGATAATCAACAAGGCTTTGATACACGAGCTTTAGTGGTAGTAAAAGATGGTCGTATTGTGGCAGAGAGCTACAAAGCAGGTATTACGCCAACAACCCCTTTACTGGGCTGGTCTATGGCCAAAAGCGTAGTAGCCATTATGCTGGGGCATATGGAGTATCGAGGGCAGCTCGTCGCGGATGAACAAAACCTGTTTCCTGAGTGGCGGGATGATAATCGAGCTGATATTAGACTGCAGCAGTTAATGCAGATGACATCGGGTTTAGCCTTTGACGAGAGTTATCTACCCGGTAGTGATGTGACCCGGATGCTATTCACTCAGCACAGTGCTTCGGAGTATGCACTTACAAGCCCGCTAGAGCACGCTCCTGGCGAGTATTTCTATTACTCTAGTGGTACCAGTAATCTACTAACACGTTTACTGTACCAACGTCTCGGTGGTACTCCTCAGGAGCTTTACGATTATCTTTATCAGGACTTTTTCCGTCCATTGGGTATGACCAGTTCCTGGTTTGAGCCCGATGCAAGCGGAATACTAGTAGGTAGTTCTTACCCTTACTTCAGTGCTAGGGACTGGGCCAGATTAGCCCTCTTGATGCTCAATGAAGGGGAGTTAAATGGTGTTCGTATGCTATCACCTGATTGGGTACAAAGAGCTACGGTAAGCAATAGCTCCAGTAACGATCCCCGATATGGCTATCAATTCTGGCTCAATGGTCAGGGAGAGCAAAAGCGCAGTAAAAATTTACCTGAGGACATGTATTTTATGCAGGGCAACCGTTCTCAGGTTGTCGCTATTTTCCCTAGCCAAAACTTAGCTGTAATTCGTCTGGGTTGGAGCAGTGAGAATTATTCGAAAAGTCGTCACTTCAGACCAATCCTGACTGAAGTAGAAAAGCAGAACTCAGGTACTGTCATGCAGTAATCAAAGTCTGATTGCCTCATGTGTCGCTTAGTTGTGCTCTTCAAGCTAAAATATGGGCTTTACAGTTTCTGATCGAGTTGATGGCTTTTAGCCTGAAACCCATGTTAAACCCACCATTATTAAGATCCACGCTATGGCTAAGCCCAATAAAAAAGCGCCTACTGCATCTGTAAAGATCTACTGCTCTGCCTGTAAAGCTCAATTGTTCAAATATAAAAAGGGCGGTAAAGGCTCTTTGGTAAAATGCTTTAAAGAACGCATTACCGAGGACTACACCACAACGCCATGTACCTGCCCACAGTGTGAAGCGGTGTTTGCCCGCGAAATGCTGATTCGGGGTACACCTGCGTATAAAATTATCGGTGGTAAAGCCTTTATGAAGTAGTTACTCACTAATTAACTAAAGGTTTAAGAATGACCTTCTCAACTAATACATCCTAACACTTGAGGCGTTACAGGTTCTTTTTATAGCGCTCTATCATATTCTCCTGTGATTCCACTTCTCCCTCCACTTTAAGTTGATCATTAATCATCCTGCCCATTGAAGGCAATGTGGAACGTTCAATCTGAGCTTCTGGGTTCCAAAGCTCGGAACGCATCAGGGCTTTGGCACAGTGCAGAAAAACCTCTTGAATAGTTATTTCAATACAGCTCTTTGGCGGATTACGCTCATCAGAAAACAGCGCCAGATGTTCTTTATCAACAGATATTTTAGCTGTGCCATTTACCCTTAGAGTTTCGTCAACACCTGGAATCAAGAACAAGCAGCCTACCTTGCCGGTTTCTATGATATTGACCAAGCTATCCAGCCGATTATTACCTTTAGCATCGGGTATTAAAACTCGCTGATTATCCAAAATATGGATAAACCCTGGTTTCCCGCCTCGTGGGGAGCAATCGACTCTTCCTGATTCGCTATAGCTTGAGAGCAAGGCAAAGGGAGACAGTTTAATAAAGTGAATAGAGTGCTGTTCTAGTTCATTCAACTGTTTATCTTTGGCGCGTCCTGTGGCAAAGCCATAAAGTTCTCTCAACTGTTGTTCTGATTCCAAATACATAAGGGTCCTTGTTGCTTACGCCTTGTTCTTAAACCTAGTTACTTACACGCTCAGGCAAAGTTACTCAGTGAATTGACCTGATATCCAGTCCCATATTTTGACATAACGAATGGATCAATGTTTACAGAACTCATTCTGGCTTAACAGCTGAAGCAAATGAAAGGGGCCCTCTACCATAATGGTGACCAAGGAGTTCTGATTGAGCTAGGGGTTTGTATCTACACTGTTTTTTGTGTAGTTTTTGGCTAGGCATGCCAGCAGACGCATCTCTGCAGTATTACATTTTTTTCCGGTAGCAATTTGGCTCTCCCATAGTATCGTTTGGGTTAATATCACGACTAAAAGGTGAATGTTGATTCTTCAGACATTGTGGACAATGGGTAATGAAGCAACGGCTTGGCTCTATTTTCAGCTACCCATAGATACGAAAATATTAAGACAGAGAACTTTTGCTTCGGCAATTATGCTTCGAATAGGTTACAAAAGCCCGGTATATGGCCGGGTTATCTTTCTTTAAGGACTGACTCAATGACCACTTACAGCTCTTTTTACCCACCGGTTCGTACTTTGATGGGCCCTGGACCTTCTGATATCGATCCTCGTGTTCTGGCCGCTATGGCACGTCCAACCATCGGCCACCTGGATCCAGAATTTATTACTATGATGGATCAGGTCAAGAGCATGCTAAAGACGGTATTAAAGACCGAAAACGAGCTGACTTTACCTGTTTCTGCTCCAGGCTCTGCTGGTATGGAGGCCTGTTTTGTCAATCTGGTTGAACCAGGTGACAAGGTCATCGTGTGTCAAAACGGTGTCTTTGGTGGTCGTATGAAAGAAAATGTTGAGCGTTTCGGTGGTATAGCCATCATGGTTCAGGACGAATGGGGTCAACCAGTTGATCCGGCTAAAGTAGAAGCAGCTTTTGCTGAACATCCTGATGCTAAAGTTCTGGCTTTTGTCCACGCAGAAACTTCAACTGGTGTACGCTCTGATGCGAAAACCCTGTGCCAGATCGCACAGAAGAATAACGCTTTGACCATCGTTGATGCCGTTACCTCAATGGGGGGTGTTGAACTGGATGTAGATGGTTGGGGTATTGATGCTCTGTATAGTGGTACTCAGAAGTGTCTGTCCTGTCCTCCTGGTATCTCTCCTGTAACCTTCAGTGAAAAAGCTGTTGAAGTAGTTAAAGCGCGTAAAACAACGGTTCCTAGCTGGTTCCTGGATAAGAATCTGGTCATGGGTTACTGGGGTGGAGGTGGTAAGCGTGCTTATCACCATACTGCACCAGTAAATGCTCTGTATGCATTACATGAAGGTCTGGTGATGCTACTGGGCGAAGGTCTGGAAAATACCTGGCAACGTCATGAGCTTCATCACAAAGCCCTGAAAGCAGGTCTTGAAGCCATGGGTATGGAGTTCCTGGTTGACGAAGAGTATCGCTTGCCACAACTGAACTCGGTAAAAGTACCGGAAGGTGTTGATGAAGCCGCAGTTCGCAGTGCACTGCTGCAAAACTACAGCCTGGAAATCGGTGCCGGTCTGGGCGCTCTGGCTGGAAAGGTATGGCGTATCGGTCTGATGGGGGCCAGCTGTAACCGTCGTAATGTGATGCTATGCCTGGATGCGCTGGAAAATACAATTCGCGCGCAGGGAGTAGAGCTAGGGCAAGGTGCAGCAGAGGCTGCGGCTAAGGTTTATGAAGGCTAGCCAGCAACTTCTTTAAAGAAATATTGCTGCTCTAAGCAAAAAGCCCGGCAATCTAAATTGCCGGGCTTTTTGTTATCTTACTGATCTGTTGTTGGTTATCACTGTGACCAACTTATCAGTGAACGTCTATTTATTCGCGAACATCCATTTATCCATGAACATTTATAGACGTTTTACATCAGCCTGATCACTGATTGCCGCACGGAATAGCTGCACGTCATTGCGCATCTGATTCAGCTCGATGGCCTGCTTATAGAAGGCCAGCATCTCTTTGTTGATCTCAGGCTGTTTGATCTCGCTTACAGAAACCAGATAAACATCACCACCTTGAACGGCTTTAGCTGCAGTGTTCAATTCAATGCTGAATGCTTTACGCACAATAGCTTGTGGCAGAGCTTGATCAACACGAGACACATCATTTACAACTGCAAGTTCAAGGCTGCGCTCTTTCGCTACCTGCTCCAGGCTGTTATCAGCAGAAATTGAAGCCAGCAGCTGGTCGGCTTGGGCCGTCATCTGCTCAACACGCTTCTGTTGCTCCAATTTGCCCTTGATCAGATCAGATACGTCCGCTAACGCTTCTGTAGTTGCTTCTTTTACTTCAGCAACACGAATAACCACCGCAGTGCGGTCATCCAGCTCAATCAGATCACTGTTTTCACCATCAAGCTTCAGACGTTCGGAAAAAGCAGCACGAACCACTTTAGGGTTGGCAGCAATACCCTGACCACCTTGAGCAGAAAACAGATCTGTTTGAGCTTCTTTCAGTTTCAGTTCTTCAGCCACGGAAGCCAGATCGTCAGAAGCAAAGGCAGCGTTTGCCAGCTCTTCGGTCAGTGTTAGATAGGCTTTAGCCGCTTCGCCATCTCTCAGTTGATCTTGTAGCTCAGCTTGCATCAGCTCAAAGCTGGCCACTTCTGCTTGAGATTTACGATCCAGACGAATCAGGTGTACACCGAACTCAGTTACTACCGGCTCAGATACCTGGTCTTGCTCCAGAGCAAACAGGGCATTTTCAAAGTCACTATCAAACGCACCGGCCTCAACCAGTCCCAGTTCACCACCCAGATTAGAAGAGCCGATATCATCAGACACTTCTTTGGCCAGGTCTGCAAAGGCCTCACCGGCTTCAATACGGGCTTTAATCTGGTTCAGCTGTTCAATCGCTTCAGCTTCAGTGCGATCTTCAGTTTCTAACAGGATATGAGAAGCATAATAGGCATCCTGCTTCAGCGTCTTCTGACGGTAGGCCTCATAAGCGCCCTGAAGCTGCTCTTCAGTCACTTCGATATCTGCCGCCAGATCATCTTGACTCAGCTGGATATAGCTCAGTTTAACCATCTCAGGGACAGCAAATTCAGCCTTATTGGCATCGTAGTACTGTTTGATCTCATCGTCAGTGACTGTTACGGCTTGATCAGCGGCCTTGATTTGTACGTAATTAATAGTACGTGTTTGACTATCAAGCTGCAGGACGCGCTCAATATACTTGTCAGGTGTAAAACCACTTAAGCTGATACCGGACTGCAATTGGTTGATCAGCACATCTTTTTTCAGCTCCTGACGAAACTGCAGCGGCTGTAGACCAACATTACGCAGCATGGCGTTGAACTGATCTGCACTGAATTTACCGTCTGCACCACGGAACTCTGGAGTGTTCAGAATTAAACGATCGATCTGTAAATCACTGACCATCAGGTCGGCGTTCTGTGCAGCCTGAACCGCTGCTTCACGCTCAATAAGCCCCTGAAGAGCGCTAGAGCGGATCATATTCTCGTTTAAGCTTGATGGGTCTGCATCAGGACCCATCTGGGTTAGAATCTGACGCACCTGACGTTGAGTCGCTACTTCCAGCTCATAACGACTGATCTTCTCATCGTTTACGGTAGCTACTTCATCACCACCACTGGTAAAAGCACCTACAATGGCTTCCGCGCCAAACAGTGCAAATGTGATGATAATAAAACCAACAATGACCTTCACCACCCAGCTGGATGAGTTATCCCTGATGTTCTGAAGCATTTAACAATCTCTACTGATTTATTTTTCAAATGCCATCGATTATAACTGCCTGAACCTGAATACAAAATGCCATGGGACAGAAATATACAGGCTGAAACAAAAATATCTGGCAATCGTTCCCTCTACTGACAGCAAATAGCTAAATTTTGTTTCGCTAATCGGAGAAAAGAACACTCGAAGAAGGGCCTACATAGGCTTAGAAAGGATAGCAAGAGCAAAATATACAGGCATAAAAAAAAGCACACCGATAGCGGTGTGCTTTTTTATTTGGCGGACCGGACGGGACTCGAACCCGCGACCCCCGGCGTGACAGGCCGGTATTCTAACCAACTGAACTACCGGTCCTGAAATCGGCTTAACTAATCCAATTAGTTAACAGCGTCTTTCAGAGCCTTACCTGGCTTAAAGGTAGGCACTTTAGCCGCCTTAATTTCGATAGGCTGACCAGTCTGTGGATTACGACCAGTACGTGCCGCACGCTCTTTTACAGAGAAAGTACCAAAGCCAACCAATACTACTGAGTCACCCTTTTGCAGAGACTCAGATACAGTTTCGATCATTGCGTCCAGTGCGCGACCAGCAGCAGCTTTAGGAATATCAGCAGACGCAGCAATCGCATCAATCAGTTCAGACTTATTCACTCTTCACCCCTTAACAAAACGGCCAATTTTAGGCCAAAAACAAATGCGTATAGATCATTGGTGGCTTACGCAAAAAACAAGGCGCAATTTATACCAATAGACCTTTTAAGCGTCAAGTAATCTCTAGTGAGTACTTGCCTTAGATGACGAACTTTCTTCCTTTACTGCTGCAGACTCTTCCTTAGGCATGGCATCCTCCGCTACATAGGGAGTGGGCGCATGAGCCAGAGCAATCTCCAGAACTTCATCAATCCACTTCACAGGACGAATATCCAGCTCAGCTTTGATGGCATCTGGCACCTCTTTCAGGTCTTTCCGATTCTCTTCAGGAATAACGACCGTTTTTATACCACCACGACGGGCTGCCAGCAATTTTTCTTTTAAGCCGCCAATGGCCAGTACTTCACCGCGTAGAGTGATTTCACCTGTCATTGCGACAGTGCTTTTCACCGGAATGCCAGACAATACAGAGATCATCGCCGTACACATACCAATACCGGCACTTGGACCGTCTTTTGGTGTAGCACCTTCTGGTACGTGAATGTGCAGATCTTTTTTCTCATAAAAATCAGGGGCAATACCCAGAGTCTCCGCACGGCTGCGTACCACAGTCATCGCCGCCTGGATCGACTCCTTCATCACATCACCAAGAGAACCGGTTTGTGTCATACGACCTTTACCCGGTACAACAGCTGCTTCAAGGTTCAGCAATTCACCGCCAACAGAGGTCCATGCCAGGCCGGTCACACGACCAATTTGATCCTCTTCATCTGCCAAACCATAAGAAAACTTACGTACACCACAGTACTCTTCGATCTTTTCTTCGGTCAGATGAATCGGTTTTTCAAACTTCTCAGAACCACCCTGGATCAGCTCGCGCACTGCTTTGCGACACACCTTGGCGATTTCACGCTCCAGGCTACGCACACCGGCTTCACGAGTGTAGTAACGGATCAACTCAAGAATCGCTTCTTTATCCAGTGCCAGTTCTTTATCGGTCAGACCGTTCTGTTCGAACTGTTTTTTCACCAGATAACGTTCAGCGATAGCCAGCTTCTCATCTTCGGTATAGCCCGGAATACGGATCACTTCCATACGATCCAGCAGTGGGCCTGGGATATTCATAGAGTTCGACGTACACACGAACATCACATCGGATAGATCGTAGTCTACTTCCAGGTAGTGGTCGCTGAACTTGCCATTTTGCTCTGGGTCCAGTACTTCCAACAGAGCTGATGCTGGATCACCACGATGATCCATGCCCATCTTGTCAATCTCATCCAGCAAGAACAGTGGGTTTTTCACACCTACTTTGGACATGCGCTGTAGCAGCTTACCCGGCATAGAACCGATATAGGTACGGCGGTGACCACGAATCTCAGACTCGTCACGCACACCACCTAACGCCATACGTACGTATTTACGGTTGGTGGCACGAGCGATGGATTGACCCAGAGAGGTTTTACCGACACCAGGAGGACCAACCAGACACAGTACAGGACCTTTAATCTTCTTAACGCGTTTCTGTACTGCCAGATAGTCCAGGATACGCTCTTTAACTTCTTCCAGGCCGTAGTGTTCTGCTTCCAGGATCTCTTCGGCTTTTTCGATATTGTGGGAAACCTTGGAACGCTTTTTCCATGGCAGACTCACCATCCAATCAATATAGCTGCGAACTACTGTCGCTTCAGCCGACATCGCCGACATCATCTTCAGTTTCTTCAGTTCGTTTTCAGCCTTTTCCTTGGCCTCTTTTGGCATACCGGATTCTTCAATCTTGTCTGCCAGTTCATCGATCTCAGAAGCACCGTTATCCAGCTCACCCATCTCTTTCTGAATGGCTTTCATCTGCTCATTCAGATAGTACTCGCGCTGGTTTTTCTCCATTTGCTGTTTAACACGACCTCGAACACGTTTCTCAACCTCTAGCAGGTCAATCTCTGTCTCGATATAGGTCATGATCTGTTCAATGCGCTCACGCACATTTTCCAGTTCCAGCAGCTTCTGCTTTTCTGCCACATTCAATGACAGATGAGCAGACATAGTATCGACTAGGCGACTTGGATCGGTGATGTTTTTCAGGGAGTTCAGTACTTCCGCCGGTACCTTCTTGCTCAGTTTGACGTACTGTTCAAACTGATTCATCAGTACATGACTCAGACTCTCAGACTCACGCTCACTCAGCTCTTTCGCTGGGTGGTGCAGTACATCCGCCACCATATAGTCTTCATTATCACTGATCTTAACCAGCTCAGCACGGTCAGCACCTTCGATCAGGACTTTTACAGTACCGTCAGGCAATTTTAACAGCTGCAATACGGTTGCTACGGTACCAATGTCATATAAGTCGTCAGCACCCGGCTCATCTATACCGGCATCTTTCTGTGCTGCAAGAAATACTTTTTTACTGTCGGCCATAGCCGCTTCCAATGCACTGATCGAACGCTCACGACCAACAAAAAGCGGCAATACCATTTGTGGGAATACAACCACATCGCGCAAGGGCAGCAGCGGATATGTTTGTGCTTCTACGGAATCTTTAACCTGTTTCTGCTCCATAGCAGAACCACCTCTAACCTTGAAAGGACTGGCCAATCCAGTACCTGGAATACTTTCCTTGTAACATTGGGGTCGTTTTTTCTTTTACAACCCTTTGTTATTACAAAAAAATTAATATCACTAAACGTACTAATCAGATAAAAAAAAAGGCCCACAGGGGGCCTTTTTTTACAGAGGGTATTACCCTTGGTCGCCTGACGCCAAGTCGGTTTGGTCATTGGAATAGATTAGCAGAGGTTCAGACTCTCCGCTGATTACATTCTCATCAACCACAACTTTGGAGATACCTTCTTCGGAAGGGATATCGTACATGGTAGGCAGCAGAACAGATTCCATAATAGAACGTAGACCACGAGCACCAGTCTTACGCTCCATCGCCTTGCGAGCTACGGCTTGCAGGGCATCATCACGGAACTCTAACTCAACCTCTTCCATCTCAAACAGACGTGCATACTGTTTGGTTAGCGCATTTTTAGGTTCTTTCAGAATCTTAACCAGCGCTTCTTCATCCAGCTCTTGCAGGGTGGCCACAACAGGCAGACGACCCACAAATTCAGGAATCAGACCAAATTTCACCAGATCTTCCGGCTCAACGTCCTGCAAGGTTTGACCCACAGTCGCTTCAATATCTTTGCTCTTCACTTCAGCGGAGAAACCAATCCCGCCTTTTGAGGAACGATCCTGAATCACTTTTTCCAGGCCAGCAAACGCGCCACCGCAGATAAACAGGATATTGGACGTATCTACTTGCAGAAATTCCTGCTGAGGATGCTTACGGCCACCTTGCGGGGGAACCGATGCAACGGTACCTTCGATCAGTTTCAGCAGTGCCTGCTGTACACCCTCACCAGATACATCACGGGTGATAGAAGGGTTGTCAGACTTACGGGAAATCTTATCGATCTCATCAATGTAAACGATGCCACGCTGGGCCTTATCTACATCGTAATCGCACTTCTGCAGCAATTTCTGAATAATATTTTCAACATCTTCGCCCACGTAACCGGCTTCGGTCAGCGTAGTGGCATCTGCAATGGTAAAAGGCACATTCAGCATACGAGCCAGTGTTTCTGCCAGCAGAGTTTTACCGCTGCCCGTCGGGCCAATTAACAGAATATTACTTTTACCCAGTTCAACACTGTCTTTCTGGGCAGAACCGTGCTTCAGTCGCTTGTAGTGGTTATAGACCGCTACAGCTAATGTCATTTTTGCCTTAGGCTGACCAATCACGTACTCATCAAGTGTAGTACGGATCTCTTTAGGCACCGGCAGACGATCACTATCAGTCTCTGTCTTATTCTCTGTCACTTCTTCGCGGATGATATCGTTGCACAGATCAACACATTCATCGCAGATGTAAACAGAAGGACCGGCAATCAGTTTACGTACTTCGTTCTGGTTTTTTCCACAAAACGAACAATACAGCAGCTTACCGCCGTCATTACCAGAATCATTTTGATGGCCCATTCGTTACCTCAGTTTACTTACGGTAGCTATTGCCACTTTTCAATTTCAAGGCCAATTACAGCAACCGCTGCTACCAACCCCTGTTTAATATTCAGGGTCAGTTGCAGCGATTCGTGCGTATTACCCTAAACAACAAGTTGGGCTTATTCGCCGCCCATTGCGCGCTGATCAAGTACTTTATCGATCAGGCCGTATTCAACCGCTGCCTCACCGTCCATAAAGTTATCACGGTCAGTATCACGGGCAATTTCTTCAATCGGTTTGCCAGTGTGATGAGACAATACTTTGTTCAGTTTTTCTCGAATTGTCAAAATTTCGCGAGTGTGGATCTCGATATCACTCGCTTGCCCCTGGAAACCGCCCAGTGGCTGGTGAATCATCATGCGTGAATGTGGCAGGCAGTAACGCTTACCTGCTGCACCACCAGAGAGCAATAATGCGCCCATACTGGCCGCCTGACCGATACACATGGTGCTAACATCAGGCTTGATAAACTGCATGGTATCGTAGATAGACATACCTGCAGTTACGGAACCACCCGGAGAATTGATGTACAGATGAATATCCTTATCCGGATTCTCCGATTCCAAAAACAGCAACTGAGCCACTACCAGGTTGGCCATATGATCTTCAACCGGGCCTACCAGAAAGATTACTCGCTCTTTTAATAGACGGGAGTAGATATCATACGCACGCTCGCCACGTGATGATTGTTCAACCACCATAGGGACTAAGCCCGCGTTCATGATCTCAAATGGATTGCTCATATGCATATTCCCTTAGTAAAAATGCCTGACCTCCATAATAGAGGTCAGGCCATGAAGACGTCAAAGAGTTAAATTACTCAGCCGCTTCTTCTGCTTCTTCCTGCTGTGGAGCCGCAGGCTTGATCGCATCGTCATAAGACATTTCAACGTCATTTACTGTAGCTTCAGACAGCAGGTTTTCAACAACCAGCTCTTCCAGTACTGCGGACTCCAGCTGCTGACGCATCTGATCGTTGCTCATGTAGTAATCAACAACTTCGTCTGGATCCTGGTAAGACTCAGCCAGTTTTTCTACGTAAGCACGCAGAGCTGCTTCATCAGCCTTGATCTCTTTTGCTTCAACAACAGAAGCCATCAGCAGACCCAGTTTAACGCGCTTCTCAGCTTGTTCCTGGAACAGCTCTGCAGGCAGTTGAGAGGCATCAAAGTTAGATGGGCCACCGAACTGCTGAACTGCTTGCTGACGCAGAGCATCGATTTCATTGTTGATCAGGGCTTTAGGTACGTCGAACTCGTTACCTTTGACCAGCGCATCAACAACTTGCTCTTTTACTTTATTCTTGATGGTTTGATCCAGCTCACGCTCCATGTTCTTCTGAACATCTGCACGGAATGCTTCAACACCACCTTCTTCAACGCCGTACTTAGCGAAGAACTCATCGTTCAGCTCAGGCAGTTGCTGCTCAGATACTTTATTCACTTTTACTTTGAATACTGCATCTTTACCTTTCAGCTGCTCAGCCTGGTAATCTTCTGGGAAGGTTACGTTAACGTCTTTCTCTTCGCCCGCTTTAGTACCTACCAGCTGAGCTTCGAAACCAGGGATAAAGGTGCCGGAAGACAGACCCAGGTCATGACCTTCTGCTTTACCACCTTCAAACGCTTCACCGTCGATGAAACCTTCAAAATCGATATTAACCTGATCTTGTTCAGTTGCTTCACGCTCAACTTCTACCCAAGCAGCTTGCTGCTCACGCAGAACGTTGATCATTTTGTCCAGATCTTCGTCAGAAACGCTGGCTACTGGCTTTTCTACGGTCAGTTCGCTCAGAGAACCTACTTCAACTTCTGGGTAAACTTCCAGTGTTGCAACGAATTCCAGGTCTTTACCTGCTTCGTTTACTTTAGGCTCGATCTCAGGGAAACCGGCTGGGTTCAGTTCTTCTTTAGTGATCGCTTCAACGTACTGAGTACGCACAACTTCTGAAACAACTTCTGCACGAACATCAGCACCGAACTGACGACGAACATGGCTCATTGGCACTTTGCCACGACGGAAGCCGTTGATACGTGCGCTTTTTGCAGTCTGCTTCAGACGCTCTTCAACTGCGTTATCAACCTGCGCTGCTGGCACCTGAATTGTGACGCGACGCTCAAGACCAGAAGTCGTTTCAACGGAAACTTGCATGAAAAATCCTCGCAATACTTTTAATGCTTCTTTTGTAAGCTGAAAGAAATAGATTTTAAGAGTAGATAGAGCCGCAAGCAAGCGGTTATGCACCTACAAAGCACTTGTTTGCTAAGAAAAAAACCAAAATGGAATCAAATGGTTGTTTTTCGCACAACGCAAGGCAATTCATTGAAAAACAAAGAGTAAAATCGAAATCAAATCAGACACTAAAGTGAGCTTGAAAGATTTAAAAAATGATGGGGGTTAGAGAAAAAATAAAAGAAGAAAGGTAGAAATAGAGTGGTCGGGATAGAGGGATTCGAACCCCCGACATCCTGCTCCCAAAGCAGGCGCGCTACCAGACTGCGCTATATCCCGACATACAAACTTCACGAGAGGGTGAAGAAAGACTGGGGTGAACGATGGGGCTCGAACCCACGACAACCGGAATCACAATCCGGGGCTCTACCAACTGAGCTACGCCCA
>CAYFGP010000122.1:0-19661 GCA_964342385.1 uncultured Oleiphilus sp. | reverse complement strand
TAGAGAGGCGTCAAGCTTATGCTTCCTCTATCGAGAACTTCGCACTGTCCAGTAAATAAAGCGGTAAATAATAACCGGGTAAGATACACCTTCATAACACACTCCTGATAATGCTAAGCGGCTGAAAAATTAATGGCTGAAATATTAGCAGCCACACAAACTCCCTATCAGGTTTTGCCAACCGCAGTTTATGAGTACCAGAATCGCTATAAGCCAGTTGCTATGCGACCTAAAACGCGTTTTAGGACGCCCTATTTCAGGCTTTGCACCTGTTTATGTACCTTGTCAGGAAGCAAATTAGATAACTGTCTAAGCACTTACACAAAAGTTTCTCTTTGATAGACGGATTCATTCTTCAGCCTCTGGCCGAAGAATATCGAAATACTTTTGTGTAAGTGCGTATCGAATTTTTTTGTGTAAGTGGCTATAAATAACACCTTATTACACGCACCTTATTACAAGACACGTAATGTCACGTAATACTCCCTCTGCACCTTTCTCCTTATGATTCTTGTACTTATTACTCTAAATAAAGAAAAACAGGGACGATGTGAAATCACTAAAGGGAAATAAAAACAGCCCAGTCATTTTCACATCAGATACACACTTATAAACCGTGAAGGGTGTCATCGATGAACGTTCATCAGAAAGCCAAACTAAGCCACCAGCAACTGAATGCAAACTTTGCCCAACAGGGCATCGCCTTTTTCCCTGCCTTTGGTCACTTTACGACCATCTATCTGAAAGACGATCAAAAGAACATTAAGCAGCAATGGCTGAAAGTGATTCAGGAGATCGATACCCTTTGTGCACAACAGAAAGAAAAAACCGTGTGTGTATTTGGTGTCGATTATGAGCTTTGGCAACAGTGGTGTGATCAGGACAAAATGCCAGCACCACAAGGCACCACCGATTTTGTCCGTCTGGATGACAAACCTTTCGCTAATACCCGCGGCGACCTCTGGTTCCATATCAAGGGTACCAACGCTGAGAGCTGCGCACTGATTTATCACGCGGTGCTCAAAAAACTGAAATCCGTTACCCGCACCCATACCCACACGCCGGCTCATAAACAGCAAGGCGGTAAAGTCTTTGGCGGCCGCTTTATTGATGCCATGATCAATCCTGTAGATCAGGTCAACCTGTCCGAACGGGTGATTGTCGGTGAAGAAGATCTGTTCTACCGCGGTTCCGCCTATGTCCTGCAGCAGAAATTTGTCCATAACTGGGCCGCTCTGGACAATATGAGCATGGTCGAGAAGGAAGATATGATCGGCCGCAACCATAACCAGGCCATCATCCCGATGCACGATGAACGCAGCCATATCAAGTGTGTGCGCCAGCTGAATGGTGAACGGGTGACACAGCGCATTCTGCGTCAGGCCCTGCCTTTTGGTCATTCCGATAGCGGTGCTGGTAAAGAAGAAGGCGTCTACTTTGTCGCCTACGGTAACGACGGTAATGTGTTTGAGCAGCTGATCAAGAATATCGTCGGCTCAGACAAAGGTTTTGTTAAAGACAAAATGCTGAGCAACAGCCACGCCATTACCGGTAACTTCTGGTTTGTACCCGCAGCAGAGCTGATTGGCCTATCTGGTCCTGAAGCCGACATCCCTGTACCACTGAATGACTATTACAATGTGCGCAGTGACAACGGTCTGATGTTCTACAACAACCGGGACTTCCTCAATAAAGCGCAATCGGCCAACGCCAATGACATCCCGATCAGCGATCGTATTATGCTGCTGTTAGGTCAAACCTTCAGCGAATGGAACGATACCTGGGAGAAGAAAAAGGTGATGCCACCTTTGGGCCACCTGAAGGATCATGTCAAAGCCGAACGCTGGCAGGACTACAAAAAGGTTGCGAAAAGCAAATCAGCTGCCTTGCGTAAGGGTATGGCGATCAAGATCAGCCTGTCAGATACCCTGCTACGGCCTGAATATCGTGAAAAAGCAGGTCTGTACAATATCAAACCCAACGAGATCATTATCGGTAATATGCCACCGCTGACCCTGGGTACGGGTACTCAGGTAATGGAATATCTGACCGCTGATGAAAAGATTGAGCATTTCTTTGGCAATCTGAACGAGTACTCTGCCACCGGCCACAATATTCCGAATTACCACAAGGTTGTCCGCCTCGGTATCGGCGGCATGATCGAGGAAGCTCAGCTTAACCTTGTAGCTTCCAAAGGCGAGAAAAAAGCCTTCTACCAATCCGTACTCTGGGCGCTGGAAGGTCTACAGGCATTTATCTTGGCCTACGCTAAACTGGCCGAGGAAAAAGTGCAGGAGTGCACGGATACCGATCTGCACAATAAAGAGCACTATGCGGCAATTGCGGCTCGTATGGAGAAGCTGGCTTACGAGGCACCGCAAGGTTTGCTTGAAAGCCTGCAGCTGATCTTTATCGTCAACTGTGCCCTACACCAATCCGGCGAACCTATGTCCATCGGTCGTCTGGATCAATACCTGATCGAACCTTACGAACAGGATATTGCCGAGGACCGCCTGACTCAGCCACAAGCTCAGGAGATTATCGACGCCTTCTGGTTGAAGATGGATGAAACCGTACTCTATAACCGTCAGCATATGGAAGACTACCTGAACTACGGTACCGGTGCGGTGTTCTATTCTGCCGGTAACTTCCCTCAGGGCTCCGCGCTCAATCAGTGGGTGCAACAGGTCACCATTGGTGGTTATCTGCCGACCAATAGCAAAAAGCCAAAAGACGGCTGTAATGATATTACACTGATGTGTCTGCGCTCCGCCCGTCGTCTGCCATTGAACGCCCCATGTCTGTCACTGCGTGTCCACCAGGCGATGAAGACACCACTGCATGAAGAGATTCTGCAGGAAGCCGCCATGTCCATTATGTCTGGCGGTGCCGACCCTATCCTGATGAATGACGACAAACTGGTTAAAGGCCTGATGGCCAGTGGCCCACTGAAACTGGCCGACGCCCGAGACTATGTCTGTGACGGCTGTTACGAGCCGATTATTGGCGGTAAAAGCGAGTGGGCCTTCAGTTATGTACCGATTCTGCCGGTCGTCGGCATGGCGATGAATCAGGGTGCCACCATCGCAGGTGCCGGTTGGCAGCATCTGCGCGGTATCAAAAGCGGCTGGAACTCCCCAACGCCAGAGCAAATCACAAGCTTTGATCAGTTCCTGGATATCTTCTTTACCCAATATAAGTGGCAGATCAGCAAGTTCTATAACACCCTGATGAACAGCTACGGTGCCCTGTGGGATGTATGCCCAAGTCCATTGTTCTCAGCCATGACCGACGGTTGTATGGAAAGCGGTAAGGATATGACCAACGGCGGTGCCGAATACCATATTGTCGCGCCGATGATGTGCGGTATTACCGATACCATCAACGCCCTGTATGCCATTAAGAAGATGGTGTTTGATAAAGAAACCGCCGTCACTACCCTGCCAGAACTGCTGCAAGCCCTGTGGAATAACTGGGGTGAAGATATGCAGGAGCCTTTCCACAATGTGATGGCCAACAATGGCCGCGCAGAAGAAGACGCCCTGCGTTATAAAGAGCTGCGCCAAGCAGCGCTGGCTCTGCCTAAGTTTGGTGAGGGCAACTCCGAAGATGTGAAGGCACTGGCTCAGCAGGTCGTTCAGGGTTGTGTCGATATTATCCACGATGGCATCAAGAAACCGGTTAAATCGGTGAAAAAAGCCTATAAGAGACTGCAGAAGCAATATGACCTGCCAGAGCGTAAGTTTGAGTTTGTGGTGACTCCAGGTGTCGGTACCTTTGAAGATAACCTGGGTCTGGGTTCAGGTATGGGTGCATCGCCGGATGGCCGCCTGTCTGGTGATCCTATTGCCGATGATTTCTGTGCTGCACCAAGTCCTGCAGATCAACCACCTAAAACGGAAGCCTACGATATCTACCAGTGCCTGCAGGACTGGAATATCGAAGCGATCAATGTCGGTCTGTCTAATGCTGCCCCGATTGATCTGAATATCAAAGAGGACTTCCCGGTGGATGAGCTGACCGAAGTGATTCGTCAGTTTGCCGACAGCAAGTTGGGTTCCAACCTACTGACCTTTACCACTGCTGATCCTGAAACCTACAAACAGGCGGAAACCTTCCCAGAGAAATACGACCTGGTTCGCGTACGTCAGGGTGGCTGGAGTGAGTTCTATATCGCCATGTTCCCAGAGCATCAGAAATATATCTCACGCCGTCCGTTTTATGAGGTGAAGTCGCCGGGCAAAACCCAATAAGCCTGTGTGCTTCGTCCCATAAAGCAGTCGGCCTATAAAGCCGTCGACTCATAAAAATAGCCAGACCATAAAAAGACAAGCGTATAACGCCGTCTACAGCAACCTAAAACAGGGTCAGTCTGTAGGCGGCCTGAACGAGATGGAAAAGATTATGAAGAAATTCCAACTAAACCCAATGTTTCTGCTATTGGGTGGTTTACTGTTTCAGGCCCACGCCTACGGTGCCACTGAGAAGAATCAGGAATCTCAGGTACAAATGGTTGCTGTAGACAGCTTTAGTCAGTTGCAAGACGCCGTCCAAACACTGAAAACAGAGAATAAGCAAAAGAATCTGTCCAATACTCTGATCGTAATGGACGATGACGACACCCTGACCATGATGGAATGTGCTGATCGTAAAGATCCAAAAAGCTGTCAGTTCCTCGGTGGCCCAGCTTGGTTCAGCTGGCAGGAAAATCTGTTAAAACAGTACCAAAGTAATCATCCAATCCAACAAGATCTAAACCTGCTGCAACAGCTGGAAGCCAAAAATGGCAAGCTGACCAAGCAGGAAAAAGAGCTGAAACGAGAGCTGGAGAAACTGGCTAAGGAAAGTACCAATACAGCTCAACCGCCTCTGGTGGCCAATAATATGGGCGACTTATTGGATATCGCCGCTCTATTGCTGGCGATCAACAATATGCCTTACACAGAAGAGAAGGAAGTACCTTCCGTACTGAAAACGCTAACCAAAGATCAAGCTAAACTGCTGGTACTCACCGCCCGTGGCACCAGCAACCTGTCTGCCACGGAGAGTCAGTTTGCCGCTCTGACAGCGACAAAAGCTGATCAAAAGAAGGGAACTACAGTAGTGAGCTTTCAGGAGTTGATCCATAACAACGCCCTGAAAGGAACAAAGAGTGGTATCGCCAGTATTGCGGGTCCGTTTAAACCGCAAAAATGTCTCCCAAAACCAGACAGAGCAAAAGCCAGAGAGGTTAGTTATCAACAGGGTGTCATGTATGTCGCAGGTCAGAATAAAGGGGAGATGCTGAAATGCCTGCTGAGCAGAACCGACTCAAGCCAAATCAAAAATATCTTCTTTATTGATGATACTCTGCAAAACGTGGTCGATGTGTTCTCCGCGTTTGAAGGTCAGGATCAATACAAGGTGACTGCAATGCACTACACCTACCTGAAAAAGCATAAAGAAGCTTTTATGGGTGAAAAAGCACTGCAGGATAAAGCGAATAAACGCTGGGAAGATGTCAAAGACAGCCTTAGCGCTCATCTAAAAAGCCCAACGGCAATCTCTGCCCCTAAATAACCAATCAAATCAATTCGAGGCTGGCGTAGGAACATGAACCTACACCAGCCTTTTCTCCAAAGTCGATGGTCAATCTACATCGACTCTTTCCGGCTGCCTTACCGCTAGTTTCCTTGTATCAGCTACTGAATGACACTCTCTTGTGCAGCCTCCTCTTGTACAACACTCTCTTGCATAACCGAGTTGGCCGGGCAGAAATACAGACTACGGTTACGAGCTTCTGCTCTTACCTCACATTGTGATAATGCCTGAACCGCTTCCACATCAAGTCGCTTCTTTTCTACTGCAATAAATGCTGGTTGAGATAAGCCCTGTACCAAAGTCATCAAAGGTTCTTTAGACTGTACCGCTTTACCATTTGAGTAAAACTGTGCAGAGAAAGGACGTTTTCGCTGATAAATCAGCTGACTTGTCTGAGCTTCCGGCTGCTTACTCCACTGATTCAACAAGGCTTTCTCCGCCTCTTTGCTACTGACACCCGCATTGATACCCCAAACCACAGCCACAATCAGCACAGGCATTAGTAATCCCAGGAAAAACACTCGAGTGTTCAGAGGGTTCCTTCGTTGATATTCTGCAATCAGCAGCGCCATTGCCGGTAAACCGGGTAAGACATAGCTAGGTAAGATATTGCCTGCAAAAGTGAACAGCAGCATAGGTGATAACATCCAGCACCATAAAAATCCGGTAAAACCAGCAGTTCTCGTCACTGTTTGCTTTCTGTGTTGAACAGGCTGAGCACTGTTACCCTCAGACATATTTTGCCCAACAGAGGTCAACTCCTGAACGTCTGCCCCTCGTTTTATCCGACGCATCAACTGCCACAACAGAATAGGTGCCCAAGGTAGTGCAGAAGTGAACCAGTACAGCCAGATGGTACCTCGAATCTCATCATGGGCTGTGCCATACAGATCTCCCTGCCAGCCACTGATCACAAAACGCTTAAAGTGCTCACCAACAATGAAGTAATTCAGAAAACCCGGTGTTTTCGCTTCGGCCAACAGATACCACGGCAATGACAGTGCTAAAAATAGTAACGTGCCACCAATCCAGGGCAGTGCACCCCAAACTCGTAATAAGCGCTTATCTGCCAGAACCCACAGACCTAAACTAATACCCAACAAAACCAGAGTCAGCGGTCCTTTGGCCAACATACCTAACGCCAGCCCGGCAAAAAATAGATAACCCCAAACCTTACTGCTCGTATTCCATGCCAGCCAGAAACTGATCATGCTCAGGGTGATTGCCAGTGTCAGCGCAGTATCTGTCATTACCGCACCTGATAGTAGCAGGAAGGCACCTGTGGTACTGAGCACCATAGCCGCTAACCAACCATGGAAAGCATCTGACTTAACCGCACTTAAACGTACCTGCCGGGCCATAAACCACCCCACCAGAGCGACAGTTATCATCCCTAGCAGTAGATGAGGCATACGAGCGGCAAACTCATTCACTCCAAACAACTCAAAACCCGAGGCACTTAACCAGGCAAACAAGGGTGGCTTGCCCCAGAATGGCACCTGATAATCAAACATCGGGGTGATCCAATCACCGGTTTCATACATGATGCGCGCCATCTCACCGTAACGAGCTTCGGTCGTATCCATCAGTGGATACAGCCCCAGCGAGATCATGCGAATCATCCAGGCAACAAAAACCGTTAGCCCCAGAAAACAGACCAGTTCATAACGACATGCCTTCTGTTGAGTAGCCTTGGTCATTGTCCCTTGAGTTATAGAGGCTTTACTTTGCTCAGTACTAGAGTCGACCTTTGCCTCGCTTTCCAGAACTTCGTTTTTTATCAATTCACTACTTGTCATGGACATAGCGCCAGCCCTCATCATCTCCGGTAGCCTGCTTACGGGCTTCCTGCATCACCAGATAAAGCGGTCGCTGTTTCGCCTCGATAAATAAACGCCCGACATACTCACCCAATAACCCCACTGACAGCAGCTGAATACCGCCCAATAGCAACACCGCTAACAGCACCGTTGAGATACCGGTAAATGCCAGAATCAATGTCAGCAGACATACGGCCGAGCCCACCAACGTCGACAGACGCAACGGCCAGGTGCTAAAAGAGCTGATACCTTCAAAGGCCAGATTAAACAACTGACGGTAGTTCCACTTAGTCTCTCCGGCCTGACGGGGGTCACGATCAAACAGCAAGGTAGTTCGGTTAAAACCAGGCCAGGCAAATAAACCTTTCATAAAGCGGGTACGCTCTGGCAGCTTGTTGATTTCATTCACCACCCGGCGGTCTAACAAACGGAAATCACCAACATTTTGTGGGATCGGCATATCACATAAGCGATTAATCAGCTTATAAAAACCTGCGGCAGTCGTACGCTTGAACCAGCTTTCACCAAAACGCTTACGGCGTTGCATATCCACCACGTCATAACCGTTTTGCCACTGCTGCACCATATCCGGGATCAACTCGGGGGGATCCTGTAGATCGGCATCTAACAGAATCACAGCTTGTCCTTTTGCGGCTTTCAAACCTGCGGACATGGCCGCTTCTTTACCAAAATTGCGGCTTAACCTTAGACAAGTCACCTGATGCTGTTCACTGGTAAACTCTTCCGCCATCTCCCAGGTACTATCACGACTGCCATCGTCGACATAGACCAGTTCACAACTCTGACCCAATTGATCCAAAGCCTGACAGACTCTCTGGTGACAGGTATCGATCACCGCTTCTTCGTTGTACATAGGAATAATCACAGAGATCAGGGGTCTTGCCAGAGCATCGGCCTCACCGTAAGCCTCATGGCCAGACTCGGTTTGAGCCTGTAATTCATCGCCTTGAATCAGGGTTAATGTCATTTGTCTATGCCTCACTATTCGATGGGCACAGCTTATATAGGCCGTAGTCAGAAAAAGGTCGCTGACATTTTTTTCACGCTGCACTCAAAAGAGTTAAAAAAAGTGAAAACCGATTAATACCTTATAAAAGACCATTAAGAACAAAGAGATAAGCGTAAAATATGCAATCAAGATCTATGGCAAAATATTAAAACAAAGCGCTATATCGACCTTTTTTTCACCTTAAATCCGCTCTAATAATGAGCAGAAATCACATTACTTAAAGCAATAAATCGCATTGACTTAAAATCGAAGTGAGGCAAATCTCACTTCACAAAGGTTCAGCTAAATGGGCCCAAATGAGATAGCCCTGGTTATAGCTTGGACACATCAACCTATAATCAAAGTGATCGCTCCAAAAGCGTTCGAAACAAAGTCCAGAACAGACACCCAAACAGCAACTATAAGAGAAACCAAAGCCCATGAAGTTACTGCTTGTTGAAGACCATCAGGATATTGCCGGTATCATCTTTGATTTCTTTGAACTGAAGGGATATGTACTGGACTACGCCAGCAATGGCCAACAGGGTTATGACCTGGCGAAAGAAAACCATTACGACCTGATTATTCTGGATGTCATGCTGCCAAGAATGGACGGCTATACCGTGTGTCAAAAACTCAGAGAGCAGGGTATCGATACACCGATTCTGATGCTAACCGCACGAGATACCCGAGAAGATACGCTAACCGGGTTTGAACAAGGGGCAGATGATTATCTGGTTAAGCCCTTTGACCTGGAGATTCTGGAAGCGCGCATCAACGCCCTGACCCGCCGTAGAAGTGGCCAAACTGCAAGTAAGGTGCTGAACTTTGGTCAGCTCACCCTGGATATCAACACCCATAGTCTGAGCCGGGGCGACTGCCGCTTTTCCCTCAATCCAACCCTATTTACCATCTTAAAACTGCTGATGATGCGTGCGCCGGAAGTGGTCAGCAAAGAAGAGATCATTCACACACTGTGGGGAGAGGATGAATCGGAAGGCAATGTACTCAGAAGCCATATCTATCAACTGCGTACTCAGATCGACAAACCCTTTAGCCATCACTACCTGAAAACCGTACCTAAGGTGGGCTATCAACTGATTAAAGAGGACAACTAATGTCCGGATCAAACCCAAGACCTGATTCCCAAGTAACACCTGAGCAGCAATCCATACCTGAATCACAACCCAGGTCTGATTCACAGCCAATCAATGCCGCCTTTAAAGCCTTTCACGGCGTCAAAAGCGCCAAGCAGCTGACCTTTACCTATTTTGCGATCGTGGCATTTGCCATTATCACGTCTCACTTTACTCTGTTTGGTCTGATTTTATCGGATATTGAACATCTCACGGCGCATAACCGTTTACTACACGACAAGAATCTGGCCGAGCAAAAGCTGCAGAATATGCCAAAGCCAGAGCAGAAAAGCGTTCAGGTTTCCCCATTCAGTACCGTCTATTTCAATCTGAGTGACGTTCCTGACGACGTGGAATTTCCAGAAAACCCTGAACTGGATGTTTCCTACGAACACCGACCGGAAGAACAGTTCGAATATGATCGCGATGTGGACCTGGAATACTTTCTTATGCGCTCTCAGGTTCAGATAAATGGACAAACTCGAGAGATTTATCTGGTTCTCTATGACCCTATCTACGAACAAAGTGAAGAAGAAGCCTTTGATCGACAAAGCAAACAGCTCTTGCTGTCTCTCACCCTGTTAGGCGTCAGCCTATGGGTTGTGCTAAGAATTGCCAAACATCTCACCTCACCACTGTCGCAACTGACCAAAACACTGCAACAGCGTAGCCCCCATGATCTGTCGCCCATTCCCGTACCGGAAGGGGCCACGACGCGTGAGGTGCTCCAGCTGGTAGAACAGTTGAATCAATATCGAGATCAGATTCATCAGCTGCTTGAGCGGGAAAGAGCCTTTAATCGCTATGCCAGCCATGAACTGAGAACCCCTTTGATGGTAATCAAAGGAGCTGTCTCACTGCTGGGCCAATCCAATGATGCCAAGTTTATCGAGAAACAGCGCCAGCGTTTGCATCAGGCTAGTACAGAGATGAACGACTTTGTCAGCACTCTGCTCTCTCTGACTCGAGAGGAAGATATCAGCAACCTGAGCGACCGCACTCTCACACAACAAGAGCTCGAAGATTGTGTGGATAGCCATCAGCATCTGTTAGCTGGTAAAGAGATCGAGTGTCAGATCGAGATGGCGCAAAATATTCAGATCAAAATGCCAGAAACCAGTCTGAAGATCCTACTGGGCAACCTGATTAAAAATGCCTTTGCCTGTACTGAACAAGGTCAAATCAAGGTTATTGTCGAAGCGCATCAAATACAGGTCGTAGATACTGGCGTTGGCCTGGGCAGCAAACCCCGTGGTGTCGAAGGTTTTGGCCTGGGATTGCTGATCTCCCACGATATCTGTCGTAAATACGGCTGGCAGCTGGAACTGAATAACAATGACTCTGGCGGCTGCACAGCCTGTATTGCTCTACAAACCGATGGATAACCACACTAAGCTGTAACAGATGTCATCAACGACGATAAAAGCCTGAGTAAATTCAACAAGTTGTCATAGAACATACCGACAATGACCCTTTTCCTCTGTCCAGGAGCAGGGCATTGTCGGAAACCCATACACATCAACTCACCCAGGTGATTCACCGCATTCAGGCACTGATCAACCGCAAAGAAGTGATTGAAGCCTGGCTGCAAAAGCAGAATCAGCAACCTAAACAGCAACTGACCGACGCCGTCACCCAGCGTCAGCATCTGGCCGAACTGGAACTGCTGATCAATCGCTTACATCCTGCCGATATCGCCCTACTACTGGAACTGATTCCCCCGGAACAACGCCTGTTAGTCTGGCATCAGGTGCAACACTGTCATGCCGGTGCCGTACTATTGGAACTGTCTGATTCTGTGCGCTCTGAACTGATCAACGCATACCGCACCGAAGACCTAACCGCCGTAGCGCAACATCTGGAAAGTGATGAAATTGCCGACCTGCTACAGGAGCTTCCAGAAGAGATCGTACCAGACCTGATCTCCTCCCTACCTGGAGCCGAACGGGAAGATGTGCGCTCTGCCCTAAGCTTCCCAGAGAACAGTGTCGGGGCCTGGATGGAATTCGATATGCCCGTGGTCGTGCAAGATGATATGACACTGGATAACGTACTGGCGTACCTAAGACAGCAAGGTGAACTGCCAGATAACTCCGGTCATATTATGGTCACCGACAACGCAGATATTCTACAAGGCACCCTGGCACTGGAAGATCTGCTGACCCACAAGGGCGATATGCCTATCTCGGAACTGCTAGAAAAACAGCCCATCACTTTCCAGACCAAAGACTCCGCCGAAGAAGCCGCCCGCAGTTTTGAGCGTTACGAACTGATTGTTGCTCCAGTGGTGAATGCACACAATAAACTGGTAGGAGTACTCCGAGTCAGCGCCCTGATGGATTTGATCGACAAACTGGCACAACAAAAGCTATTGGCGCAGGCTGGTCTGAGCAAAGAAGAAAACCTGTTTGATCCCATCACCAAATCTGCCAAAAACCGCTGGCCCTGGATCGCACTCAACCTACTGATCGTTTTTATCGCCTCGCAGATTATCGACCAGTTTGAAGGTGTCATCAGCCAGACCGTTGCCCTCGCTGCCCTACTGCCCATCACCGCCAATATCGGTGGTAATGCAGGTAATCAGGTGGTCGCCCTGGTTATCCGTGGCCTCGCCACCAAACAACTGGATGCCAATAACCGCCTCCAATTGGTGAAAAAAGAACTCTCCATCGCCGTAATGAACGGCACCATCTGGGGCGTAATTACCGGCTTGCTTACCTTTGCCCTTTATCAAGATGCCAGCTTAGGTCTGGTAATGTTACTGGCCATGTTCTGCACCATGCTCTTCGCCGCCTGTATCGGCGTCACCATCCCCATACTGCTCAAAGCCATAGGCCAAGATCCCGCTTTAGGCAGCAGTGTCATTATTACCGGAACCACGGATACGTTGGGCTTTCTGATCTTTTTGGGATTAGCAGCCATGATTTTGTAAACGGCCACTGATCGCCACTTTATCCCGGATCTAACACTCCGGCATATCTCACACCTGACAACAAAGCCATCTCCCTATGCCAGGTCGCTAAGTCATCGGGATTAAACAAGTTCAGATGATTATGGCCACAAGCGCGGGCCATCACTTGCATCAGTTCAGTGGAAGCTGTGAGGAAGTTATATAGCTGCTGGGCGGACTTCTCGACGTTGAGTCTTTGGCGTAGATCGGCTTTTTGCGTGGCGATACCTGCCGGGCATAGGTTGGTATGACACATTCTGGCGGCGACACAGCCGATGGATTGCATGGCACTGTTAGCAATCGCGACGCCATCTGCACCTAACGCTAAGGCTTTAACAAAGTCCGACGGTACGCGCAGGCCGCCGGTAATAATCAGGGTAACGCGGCCTGAGGCTCCCTGGTCATCCAGATAGCGACGGGCACGGGCCAGAGCAGGAATAGTCGGTACGCTGATATGATCCCGGAACAGTAAAGGTGCGGCACCGGTACCGCCGCCACGACCATCCAAGATGATGTAATCTGCGCCAGCATCCAGAGCAAACTGAATATCTTTTTCAATATGGTTAGCACTGAGCTTAAAGCCTATCGGGATACCGCCGGTGTCGCTGCGTATCTGCTCGGCAAAGTGTCTAAAGTCTGCAACCGTGACCAGCTCTTTAAAGGTGGGAGGTGAGATAGCAGGAGTGCCTTCTGGTAGACCCCGTACCTGGGCGATTTTACCGATATTTTTATTGCCGGGCAGATGACCGCCGGTACCGGTTTTCGCGCCCTGGCCACCTTTAAAGTGGAAGGCCTGTACCCGCTCTAACAGCTCTTCCTGAAAACCAAACTGGGCACTGGCCAGCTCATAAAAATAGCGGCTATTAGCTTGCTGCTCTTCCGGTAACATCCCACCTTCCCCAGAGCATATACCTGTGCCCGCCAGCTCTGCACCTTTAGCCATGGCGGTTTTGGCTTCTTCCGATAATGCACCAAAGCTCATATCGGAAATTAGTAGGGGGATTTTCAGCTCTAGGGGTTTGCGGGCTTCTGGGCCGATAATCAATTCAGTGCCCACTTCATGATCATCAAACAGCGGTTTAGTGGCCATCTGAGCCACCATAATTTGTAGATCATCCCAATGGGGCAGTTGATAACGGGGTACGCCCATGGCATCCATAGGGCCATGATGGCCCATTTGGCTTAGACCTTCACGGGCCAGTTGATGAATAAACTCGACGGTAGGTTCTTCGGTGGTTGCAATCACATTGGGTTGGCGGTCATCTGAAGTGGCTACGATCTGATTGCTCTCTGAAGCTGAATCTTCACTTGCAGGGGCTTCTTTACCCACTTGATCTGCGGAGAACTGCTTATGACTGCCATCACAATAGGGTAGATTGCCGCTGTGCTTACAGGCACATAGATAAGCATCCCCTGTTTCCTGAGCAGTAAAATGATGAGGCTTCATACCTGTGCCTTTATGGGAACCATCACAAAATGGCTGACTAGAAGAACGCCCACAGCTACAGAAGTAGTAATCCTCACCTTGATTCAGGGTGACTTTTTTGGGTTTGTTATCGGCAATCACAGCTTTGGTCATAGCGGCCCCCAGTCTTCCCAGAGCTTAGGCCGGTTAGCAGGTCTATAGCACCAGGCGAGTTCAGCAATATTGATAAGATAACTGTCGAGTTTTAAATCTCTGCCTGTAACTATAGTTGATCATTTAGGTAGGAATTGCTGAATATTTTCTGCCGTTACAGCCTCTATTGCTCTTTTTTACGGATCACCTTCTTCTAATCTCACAAGGATCTGGATTCATCCCAGTGAAGCAATCATCTCAGTGAAGCAACCCTCTCCATATTTGCTGTGCTAATCGCATCAGTCGTAATTGACACGACCCCGCATCGACTTCACTTGCCCCCGTTTGGTTTTGCTGTCCATACGGCGTTTCTGGGAGCCTCGGGTCGGTTTAGTCGCGCGACGGGTTTTCTGTACTACTGTGGCCGCTTTGATCAGGGCCTTAAGTCGCTCCAACGCATCTTCCCGGTTCTGCTCCTGGGTACGAAACTGCTGGGCTTTAATGATAAGCACGCCTTCTTTACTGATACGTTTATCTTTTAGTTCCAGCAGGCGCTGCTTATAAAACTCGGGCAGGGAGGAGTTTGGGATATCAAAACGCAGATGAATTGCGGATGAGACTTTATTGACATTCTGGCCACCCGCACCCTGGGCCCGAATAGCACTCAGGTCCAGTTCGTCATCTGGAATAGAAACCGTATTGGAGATAATTAACACTTAAGAAATCACTATTTAAAAATTGCCTGGGTTGCTTTCTCTGGATCAAGACAAGCCACAATAAAGCCTGAAAATCAGTGGCTATTATCGGCCTCAGCCTCTTTATGCTGTTGCAGTACCTGAGTCAGCAGGCGCAGAGTCTGCTCCATACTTTGCTTAAGCTCAAGCAGCTTCTGCTTCGCTAGATCAATATTCTGCTGTTTTGCCGCCTCTTCCAACTGATAGGCGACCCGATGAAACTGTTTCACGCTGAGATTACTGGCTTCGCCCTTCAGACTATGGGCCAGATGAGCTAATTGAGCAAAATCCTGCAAAGCCAGGCTTTGCTCCAATTCGTTAACTTTCTGTGGAATCTCTTCGATAAAGAGCTCGATCAGCACCTGAAACACAGATTCAACACCCAATATGCGTTGCTGGAAATCATCCTGATCCCAAACCGGCAATAGCTCTTGTTCCATATGACCTTGCTCTTTACGCACTTGCGCTATATGACTTCCCTCTGTGTCTCTTTGGGCTGCTTCACTGTCTGCAGGCTGGCTATTTTCAGCTCGCTCAGTTTGTCTGGTTTGCTCTGCTTGGTTGCTCTCTTGTTGGTTGCTTCCTTCTTGGCTGCTTTCTTTTTGATCACTGTCCCCTTGGTTAATAGCCTCTTCTTGCTCGATCTGCTGCTCTGTTGCTGATATCTCAGCTTCTAATTCGACAGCCTTATCCAAAGCTTCAGGTAAGTTCTCCAGCTGCTCTGGCAACCACTGATTGAGCTTGGCAACCAACTGAGGTGGAGAGATAGGTTTGGATAGATAATCACTCATACCAGCCTCAAAGCAACGCTCTTTGTCCCCTGCCATCGCATTGGCGGTTAGCGCAATGACCGGTAGCTCCTTACAAGCCTCTCCGGCACTACCCATACGAATTTGTCTTGTTGCTTCATAGCCATCCATCTCTGGCATTTGGCAATCCATCAAAATCAATGGATATTTCCCCTGGCTAGAGTTGAGCTTTTTCAGTACTTCCATACCGTTTTCAACCACATCGGCTTTAATACCTAACTCTAGCAATAAGCCCACCACGACCATCTGGTTAACATGATTATCTTCTGCCAACAGCAAGGTTGTGTCCTGGACTTGAGACAAGCTGGAAATCAGTTTGAGTGGATGGTAAGCCAAGACAGGTGAAGAAGCTGACGGTACATAATTATCATCGACAATGACCCGAAGAGCTTCCAAGAGATCTGTCTGGGTTGCCGGTTTAGGGAAATAACCGCTAAAACCCAGTTGCTGGAAGTAATCCCTGTCTCCCTGCTGAGCCATAGCCGTCATAATGATCAGTTTAATCTCGCTTAAACCGGGCTGCTGCTTCAGCTGTTGGGCCAACTCAATTCCTTTAATGCCGACAATGTTATCTCTGCTGCATCCATCGACTTGGCTTTCAGAATCCTCACTCAAGCGACTGCTTTCGTGTTTATCTGAACGACTGGTCGCACGCTCACCCAAGCGACTTGTCGCGCGCCCACCTAAGTAACTTGTTACGCGCTCACCCAAGCGACTGGTCGCGCCCTTTTGCATATCTAAAAATGCGGCATCAAACGGGGGGTCACCTTGTTCGTCACGTGCCTGGCAGAGTTGTAACGCCTCCTCACCACTGGCCGCTTCTGTCACCTTGGCTCCCCAGAGGGTGAGCTGGCGGCTCAGTACATGACGATTAACTTCATGTTCATCCACAACCAATAACTGGAGATGATCAATGGCTTGTTCAGGTTGGATTTTTTGTGTTAACTCGACAGACTCAAGCTCAACCCAGAATTGGAAGCAGCTACCCTTACCCTCTTCACTGGAAACGCTCACCTCACCACCCATCATCTGGCAGAGTTTTTTCACAATCGCCAGCCCCAAACCCGTACCGCCGTATTTGCGAGTGGTTGAGGCATCAACCTGACTAAAAGATTTAAACAAACGATTGAGATTAGCTTCGGGGATTCCAATACCGGTATCGGATATTGTGCACTCAAAACGCCAACCGCCATTTTGCGGTCCTTTGCCTTGATCATTAGTAGCCGATTCAGAGTCTTGAGGCTGCAAAGATGCCCGTACAATAATCTCGCCTGACTCAGTAAACTTAATCGCGTTACCCACCAGATTGGTCATAATCTGTCTGAGGCGTTCGGGGTCGCCTTGCACTATGGCATGCTCGATACCCGTCAGATCCAATACCAACTCCAGTTGTTTACCCTGAGCCTGAAATGCCATACTTTCCGCAAAATCACCCAACATTTCGGGCAGATTAAACCTCATGGATTCCAGCTCAATTTTGCCTGCTTCAGCTTTGGAATAATCCAGAATATCGTTAATCAGGGTGAGTAAAGAGTGAGCACTGGATTGGGCCAGTTGAGCCCGGTGGCGTTGATCTTCCGACAGTTCCGTATTCAGCAATAAACCCAACATACCGATGACACCGTTCATTGGTGTGCGGATTTCATGACTCATACTGGCCAGAAATTCACTCTTCACCCGGGTCGCTTCTTCTGCAGCATCTTTTGCTCGTATCAATTCAGCCTCGGCTTTTAAGCGCTCGGTCTCTTCACGGAAACTCCACACCCAACCAATAAGCTGGCCATCCAATAACATGGGTAGAGAAACCTGTTCAAACACCCGACCATCTTTGAACGCCAAAACCTGGAAAGCCGCATCGGTGGCCTGACTTAAACGATTAAGCTGATCCTCTAACAGCTCAGGCTCCTCCAACAGTCTTGTCACATGACCAATCACCGCTTTCAGATCTTTCTGTTTAAGCAGTTTTTTCGGGATCGACCACATACCCACCAGGCGTTGATTCACTTTCAGTAATTGCCCCTCTTTGTCGATCACCAGGAAACCATTATTAGTGGATTCCAGAATCAACTCCTGCAGGGTCAAAGAACGTTGAATCTGTTGCTCTGTGCGTTTCTGTTCAGAAATATCCAGATGGGTACCGATCATACGCTGAGGTTTACCGTCTGCTTGCCATTCCACAACACGACCTGTATCCAATACCCAGACCCAATGGCCTTTTTTGTGTTTCATACGGGCTTCAAAACAGTAGCTGTCCGTCTCGCCATTCCAGTGTGCTTCCAGCAAACGGCCCGATTCTTCCAGATCATCAGGATGGGCAAACTTCATCCAGGTATCGATGTTGACCGGCTCCAACTCAGATAACTGGTAACCGATAATATTGGCCCAGCGCTCGTTAAAACGGACCTCTCCGGTCTGTACCTGCCAATCCCACATACCCACACCGGTGGATTCGATGACCAGTTCTAATTGACTGGAGCTTTCCTGTAGCGCGAGTTCCGCTTTTTTACGCTGGGTAATATCGGTACGCAGGGTGATATAACTTTGTACCCGACCGTTCTCGTCCATAAAGGGCACGATCGTGGTATCCAGCCAATGAAGAGAACCATCTTTTGAGCGATTACAGATCTCATCATTCCACACCTGACCACAACTAATGGTGGCATACAGGCGCATAAAGAAGGGATTATCGTGATAGCCTGAGTTCAGCACCCTATGATTATGACCAATCAGCTCATCCTTGGAGTAACCACTGAGTTTACAGAACTTATCGTTAACATATTTAATAGTGCCATTGGTATCGGTAATCGATACGATGGAGTGCTGGTCCAAAGCAAACTTCTGATCTTCCAAATCAGCTAATAAGCGCTCTTTCTGTCGAACTTCACGGTCCAGAGTCTCCCTGGAGGTGGTAATCTTCTCCAGATTCTCCACCATGGTATTCATGGCTCGGCCCAGCTCACCAATCTCATCTTTACCTAAATCAGGAATACGATGCTGAAGTTGCCCCTGACCAATGGTTTCCGCCTCATCATGTAAACGCTGTAGACGACTGAAAAAGCCCTGGCGTAGCAACATGATAAATAGACCAACTAGAGCAACCATTCCCAGAATACCGGCCCAAAAGATCACTTTCTGAGTTTGATAAAGCGAGGAGAAAAAACGCTCTCGGTCATAGATAATCACCACCGAGATATCATCCTGAGACGACAACTGTTTTTTATCCCACAGCAACAGCTCGTCAGGGGTAAAAAAACGCATGCCCTCACTTTCAGTACGAGAAGTGAACTCTGAACGGGCGCTGCTTACCCGACTTGCAGCCAGGACTCTATTGTTCTGATCGGTCATCAAAATGGCCTGAACAGGGTTCCCCACCAGCAACAGATCATCTTTAATCTGCTGTAGAATATTTTGATACAGGCTGTACCAATCAACGGCCAGTACCAAATAGCCCAGCACTTTGCCACGGGCCTTAATAGGCGTAATCATCCATTGGCTCAACTTGGTGTTCAGACCCAGTGTCGTCAGATAAGGGTCTAACCCTGGAGCACTGCTCACCACCTCCCCTTCCCGAGTCGGGGTAAACCTGGGGTTATTGCGGGCTTGATTCAGTAAAAGGCGTTCACCGGGTATTTTTTGCTTTTGTTGGTCTAGCGTACTGACAGCAAACACACTGCCATCAGGCTCAATGACCATGGCGTAATTGATATGAGGGGAGATCAGCAGTAGATCATTTAATACTGGGTTCACACCTCGGCTTTCATAGAGATCCAGTGCCTTACTTAACTGCCGGTTTCTCGCTGCAAAGCTAAGACTGGTCACAAAATGAGAGCTATTGGATTGGAGCTTGCTCTCCACCAACTCCAGATGTCCCCGCAGCTGTTGATGCAGGTTTTGCTGTAAAGTCTGTTCAATATTTCCTTGTAGGAAATAGCCAATCCCTCCCATGATCAAAGCAACCAAAAGAGTACCTGCTACGACAACTTTACTCATTAAACGCATCTGTCAGTCCTTAACTGTCAGGTCCCGGATGATTGATCACTCTTTTTACAAATAAATCAGGGTTAG
>CAYFGP010000121.1:0-19779 GCA_964342385.1 uncultured Oleiphilus sp. | reverse complement strand
GGTTCAGGCTCGGAAACCTATGCGGACGGTAGCTCTTATACCTGGAATGCAGATGGTAGCGGCAGTCAGACTTATTCAGATGGTAGTACGTCTACTTGGAATGCTGATGGTTCTGGTAGTTGGGATGATGGTCAGGGTAACAGTAGCACCTGGAATGCGGATGGTTCTGGTACCTGGACTAGTTCTGATGGCAGCAGTGGTTACTACAACGCTGATGGTTCATGGGGTATGGCCTACGCTGATGGTAGCAGTGAAGCTTGGGATGCTAATGGTAATGTAACTTACTATGATGCCGACGGTAATGAAGTCAGTGATGCTTCAGGTATAGGTACTGGAATAGATGGTTCATACACGGAAACCGGAGCAGATGGCACGGTCTACACCTATAACGACGATGGCTCTGGTAGCGCCGTTTATCCAGATGGTGGCACTGAGACCTGGGATGGTCAGGGTGGTGGATCATGGGACGATGGCCAGGGAAATACCAGCACTTGGAATGCAGATGGTAGCGGCAGTTATACCGGCAGTGATGGCAGTTCCGGTAGCTGGGAGGCTGACGGTTCGTATGAGTATCACAACGCCGATGGTTCTCATAACAGCTACAATGCGACAGATGGCTCCAGCAGTTGGTCCGATGGCCTGGGTAACAGTGGCTCTTATAATGCTGATGGTTCAGGTTCTGAAACCTATTCAGATGGTAGTTCTTATAGCTGGAATGCAGATGGTAGCGGCAGTCAGACTTATTCCGACGGTAGTACGTCCACTTGGAATGCGGATGGTTCCGGTAGTTGGAATGATGGCCAGGGTAATAGTAGCACCTGGAATGCAGATGGTTCTGGTAGCTGGACCAGCTCTGATGGCAGCAGTGGTTACTATAACGCCGATGGTTCATGGGGAACCACCTATCCAGATGGCAGTAGTGAAGCCTGGGATACCAACGGCAATGTAACCTACTACGATGCTGATGGTAATGAAGTCAGTGATGGTTCAGGTGTCGGTACTGGCATAGAGGGCACCTACACCGAAACAGGAGCAGATGGCACGGTTTACACCTATAACGAAGATGGCTCTGGTAGCGCCGTTTATCTGGATGGCAGCACTGAGACCTGGGATAGCCAGGGCGGTGGCAGTTGGGACGATGGTCAGGGCAATACTAGCACTTGGAATGCAGATGGTAGCGGCAGTTATACCGGCAGTGATGGCAGTTCCGGTAGCTGGGACGCTGACGGTTCGTATGAGTATCACAACGCCGACGGTTCTCATAACAGTTACAATGCAGCTGATGGTTCCAGCAGTTGGGCTGATGGCCAAGGTAACAGTGGCACATATAATGCTGATGGTTCTGGATCAGAAACCTATGCGGATGGTAGTGCTTATACCTGGAATGCAGATGGCAGTGGCAGTCAGACTTATCCCGATGGTAGTACGTCCACTTGGAACGCCGATGGCTCTGGCAGTTGGGATGATGGTCAAGGTAATAGCAGTAGCTGGAATGCTGATGGTTCAGGTGCCTGGACCAGTTCTGATGGTAGCAGCGGTTACTATAACTCCGATGGTTCATGGGGAACCACCTATCCAGATGGCAGTAGTGAAGCCTGGGATGCTAACGGCAATGTAACCTACTACGATGCTGATGGTAATGAAGTCAGTGATGGTTCAGGCACAGGTACTGATACGGGCACTGACTCAGGTGATGGCTCGACTACTGAAACCGGAGCAGATGGTACTGTCTACACCTATAACGAAGATGGCTCAGGCAGTGCGGTTTATCCTGATGGTTCTACTGAAACCTGGGACGGCCAAGGTGGTGGTAGTTGGGCTGATGGCCAGGGTAATACCAGCACTTGGAATGCCGATGGTTCTGGTAGCTTTACCAACTCTGATGGTAGCTCCGGCAGTTGGAGCGCTGATGGTTCTGGTACATATGAACAAGCCGACGGTACAAGCTGGGTTTATAACGCTGACGGTTCAGGTAGCGTAACCTACCCAGATGGTACGACTGAAAGCTGGCCTGCACCTTAGACCTGGATAGCAGAAGGCCTATTGATTACAAGCCCTATCGATTACTAGGGCCTGGGAGCTTAGCAATTAATAAGGCTTGGTAATTAATAGTGCTTAGCAATCATAAGGTTGGGCGTTAAGTAAGTGATGATCAGAGGTTGATCCAAGACTAAAGTAAATGGATTAACCTCTTAAGAGGCAACTAGAGTGCACTGCTTTTCTGGTGTGAACTAGACTGAATCAAAGATTGATTCAAAATAAAGCAGCTTGGCTGGGTTTTCTAATAGATTAGATGTTCTAACAGAGCTGCTCGAGAGCAAAAGTTAATTTAGCCCAGCAATGGGTATCTACGAAGAGATGGAGAAATACCATGGCGATTCAAGAAGCACAAATGAACAAAGTTAAAGCTGAAGCGAGTACTGCAATCGCGCGTGCAAAAGCTCGCCAGGCGCAGGTCAATGCTAATTCCCATGTATTAAAAGCAAAACAGATGATGGCGAGAGCTCAGGCTAAGTAAGCGCTTTCATCAGCCACTTTCCACTCTGTTATAAAGAGATTGAGTGGAAAGTGGCTAACGGCTGGCAACTACTTTTAAAAGTATGAGACTGATAAAAGCAGCCCAGATAAGGCAGAAACAGCTAAAAACGAATAAGGTTTAAGCGAGTTGTTGCTTAGCTGCTGTCAGAGTATTTTTCATCAGGCAAGCGATAGTCATAGGACCCACACCGCCAGGAACCGGAGTAATTGCACCGGCAATCGGTGAAATTGAGTCAAAGTCTACATCACCCACCAGTTTGTACTCGCCATTTGGCTCGATAGAGTTAATACCCACATCAATCACTACTGCGCCAGGTTTAACCCAATCGGCTTTAACCATTTCAGGACGACCCACTGCAACAACCAGAATATCTGCTTGAGCACAGATCTGCTCAATATTTTGCGTACGGGAGTGTACCTGAGTTACTGTGCAGCTCTCTTTTAATAGCAGAGCCGCCATAGGTTTACCCACGATATTGGAGCGACCGACTACAACAGCATTTTTACCGCTCAGATCATCACCTAACTCGCGCTTCAGCATAATCATGCAGCCCAGCGGGGTACAAGGCGTCAGTGCATCCTGACCAGAGCTTAATCGGCCCACATTGATCGGGTGGAAACCATCGACATCTTTTTCCGGCACAATAGCGTTAATGATGGCTTCTTCATTCAGATGATCAGGCAGAGGTAGCTGAACCAGAATGCCGTGTACTGCTGGATCTTCGTTTAGTTGGGCTACCAGGTTATCCAGCGTGGCCTGATCGGTATCGGCCGGTAGTTTGTGCTCAATGGAGTTTAAGCCTGCTTCCTGAGCACGTTTGATCTTATTGCGCACATAAACCTGGCTGGCTGAGTCATCCCCTACCAGTACTACGGCCAGACCTGGCTTAACGCCATGTTGCTCGTAAAAAAACTGAGCTTCCGTTGCAACGTCATCCACTACCTGGGCTGCTAACTGTCTGCCATCAATGATTTTGCTCATCTATACTGCCTTTTTAAAATACTCGGGTCTCAAACTCATAGGTGCAATGCACCGAAACAGTTGTTTCAGTGTGTATGGTGCCTCAGTCAAAAGGCTAACACCTGTCTAAATGCGTCACTGTTGTGCGTAATCCATTTGATTACTGCCTCTGAGACCAATGCTGAGCGATAGTAAAACTCTCTTGCATGATCACCTCCAGAGACTGCCAGAGTTGCTGGCAGGCGGCATTATCGTTCATATCGGCGTCCGCTTCCAATGTTCGTAGCGTTTCTCCTGCACGAATAAAGCCTAACGTTTCGCAGGCACCGGCCAATTTATGGGCGAGTTGCGTGGTTTCGTAGAGGTCGTTTTCCTGCAAACTGGCTTGTAACAAGGGCCAGAGTGTATCTTGCAGTCGGTAGAAATTGGCCATCATATCGGCGACTTTTTTCTCACCTAACATCTGCTGATGTACCGATACTATTTTTGAGTCCAGCAGTTTTTGGTCCAGCAGTTTCTGGTTCAGTAGCGACGCCTCTGAGGGTGGGGAGTTCGCGGACTTAGAATCAGTCTCTATTAGACCTTGCAGTCCAGCTTGATCTGTCTGTATCGCCAGCCGCTCTGTAGCAGATACGGATGGACGGTCTTCAACATCTGGCAGCGTAAGGCTATCAGTAGCCCCAAGTGTCTCCGTTGGCTCAAACTGTTCAGATGAAGAGTATTTAACTGAAAACTTCAGGCAACCTTCCAGAGCCGCAACAAGTTGTTGCCTTTTGACGGGTTTAGCCACTACATTCTGCAAACCCGCTTGTAGGTATTGATGAATATCATCGGGTCGGACACTTGCTGTTAGGGCTACGATAGGAGTAGCGTGGTTTAGCCCATCGGAATCAGTACGTAATTGAGCACTAATTTCCAAGCCACTCAGCCCCGGTAGATGCATATCCATTAAAATACAGTCAAAGCAATATTGCTGACACAGTTGCAGTGCCTGTTGGCCTTCTTCTGCCAGGCTGATCTGATAGTGGCCTTCCAGCAGACCTTGCACCACTTGCTGATTAATCTCTACATCTTCTACCAACAGAATATGGGGCATTGATGCTTTGGAATCAGCCGTGTCAGTGTTTATTGCGTGGTGCTCAGTGTTGATATTAGAGCTGGATGTGTGTGAACTTGAATGAGCCGCGATACTGGATTGAGTATCGGGTAAGGTAAAGCTTGCTACATCAAGTGTTTCAGGCTTACTTCCTTTTGCACTAGCGGCCAGTTTGTCTTCTGAACTAATTTGTAACGGCAGTTCCAGCCAGAAACAGCTGCCGGTTCCCGGTTGGCTATTCACTCCCATACTGCCATTAAGTGCCTGCGCTAATGCCTTGCTGATTGCTAATCCCAAACCGGTACCACCAAAACGACGGGTAATGCTTTCATCGGCCTGGGTAAAACGATCAAAGATATGCTGCTGTAACTCGGGTTCGATGCCGATACCTGTATCCTGCACCTCAAAACGCAGCGTGTGATGTTGAATGTGTTCTTGATCGGTTTCTGTTTTGTCTTCTGTTTCAGTGATCAGATAACAGCTCAGTGTTACACCGCCCTGATCGGTAAACTTAATGGCATTAGCCAGAAGATTGGTGAGTATCTGACGTAGGCTACCCGCCGCACCAAAATAACAGGGGGCTAGGTCATACGGTTGCTTTAGGATTAAGGTTAGCTGCTTTTTCTCTGCTCCCGGTGTCATCAGCATCATCAGGTTAGTGAGCAGTTGCTGTAGTGAGAAATCACTCTCGCTGGAGATATAAGCCCCTTCCTCCAGACGACCGTATTGCAGTACATGATCAAAGGTCTCCATCAGGGAGTCAGTAGCGTCATGCAGTACCCGGATATGATCCTGCTGTACCTTGGTAAGCGAGCTGTTTTCCAACAGCTGAATCATACCCAGCATGCCATTCATCGGTGTGCGGATCTCATGACTCATGGTCGAGAGGAACTGAGACTTGGCATTACTGGCATCTTCTGCTGCTTCCTTGGCACGACGTAGACTGGCGGTCCGACGTTCTACCATCTGTTGCAGCTGATCCCGATCCCGTTGAATCGCTTGGCCCATCTCATTGAGTGCGCCAGCCAGCTGATCGAGCTCATCCGGTTGTTTGGGTTTTGCCCGTATCAGCGTTAACTCTTCGCCCAGCTGACCGGCACCAATGCGTCTGCTGTAATCCGCCATACTTTCCAAGTGACGGGTGATCTGACGTTGTACGATTACCAGAATCACCAGCACAATTAACAGCACCAACAGGGTTTGGTTAAGCAGCACGCTTAAACCGGTTTGCCAGATACGGGCATATACCGCCTGCATATCAAAGCTGACTTCTAAACGTCCCAGATGACGCTGTTGCAGGCTAGCGGTAGTGTGAATCAGATTAAAGCTATGGACCTGCACATGATGGTTCTCTGGTGGCACTTCCAATGCGGGGAGTCGAAGGTTACCACTGAGATTTTTATCCTGCAGGCTCAGGTAAATCACATCGGGCAGGGTATGAATGCCCAGTAACTGCAGCTCTACCTGAGCCTGATCCACATCCCACAGACTTTTAGCCAGACTGGCCAGATAACTGCTGCGAATCAGCTCCACCTGCTGATCTATGGCTTTAAGCTCGCGGCGGTAATCCAGAGACAGCTGCAGCGCAGTGGAGAAGAGAATAAAGATAAAACTGCACGCGATGACATACACCATAATGCGGTAACCCAGCGGGTGTTGTCGGGCGTAGCGGGGACGTTTTTTTAGCCAGAAACTCATAAGCCAGCTCATCAATCGCTTAAGGCGTATTCAGATACTGAAAGCTGTAATATGCCCTTAGACGCTCTATAGTGCCGTCATCGTTCATCTCTTTCAGTCGTTGATTCAGGTAAGGCAGGTAGCTATCCAGACCGCTATGGCGGCCAATGGCCAGATAATAATGCTCGGTGGTGATCTCGGTATCCAGCGCCATTATCTGATCATGAAAACCCAGCTTGCGGCTTTGCAATTGGCCACTCAGTTTACCTCCGGGCATATAATCGATCCGGCCCAAAGCTAGTTTGGAGAAGTTTTGTCCCCCGCGGGAGACATACTCAATGCGGCTGTTCTGTCTGATAAAGTGATCAAACTCATCGCCCCAACTATCGCCCAGTAATAGACCTACGGTTTTACCTCTGAGATCCCTGAGGTGAGTGAAGTCCATGGGCTGCTGACGATTAACAAACAGTATGACTTTATCGGCAATAATGGGGTGCTCAGAGTAGCGAAGATAAGCTTCCCGACTGCTAATACGATAGGCTGCGACTATGATGTCCGCATTACCTTGCTCTACCTCAAGCAGGCAGCGCTTCCAGTTACTGTCGGCACTGAGTTGTACCTTAAAGCCCAACTCCGCAAACAGTTGTTTTGTTACCGCAGGGGCCAGACCCATTAAGCGGTTTTCACTGTGCCAGGATACTGGAGGGTAAAAAGGATGGCCGCAGGCTTTTAGTGAGCGATTGGGTTCTGCGTGAGCCTTTAAAGCCGTACAGAAAATAAGCAGGCCGAGTAAGCATAAGAGCATCAGCTTGTTGCTGGGTAAATCAAATGGATAGAGAGCAGAATATCGCCCTCTACCGAATACAGTGATCACGGAGATAGGCCTAGTTGAGATCAACAGGTTTAGGGGTAAACAGATAACCTGCACCATGCACGGTCAGGATCAGTTTAGGGTTGGTAGTATCATCACCTAATTTGCGGCGCAGTCGGCCAATCAAGACATCAACGGTACGATCGCTGGGTACCCATTCCCGGTTACGAATCTGATCCAGAATTTGTTCCCGACTCATCACCTCACCGGCTTGCTCCATCAGACAGGTGAGCAGTTTAAATTCACCTTCGGTCAGCTGGGTTTCCTGACGGCGCTCATCCAATAGTTGGCGGCGATCCATATTCAGTTTCCAGCGATCAAAGCCTTTAAAGCTATGGGGCAGGGCATCGGTGGGTTTGCTTTGGCTATGGCGAACCCGACGGATCAGGTTTTTACTGCGTGCCAGAATCTCACGGGGATTAAAGGGTTTGGTGACGTATTCGTCAGCGCCACACTCCAGGCCAATCAGACGATCCACATCATCCTGGCGACCGGTGACCAGAATAATACCCACTTCACTGTGAACTCTCAGTTCACGGGTTAGCGTCAGGCCATCCTTACCGGGTAAACGAATATCCAGCAGGACGACATCAATGGCTTCACTATTAAGAATCCCTTCCGCTTCTTCGGCGGTTTCGGCGCAAAATACCCGGTAGCCTTCCTCTTCAAAATAACTGCTCAGGCAATCTCGGGTGATCTCTTCGTCGTCGACAACCAGAATCTTGGCGTCTGTATGCATGGTGTGACTTCCGGGGCTATTCTTATTGTGTTAATTGGCTATGACCGTTTTAGTCTGCGACAAATGCCACTTTAATTTACGGCAGTTGTCGCTTTTAGCCTGCGACAAGGATTGGCATTTTACAAGCTTTGTTTACATCTTGTTTACAAGTTTGGACACTTTTTCACAGCTATTTCAGGCCTTAAACGGTTGGATTGTTCTTTCTGTTTGCTGTTTTGTCGATCTCATTCTTTTAGCTTTGCCTGTGCACTGCAAGTCTTCCTTCTTTAATACCTTTTCAAACTGACCCAGATCAAAAAATATATTAGTCCTTTTTTATGTGTCGTGTTTCTACATCGGGTTGTCGCAATCTGACAGGGCTTACGAAATCTGCATCAGAGCTGTCGCAAATCGGCAGTATTAGGCCGCAGGGAAGCAGTAGCGAGCCGTTTTCCCTGATTACTATGACGAAACTTCGAGGGTTCAGCACTGCTGAGTCACAAGCCTGAAATTTCAAAGAGCGTCTCACTCAATGGATTTACGCAGGCACGAATTATGGTTAGGCAGACGTTGTAAACCAACCTTGCCCAAGTTTCTCAACCAGGAGAATAAAAAGAATGTTTAGTAAAGCTGATCAGATTGAAAACTTCGATGCAGACCTGTGGAATGCAATGCAGGAAGAAGCGGTACGTCAGGAAGACCACATCGAGTTGATCGCTTCTGAAAACTACACCAGTCCTCGTGTGATGCAGGCTCAGGGTTCTCTGCTAACCAACAAATACGCTGAAGGTTACCCGGAAAAACGTTACTACGGTGGTTGTGAGCACGTAGACGTGGTTGAGCAACTGGCTATCGACCGTGCTAAAGAGCTGTTTGGTGCAGACTACGCTAACGTACAGCCGCACTCCGGTTCTCAGGCGAACGCCGCTGTTTATATGGCGCTGGTTGAGCCAGGCGATACTGTTCTGGGCATGAGCCTGGCACACGGTGGCCACCTGACTCACGGTGCACACGTTAACTTCTCCGGCAAAATCTACAACGCTGTACAGTACGGTCTGACCGAATCCGGCGAGATCGATTACGATCAGGTTGAAGTACTGGCGAAAGAACACCAGCCAAAAATGATCGTTGCAGGTTTCTCTGCTTACTCTCAGATCGTTGACTGGGCGCGTTTCCGTGAGATCGCTGATGAAGTAGGCGCTTACCTGTTTGTCGATATGGCTCACGTTGCCGGTCTGGTTGCCGCTGGTCTGTACCCGAACCCACTGCCGTATGCTGACGTAGTAACTACTACCACTCACAAAACTCTGCGTGGTCCACGTGGCGGTCTGATCGTAGCGCAATTCCAGCGTGAAGGTGCTAAGCCAGAGCTGGAGAAGAAACTGAACTCTGCGGTATTCCCTGGTGGTCAGGGTGGTCCTCTGATGCACGTTATCGCTGCAAAAGCGGTTGCGTTCAAAGAAGCTCTGCTGCCTGAGTTTAAAGACTACCAAGCGCAGGTTGTAAAAAACGCTGATGCTATGGCGCAGGTATTTATCGAGCGCGGTTACGACGTAGTATCCGGCGGTACTCAGAACCACCTGTTCCTGCTGAGCCTGATCAAGCAAGGTCTGACCGGTAAAGACGCTGATGCGGCTCTGGGTCGTGCCTCTATCACCGTAAACAAAAACGCCGTACCAAACGATCCTCAGTCTCCATTTGTGACTTCTGGTCTGCGTATCGGTTCTCCGGTAATCACTACTCGTGGTCTGAAAGAAGATGAGTGTCGCACCCTGACTAACTGGATCGTCGATATTCTGGACGCGATGCAGCAAGGTGAAGATGCTACAGAAGCCAAGATCTCTGAAGTAAAAGAGAAAGTACGCTCTCTGTGTGCAGACTACCCGGTATACAAGTAAGTCCCTTTATTTACCTGATATACAGCCTGGTCTGATATAAAACCTGGCCTGATATACGACCCGGCCTGATAGATGAGCAGGTCGGGCATATAAGAAATTGCGTTAACCAGTCCACGCTGCCCAGTGCAGCGTGGACTTTATAGAGGTGTTTTGACATGGCAATCAGCTTATTCGATATGCTGAAAATCGGTATCGGTCCATCCAGTTCCCATACCGTAGGTCCGATGAAAGCGGCGCAGATGTTTGCCGAAAGTCTGCGTGATAGTGATCTGTTAAATCAGGTCAGCCGTGTACAGTCTCAGCTGTTTGGTTCTCTGGGCGCAACGGGTAAAGGTCACGGTTCTGGTCCAGCGGTTTTGTTGGGACTGGAAGGTTATCTGCCGGAAAAAATCGATCCGACTATCGTAGTGCCACGTGCGGAAGAGATCAGCCAGACAGGCCAAATGTCTCTGCTGCGTGAGCGCGTGATCGACTTTAATGAAGCAGACGATCTGATCTACCACATGAAAGAGTCTCTGCCGTTTCACGCTAATGGCATGAGCTTTACTGCGTTTAACGCCAAAAATGAAGTGGTTGCCGAAAAGGTGTACTACTCAGTGGGTGGTGGCTTTGTCGTAGATGAAGCAGCCGCAGGTGCAGACCGCATTGTAGAAGATACGACCCAGCTGAAATATCCCTTCAGCACGGGTGAAGAATTATTGCAGATCTGCCAACAAACAGGTCTGTCGATCTCTGATGTGATGCTGGCCAACGAACAGGCCTGGCGTACAGAAGAAGAGATCCGTGCCGGTATTCTTGAAATCTGGCAAGTGATGAAAGAGTGTGTAGAAAACGGCATCAGCAACGAAGGTATTCTGCCAGGCGGGCTGAAAGTAAAACGCCGTGCCGCAGCTCTGCATCGCGAACTGAAAAACCGTACCCGTATGGACATGATCACCCCATCACTGGGCGCCATGGACTGGGTCAACCTGTACGCCCTGGCGGTGAATGAAGAAAACGCCGCAGGTGGACGTATGGTAACCGCACCGACAAACGGCGCGGCGGGTATTATCCCTGCAGTACTGCATTATTATATCAACTGGTGTCCTAACTCTGACGAAGAAGGCGTAATCCGCTTCCTGTTAGCAGCGGCAGCAGTCGGAATTCTATTTAAAGAGAATGCTTCAATCTCAGGTGCCGAAGTAGGCTGCCAGGGTGAAGTAGGCTCGGCCTGTGCCATGGCGGCAGCAGGTATAGCGGAAGCAACAGGTGCCACGCCACTACAAGTTGAGAACGCCGCTGAAATCGGTATGGAACATAATCTGGGACTGACCTGCGATCCTATCGGTGGTCTGGTGCAAGTACCTTGTATTGAACGTAACGCCATGGCTTCGATGAAAGCTATTAACGCGGCGGCGATGGCAGTACGAGGCGATGGTCAACACTTTGTTTCCCTCGACAAAGTGATTAAAACCATGCGCGACACCGGTCGGGATATGCTGGATAAGTACAAAGAAACTTCCCGAGGAGGACTCGCCGTTAACGTAATCGAATGTTAGTGAATTTGCTGTGCTTAACTTTACACCTTACGGGAAAACTCTGAATTAGTCGTTTTACAGTACACCCCAGTCTGATACGACGCCCTGTCGTGCTTTCAGAGAATGCCCAAGCTCCGGGGTTGGTCCCTCTCCCGGAGCTTTTCTTATTTGTTTATATCTCTCTCTGGTAAATATCTCATTGCTATCTATATTTGATAGTCAATATATGCAGATTTACTTAACCAAGGATGGCTCTATGACAACGACAGAAAATACCTCCACTCTTCTTGATCCAAAAAATGATTACGTGTTTAAACGATTATTTGCAGAAGTGCCCCGGCTTTTGATTGCGCTGATCAATGCGGTCAGAGCAGATGAACCTGCGATTATTGAGCTGGAAGTGCTTAACCCCAAAATTGATGCCGAAGAATTAGCGGGTAAATATATAATCCTGGATGTTCAGGCTATGGATGAAACTGGCAAACGCTATAATGTAGAGATGCAGGTGCGACGTTATAACGCCTGGAGTGCCCGAAGTGCGTTTTACTTGGCAAGAATGCTTTCTCAGCAGCTGGAACAGGGCGAAGACTACAGTGAGTTGAAACCTGCTATTGGTATTCACTTATTGGATTTTGATCTGTTTCAGGCTCCGGATCAGCAGAGTTAGGCTGTATGGTGTTTTGAGATGCGTGATCGCCATCGACCAGTCGTAAGATTGGGCAAAGAGCTGCAATTAAACCTGATTGAGTTACGAAAAGCGGATAAACTGGGGCTTGCATCCGAAGCGTTAAGTGCTTGGATCACCTTTTTTGAACATTGGCAGGAGGAGCTGACCATGGCCAATATCGCTTATGAACCAGTCAAAGAGGCCTTGACTAAGGTTAAGGAACTGAGTGCTGATGAAGAAGCACGGCGTCTGGCGTTTGTACGTGAAAGAGCGGTGCGTGATGAGATTTCTCTATTACATGATGCCAGGCAAGAAGGATTGCTTGAAGGTGAAGCGCGTCTGCTCACAAAACAGATTAAGTTTCGTTTTGGTGAGTTACCTGATTGGGTTATTGATAAGCTAGCTGAAGCCGATACTACTCAGTTAGAGCAATGGGGTGAGCAGTTACTGCAAGTTGAGACACTTGAGCAGGTGTTCGAAGTCAAATAACCTGAGGTTGTTGTTCCTGATCTATCTCAGCAAGGGCACGGTGTAACTGAACCAGAGCGCTAAAATTTAGCGACCTATAGCGTTGTCTTTCTAGGGCTATAAGACGGTTGATTGACGGAATGCAGGACAACCCATGAAATTCCCATTGAGAATCAAAAGGTAAATACTGGAGGTCCCCGGCTGTTAAGATTTCAAAGAGGGGAAGGATATATAGGCTTCAAAATATCGAAAAAAATAAATCGATATAAAACAATACAATAGCTTCATGGAAAAATATTATATTTTTATTCCTTGATCTTGTTATGAGTACTATGTATTCTTGCCGCCTGGCTTAGATTCCAGCCAAAAAAATTATGCCTGCTTCACGATACCGCTATGCTTGTCTCGTTCTGTAATCCCATAATATTTTTTCAGTAAATCTTAGTCACCTAATCCGTTTATACGGTCTAAATTATTTTTGGGAATAAAAACATGTCTAAAACGACTGGTATTGTAAAATGGTTCAATGAAGATAAAGGTTTTGGCTTTATTGAGCAGCAAGGTGGTCCTGACGTATTCGCTCACTTCAGAGCAATCGTTGGTGACGGCTTTAAAACGCTGAAAGAAGGCGATAAGGTTGAGTTTAAGGTTACACAAGGTCAGAAAGGCCCACAGGCTGAAGAGATCGTTGTAATCTGATCCGGTTTTGAGCACAGCACATGCTGTGCTCAACCTCTCTTATTTCTTCCTATCAAAATAATACTGCCTTGCCTATAGTTGGCAAATCCGCACGTATATATCTCCAGATAAATATTAAGCAGTATTTATTTAAGATTGCTGAATAAATATTGATATAGGGCTTCTTGTTTTAAAATATTCCGTGAGTAACATCGTTAACAATTTAATAAGCCTGATTTATTATTTGTTGAGTGGCGTATTGCTGTATATATGCCAGCTCCCTGATAGTTAACAACTCTTTTTACAAATAACTTTGCATTTAAGATTGTCAGCGGCAAGATGACGCTTAAACGATTGACGTACAAGCTCACCCTGTCAGGCAGGTTTGGACTAATACATTTAAACCAATACAGATAAACGTGACCTGCCTTTTCAAGATGTTTTTGTCTTGTCTCTGGATTCAAGCCATTGCTGCAGTTTTGGCATAGCCTCTTGATACCCTCTTTCCACCAATTGATCGAGCCGTTTCATTTCCATCAGCCCATGTCCTCGACAATCCGGTGTCAGGCACAAATCGGCTAATTGACGTGATGTTTGTGCATTGACTGTACCCGTTAAGGTTGCGGTATGACTGATCAGCTTGAAAATATGAGGAAAGCGTCTTTTTTTGTTAAACGGGTTGAGATAATGCCAAAGCGCCTGCCAACCATTGGGCGGAATAGTATCGGTCACACCCGGTTTTAATCCTTTATCCGAAGAGATATCGACAGCAATAACCGGCCCTTTGTGGTGTTCTCTCATGGCTCCAACTGGCAGGTTATCCAGAATACCGCCGTCGACCAGTAATGAGCCTTCATCACTTACGATAGACGAGCACACGCCGGGTATCGCACCCGAGGCCAGCAATGCAGACCACACCAATCCTTGCCGATGATGATAGGGTTTTAGCTTGGTAAGATCGGTAGAAACGCAAAAAAAATCCAACCATAGGTCTTCGATATGGCGCTCTGCAAAGACGCCCTTAGTTTGTTGTTTGGCGCGATTGGCAGACAACAATGAACTGATGGGCAGGGTAAAGTCTTTGTGTGGTTTTTGCCGCACCCAAATTTCTTCATTGAGCAAAAGCATCTGATCCGGGCTGTAACCGTCGGCGTATTGTGCCCCGAGAATGGCGCCCATGCTGGTTCCGGCGATCCTGTCTATCGGTATATTCAACTCTTCCATCGCTTTAAGCACACCGATATGGGCAAATGAACGAGCACCGCCACCACCGAGAACCACAGCAATGGATTCTCCTTTGATGTCACGGGCAATACGCTGGATATCCGCCTCGTTCCCCTGGCGAATATGGTGATGTCGTTTGACCTTGCACTGTTGCAGCCGTTTGTGGGTATCTACTGGTCTAATCGTTGAGGATTCATGCAACAACACCAGCTCACTTTCGACCGCTTTGTCCGAACGGATCGGCAGAGCTAAAGATGAGACGCTGTCATCTGTCAGGTATAAGGTTTTATCTGCCTGATTAAGGCAGAAATCCCGCCAGACAGAAGGACTATCGCTGGTTTGCAGTAAAATATAATCGCTGTTTTGTTCTTGCTCCGACAACCAGCGTGACAGTCGTTCATTGTGGCTGTTTGAATCATTCGCCAGCATCTCATCTGCCCCAGGCCAAAGCTGATGGCTTAACTGTTCCTGGTCAATGTGGCAGGTACGCTTGTTACTGGCCAGAAGCCGTGACAACGCCTGTGGCAGTGATTTAACCGACGGATGTGAACTTAACGTCACCAAGGTAACGACAGTGCAGGAATGGCTTTCCTCGCCATTCTGTTGCTGATTGAGGTGCTCGCCCAACAGCTTGATCAATTCGATGGCAATACTTTGATGGTTTTTCAGCAACTGTTGGAATTGCTGTTTGGGTAAGCGGCCCAGTTCTGAGTCCCGTGCAGCGACAATGGTTGCCGCCCGTGTCTGTTCACCGATCAAGGCCAGCTCACCAAAGGTATCGCCCGGTGTCAGTTCACCAACGACACTGTCTTTGATGATTTGCAATCGGCCACTGGCCAGAAAGTAAAACGCATCTCCCACCTCACCACGGCGAAACAGGGTTTCCCCCCGGCTTAAATGCTGGTATTCAAACGCGGCATGTAATTCATCCAGCGAGGTGGCATCCAATTGATTAAATAGCGGGGATTGCGCCAAACAGGTTTTGAGATCAAGCGTCATGGCGGGGGGCCTTCGCGCTGACAAAATGCAGGTGATCCCAATAGGCCAGCCAGAACGAGTGACGCTTATAGTCATAACCCATCTCCTTTAATGACTGCTCGACGACTGCGTAATAAGCCGGGTTAAGCGTAGGAAACAGATGATGAAGGGTTTGATTGCCAAGAAAGGCGTTGAACAGCAAAGACGGCCAATACTTAACGCTGCCGAAATCCTGACAAGTTTTGACCTGATGAAGCACGAAATCCTGCCGTTTGTGCGGAAAGTGGCAATCCTCATGGTTATGGTTTGACAAAGTAATGCTCAAGAACAGGAATGATGCCAAACACTCCAGTAACACGCCTGTCCACAACAGGCCAAGACTCGACCACAGTATCAACCAACCAAAACTACCGACAACATACCATGCCAAACGAACCTGCCAGTTACTCGGATCACGCATAATCTCAAATGGCCGGGCCAGCCTCAAAGCCATAAAGGCAATAGCATACAAGGGCACAATAAATAATGGAGCGTAGCGTTGCCAGCGGGTTCGCTTCGAGGGGCTAAAGTGCACCAATGGCCGTAACTTGCCAACATCGGGGTCAAACTCAGGGTGATTGGTATATAAATGGTGAGCCAAACAATGCTCTTCTTTCCAGGTGTGGCTTGAAAAACCACCCAAATCTCCCAGGTATTGCCAGCGGGTATTCAGGTGCAAAAAAACATGACCAAATCCTGTCATGATGACCATATTCATCGCATAGACCAATGCTAGCAATAAAGTCCAGGCTCCGGCAGATTGCCAGACGAAGGGGATAGTCAGATTGATCGCCAGTGCTGCCACTGCAATGAGCTTAGCGCGTCGTGACGGACCCGGTTTCCAATTCTGTTCCTTCAGCCGTTTGGCGATAAGTTGTCTCAGTTCGCCGTATCGTGACCAATCGAATTGCGGCCAAGGCGAATCCGGGATAGGTTCGCTCACTTTTACTTCAAAGTGTTTGAGCATAGCCTGAGCTTTAGGCATACGAATATGGTGTACTTCAAACGCAGCGGTACAATCGGTACCACGGCAACGAAGTAAAAAATCGGCACCACCGGGATGCTTCTCCAGCCAAGGCTCAAGGTCGTACAGGCGACCGTGAATATACCAGTGTGGCCAGTAGGGTTTATCACTGTTATCACAGCCGGTTTTATCATTCATGAATAATCTCACTCGGGTCAACGCAGGTGTAGTCGCTGCCGTTGTTATTGCTTGATTTGATTAAGAAATGCAGTGTAACGGACAAAAGCTCCAAAATAATCCTAAATTTCTATTTAGCAATGTTTTAAGGGGAATTGAATTCGAGGGATAAAGGGCCTTACTGGATGAACAAGGGTTATTAACCTGCATCACCTATTTGGATACTGACCCTATGAGTACTGCTAGGGTCGATTGCCCGAAAAGTTCAGATCTTACCTCTGTCTAACAAAGAAATAGCGTAGATTTGTCTCGTTTAAAGCATTTCTCTGCAAAAAGTTAGTGCTCACTCATTAGTGTTCGATTATGTGGACTATCTGGAATTGATCGACTAGATAGGTTGATGCTGTTAGTAAAATAAACAAGAGCATATTCCAGTGTATCCACTATCCATACTGCAAAGGCTAAATGCTTGGCTCAAAGGATGAACTGCAATTTTCATTGCTATCTACGGCTCACTTTCTTACTGAAATATAGAAATAGTGTTCCGGCGTCGTGTTGCTATTTAGAGGTACTTTAATCGTTGGTTATTTGGGTTTGTGTTCCGACACACACTGTCGATATTTCCTGATAAACAATGGCTGTCCAGACCTTTTGTATAATGTCAGCTGTGTTGGTTGATATGGTTTGTTATTAATATGTTTTTATTTTATTGGTTTTTGTATTGTTATGCGTTATTTTTTGACGTATTGGCTTTTAATGTTTTAGGCGTGCGACTAGATATGTCTTGATGCGGTTTTTTGTCAAAAGACAGAATATATTTATTATAGAAGTAGATAATGCGCGTAAAAAATTTTTTCTGTGTAAAAAGAGTGGTTAATCATCCGAGATCTGACAGATTGATTTTGTTTTTTAATTATTTAAATGACTATTTTTTTATATTGGCTGAGTTGCGGTTTGTAGATATGTTGTATGGATGGATTGTCAATATTAACTGAAAGAAAGGTATAGTTTACATGGAAGAAAAAAATTATGTTCGCTTGATTTCGATATTTTTATTAGGACTTCTCAGCCAGATTTCTTTTGCGGCATCCATCGATAATTATTTTTATTTTGTCGATGATCCTACTATTTCACACCGCCAAGCCACTCACCGCCTTGTGTTGCCTGAGCATGTCCCACAAACAGGTTCAGAAGACTTGATTGTGATAATGAACTGGGTACTTTTTTGTAAAGAGTATCAATCTACGTCACAGTGCGAGCGTTTACCGGGCCATAAAAATGTGAATAAGAGCATTGAAAAAAAAATTAAATGGACCCTAGATATTCTTAAATCCACCGGTAAAATTTCTCAGGTGAAGGCGTGGCATATTATAGATGAGCCTTATCTTCCGACTCATATGGTGCCAAAACATGAGCTTGAGTATGCAATGAATCTGCTACGCTGGAAGGCACAAGAGCCTCCTTATAATATGCCTGATTTGCCGCGTTGGGTGAATTTTTCCCATGACTGTTTCAGTTGCTCTTCCCGTCAATCCAATGCTTGTGCCAGTGCTGGTCTGGGATATTGCGGTATTCCTGGTAACGCTGGCTGGGTGGGATTCGACTGGTATAGTGCAGATACTCAGCCTAAAAACTGTGGTAATAACTCTGCTGATTGTAACCTAGATCAGCATATGAATAATTATGTTGTTCCTACTATGTCGGCATTAAAAAATCAGGCTTGGTCTTACCAAGATTTAGTTCTGCATCCTGGCACGTGGAGTGGTAATAATGATGGAACAACGGCTGTTGGTGCTAATGAGGCTTTAGCTCGTTATGTTGATCTAGCCAATGCCGATTCTCGAGTAATTGGTGTGGTGCCTTTCACATTTGTCAGTTATCCCAATAACGAAGAGATACACTGGAAAGGGGTTTCCACCATGCCTAATGGTATTGAAGCCGAACGCTTTTATCAGGCCATTGCACAAGATAAAATAAGCGGTTTAGGTAGTAATGGTTGGAAGCCTGTGTTTGAGTATAGTGATGATAAAGAATATGCTTTATCTTCAGGAATTTCTGCTGCAAATGCCCATTATTATTCATTGGGTTACAAAGGTACCCAAGAGTTAGCGTACACGGTTCGTCGAGTTGCATTTTATACAAAAACTTCCGCTTCTGGTGACTACACTAAAAAAGTATACCGTTGTATCGCCTCAAGAGCTAATAACCGACATACTGTATTCTTTGCGACCAGCAGTAATTGCTATGGCGATGGAACTCAAGCTGGTGTTGGTTATGTTTCACCAGTTAAAACCAGCAGTGCACCATATAAAATTATTAATTGTAGAAGTTCACAATCACCATATTGGGATCAAGGTTGGATGATGGTTTCTTCAAATACATCAGAAAACAGTGCCTGTGTATCTATGTTTGGTCATGAGTATTCTTATTTTGGTTACCTTGGCTATAGTAAAGATATGTAGCTATTTATAGCTTATATGTGAATCTGATCGGGCAGGCCTATGGGATTTTTTCATTCATAGGCCTGTCTCTTTTGTCGCATATTAATGTAATTTTGCCCGAGTTTTTTTGTGTTTTTAGTTATATAGGTGTGCTCAGATTCAAGTAATAAGTGCAGTCCAATTTTTGCAGCGAATAAGTCGGCTCACTACCTCATAAAAAAAATCATTGGGTGACTAAATTGTGATTCTATCTTCTTAGGTCGTCAAAATATTCAGCGAGCTGGTCAGATAGTTCGAGGGTTTTATCAATTTCTCTGAGGAGGAGTAAATCAGAATCAGGTGAGATGTTTCCCCCGAAAAGTATGCTTGAACGATACGCTTTTTAAGGGATGGAAACTGTAGAGCATGTGGTAGCATTTTGTTCTTGGCTGAATGCTTTAGGGTATTGTCTAGACATCAATAACCATAAGGCTCTCAGCAGCTTTTGTTCAGCCTTTCATGGAATATCAGGGCTAGAAAATACAGCATGGTTAAGCCATTAATATCCTCATTGATATCTTGCTCCTAAGAAAAATAGATATCCGCATCGAGCCTTTTAGCGATTATTTCATGGTCCGCAAACTCCATCCCATTATTAAAGGTGATCGTTTGCCATGCCAAACTAACCAGACTCTAACCCAAATAAAACACCAGCTAACGATTGCATTAAATCGCTAACTGGTGTTTGATTACTTGCTAATCTAATCAACAGAAGGAATCCGTCTATCGCAAGCATTTAAATCTTTATAAGCGCTACCTCAAGGTGCTCCTACACACCAAGAGGCAGCTAACCAAACTGATAACGGTAGTATCAATTATGGCTTCGAA
>CAYFGP010000120.1:0-19897 GCA_964342385.1 uncultured Oleiphilus sp. | reverse complement strand
TGGTGGTTACACCAGGCCAACATCAATATGAATGTCTTGATTGGTAAAAAGCTGATGGGCCGTATGCCAACACAACAGGAAGCGCCGATCGTGCTGGATGAGTACGCTAATACAGCCTCAGCTGGCTCCCTGATCGCATTCAACCTACATCATAAAGATCTGCAAGCCGGTGATTACGGAGTAATCTGCTCCTTTGGTGCCGGTTACTCCATCGGCAGCTTAGTCATTCAGAAACGTTAATCTGTTACCTTAAAGGCCAGTACTTTACCCCAAGGCCAGTCACGGACTGGCCTTTTTTATTGAGACACTCTTTATGTTGCGCTATCTGGACCCTGCAGAGCACTATTTCTGGTTACTGGACCAAGTCTCCAGTATGAACTTCGCCGTCATGGCTGAATTTGATCAACCACAAGATATTAACAGCCTGCAAGACTCACTGGATTACCAGCAACAGAAGCAGACTATCTTCCGGCTAGCCATTAACAAAGATGATCAAGGTAAACTGTTTTTACAGACGCATCCACACAGCATCCAAGTCGAGCAATTCACAACCAACGATAATTGGCAGCCAGTCATTGGCAAAGCTCTGGCTCAGCGTTTTAGTTTTGAGCAGCCACTGATCCGTGCACTCTATATTCAACAGCAAGCTAAGCAAGCCGGTTGTGTTGCACTGTTATTTAACCATGCCATCGCCGATGGCCGCACTGGTACCGAGTTATTAAAACAATGGCTGGATGTTCTGGTAGATAACAAGCCTACACACCAAGAAACAAACGACCATGCTCAAGGTAACTCCGAGCAGATTACTCTCGCAGCTCTACATAAAAAACTGCCTTCAGAACTGAATATTATCAGTCAAGATGAAGAGATCGCGCGACGCCTGGAACAGAAAAAGACGGAGATTCGCCGCTATGGCCGTCCGCAACAACTACCGATATTAAAGCCTATTGCATTGGCCGGAGAAACAACTAAAGACTCTGTTGAAACCAGAGCTGAAGCCCGGCAACACTCTTTTGACTCAGAGATCAGTTCACCACATATTCTCAGCTTTGAGTTAACACCAGAGCAGAGCTCTCGCTTAAAAGAAACATGCCAGAAGCATCAGGTGAGAATTCACAGCGCTCTGACAGCCGCGCAGCTGATGGCGATTTATCAGCACGAATTAAATCAGAATAACAATCAAGATACCGGAAGCGACAATCCGCAAGATGCAACGCTCTGTCTGACCAGCCCGGTTGATATGCGCCGTTACTTTGACGATGAGCAGCCTGCTCTAGGCATGCACACCACACTACTGTCTTCTGTGTACCGGCTTACACCGGAGAGTGATTTCTGGTCTCTGGCGCAACAAGCAGATCAAGAGTTACATCAGCAACTACAACGTAATGATGCCGCTTTTTTCTATCAGTTTATCCGTCCCGAGCTGATCCCCTTCACAGATGAGGTTATAGCAGAATTTAACACTGCAACTCTTCGCACAGCCCCGCAAACACTCATCAGCAATCTTGGTGTGGTTGCACCCAGTGCAAATTCCGATGTGCAACGTATTAGCTTTGCCCTCTGCCCAATGCCATTTCAGCCGCTATTTACTGCTGTGACTCACTACAAAGGCAAGCTTCATCTCAATATCACCTACGATAGCAGCAGACTGGATGATCAGAGCGCACAACAAGTAGCTGAAGGTATCTTGCAACAACTGATACAGCTCTAAAACCTTTAACCCGAAAAATAAAAACTAAAACCTGACTACAAATACTGGGCACAGATACAAATACCAGGCACAAAAAAACCGGAGTTATTTGACTCCGGTTTTTATTTGCTTATTTCAAGCTGCTCAAGCCTTTGGCCGACTTACTCTTCTTCAAAGAAGAATTTCTCAGCACCAAACGCAGGCTTCAGGTGGTGCAGCCAGGTGGCTTTTTCATCATACTGAGCGAAGAAAGGACGCTGAACCCAGTCAGGATTACGACCCTGAATAAAGCGCAGAACAAATACCTTCTCACCATTGATCTCAGCAACACCCTGAATTTCAACCTTACCCGGCATCGCACTCATGGAAGGGCCGCGAGCCGTACGGGCAATACCACTCACCTGCTTCATCGCATCACGATAAGTAGACCAAGCTTGTGCCAGCGGTACTTCAAAGTAGTGCTGGGCACCAGTGTCACGCTCAACAAACATATAATAAGGCTGAATACCCATCTCAACCTGAGTCTGCCACATCTTCGCCCAATCATCGGCAGAAGTGTTGATATGATTAAGTAGAGGACCCTGACTACGGATCTGTGCACCAGTGGCACGAATACGCTTCACAGCCTGACGGTGGATATCGGTTTCCATCTCACGCCAGTGGTTATAGTGCGCCATAAACGCCAGTATTTTACCCGCAGCGATCACTTCTTCAAACAGCGCCATCAAATCATCAGCATCGGCATCATTTACAAAACGATAAGGCCAGAAGGTCAGCGCCTTGGAACCAATACGAATGGTACGGATATGATCAAATTCTGGAGACAGCAGCGGTTCCAGGTAGGCACGCAGGTTCTTGGTCTTCATAACCATAGGATCACCACCGGTGATCAGAACATCCGTAACTTCCTTGTGCTCGCGCAGGTAATCCTGCAGCTGACCGGATTCTTTCGCCGCAATCTTCAGCGAGTTATCACCAACAAACTGCGCCCAACGGAAACAGAAAGTACAGTAGCTGTGACACACCTGACCAGAGCTCGGGAAAAACAGTACGGTTTCATTGTACTTATGCTGAATACCCTGAACCGGCTCACCATTCACTTTTGGAATATTGTGTTCAAGCTGGCCTGCTGGGTGAGGATTTAACGCCTCACGCACTTCAGCAACCGCTTGCTTCAGAGCATCTTTATCACCGGTATCTTTAGCTTGTTTAACCAGATCGAAATGCTCTGGCTTTAACATACCACGCTGAGGGAAAGTCAGCTGAAACAGAGGATCTTCAATTGGATTATTCCAATCGATCAGTTCATCGATCACATACTGATTTACCCGGAAAGGCAGCACTTCTGCAACAACTTCCATTTCATCTCTAATTGATTCTGGCAGCTTATCCAGCTGTTCAATCTTAGACAGATGACGAGCGGTATATACCTTGAATTTTGGTGCAAGATCGGCGTTAACAGCCTGTGTAGTATCGATAATTTCCTGACTTGTCATAGGCCCACTTTAAGCTAATTATGGTCTGTTTTAAAAATTTTTAGAGCGCTATTATACAAGAAAACTCCAAATCACATAGCACCGTAAACATTAGACAACGAAACATTTACATAGCAATTACCTGTTTCTGGAAAAATAATGTGACGGTGAGCTATCTTTGTGAAAATAAGTAACTGCTTTATCAGATGCTGCAGAAGTATTTGATTTTAGTCAGAAAAGGAACTATTCCGTTAACAAGCATTCGGTTTTTATCTTAAGATAACAACTGATGGAGATAGCAGCGAAAACGGCGATTTATGAAAAAATTATTATTAGTGGAAGATAGCAAGCTCTTTGCCAAGGCCCTTCAGCGACAGCTGGCTGAAAACAACTTGTATGATGTGTACCATGCGGATTGCTTTGAAAAGGCTGTCGAGCTCTTAGATCAACATGATTTTTTCGCTGCTATTACTGATCTGGTGTTACCTGATGCCAGCCAAGGCGAGATTGTACATACCGTTATTGGCAAAGGTGTACCGGCCATTCCGCTGACAGGCTCTATGAATGAAGCAATGCAGCAGAAGATCTCGGCATTACCTATTGTGGACTACGTAGTTAAAAGCGGTATCAGTGACCTTTACTACGCCGTTCGGCTGGCAGAACTGCTGTTGATTACTGAAAATATGCCGGTACTAATTGTAGATGACTCCCTAGCCAGCCTTGCTTCAATTGGTGCTCTGCTACAACCGTTAATGTTCAATATTCATACTGCCCGTGGCGGCCAGGAAGCTCTGGATATACTGCAGAAACACCCAGAGATCTCCATCATAGTCACTGATTATGAAATGCCAGAAATCAACGGCCTCGACTTGGTAAGAGAGGTTCGTCGCAATCGCGATGCCTTAGAACTGCCAATTATCGCAGTAACAGCACATCGAGACCCTCAGTTGGGTGCCAGTTTCTTGAAAACCGGTGTTAACGATTTTCTGATCAAACCCTTCTCACGGGAAGAGTTTATCAGCCGTATCGTTACTTTGGTCAGTAGCCGTGAGCGCTTCAAACAGATCGATCGCTATGCCGAGACAGTAGATAAATACGTCATCACATCCAGTACAGACGAAAAAGGGATTATCCGCTCAGTCAGTAAAGCTTTTTGCGAAATCTCTGGCTATACCCGTGAAGAACTGATTGGAAAAAACCACAATATCGTCCGCCACCCTGATATGCCAAACAGTGTCTATGATGACCTCTGGCAAACCATTCAAAGTGGTAAAACCTGGAGTGGCGAGATTAAAAATGCCAAAAAAGACGGTGGTTTTTACTGGGTTGATGTGAATATCGCGCCTCAATTTGACCAACAAGGTGAAATCACAGGTTACACCGCCATACGACAAGATATCACCGACAAAAAGCACATTGAGCAGTTATCTGTCACCGATCCTATGACAGGGTTATATAACCGCCGCCATTTCAGCCATCAGTTTGATCAAAGCGCGAAAGAAGCTCTCGACAATCAACAACAATTGGCCTTTTTAATTTTTGATGTTGATAAATTTAAACAATATAACGACAACTACGGCCACCAAGCCGGCGATGAAGTACTTACATCCATCGGCGACTCAATGAAAATAGTGGCAAAGAAGCACAATGCATTTGCCTACCGCCTGGGTGGTGAAGAGTTTGCCCTTCTTTATGCCAGTACAAATACTGAAAGCGCGACCCAATGTGCTGAAGAGATGCGAATAGCAATCGAACAACTAGGTATCACCCACGACTACAATGAAGCAGCCAAAGTAGTAACTGCCTCCTTTGGTCTTTATCTATCCACAGGTAACGCGGACCTGGAAACCTGCTACCAGAAAGGTGATGAGCTGCTCTATCAAGCTAAAGAAGGCGGTCGTAACCGGGTAGTGACCGAACAGAATAGTGGCTAAAATCCCTCATTAAAGTTTTTATAAACTTTTTTGAAAAAAAGTGTTGCACAACAAAAACTTATGGGTAGAATAACCAGCCGTAAAGAAGACGTGTAGCTCAGTTGGTTAGAGCACCACCTTGACATGGTGGGGGTCGTTGGTTCGAATCCGATCACGTCTACCAAATTATATAAAAAACAGCAGCTTACAAGTTGCTGTTTTTTTTTGCCTGCTTGAAGATCCCCCTCGTATTCTTAACCTACTTACAAAAAAGTGTTGCATAACAGAACCTTATACGTATAATACGCAGCCATAGAGAAGACGTGTAGCTCAGTTGGTTAGAGCACCACCTTGACATGGTGGGGGTCGTTGGTTCGAATCCGATCACGTCTACCACATTACAAAAAGCAGTTATCCGAGGATAACTGCTTTTTTCGTTTCTGGGCTAAAAAGTCAAATTGACTACCGCCTATCTAAACCATTCTCAACAGTACAACCCCATCTGCAGCTGTTCACATCAAATAATTATTTGATGCACGACCTATATATCCCCCTCCAGAAAAACAATAGATAAGCATGATTCGTCTTGACCTGACGCTTCATAGCTCAGCACTGAGAAAGCATCGGTACCGGGCAAAAGTACTTATTGCCGACATTTAATGTGCAACCGAAACTGAGATAAGTTACCTTACTCGCCTTCCATGATGGTCTGTATCGCCATCACTGACAATGACCTTATCGACAGCCTCTTTCCTAGTTGGAGATTTTGCTTTATCTGCAGAAGAAAGAAACGTTTTAGTTTAAACATTGGTCAAGAGAAATACATAGACCCAATTCATATTTCTACTAATAAAAACCTTTTAATTCCCTCATCTTACAATCAGTAATCTCCTGTCGAACTTCTCAGCGGTTTCGCTACACGATAGCAACCAAATGCTCACAATTGCCTCAAATTCTGTCGTCATAATTAATCCCATGTGATCAGTCGATTAATAAGAACACATAAAGACAGTCTGTTTCAGGCCTTGATCATACGCAGCGAAGCAAAAGTATTTCCGAAGTTCAGGGAGCTTTTATTCGCTGCTTAACCATCTATCCGTTGAGAGTGTTTGAAAGGTGATCCTATGATTTCACATGACATGTTTAAAACAGTAAAAGCCTGTGCTTTTGCCAGCTTACTTCCCGGCCTGATGTTATCCAGTACTCAGGTTCAGGCCGAGATCGGTGAAGCCCCTAAGCGTCTTATCGCAATAACTCATTCAGCTACTGAAGTGCGCTTATCCTGGTTGGCACCAGAAGAAAATTCAGACATCGTGGGTTATCAGATCTTCCGTGATGGCCAACCTCTGGCACAAACCAGCGCAACCTTCTTTATTGATGCTTCGGCGCAACCCAATACACGCCATAATTACTCCGTTCAGGCTTTTGATCAGGACAATAACACCAGCGATGTTTCCAATACTGACAGCGTTAAAACTCTGATTAATAACAGCAACGACGGTATGCGCAACGGCTCTGCTTCTTCCGGTGGCCGCATCAACCTGCAAGATACCTGTGGTTCCCGCTCCATTGATAATGTATCTGTCGATAATCTGGATGGCTGTCTGGATGCAGTAATCGAACAGCGCTCTTTACAAGACAGCTTAAGAGATACCCGAGCTTATGTTGCCCGCCTGCGTCGTCAGGAAGATCCTGCGATGATCAACCTGGGCATGAAGCTGTTCCACAGTAAATCCCTAAGCCAGAATGACGATACCTCCTGCTCCTCATGTCACCACCCGGCTCTGAGTTGTGGCGGTGATGATCTGTCTATGCCGATTGGCGTGAATGCCAATGTTCCTGATCTGTTGGGCCTGGGTCGTGCGGATGACAATACGATGCCTTTGGTGGGCCGTCACTCACCCCATATCTGTAACTCAGCGCTCTGGACTAATAGCATGTTCTGGGATCAGAGAATCCGTCTGAGACAAAATAACCGTGATATTCCCCAAGGTCAGGTGACTACAGCTGATATCAGAACGCCTGAAAGAGATGTGACTCGTATCGTCAATCAGGATATAGATAGTTCTGATCCACTGCGCTTACTGGTTGCCCAGGCTCACTTCCCGGTTACCGCTGCAGAAGAGATGGGTGACAGCAGCGATTTTGCCAGCAATCAGGAATATCGTGAGCATATCGCCAGCAAACTGCAACCACTCTGGGGCGATGAATTTGCGACTGCCTTTGACTCTGATGAGGTAAACTTTACCCGTATTGCTCAGGCGATTGCGGCCTATGAAGCCTCTTTCCTGTTTATCGATAATCCATTTTTTGATTATATCGATGGTAACAGTGACAGCCTGACTGACGACGAAAAACGCGGTGCTGTGTTGTTCTATACTCAGGCGGGTTGTTCTGGGTGTCACTCCGGCACCTTCTTCTCTCAAGAAAGAATCCGTGGTCCTCTGTATCCTCAAATCGGTATTAACGGTGCCGATGACGGCAATGATCAGGGCCACTTCAGAACTCCAAGTCTGTTAAATGTGGGTATTACAGCACCATACGGTGATAAGGGTGTATTCCTGACTCTGGAACGGGTGATTCAGCACTACTCGGATGTCAATCAGTCTCTGTCAGATTTCTATGCCAACAATGAAACCTGCAGTCTGCCTCAGTTCCAACATCTGACTGAGGAAGAGTGTCGTGAAATTGCCAGTGATGGTGAAGCTCGCGTACTGGCTCTGCAATCCCAACAGCAGCAACAGCCACCACAACGCGCTGAAAACCGCAGAAGACCAGCACCAACTCAGGGTAACGGCGGTCCTCGTGGTCAAGGTAACCCTGATGGCCAGAATCCACCACAAGGTCCAGATGGACAAAACCCACCTCAGGGACAAGGTAATGCTGAAGGTCCAGCAGGTCCTGATGCTCAGGATCCACAATTTGCTGATCAGGACGGACCACGTGATCAAAATATTCGCCGCCGCTTCAGTCAACAGGAGATCACTTACCTAGCCGCTTTCCTACGTAGCCTGACTGACGAGGAAGCAAAAGCAGGATCAAATGAGATCAAGGCTCTGACTCCGGTAAGAGATGGAGGCCCAGATGGCAACCAGCTGGATGCTATCGACAGAGATGGGAATGCCCTGTAACTCGGGAAAACCCTCTTAAAGAACATGCTTTTTAACACCTATTGTTAAGAGCTTGATCAAAAACCTCCCGACAATTCGATCCATGATTAGAGTTGTTGGGAGGTTTTGCGTTATACACACTTACACAAAAGTGTTTCGATATTCTTCGGCCTCGGGCTGAAGAATGAAGCCATCCGCTAAAGAGAAACTTTTGTGTGAGTGCTTATCTCCTGCCAAAAAACAAGACACATAGAGTCTTATACATCTAACATTCCCCCCAATAACAACGAATATGATTCCAGGTTGATTAAGCTCAATTCATTGATATATCAATATAATGCCTCGAATGTATTTTTGTGTTACCGTCAGACAAGAAAAGTAACAAACGCTTTGTCAAACACCGGGGGCCACAATGGGAAATATTCATCTGTCAGTACTCTGTATGGCAGCATCCATCCTGCTCTCCCTTCCCTTGAACAGCCTCGCGTCATCCCATACGACTGAATCCAATCAGTGCAAGGTATTGTCAGCCAGTGGCAATGCAGAATATCCACCTTATCTCTGGCGTTCACCGGATAACCCCAAGCAACTGGTCGGTGCTATCGCCTTTATGATTGACGATATTGCTGAAGAGATCGGTATACCGATAGAGCTAACTTATAGCGGTCCTTGGGGGCGTGTGCAAAAAGAGGTTGCTGCGGGCCGTGTTGATATGATCGCCGGGGCTTTTTTTACCGAAGCCCGCACCGGTTATATGGATTATATCTATCCCGAATTTCAGGGTACTGAAACGGCTGTGTGGTATAACCAGCGTAATCCCTTTAACTATTCGATGTGGCCCGACCTGAAACCTTTACGAGGCGTCACGGTGATCAATAACAGCTTTGGTCAGGAGTTTGATCAATATGCAGCTCAGGAGCTGGATATTAAGCAGGTATCAAGCCTGGAACAGGGTTTGAAAATGCTCAGCGCCGGTAGAGTTGATTATCTGATTTATGAAAAAGACCCAGCCATGGCCTATGCCCGCCAGTTGTCAATCTCAGGTATTCAACCTCACGCAAAAGCGGTGACCCAGCAAAACCTTTATTTGACTGTCTCCCAAGCCTCTAAATGCACTACACCAGAACTTAAGAAAAAGCTGGAAGAAGCGGTGACTTTGTTTGATACCCAAAGTCGTATGCAGGGTTATCTGGAAAAAGCCCATCAGCTATGGGCAGAACAGCAGCAATAAGCGTTGGTAGTTCAGTGCACAATTCTATCTCAAACGGTACAACATCCAGGCTGTATAGCACAACGTCACTAAACTGATCACAAACCAGACAAAAATCCACACACTCATAGGAATAGCGGTTAGTTGCCATAGCGTATGGTGATCCCCTTTATCAGAGTAGTCGAACAGATAGCTGGCCTTGGCAAAAACATCCACCATCATAAAGATGCCAATGAACTTCAAAAACAGATAGCCGTATCGGGGCCAATACAAAGCTGCAGCTATTGTGGTCATTAAGCCCGCTAGAATCAGCAGTGTCACCAGATCCCGAATATGAAACACGCCCACTGAAAACATCGCTCCTAACGCACCGACTGCCAGCCAATATTTGATCTGACTATTTCGATCACGCACACCCAGCCCCAACATAAAAATCAAAGTGCCAAAGATCGGTGTTAACGCATAACCTGCCAGGGCGGGTAAAACATGAGAGCTGGCCCAGTAATAACACGCTCCTGAACCATCCAAATTGAGTTCAATACGATCAATTTCACCACCTACTAACACGGCAACCAAGCCATGGCCCAGTTCATGAAAATAGGTCGTAAAATAGCTAAAAGGAATCCCCAAGACAGACAGCTTAAGAGCGACAGCAAAGCCTGCCATAATCAGCATCCAGCTTAAGCCCGATAACTTACTAGAGGATGTTTGTACCTGTTTTTGTGCCTGTTTTTGTGTTTGCGGCGAGATTCGTGAACGATAGCGGTCGGTCATAATAAACTCCCTACTCACAACATGACAGAATAGACGACAGCCAATATCTGCTTAGAACTCACCCTTTAACCAGCGTTCACTGCTTTCGCTGAAAAAATCCAACACCGCGCGAATAGCAGGAAGGTGGCGATTATCTTTATGACTGGCAATCCATAGCGATACTTCCCTATGGGGTGGTAAGTGGATCATTTGCAGCCCCGATATACGTTGGCCAAATTGCTGCTGCAAACTCAAAACGCCCAAACCTTGCAAACAAGCGTCAATCAGAAAATCTGCATGATTACTGCGCAATACCACCTGATTGTTATCAATATCAATCAACTGCTGCGGATTATAGCGATACGCTTTATGTTCAAACTTCAATAAGCGATGCCCCGTCAGTGGCTGACTTTCATTCACAGGAAAGCGTTGCAGGTAATCAGCACTGGCATAATAACGGTATTGAAAAGTGAGAAGCTTTTTCTGGGCGATATCCTGCTGCTCAGAACTCACATAGCGCAGAGCAATATCGGCCTCCATATGGGCCAAACTGACAAGTCTATCATTCGTCAGTAGCACCAGCTCTATCTTGGGATATCGGCACTGAAACTCAGCCATCATAGGTGACAGCATATATTTCAGCACCATATCCGTTGAGCTGACGATCACCTGCCCTTCTGGTTCTGTACGCTGCTGGTTTGCCTGTGCTCGGGCGATTTCCAGCACATGCTGCTCCATCTTACGAGCCTGCTCAATCAATATCTGAGCTTCGTCGGTAAAGCTGTACCCTTGTCGTAGTCGCTGTAGTAGAGGCCGACCATATTCCTGCTCCAACTGGCGCAAACGCCGGGATATGGTGGTTTGATTGATCTGCAGCTGAATGGCGGCAGCGGATTGGCTTCCTGTATCGGCAACAGCCAAGAGAATACGTAGATCATCCCAATTTAAATTATGCATATTTGCAGCCTTTTCCTGCTTTTAATCGGCTAGAAATGCGAATATGCATAAAGTACATTTCACTCAGTCATAGAGCAAGCGCGCCTGCTCCTGAAATATTTACACTGATATTCAGGAGAAACCTTCATGATCACTATCATCTTCAATGCCCTCAAGTTGAATAAACTGGGCAACTGGTTAAGCAGAAAAGATCCACAGGATTGGCAGGAACTGTCCGATTATATAAAACGAGACTGCTGGCCTGATGGATAACACCTCTTCCCAAGCAGGATACCCCATTGAAACAACAGGGTACCGCTATAGAAACAATTAGGTATTGGTTACTTAAACAATTAAGCGTCGTAAACGAGTACCTGTAGCCTCAAAACCTTGCTTGCAATAAAACGCCAAGGTTCTGGGGCTACTCTCCGGAGGAGGTGTCCCCACCTCTAAGCGCTGCCAACCCAGAGATTTCCCCATCTCGGTAGCAGCATCTAATAATTGACCACCTATAGCATCCGAGCGAAATGCCGGTTTCACATATAACTCAGAGATCTCTCCAAACACACCACCGGCATAAATCGCGGCACACTCATGCAGGGTCAAACCACCCACAAGTTCATCTCCCTGCTTTGCCAGCAGAGCCACTATCTTCTTGGATGCAAGCAGTGCCTGGGTGGTTTCGGCCAACGGCATTTGCTTGATTTCATCTGCCGCTTCCGGCTCTAACTCAAGCAACAGCAGAGTCACCAGCTCAGCAACCTCCAGATAATCCTCTGGTTGTGCTGTGTAGATTATCGTATCAGTCATGCCTTCTCTTTCCTTATAGAGTGATCGTTACCAACAAGATTTCTACTTTTAAATCTGCCACAACAAGCCAGACGACACTATGCCACCAGAGTGATAGCCATCAATTTAATGATCAAAACCTTCTAGCACAATCTTGCCAATGGTACGGCCTCTTTCCAAATCACCATGGGCACGCTTTAGATTAGTGGCATTAATGGTGCCGTAGTTTTCCCCTAAAGTTGTCTTCAGGGTTCCCGCATCAATCAGCTCAGAAATCTCATTGAGTAGATCACGCTGTTTAGCCATATCCTCAGTCTGATACATGGATCGGGTGTACATAAACTCCCAATGAATGGAAACCGATTTGGTTTTTAGCTGCAAGATATCCAGCGGCTCACTGGGATCATCAATTAAAGCAAACTTACCTTGCGGGGCAATCACCTGAGCAATTTCACTAAAGTGCTGCTCAGTCGCATTCAGACTGATCACATGAGATACATGCTCAACGCCAATACCCTTAAGCTCACTGCTTAAGGGTTTACGGTGGTCTATCACATAGTCAGCCCCCAGATCCGTCACCCACTGCTGACTTTCCGGACGGGATGCAGTACCGATAACCAAAGCATCCGTCAGCTTCGCAGCCAGCTGAACCAGAATAGAACCCACTCCACCAGCTGCACCAATAATCAGTATTTGCTCTTTATAGCTTTTATCCGAGTTACGGGCTTTATCTGAATCATGAACAGAGCCATAACTTTTCTCCACAGCCAGACGATCAAACAGCATCTCCCAGGCAGTAATAGCCGTCAGAGGCGCTGCAGCCGCCTGCGCATTGGTCAGACCAGCAGGTTTACGGCCAACAATACGTTCATCAACCAGATGATATTCTGCATTGGTGCCCTGACGGGTCAAATCACCCGCGTACCAGACAATATCCCCTTCCTTATAGAAAGAAACCTCATCGCCCACTGCTACAACTTCACCCACGGCATCCCAGCCCAGAACCTTATATTCACCAGCCTCAGGTTGAGCACGCATACGTACCTTAGTATCCACAGGGTTAACGGACACTGCAGCAATTTTAACCAGTAGATCACGCCCCTTAGCTACTGGCGTTGGCAGTTCAATATCCTGCAACGAGTCTGCTTGTGTGATTTCCAAGGAGTGCTGATAACCCACCGCTTTCATAATGTGTCTCCACTACTAAATTGTAAAAATAGTTTTTAATCGAATTTTTAAAACAGAGCTTAAAAATCGATACCGATGCAGACTGAAATAGTCAGCGCCTGCTTCATCATTGGAGACATAATGCCGAGAGTCGAATAAACTAAAAACAGGGTAATAATTTAATCACTTTCAATATTTTTTTGATAATGAATACCACAGATTTGGAATTGTTCGTCCGCACAGCTGATACCGGCAGTATTACTGCCTCAGCCAATCAACTGGGTATCACACCCGCGGCTGCCAGTGCCGCACTGAAAAGATTAGAAAAGCAGCTGGAAACCCAACTGTTTATTCGCTCAACTCGCCAGTTAAGAATCACGGCTGAAGGAGAACGTTTTTTAGTCTATTGCCGCCAGGCACTCAGTAATCTAGATGAAGGCAAAGCCTCTTTAAATGCGATGCGAGGACAAGTTGCCGGTGAGCTGAGAATGTCAGTGCCCTCGGATCTGGGACGAAATATTATCCTGCCTTGGCTGGATGAGGCCATGGATCAACATCCAGATCTCTCTGTGCAACTGAGCATTGGCGATGCTCTGTCAGACTTTTATCTGGATCGGGTTGATGTGGCATTGCGTTATGGCGAGCTGGAAGATTCCAGTGCAGTCGCTTTTCAGATTGCAGAGATCAATCGAATTGTATTTGCCTCACCTGATTATATCGCTCGGCACGGTGTGCCACAGACACCGGAAGCACTCAAACAGCATAACTGCCTACTCTATCGTTTGGGTAACCGGGTATTTAATCAATGGCAGTTGCTTGGGCAGAATAAGCAACATACGGTTCTAGTCAGTGGCGACAGAGAAAGTAATGATGCGGAAGTGGTGCGACGCTGGGCCTTAGCAGGCAAAGGTATCGGCTTTAAATCCAATTTAGACCTTTGCCAGGACCTGCAAAACGGACGCCTGATCCACTTACTACCAGGCTATCAATCCGAACCGGTAGGCCTATGGCTAATCTGCCCCAGCCGTAAACAGGTAACTCCTGCAGTGCTAATGTTAAGGGATTTGCTCAGAGAGCGCTGTGCTCAAGCTCTAATCTCTTCGTCATAGTTAAATCCAGTGAAAATACTTTAGGAAATTGGGCGAAACAATCTGTTTTCTTCGATAAAAAGGAACCCTGTCCCCCTTCACTAGTCTGAACGATCACTGCTCAATGATATTTTGGAGATTCTTAAATGCAGCCTTCTCATTCTCGTTTGCCATTTATTATGACAGCTATACTTACCGGAACATTACTTTCCGGCTGTAATCTAATTTCGGAACAACCTGTCAGTCTTGCCAATGAATCCCTACAAAATACCTATTGGAAGCTGATCACTCTGAATGGCAACCCTGTAGAGGTGATGCCAGATCAACGCGAACCCCATCTGATTCTAAAACAGAACCACAAGGTACAGGGGTATTCCGGTTGCAATATGTTCCAGGGTAAATTTGAACTGAAAAAAGAGATGCTGGAATTTCAGCCGCTGCTGATGACCCGACGGGCTTGTATGGATGATAACCGAGTTGAGTACAATCTGATGAATTTACTGCAAGGCGACGTCAGTTGGTCTATTCAGGGACAGAAACTCAAACTGAATCATGCCGACAATGAGAGCAACGCCACTTTCCAAGCAGTTCATCTGCAATAGTTCAGTTAGGATTCAAGCAATAAGTGTCATCCAACTTATTGATCCAACGATGATTCCAACCGGACCTCACTGCGATAACGGCTGGGTGTTGTGTCTGTGATTTTTTTAAACAGACGGATAAAAAAGCTCTGGTTTTCATAACCCACAGAATAAGCAATTTCGCGCACACTCATCGCGGTGGACAAAAGTAGTTTCTTGGCTTTTTCCACCCTTACCGCCTGAAGGTACTCGGTAAAAGAGAGGCCAGTGGCTTTTTTCAGGCGTCGTTTTAATCCACTTTCACTAAGACCAAACTGCTCTGCCACGGCTTCAAGCGATAATGTCTCCTGATGGTGTTCTTCCAACCAGTCCTGCACCTTAGCAATCGCCATATCCATATGATTTCGACGCCCCGGCAGTATAGGTGTAATCTGCTCCGGTGAAGCAACCAAACCATGAGCCGCACACAGGTGAGCAAACTTATCATCCCGATAGCGACCCAGATGATACAGAATCGCTTCAATACCGCCGATTAGGCTTCCGGTCGTAAACAAACCATCAGACTCAATAAAAGCGCTATGGGAAGTAAATTGGCTCTTAGGGAATAACTGTCGGAAACGAGCCACAAAAGCCCAATGAGTGGCGATAATCTGTTGATCCAATAACCCGGCTTTACCCAATAACAGAACACCTGTACTTGAGGCCAGTATAGGGATGTTCTGGTCTCGCTGCTGTGTTAACCAGCTCAATAACTTGGCTTCGTCGGGAATAGTTAACTCCAGCCCACTGCCCTCAATAGCCGGTATAACTATCAGATCCGTGTGTTTCAGATCTTCCAGGGCACAGTCTGGAGTGATCGATGAACCGCTGGCCGTGGTAACACTTTGACCACCGACTGTCACGATGGAGCATTTAAGATGTTCTTCACGATAAATCTTCTTTTCCAGAATGGATGCGATATGCACAAAATCCTTAATCGTCATCACATTCATCGCCCAGCAGCGTTCATAAGCCAGAATGCTAATATGCATTTTTCATCTCTTTGACCTAATCAGACTATATATTGACCTAAAGCGCTATCGCTTGACTAGCGTCGGCTTCTTTATGCTATGACTGATCTCAGCGACAATGCATAACAATAATATGAAAAATATCACAATTTCCGAGCAATACCTGAATATTTCTCAGGGACAAATCTTTGTACGTCAATGGATGCCTGATAACAGCGCTCACCTTGACCCAATCGTGCTATTACATGACTCTCTGGGTAGTGTTGAACTCTGGCGGGATCTGCCTCAACAGCTGGCCAGTCTTCTGAATCGCCCGGTGATCGCTTATGATCGCCTGGGCTTTGGCAAATCCTCAGCACGTACGGGACTTCCTTCGGTCAGATTTGTTTCCGAGGAAGCGGAACTCTATTTTCCCCAGGTCTGCCAGGCATTAAATATCACTCGCTTTTATCTATTTGGTCACAGTGTTGGCGGCGGTATGGCGCTGTTAATCGCGGCCAGTAATGCCCACTGTAAAGGGGTGATTTCAGTCTCAACGCAGGCTTTTGTTGAGGAACGTACCAAAGAAGGCATCCGTGTCGCTCAAAAAGCCTTTCAAGACCCAGGCCAGTTAGAGCGGCTGAAAAAATGGCACGGTGAGAAAGCCCAATGGGTGCTCTCTGCCTGGACTGATGTTTGGCTATCCGAGGTTTTTTCTGACTGGAACCTGATACAAGAGATCAAGCATATCACTTGCCCTGCTCTGGTGATTCACGGCGAAGATGATGAGTACGGCTCCCGCGCGTTTCCTGAAACGATTCGGGATAATGTTAGTGGACCCGTTCAAATGGAAGTGCTACCTGATTGTGCTCATATGCCCCACAAAGAGCAGACAGAACAGGTGCTAAAGCTGATTGAAGCTTTCTTTACTTAAAAACTATTCAGAGCTTCTACCTATGCAGAGCTCCTACCCATGCAAAGCCTCTAATTAATCACCTCATCATTCTCTTGAGGGAAGTAACTGGCTAATTCACTCAGATGCTGCTCAATAAAGTCGGCAAAAACTCGACTACGCAGCGTCTGACGCTCTTTTTTCGGTAACACCAAATAGCTATCGATGCCCATTTCGATACCCTTGCTATTGAGCAATACCAGTTGCCCTGAAGCCACATCCGATGCAACTTCATAGTATTCTGCCAAAGCCACACCCTGACCAGCACGGGCTGCCATCAGAGATTGATAGTTATCGCTATAAAAAATATTGGCAGCCCGACCTTTCACTTCACCACTGGCAAACTGATTAAACCAGTGAGTCCAGCCCCTGGCCCTATCATGCAGAAGAGGGTAGTTAAGTAATTCTCCCTCATGCTCCAGCATAGGCCGATTGAGCATTAAGGCCGGTGAAGCAACGGGATACAATCGGGTCGTGTGTAGTCTTTTCGTTTCTAAATGGGCGGTATCGTCCGGCAGGCCAAAGCAAACACACACATCAAATTCTTCAGATAATGACCGGGTATTTGGCACGATCTGGCTCAGTCGTATTGTCACGTCTGGATAAGCCCGATTAAAGCGGCCAATCACCGGCATCAGCAGGTTATTTGTAATTGAAGGTGTCGAACAGAGAATCAACTCTCCAGTCATAGCCTGACTATCGGTATCAAGCTGAATAATCCCTTGCGTAATTCTCTCTAAGCCTTCACTGACCGCATCAAGTAAACGTTGACCCGCAGGGCTTAAATACAACCGCTTATGTTTTCTAATAAAGAGTTCCTGGCCGAGTTGCGCCTCCAGACCTCTGATCTGCTGGCTGACTGCCCCCTGAGTCACCCCTAACTGTTCAGAGGCTTTGCCCAGGTGACAATGATTTGCTGCTGCTTCAAAAGCTCGTAGTGCATTAAGTGGCAGCTGACGTCGATCAACTTTCTTCATTTAGATAAACAACACACTTTTTATTTAGAAAAACTACATAGGACTATCAGTATTTATCGTTTTTTAACAGAAAAATTACTTGATAGCATCTCCCTCATCAAAATATCCGGTTTAAAGCGATATCCCCCCCTGCAGAACATCATTGCCACTGTAGCTTGTCAGATATCACTAAACCGTGCCGGAAATCACCCGTATTTCACTCTCTATTACTTTTTACTGGCCCTAGAGGACTCCTAAAGAACCTGTGTGCTGAGGGGAGTTATTGAGAATTGTTGAAAGTTGTTGTTCGAGAAAAGTGCTAATGAGTTTGTTTTCTTTACGTCACAACCTGAATAAGCTGACCCGTGAAAGCTCTGCTTCAAGTGAGCAAAGTGGTCTTTGGATTATGATTCTGGCCATGATGATCATCCCCTCCGTGGATGTACTGGCCAAGCTATTATCACCAGAACTATCCCCCGTGCAGATCAGCTTTCTGCGCGTAGCGGTACAAGCTGTTTTCCTGTTACTGGCATTAAGAAAGCTACCGCAACTACTGCACTCTGCCTCTCTAACCCGTCGGCTATGGTTATCCAGTATTTTGGTTAATCTGGCAGTGACTTTTATGGTGTGGTCTTTAGTTTATTTACCAGTAGCCAATGCCGTAGCCCTGTTCTTTATTGAACCCCTGCTGGTTATGCTACTGTCATCTCTGTTATTGCAGGAGCGCTCTACAGGGCTTAAATACTTATTGGCTTTTGTTGGCCTGGCCGGTGCACTGGTCGTGATTCGTCCTAACTTCCAACTCTATGGCTGGTCATCTGTACTGCCTATGCTGGCCGCTCTGTTTTATGCCTTGTATCTGATCAGCGTGCGTACTATTCGTGATCAAATCCCAACAGCAGAGATGCAGGCTTATATCAGCCTGGCGGGAATTATTTTGCTGGGTAGCGCTTTATTACTCAGTCAAAGCAGTGGGATGACATTACTCAACTGGTCACCACTTCAGGATAAACACTTGCCTCTGTTAGCCATGCTGGGCTTTTTCTCGGCATTGACTCACTTTATGATCAGCAAAGCGTTTACACTCAGTAAGGCCAGTAATCTGGCACCGTTTCGCTATCTGGAGATTATCGGGGCAACTGCGTTGGGTTATCTGATTTTTGGCGATTACCCAGACCTGATGACCTGGCTCGGTACCGGGATTATTTTGGGCTCAGGTTTATCACTGATCTATCTGGATAAAAAAGAAGCGAAGGATTTGTAACTCATCGACAGCCAATCACCGTAACGGCGATTGGCTATGTCACTTGCGAACGGCTTAAGCATTAAGCTTGCTTAAGCCCTCTTAAAGTGACCTTAAAGAATGCTTGCGACCTGATCAAATGCTAAACGAGGCCCACGAGGTTGGTATCCCTCTGGTGCGCCATAGCCTAGATTCACAATAAAGTTGGCCTTATAACGACCGTCAGGGAAGAAGGTTTCATTAACTTTTGCAGGATCAAAACCACTCATAGCACCAGCATCCAAACCAAGCGTACGTGCAGCCATAATCAGATAAGCTCCTTGCAAGCTACTGTTTCTAAACGCAGTGGCTTCTGCCAATCCCTTATTAGCTTCAAACATCGGCTTGGCATCGTACGCTGTAAACTGGCTAGGCAGGTGCTGATAAAACTCATTATCTGATGCAATAATCACTGTCAGGGGTGCCTTGCGGGTCTTCTCCACATTGCTATCGATCATCGCAGGTAGTAGACGATTTTTAGCCTCTTCTGAACACAGAAACAGATAACGTGCAGGTTGTGTATTCATGGAAGTCGGCCCCCACTTCAGCAACTCATACAATTCATGAATGGTTTGCTCAGACACCGGCTGATCCTGAAAATCATTGTAGCTTCTTGCCTGTAGAAACAACTGTTCCTGCGTATTTTGATCTAATACAGCTTTCATATTGCACCCTAAAAGAACGTTAACCTCAGAATCCAGACTTCAGCTTTAACACTCAAGTCTGGGTCTGCGTTTACAATGGAAATGTTGAATACTCAAACAGTGAAATTGCTACAAGACTATTTAGGCCAAGATATCTCACCTTTGATCACTTTTGCACTGAGCTTCAGATCTTCGTGGTTAGTAAAAGCCGGATACTTTTCTTGCATTGCTTTAGTTAACTCAGCCGCATCTTTACTCTGAATTGCTGCGTCTTCAAAAGTACGCACATAGCTTTTGGTAAAGGCAACTGTCAACGCCAGCTTAAAATTGACCCACTTACCGGCGTTATCGCCGAAGTAAAA
>CAYFGP010000119.1:0-20045 GCA_964342385.1 uncultured Oleiphilus sp. | reverse complement strand
GTGAGCAAGAAGGGGTCTCAGGCAGGATCGAAATTTAAATCACTGATTCAGGTATGAGTAAGTTTAATCAGATGGCCCAGGTTTATCTGATTACTAACAGTATTTTTCGTGATTACAATTTTGAGGGGTTGATCTATCAGCCTGCGAGTAATCGTTTACGCTTTACTCAAAAAGAATTGGAGTATCTGAACCAGACTGAAGTAGTAAAAGTCTGTATTAATCCAGACTGGTACCCCTATGAAGCCTATCGTGATGGTCGCCATGAAGGCATGATCTCAGACTACCTGCAGCAGGTGATGGCAGATATTGGTTTAGCCTACACCATCGTTTCTTCACAAACCTGGAGTGAGACCTTAAATCAGGCACGACAAGGGCAGTGTGAGGTCGTGGCAGGAGCTATGCAAACAGTGCAACGTAGCGACTATCTGCGTTTTAGTCGCCCCTATCTGAGTATTCCAGCAGTTGTCGCAACGCTACCAGAAAAGCGCAATATCGTGCTGAAAGATCAGCGTATTGCGGTTAAAGATAAATCCGCTTTTCACGATATTTTACAGGACCGTTTTCCTGCCGCTGAGCTGGTACCAGTACGTAATATGAGTGATGGTTTTCACTTGGTACGCAATGGTGAAGTGGATGCGTTGGTGGGAGCTGAAGCAAGCTTGATGCATAAACTGAGGGAACACCAGATCACAGGTATCTCGATTAGTGATCTATTGCACGATAACTGGGATATCAGTATTGCTGTGAGTCATGATCAGACAGCCTTACTCAGTGCGATTAACAAAGCCATTGCATCTTTCCCACAGCAGAGCCATGAGCAGATCTCTAAACGTTGGTTCCCTGTGGATTTCAATACGGTTGTGGATTATTCACTGGTCTGGAAAGTGTTAGGTGGTATGACCTTATTAGCGGCTATGGGCTTATACCGTTATCAGAGTGTGTTGCGTTATAACCGGCGTATTACAGAATTAGCGGAACGGGATGAACTGACAGGGATTCTAAGCCGGCGTAAGATACGACAGGAGTTAGAAGGTTTTATCGACTTGGCAGATCGTCATGATTGGGACTTGTCGATGATCTTTTTTGATATAGACGATTTTAAAAAGATCAATGATACCCAGGGACATGGCGTAGGGGATAAAGTCTTAATTGATTTAGCCCAGTTAGTATCTGAAAGCACCCGGAAAACGGATCGTTTTGGCCGTTGGGGCGGAGAAGAGTTTATCTTTTTGATGCTGGAATGCGATTTAACTCAAGCGCGTGCTATCGCAGAAAAGCTCAGAGCAAACATTGCAGATCATGACTTCCAGATTGGTCATCCTGTCAGTTGTAGCTTCGGTGTTGCCCAATACCGTAAAGGTAAAACGATTGAATACCTGATAGGCCATGCCGATGAAGCCATGTATCGGGCAAAAAGTAGTGGTAAAAACTGTGTGTGTTAAGGTGTTGCTCTAGGAGCGAAGGCTATGGATCACCTACGAGCACAACGTCATCAACGTCGAAACCGGTTCCACAGCATAGTACTGGTCGGCTCAATGACTTTGCTATTGGCTTTCAGTGTTTCACTGTTATTAGGCTGGCCGTTATGGTTGTGTGTGGCCATGATTGGAATCGTTTTGCTGACAGCGATTGCTGCGATACCGTCAGGCTGGACTTTAAGGGCTTATAACGCTCGTTTACTTACCTGGCAGGAAGTGCCGGAACTGTATCAAACAGGCTAACGTACCATCAATATACATTGTTTGTTAATTCTTTTCTGATTCTTACAGTAAGCTCTTCTGCCTGTCGCTTTATCTCTACAAGCCTGATGGTGACAGGCAAAGCTATTGATAAATCAGTAAAAATTATCCTGAAAAATTCTATCTTTGGATCAAATTTTATTTTTTTGACTTGAAAAACAGATCACCGTTCCCATCTATACGTTCATACACAGCCCTGAACAAAAGTATGGCTATTTGCAGCTCATCGACGTTTTATTCAGAGGCTTATCAAAATAGTGGCATTGAAGGGCCACGTACCGAGTTGAAAAATGGATCTGACAGAGCCCAGATCTGGATTGTTTTTAGGAGCTTGACGGAATGTCTACAGAAGCACAGAAAGAAACCCTTGGTTTTCAGACCGAAGTAAAACAGCTGTTACACCTGATGATTCACTCTTTGTACTCCAACAAAGAGATTTTCCTGCGTGAGCTGATCTCCAACGCCTCTGATGCTTGTGACAAACTGCGTTATAACGCGCTGGAAAATGATGCCCTGTACGAAGGTCAGTCTGAACTGCAGGTTAAGATCACCACTGACAGCGAAAACAACAGCGTAACCATCAGCGATTCCGGTATCGGTATGAACCGTCAGGATGTGATTGAACACCTGGGGACTATCGCTAAGTCCGGTACTGCGGAATTCCTGAGCCAGCTGACCGGTGATCAGAAAAAAGATTCTCAGCTAATCGGTCAGTTTGGTGTCGGTTTCTATTCTTCTTTCATCGTGGCCGATGAAGTCGAAGTGGTTACTCGTAAGGCTGGTTCACCAACCGGTGAAGGTGTACGTTGGGTTTCTAAAGGTGATGGCGAATTCACCATTGAAAATGTAGATAAAGCTGAGCGTGGTACCAGCATCACGCTGAAGCTGAAGGCTGATGAGAAAGAGTTCTCTGAAGACTTCCGTCTGCGTAACCTGATCCGTAAGTACTCCGATCATATTGCTGTACCTGTACTGATGGAAAAACAGGACTTCAGTGAGCCGGAAGAAGGCGAAGAGAAGGTAGAAAAAGCACCTGAGTTTGAAGCGGTTAACGAAGCGAAAGCTCTGTGGACCCGCTCTCGTACTGATGTTAAAGACGAAGAGTACCAGGAGTTCTACAAGCACGTTTCCCACGACTTTGCTGACCCTCTGACCTGGAGCCACAATAAGGTTGAAGGTAAGCTGGAATACACCAGTCTGCTGTACCTGCCGGGTAAAGCACCGTTTGATCTGTACCACCGTGAAGCATCTCGTGGTCTGAAACTGTACGTACAGCGTGTCTTTATCATGGATGACGCTGAGCAGTTCCTGCCGCTGTACCTGCGTTTTATCAAAGGTGTAGTGGATTCCAACGATCTGTCTCTGAACGTATCTCGTGAGATTTTGCAGCAAGATCCAAACATTACTTCTATGAAGAGTGCACTGACCAAACGTGTACTGGATATGCTGAGCAAATTGGCCACTAAGGACGCTGAAAAATACCAGACTTTCTGGAATGAGTTCGGTAGCGTACTGAAAGAAGGTCCGGGTGAAGATTTCTCTAACAAAGAGAAGATCGCTAAGCTGCTGCGTTTCGCGTCAACTAATAACGATTCCGATGTACAGAATGTCGCTCTGGCTGAGTACATTGAGCGTATGCAGGAAGGTCAGGACAAGATCTACTTCCTGACCGCTGAAAACTACAACACGGCGAAGAGCAGCCCGCACCTGGAGATCTTCCGTAAGAAGGGTATCGAGGTTCTGCTGCTGGCTGATCGCATCGATGAGTGGCTGATGAGCCACCTGACTGAGTTCGACGGTAAGTCCTTCCAGGATGTCGCCAAAGGTGAGCTGGATCTGGGTGATACCGAGTCTGAAGAAGACAAGAAAGCTCAGGAAGAAGCGGCTGAGAAAGTAGAGGGCATGGTTGAGCGCGTCAAAGAGCTGCTGAAAGAGCAGGTTGAAGACGTACGTGTGACTCACCGCCTGACCGATTCTCCAGCCTGTGTCGTGCTGAACGACGGCGAGATGGGCGAGCAGATGCGTCAGATTATGGCCGCTGCGGGTCAGGAAATCCCAGAAGCCAAGCCGGTGCTGGAACTGAACCCAACTCACCCTCTGGTGCTGAAACTGGATCAGGAAGCGGATGAAGATCGCTTTGGTGAGCTAGCGCGTATCGTACTGGATCAGGCGATGCTGGCTGAAGGTCGTCAGCTGAAAGATGCTGCAGCTTACGTTCAGCGTCTGAACCGTCTGCTGCTGGATCTGGCGGGTTAATCCGACCAAGCTAGTAAAAGCGCTCAGCGAAAACAGAAGGGGCTGCCAGTTGGCAGCCCCTTTTTTGTGCTTAAAGCGTGTATTTTAATCTTGGAACAAAAAGAACGAATAAGATGAACAGACAGAGGGCCAGCCGGTTTCTAGCCAGAAACCGACGGCCTTATTTACTTACTCTTCTGGTTTTAGATTAGCTAAATGCTCAATAGCTTCATGTAAACCAACACCCTGAGATGATTTGAATAGTACAAGATCATCCTTTTTCAGGTAGTTGGTCACCGCCCGTTTAATCATGGTGATATTTTTACGGAAGTGGCTATTTACACCCGCTTCTTTCAGCATGGGTTGGATTTTCTCCATGCGATCACCGATTAGGAAGACCACGCGGGGATTCACCGCTTTGATCAAGGGAATCAGTGCTTCGTGTTCCTGATCTGAAGCACCATAAGCATCTTGCATATCACCCAAAATAAGCAGTTTGCGTCGTGCTTTCTGGCTCTCCAGCGCCTGAAGCGATGCCTTCATCGAGCTAGGGTTGGCGCTATAAGTATCATCAATGACGGTAAAAGGATCATCTTTGATGGTGAGCCGTAGCACTTCTCCACGGCTGAAAAGTGGCTGGAACAGGCTAAAGATACCTTCTGCCGGTGCTCTTTGTAGCTCCAGTGCATAAGTGGCACCTAAACAGGCTAGAGCATTCATCGCCATATGAAGCCCTGGGCAATTCAGGACAAAGCTGGTTTCCTGATCAAGCACTTTGGCCGTCACGACTCCGGTGTCAGGAGCGATATCTAACAGACGAATATCACCCTCTTCGTGTTCACCAAAGGAGATAATTCGCAGGGATTTAGCTTTAGCTGCTTGTGAAACTGTATCCCACTCTGGCATATCCCGATTGATGATGGCATAGCTACCTGGGTCCATTGCCGCAAAGATTGATTGTGCTTCGCCGGCATTAATCAATATCGCGATATCCGGTCTTACTACCGTTGCACTATGAGCTAAATCGCTAACGGGCATTTCTAGAATAGTGAAGTCAATATCCCAAGGCATAGAAGCGATATGTTCTGACAGATCTTTGGTTTGGGTCGCGTCGTGTTTGCTGTGAGAAACTTTTCCATATGGCGATAAAGCTTGGCTTAACATCGCTAGCGTCGTTGTTTTGCCTGTATTACCGGTAATGCCAATAACTTTACCCAGTAACTGTGCACGAGCATAAGTGGCCATCGACAGCATTGTCTGATCAAGACCGGAGACTTTTAATACTGGAATGGACGCAAAAGCATCCAATGGCCAATCATCTTGAGTCAAGATAGCCTGGGTAGTGCAAGGAAGATTCTCTATATCTTGTTGTGAAAGATAGTTTTGTTGATCTTTAGAACCGGCTACAACCATTTGGCCAGGCTGGAACATAGATGGATCAAGGCATAGACCGGTCGCACGCCAGTGCTCGTTGCTTGGTGCTCGTAACCACTCACCCTCTGTTGCAGTTTCCAGTCGGCTAGCAGTCCAGTTAATACCGCCACTATAGTCTCTAGTGAAGCTTACAGATGTACTTTCTTCTTCTGCTACTTCGAGCGATGGATCTACTTCTGAATCATCCAGAGCACGCATCACCATGTCTAATTCTGCTTTATCAAAATCAGATACAGTTTCTTCAACATCAGTAATGTCAAAGGTTTCCGGCTCTAACTCAGTTTCTTGAACTTCAGTTACAGGAGTCTCAAGGGATGCATCAAATTCAGGTATCTCAACTGCTTCGGTTGCAACGTCCTGAGCTTCTGCTTCTAGCGTCTCTATTACTTCTGATTCAATTTCCTGTTCCTCAGCCTCTTCAGGTTCTACCTCCTGAATTTCAGCCTCAGGTTCAATGATCGTATCTGCTTCTACTTCTGAAATGTCTACTTCCGGTTCATTGATAATTTCGGCTTGGGCTTCCTGAACTTCATCTTCAGATAGGTCGGTAGTTTCAAGATCTAGTGTATCGGTTACTTCGGTTTCAATTTCTTGAGTCTCAGCTTCCAGTGTATCGACTGCTTCTAACTCAATTTCCTGCTCCTCAGCCTCTTCAGATTCTACGTCCTGAATTTCAGCCTCAGGTTCAATGATCGTATCCGCTTCTACTGCTGAAACTTCTACTTCTGATTGATCGACGATTTCAGCTTGGGCTTCCTGAACTTCATCTTCAGATAGATCGGTAGTTTCAAGATCTAGTGTATCGGTTACTTCGGTATCAATCTCTTGAGTCTCAGCTTCTAGTGTATCGATTGCTTCTGGCTCAATTTCCTGTTTCTCAGCTTCAGACACGTCAGGTTCTACTTCCTGAATCTCAGTCTCAAGTTCAATGATCGTATCTGCTTCTATCTCTGGAACTTCTACTTCCGGTTCATTGATAATTTCGGCTTGGGCTTCCTGAACTTCATCTTCAGATAGGTCGGTAGTTTCAAGATCTAGTGTATCGGTTACTTCGGTTTCAATTTCTTGAGTCTCAGCTTCCAGTGTATCGACTGCTTCTAACTCAATTTCCTGCTCCTCAGCCTCTTCAGATTCTACGTCCTGAATTTCAGCCTCAGGTTCAATGATCGTATCCGCTTCTACTGCTGAAACTTCTACTTCTGATTGATCAATGGTTTCAGCTTGGGCTTCCTGAGTTTCATCTTCAGGCAAATCAACGGCTTCAAGCTCCGGTGTATCGATTACTTCGGTTTCAACCTCTTGAGTCTCAGCTTCTAGTGTATCGACTGCTTCTAACTCAATTTTCTGCTCCTCAGCCTCTTCAGATTCTACGTCTTGAATTTCAGCCTCAGGTTCAATGATCGTATCCGCTTCCACTTCTGGAATTTCTACTTCCGACTGATCAATGGCTTCAGCTTGGGCTTCCTGAGTTTTATCTTCAGGCAAATCAACGGCTTCGAGCTCTGGTGTATCGATTACTTCGGTCTCAACCTCTTGAGTCTCAGTTTCTGGTGTATTGACTGCTTCTGACTCAATCTCCTGTCCCTCAGACTCAAATGATTCAGGCTCTACTTCTTGAAGCTCTGCCTCTGGCGCATCAGTAACTTCAGACTTCTCTTCCTGAGTATCAGCTTCCGGAGCTTGGATAGTTTCAGACTCGACTTCCTGTGCATCCACTTCCGGTGCATGGATTACTTCTGGTTGCACGTCCAGAGCTTCAGATTGATTGTCAGAGGCAGCTGGTAGAACGCTTTGTTCTTCAGATTGCGACGAATTCAAATAGTGGTTCAGGTATGCCACATAACCTGATAGGTAGTTCTCGACATCATCAATACGAACCCGAAAAGCGTGATGGCGAATAAAGAAGCTGCCTACAATCGTATTTGGATTTCTGAAGAACATGGCGTATTCCGGCCAGAAATGCCCGTTCATCAGATAGTGAGCACGATACTCCAAAACGCGATCAAACTTATCGAGATCCAGCTGTTCTAGCAGATGATTGAACTCTGACAGTTCTTTCAGATGTGCCACCATCTTGTGTGCAGCCATCATCAGTTCTAATAGCGTTGGGGACGTTGTAATACGCTGTTGGACAACATCCAGATAGTCCGCAACATTCTGAATGCCAAACTGGTAATAGCGCTCTTCAGGGCGGTATTGGACTAATTCATTGATGCAGTGGCTGAGCCAATGGTCACGAGCACGCCAATGATCGGTCTTAATCAGATAATCAAAGGCTTTTTCTACCATGTTTAGCCAGCGCTCGTCTTGGGTTAAGGCATAGAGACGCATTAACCCGTAGGTGGCTTCGCCGTCATAGTAAATAATGCGAAGATCTTCTTTAACCGTTAGTTCTGGGTAGCTTATAACGTGAATAAACTTGCCGTTATTTGGATCCTGCATGTATTGGATGCCCAGAGCCAGGCGTTCCAACAGAGGCCGATATTGCTCGTCTCCCATTAGCTCGGTGTATTTTGTTAGCGCCAACAGACTAACGGCATTACCACCCAGCTTAATTTCATTATTCACTTCGATTAAAAAGGCCGCTTCAGTGCCATCATCTAAGGTGACATCTTTAATAAGCTCTGAAGTCAGATAGTGTAAGGAGCGTTCAATAGCCGCTTGTAAAGCATCGTCCTGAGTGACCTCCCAGGCATCCAGCATGGCATAGGTCGTGCTGATATGACGTAAGGTGTTGTAGGCATCGATTTGGCGGCCAAAGCAGGGGTGCCAGCCGTAATTAAACTGGCCTGTTTCCTGTACCTGCCCAGCCAGATAATCACTGCTGTTCTGGATCATGGCGCGGGTTTGTTCATCGCCCAGAGGATAGATAATGCGACGACCGGTGTTTAGTCCCTGATCATGCAATAACAAAGGTTCGCTATTTTCAGCACAGAATACGCCTTGAGTGCTAAGACGGTAGACGGCGTTATCATCGGAGAAATCTAACGTCAGCTGTTTGCCATAGCGTCGATTGGTGTAGACGGTAAAGTTCTTTTCATTCAGTTGCGCATGCTGAACTTTGTTGCCCATAAACAGGGTGGCATTGGCATTCAATTCCTGTTCAAGAAAGGCAAATTCCAGTTGATTATCTAATGCCAGGCCATAACGAAAATAGTTACGCTTGGTCTGTGCCATCAGCTGCTTCAGACTCTGCCAGGTGTACTCTTTGACTTCATTGACCCAATCGACTCTTAGCCAACAGGGTTGCATATCTAATTGCTTTGCCAGTGCTTGAGCAGCATCAGCCCCTTTTTCCCAGGCCTGTTCCAGTGTATCGGCTGAAGTATTCACCACATGGGCGCGTTGTTCACCGTCACTGATGGAGAAAAATAGTGTGTAAGTGGGCCAGGGGCTATCCAGAGGACTGATGTGCTGAGTCAGCTCAGGTTGCAGTTTTTGCAGTAAAGTAGAAAGAGACATCTGGCTTTTCCATCCAAGTTCATGCGTGATCTGCAGTGATTATTGCTGCCGCCTATCAGACCCGCGATGCTTATCCAAGATCTTTCTCTTAAGTGTACCTGATCTCACCGCTATCGGCATGAATCGTCAACAAAATGATGATTTATCTAGCTTTTTCTTTTTATCAATGGAAAAGCAGTGGGGAAGTGGTTATAGCTATAAACTGTATTTGTCTTTTATGGTGGTGATGTTTTCTAAAATTTACACATTTTTTAGGTGATCATCTGGGTTGTTGTTGATTTTTTTATTAGACTTTTGTTGTAAGAAAATGCCCGGCTTTTAATAGCCAAATATAAGAGCTATCGCATGGGTAAAAAAGAAAAGTGCACAAACCATAAGAAATGCACTGCTAAGTCCGAACTAAGCCCCAAACAATGCTTTTCTACTCATCTTTATTATTCTCCAGTGATTGGCTGTAGGGTATCTAGATATTGCTGTTTGGGTACGTATTAAAACTAAAAAGCACAAATCGCCCCGGAGGTTACGTGATGACTTTGAAAAACAAGGTATTGGCAGTCGTACTACTGCCAGTGCTTCTGGTCACACTGATATTGACACTGATTAGCTATTCTGACCTGAAAAAAGAGATTGAGGGTTCTGTCAGTACGGATACTGAACGTGTGGTGCATGATGCCAATATTACGATTGATGCCTGGTTTAATAACAAGATCGCTATCGTGGAATCTTTTGCTCAGATCTCCAGTCAGCAAGAACACCTGATGCCGCTGATACTACAAGCGGAAAAGTCAGGGAGCTTCGACATCTTCTATATCGCCAGAGAAGATGGCAGTTTCCTGTTTAGTAAACCAGATATTCAAACCTATCTGGAAGAGAAGAAGTTTGACCCTCGTGTACGCCCTTGGTACATGGCCGCAAAACAGAAAAACGGCACTATTGTGACGGAGCCTTATGCGGATGCAAACTCTGGTTTATTGGTGTTGTCTGTTGCAACTCCTGTGGTTCAAAATGGCCGTTTTAGTGCGGTAACAGCGGCAGATCTGGGTTTATCTGAAGTAGTTGATACGGTACGTAATATCAGTCTTAGCAGCCAGGGCTTTGCCATGCTGGTGGATGAAAGCGGTATTGTCGTTGCCCACCAGGATAAAGCGCTGAGTATGAAACCCGTCAGTGAGATCGGGCAGGAACTGGATCAGTCTCTGGTGCAGAAGCTGGCGCAACAAAAGCAGTTGGTGACTCAAACGCTGAATGGTATTGAGCATCTGATGCGTTTTGAACAGGTGGGCAGTAGTCGTTTTTATGTCGGCATTGCTTTGGAAAAAGAAGCGGTAATGGCCCCCCTGACAGAGCTGTTGATTAAAAATATTGTGGTTTCTATTGTACTGATTGCTCTATCTGCCCTAATTGGCATGATGGTGGTGAGTCGAGTACTCAAACCATTGAGAGATATCGGCAAAGCTCTGGCAGAGATCGCCCACGGTGAGGGTGATCTAACTAAGCGTTTGCAGGTCACTACTAAAGATGAGATCGGTGTTTTAGCCGGTCACTTTAATCATTTTGTCGACTCCCTGAATAAGATTATTCGTGAGATTTCAGAGCTGTCGGTGAGTTTACGCAGTACATCGAATGACAGTGCTCAGGTCGCTCAACGCACCAGTGACGATGTGCAAAATCAGATGCAGGAAGTGGCGATGGTTGCCACTGCAGTCTCTCAAATGGCCAGTGCAACTCAGGATATTGCTAGCAATGCCGAGAGTACGGCAACAGCGGCTCAGCAATGTGCGACAGCCAGTAAAGAAGGACAAGCAGTTGTAGCACACAGCCGTAGCTCCATTGAGAATCTGGCCGGTCAGGTGCAAAGCGCAGCGAATGTGATTGATCGTCTGAGCGAACATGCCCAGCAGATCAATACGATTCTTGCCACCATTCAGGATATTGCTGAGCAGACAAACTTGTTAGCTCTGAATGCTGCGATTGAAGCTGCTCGTGCAGGCGAGCAGGGACGTGGTTTTGCGGTGGTAGCGGATGAAGTACGTGTACTGTCCCAGCGTACCCATCAGTCCACGGAAGAGATTCAGGATATGATCACTAGTCTGCAAAAAGCCTCTACTGATGCGGTTAACATTATGGCCAAGAGTCAGGAGCAGGCGGGTATGAGTGTTGATGAGGCCAGTGAGGCTTACGATAAGCTGATCTATATTACTGATGCGATCTCTCATATCAGTGATATGTCGACGCAAACGGCGACAGCGACAGAAGAACAGAGTCTGGTAAATACCAATATCTCTGAAAATACTCAGCGCATCAGTAACATTGCTGATTTGTTGGCTCAGGAATCCGATCAAGCGAAAGAGCGTGCAGGAGAGCTGAATCGTTTGGCAGATCGTCTGCATGATCAGGTGAAACTATTTAAGCTTTAATGGCCCTGTTTTACTGATCCGCTTTTTCTTAGGCTGTTTTTTTGATAAGCACAGGCTTCTATTTGGGATGTCTGTGCTTATTCATTATCTGTACGAATAGATGCTGTTTGTATTTTAATCTTTCAGTTTCTCCTGCGTTCCCGCTTTTATCTTCTCCGTCGCAAACTTTCCCCAGAGCGAGTGGCTATTTTTCCCTAGAGTAAGCTGCTGTAAATAGTTGTATTGTTGCGGTTATTAGCAATAGATCATACCATCTGGTGTGACTTTTAAGAGACCGGATTATTTTAAGGGGCTAGCTGATGGGCAAAATGGAGCAAAACCGAGAAAAAAAAAGGCGAGCGATACTTCAGGCTGCAGAAGAGATTTTTCTGTCAGAGGGGTATGTTGATGCCAATATGGATCATATTTCGGCGCTGGCTCAAGTCACCAAACAGACGGTTTATCGTTATTACCCTTCGAAGATAGAGCTATTTAAAGCAACGTTACAACAGATGGGGCAGAGCGATGAGATGGATTTCCTCTCCCCTCTGCAGCTATCCGATACAAAAGAAGCGTTGTACCAGTTTGCCTACGGCTTTATTCAGGCTCACTTGTCGCAAAAACATCTATCCACTTATCGTTTACTGATTGCTGATAGCGCTAAAGCCCCTGAGATAGTGAAAAGCTTCTTTGATATTGGGCCGAATGATACGGATAGGCAATTAAAGGCGTTTTTTTCGGAACGATTAGGAGTGGAGAAACCTGACAGTCTCGTGCAGTTGTGGACAGGGATGCTGTTGTCCCATCGCTCTGGCATCTTAGTGGGTATGCCACGTCCTGATGACAAAGAGTTAGAACAATACGCTCAGGATGCGACCGATTTTCTTCTCTCTGCCGTGGCTTAAAAGACACTGTGAATAGTTATTCCTGGGGTTCTGTGATATAGCGATTCACTGAGGTGGAGAGCGGTTCGGAGCGATGACTCCAAACAAACCACATGGCATAAAACACGGTAAATACCACAATCACTTTAAGCCAGAGAGCAAAGGGGCGGAAAAATAGTGGATAGCTGATCATGGTGAGCATCATCACAGTAGAGATCAGCTTCGCCTTATGGGGAATGACTTTATGCTGTTCCCAGGCACGGATCATAGGGCCAAAGGTCTTCTGGCTTAATAGCCATTGGTGCAGTCTTTCGGAACCTTTAGAGAAGAAAAATGCCGCAAGGATAACAAAGGGAGTTGTCGGCAACAGGGGTAAAACCACACCGATTGCTCCCAGAATAAGGGCAAGAAAACCGGCGCATAAATAGAGAGGACGTTTTAACCGCTGCATAGATATTCCTTTACTTCAATGTCGCTAACAGATTGAGCGATATAGATATTTTGGATCATACAGCGGTTTTTGTCTGCTTTATATTTAGTCTTCGAGCAATTTTTTGGTTTTTTCAGCGGCTTCTTCAGCCCCTTCTTTGGTTGAACACACCGCACGCTCTGCGACACATTCTGCCATACAGCCCATTTTACCCAGGCTATCGTTGAAATAACGAATCTTGCAGCCTGCTTCACAAGCATCCTGTTTAAAGGCGCAGGAAGCCAAACTCTGACCTGAAAATGTCACTGTGATTAGTGATGTAAATAGTAGTGACAGGGTTACAATAGCCTTTTTCATTTTTATATGTCCCAAAGACGCTGGATAGATCATTAAGTGTCAGATTAAACGCTCAGTGTAACAGAGCTTACTGGGGACCATGAGGAATAAAGCCGAGGCCACTTTGGAAAATAGTTTACCGATACCGTCATCAGACTCTCTCGTTTCAGAGGTCTTTTCTTCAGATTTCAGCATAATTGATGTGCAGGATGACTTTATTGTGATCGATAAGGCCCCAGGTGTTGATGTACATAGGGATGGTGAAGAGGCGGGTATCTGTGAAAAGGTGGCTGCAGCTTTCGGGCTGGAGGCACTTTTCTTGGTACACCGTTTAGATAAGGTGACCTCGGGGCTACTGATTCTGGCGCGCTCATCGGATAGCTGTGCCCAGTTGGCACAACTTTTTAAAGAGAAAACAATTCAAAAATACTATCTGGCACTGGCAGATAAGAAGCCGAAAAAGAAGCAGGGCTGGATCAAGGGCGATATGCAGCGTTCCCGTCGTAGCAGTTGGAAGCTGGTGAACAGTCAGAACAACCCGGCAGTGACCCAGTTTCTTACCGCGTCTGTTGCACCGGGTATACGTGCGTTTCTGCTTAAGCCTCTCACGGGTAAAACTCATCAACTGAGAGTGGCGATGAAGAGCCTGGGGGCACCTATTTGCGGTGATCTGTTATACAGCGATGTGCAGCAAGCAGAACAGTATGATAGAACCTATCTGCATGCTTATGTGATTGCTTTTGAACTGGGAGGCGTATCTTACCGTTATTGCGCCCGTCCTGAGCAGGGCAAACAGTTTTTAACAACTCAATTTCAGTCTGTCATGGAAAACTGGCAAACACCCGAGGCTTTGTCCTGGCCGACCTGAGTCTCCCTGTCTTGATGAGCACTGCGTTCTACACGATCTTAGTTCAGTAGTGGCCTATCCCTTGTAGTGATAAGGTGTATTAGCACCTTGCAAACAAAAATAATAAGGGTAGGGGAAATATGTCTGAAGGGAATTCGTCATGTACCGTGCAAATCCGTGAGCTGACACCACGGGATGCGGCTACTTTAATTCAATTACGTGTGCAGTGTATTGGCCATGATCCGCATAGTTTCTGTGTTTTATTGGATGAAGAGCGCCAGATCAGTCAGGCACAGGTGTTCTCCATGTTACAACGTTTCCAGAATAATCCGCGCTCTATGTTGTGGGGAGCTTTCTATGGCGACAAAATGGTTGGCATGATAGGACTGGAAAGTTTGGTTGGCCAGGTACGTCAGCATAGAGGCATTGTCAGCAGTTTGTGTGTACTACCGGATTTTCGTCATTATGGTATCGGCAGAGCTTTAGTGGAGGTTTTGATTGGGCACTCTCGTAGCTTAGAAAGCCTGCGTTATCTCGTTTTGGAGGTCAGTGCTGTATCAAAAGAAGCGATTACCTTGTATCAGAGTGTTGGCTTTCAGCAGAATGGGGTTGAGGTGGAAGCCTTACATTATGATGACCAATTTATCGATCTGTATCGGATGAATCTCAAGTTGTAAGGCTGCATTTAGATTCAGTCATTCGGGCTTGATAGCCCGAATGACTTAGACGCCTTCTATACTCGATCGTGTGTTAATACTTAAAGCGACTGACCAAACCTCTTAGTTCATGGGCCAATTGAGTCAAATGAGCACTGTTTTGTGCTGCTTGCTCTGACGCATTAGCGGCCTCTTCTGATACGTTATTAATAACCATAATGTTTTGCTCAATCTCATTAGCAACAGCACTTTGCTCCTCACTGGCGCTGGCGATTTGATCATTCATTGCTGTGATTTGAGCCACTGCACTGGAAATTGCATTTAATGCCTCGTTAGCTGATTCCGCTTGTAAAACGGTTTGTTGCGCATGTTCACAGCTCTTCGTCATTACCTGGACCGATGACGTTGTACCGGTTTGCAGTTCCTCAATCACCTTCTGAATCTCTTCAGTGGCTTCCTGTGTGCGGCTTGCCAGGCTCCTGACTTCATCTGCCACTACTGCAAAACCACGACCCTGTTCACCGGCACGGGCAGCTTCAATAGCGGCATTCAGTGCCAACAGGTTGGTTTGTTCAGCAATAGAGCGAATCACATTGACCATCCCCGTGATATTTTCCGACTCTTCATCCAGACGACGAATTGCCGACATTGCCTGATTGATATTGTCTGACAGTTGATCAATATCACTCCGGGTAGCGTTCACCACGTTATGGCCATCTTCTGCGACAGCATTGGCTGTTTGTGCCGCCTGGGCGGCTTCTGAGGCGTTTTTAGCCACATCGGCTACTGTTGCGACCATCTCATTGATTGCCGTAGCAGCCTGATTGGTTTCATTGGCCTGACGTTCCAGACGAGTGCTGTTATCCATTGCCAGTTGGGTCATGGATTCGGCAGTGGTATTCAACGACTCACTGGTTTTGGCCATTTGGCGCACCATATCTCTAATATGGTTGGTAAACTGATTGAAGGAGCGAGACAGATGAGTGATCTCATCGTTGCCTTCTTCCACTAATTGCGCAGTTAGGTCGCCATCACCCTTCGCAATTTCATCCATTGCTGTGCTCAGATGGTTCAGACGGCGCTGAATGACATTCTGATAAACGAACCAAAGGCCAACGAGGGTTAGCAGTAATAGGGCAACAACCAGGGCGGTAATCTTCATGCTGGTCGCACGGCCCACTTCCAGCTGATGACTGATATCTGTAGTAACTTCCAATACTCCCCGAACATCTCCCATCTTCCAGCCATCTCTTGGAGTATCTGGATGGTTGTTATGACAGGCGACACAAGCCTCTGCCACCATTTTATCGGCAATGGCAACTCTCACAATATTGCGGCCATTTTCCTCACTTTCACTTACCACGGTTTGATCTGGGTTGCGGTTGAGTTGGTCCCAGGCGGAGCGTTCAAAGTCGGACAGGCGACGATCTGAACGATTTGGGAAAGGAAATGCGCTATAGAGTTTAATTTCCAAACCCTTTTCTTTCATTAAACCGCTTAGATCATGAATCATGGTCGCTGGCAAAGGTACTTTATTAGAGCTGGTTTTATGGTCTGTGCCAGGGCTTAGGTCCTTGGAGGCTACCACTTTTTTAATCACATTCTGCGTGTAGTATTTGCGCAGTGTTTTAAATTGGTCCACGGTGGCTTGTGAGTTATCAATAACACCGTCAATAACAGTCCGATTCAACTGATGAGGGATAAAGAGGGCCAGTACCAGTGTTATCAAGGCGATAATGACCACGACTGGTATTGCCATCTTGCCAAATAGGCCAAGATTGTTCATAGGTAAAGCTCCTTGCAATGGAAGGTTTCATGCAATTGAAAGTATCGTACCGAAACAACCGCTCTTGATTGGCGGCTAACTGCTTCAAATTAAACGAAGAAAGCCTTTTCAGAGAAAATAAAAGTAAGCCTTTATTACCATATAACTTTAACCCTAGTTGGCTAGTCTGCAATTATCAATTTGACCCATTCCCAGCGAAACAAAGCTATTTTGATATCTTCTGTATCCAGTCGTCAGAAAAGAGGGGGATTGTTTGCCTTGAAAGCTTTTGTTTCGTTGCTCGGAGACAGATGGACTTTTGCACAAGCGAATGCCTTGCTGTAAAATCCTGCCCCCTTCCAATCCCCCACAGATTACTGCCCTTAGAGGAAACTGATGGATTCCAAGCGCTATTTAACACCCGCGCAGATGAAGAACGATGTCTTGTCGGGTTTAACCGTTGCTCTGGCTCTTGTGCCGGAAGCTGTAGCTTTTGCTTTTGTTGCCGGTGTTGAGCCTTTAGTGGGTCTATATGCGGCCTTTATGGTTGGTCTGGTTACCGCTTGTATCGGTGGTCGTCCAGGTATGATCTCTGGTGCAACTGGCGCATTGGCCGTTGTGATGGTGTCTTTGGTAGCTCAGCATGGCGTTGAGTATCTGTTTGCTGCCGTGGTACTGATGGGGATATTCCAGATTACTGCCGGGGTACTGAGGCTGGGTAAGTTTATCCGCATGGTGCCGCACCCTGTGATGCTGGGTTTTGTAAATGGTCTGGCCATTGTGATCTTCCTGGCTCAGCTGGGTCAGTTTAAGTGGAAAGATGAATCCGGCGATATGGTGTGGATGTCTGGTGAACCCCTGATGATCATGGGTGGCCTGATTATTCTGACCATGGCGATTATTCACTACCTGCCGAAGTTTACTAAGGCGATCCCATCCTCTCTGGCTGCAATTGTCACAGTAACACTGCTAGCAATCTTTATGGATCTGGATGCCCGTACGGTACAGAACGTACTGGCTGATATGACCAATGATCCGCTGGCGTCTATCGCCGGTGGTTTCCCAGAGTTCCATATCCCTATGGTTCCGATGACGCTGGAGACACTGTGGATTATTCTGCCGTACTCCCTGATTCTGGCAGCTGTGGGCCTGATTGAATCCCTACTGACCCTGAGCCTGATCGATGAGATCACTGAGACCCGTGGTCGTGGTAATAAAGAGTGTGTCGGCCAGGGTACTGCGAATATTCTGACCGGTTTCTTTGGCGGTATGGGCGGTTGTGCCATGATTGGTCAAAGTATGATCAACATTAACTCTGGCGGTCGTGGTCGTCTGTCAGGTATTACTGCCGCAGTATTCCTGCTGCTGTTTATTCTGTTTGCTTCCTCTCTGATCGAGATGATCCCGGTTGCGGCGCTGGTTGGCGTAATGTTTATGGTGGTGATTGGCACCTTCGAGTGGGCCAGTCTGCGCATTATGGGCAAGATTCCTAAGTCTGATGCCTTTGTGATTGTACTGGTATCCGGTGTCACCGTTGTCACCGATCTGGCGATTGCAGTAATTGTGGGTGTGATCGTATCTGCGCTGATCTTTGCCTGGGAACACGCCAAGCATATTCAGGTACGCATTATTGAAGAAGATGATGAGCACCGTGTTTACGAGCTGACCGGTCCCCTGTTCTTCGCGTCGATCAATAACTTCCGTGAGCAGTTTGATCCGAAAAACGATCCGCAGGATGTGGTATTGGACTTCCGTAACTCCCGTGTCAGTGATCACTCAGCATTGGAAGCGATTGATGCGCTGGCGGAGAAATATATCGCGGCGGGTAAAACCCTGCACCTGCGTCATCTGAGCGGGGAGTGTCAGGAGTTGCTGAAGCAGGCGGGTGATCTGGTCGAAGTGAATGTGATTGAAGATCCTAAATACCATGTCGCCACGGATAAGCTGGCATAATGGCGGATCTACCGGAAACAGATTCTGGTAACAATAACGGGCAGGATGAGATCCTGCCCGTTTTGTATCAGGATGAGCATCTTGTGGTGATCAACAAACCGACTGGCTTGCTGGTGCACCGTAGCCCTATTGATCGCCATGAAACCCGATTTGCCCTACAGCTGGTACGGGACCAGATCGGTCAGCGGGTTTACCCCGTACATCGCCTGGATAAGCCGACCTCGGGTGCGCTGGTGTTTGCCCTAAGCTCAGAGATTGCCCGTAAACTCACCGAACAGTTTACGGCGAAACAGGTGGATAAAACCTATCTGGCAGTAGTACGGGGTTATGCCCCTGAGTCCGGCACTATCGATCATGCGTTGGTGGAAGAGCCGGATAAGAAGATGCCGGGCAGTAAAGTTAAGTCTGATCCGCAACCGGCGGTAAGCCACTACCGTTGTTTGGCTCAGGCGGAGCTAGCGGTATTGATTGAGCTCTATCCCCAAAGTCGTTTCTCTCTGGTGGAAGTAAAACCAGAAACTGGGCGTCGCCATCAAATTCGTCGCCATATGAAGCATATCAATCACCCTATTATCGGTGATGCTAAGCATGGTCGAGGTCGCTATAACCGCTACTTTAAAAAACATATGGATAGTGATCGTTTACTGCTGGCGGCGACAGAGATCAGTTTTGATCATCCTGTCAGTGGTGAAAAACTGACCATCAAAGCACCCGTTCAGGATAATATGCTGGCGTTGATGAGTCGTTTGGGCTGGTCGTCGTGGGTTGAACACTATCGTTAGGTCTTTGGTAGGGGAGCTCTGTTTTGATTGAAACAGTGATGCCCAGTGCAAAGGGTTACCAGGTTTTAAAAGCTCAGGACAGGCTTGGGCAAGAGACTTGAGTTAGAAGAGTAATAGAAAGATGAGTGATGATTACGCTTACCGCTTTGGCGGTATTGAGCGCCTGTATGGCACCGTAGCGGCCCAGGCGTTCCATCAGGCCCATGTGGCTGTGGTGGGTATTGGTGGTGTCGGTTCCTGGGGTGCTGAAGCGCTGGCCCGTAGTGGTATCGGTCAGATTACTTTGATTGATCTGGATGATATCTGTACCTCTAATATCAACCGTCAGATTCATGCGTTGGATGGCCAGATTGGTCACTCCAAGGTAGAAGCGATGGCTGAGCGTATTCGTTTGATCAACCCAGAATGTCAGGTGAATGCGGTATCGGCTTTTGTCACCGAGAAAAATGTCGCAGAGCTGATGAGCAAAGAGTTTGATTATGTACTGGATGCCATCGACTCGGTAAAACATAAATGCGCCATGATCGCGTATTGTCGTCGTAATAAGATCCCGCTGATCACCATTGGCGGTGCGGGTGGCCAGACAGATCCTCTGCAGATTACGACGGCTGATCTGAGTAAAACTGAGCAGGATCCGTTGTTAGCCAAAACCCGTAATCAGTTGCGTCGTAACTATAACTTCCCAACCAATACCAAGCGTCGTTTTGGTGTTGAAGCGGTTTATTCTACCGAGCAGCTGGTTTATCCCACTGAGGATGGCTCTGTCTGTCATCAGAAGCCAGATAATGGCGAATCGGTACGCCTGGATTGCCGCAGTGGTTTTGGTGCAGTCACTGTTGTGACTGGGACTTTTGCTTTTGTGGCAGTGTCCCGAATCCTAAAAAAACTGGCGGCAAAAGCAGAAAGAGAGTTGAGCTAATTACTCTAGTTTTCTTGTCGCTAAAAGCCAAAGTTTAATTTCTTCTGCTAGGCTGATTAATCATACGTACCTAAGTAAAGGTTCTTATCAGGTATTACTTAGGTGAGTCGGCGTTAAGTTAAGGGAAGTTGGCGCTACATAATATGTCTTACAACACTACTGTCCGGTTAAGCATAAACCAGCTCCATTGATAGCTGATCAGGAGCT
>CAYFGP010000118.1:0-20080 GCA_964342385.1 uncultured Oleiphilus sp. | reverse complement strand
TGAGCCAGAACCTGAGCCAGAACCTGAGCCAGAACCTGAGCCAGAACCTGAGCCAACAGACCCAGTATCAGAGACAGTACCAGCAGTAACAGGGACATCAATTATTGTCAGCTATGTGTCAAATAGCAGCGGTTCCAATTCGGCTTCAACACAAGGCTGGGTAAGCGATGGCGAAGCAAATACCCTAACTTTAGCTACAACACCTGACGGCGTATCCGATACCGCCTTCTCAGGCTCTAGTTCAGATAACTTCCAGTTCGACGCCCAACTGGCAGCCGACAACAATCTGATCCTGGATGCAGGTTCGCTTGCTGAAACAGGTAAACGGGTCTATTGGGGTAAGTGGACATCAAACTGGACGGTTGATAACGCCCAGAGTAATAGCGTGGGGGCTCTACATTATATCCATAGCCCAGATACAACCAGTGCATCTAACTTAAGTACTAAATCCAGCTCCGAAGGGCGCCAGGTGCTGTACAAGTTAAACTCTGCTGCAGGAACATCCCCTACGGATAGCAATGGTAATAACATTGGCACCCTAGACTCTGGCTTTGTAGTGATTAACTTCTCATCGTCAGGTCAAGAGCAACTCAGCAATCTGGACCTGAAGATCAATAGAAGCACGGATTCAAGTGACGATCTAGTCATTGGAAGAGGGGTTTCGACAACGATCAACACCAGCCAGCAACAGCATACCACCGGCTTGGACGCGACTGTTGATAGCTCAGGCTTAACAGGGGGAATGACCTATTCCTTTATTGGCGACAATGCTGAGCGAATTGCAGGTGGTTACTCCCTTAATAGCTCAACTACTAACACTACATTAAACAATGCGGTAGGCACTGCAGTTTTTGATCAGGTCGATAATAGCAGCGTCAACTATCAGGTACTCTATTCTGATGCCGGAAGCTCGGGCATTACTCTGCAAAATATTGCAACGGGCACAGCACAAGCCAGTGTAACTGATAGCACAAGCTCCGCGTTTGATTTACTGAGTTATGACAACGGTGAGCAACATCACCTGTTTGTTGCTGAGCAAACGCCAAGCGTTCAACACACTTTGTCCAATAGTGGCACTGGCACCAATAGTGACCGTATCAGCTGGGGACAATGGCAAGCTGGATCTTGGTTGTACTATGTTGATAGTGTTCGGATCTCTTCCGGTGGTGAGCTACCGATGTTCTTTACCTCTGCAGATCATCTGTTGAGTTTGAACAATCTACCCTCTTCCGGTCAGTTTACCTATGCACCGGAAAGCCTGGATTCAACCCTACTCATCAACTCTGCAGATCAAACCATGCAGGTTGCATTAAATGAGTTCACAGTTGATTTCGGCCAGGCTGAAATCACCAACTTTGAACTCAATTTCAGCTCACCATCACAAAGCTATGAGTTTGACTTAGCACAGCCGACAAGCCTTTCGGGTTCAGGCAATCAGCTAGCAGTCACCTTACAGGATAGTCAGAACAGTACATCAGGCACAGCAACACTCCAGTTCTCTGGTGATAATGGGCAAAATGCTCTTGGTGCCTACCAACTGTCAGGCATAGGCGGCGATGGTAATATTTATGGTGCCGGTGGTTACAAAGCGACTGAACAGGCTGGCAGTGAGCCTGGAACAGGTATACTACATGGAGCCTTCCTATCCAGTAGTAATAGCACCAGTTGGAATACTTCTGCAGTCGCCATGGCAGCAGGTAGCGATTCTAACTTCAATGTTCAGCAATTTAGCAACCAAGAAAGCATCGCACCAGTATCCGGTGATACCACCAATTCAGCGTGGAACAACCAACCAGGTGCCTTCAGCGTTAATACCTCAACCGCCTCTTTAACGAATGCAGGATCTGTCAGTTCAGGCGGTGCAACAGTTAACTGGGGTTACTGGAGTAATAACGGCCTAAGCCTTACGGAGAGCAGTACAGCAGTATCCACAACAGGTTTACACTACGCCTACAGCCCTGATGTAACCTCACTCAGCGACATTTCTCAATCAGGTGTCATTCGCTATACCCTGGCAGGATCAACCCTACCGGTAGATCAAGATGGCAATAGCGGGACACTCAATGATGCCCAGATGCTCATTGATTATGGCAACCAGCAAATCATTTCTTTGGATATGAATATATCCCATAGTGATGATACCTGGCTGGTTTATCAAGATGGTGATCCTATCTCTCTGGCAACAGGGGATATTCAGACACTGGACCTGAATGCTTATCAGAAAGATGCCTCAAGTAATACCATGACTGGGTCTGCAAACTTTAACTTTGCAGGCAGTAACGGAGCTCTTGCTGCAGGCGGTTATCAACTATCGACATCTAATAATAGTTTTGCACTGGCGGGAGCTTACGCCATGGAACAGACCAGCTTGCAAACTATGCCAGACCCATTCTTTATGCCATTGCCAATTAGCGTTAATGGCAGCAATCAGATTAATCTACTTAACCTGAAGGGAATGAATGGATATGTTTCATCCAGTAGCGAGTTCATACTACCAACCTACCTGGACTTGCAAGGTCAATGTGGCAGCACTGCTGACTGTGTGTTACTGACAGAAAGAAATGGTGCAGAGAATGATATCTTAGGGCCCGTGAGTAGCAGCTCCATTCAGAATCTTAGCTGGGGTATTTGGCTAATAGGTAAATGGGATGTGAGCTCAAGTACTAGTGTTGAGCCTATGCTTACCTTCCTGCCATTTATTACCAGTCCAAAAACTGCGAACTTTGGCACCGTAGCCAACTCTCTCTCGGGAGCAACCTACAATGCCAATTCCACTTCAACAATGACCGTAGCTGCTACCAACGGTATTGTGGACAGTTCAAGCTTAAGCAGTACCGTCAATCTTGACTTCACCAGTATGCAAATTACCAGCGCCAATATTGGATTCTCTGTCACCCAGTCAGGCACAAGCACTAATTACGCATACTCCACACTATCCCCTGTATCACTGACAAGCGACAGTGATGTGGCCCAGTTCACTCTGGATAGAACAGATAGCAGTGGCTCTGGAGCAGGCAGTATGTATTTCTCACTGGTAGACAGTGCTGAAAACAACACCTACCAACATGCAATGTCGGGCTTCCACCTGCAGGATACCAGTACCAATTCAGACTTCTGGGGTACTGCAGCCTATAGCCAAACGGCTTCTACTCCAGCAGTTAACACAACTGCTACTGCAACAGTGACTGTTGCCGTTCAAACCAGCGCTAATGCCGTTGGGGTTGTGTTAGTGACTGATGGCCAGGACCCTGTCGCTTCAGGAGCAACGGACATAGGTGCCGTTGTTGAAACAGAGGGCGATGTTGTCACTTCTTCCGTAGGTGCTGATACAGGCCTGAATGTAGCTTGGGGTCGCTGGGCTTCAACCAATACTAATCTGGTCTCCAATGACCCTATCACCTTGGAGCAGGCTCATTTTATGAGCACTACAAATCAGACTCCTAATGATGATATCACCAGCCTGGCAGGTACTACGGCCGGTACCATCACTTACGGCCTGATTGGTGGCAGTGCACCAACGGATCAGGATGGTAATGTGGGTCAATATAACTCAGCCAGTATAGGTGTTGATTTTGGTGCACAACAGATCACATCCACTCAGATAGATATGACTATCGGTTCAGACAATATCGTGCTTCAGAACACGGGAAGTACGACTATCGATAGCGTCTTGTCTGGCGGTGCGATCTCTCTGCAATCATCTGGCGGCAATGTTTCCGACTTAACGGGTGAAGCGCGGGCAGCATTTGTCGGCTCTACGATCCCAGTCAACAACATTAACGTACCAGAGGGTGTCATGAGCAGCTTTGGCGTTACCAACAGTACGGGCACTCAAGCAGTTTCTGGTGCCGTTCTGCTGGGTAATCCATCTGCACAATAAATGACATAAGACAAAGCTCCAGGGTAAAACTTACCCTGGAGCCTCAATCCCAAAAGACAACTAAAACATTTTTACAAACAGAGAGTTATAACCAATATAAAAAAAGCAGTGGGCTTAAGCCTACCGCTTTTTTTATTGGTGCAAACAGCAACCAATATCTAGCCGTCTTTAATCTTCTATTTAGCTACAGTACTGAGGGAAACTCACCTTCCACTGCTCATAGCCACCATTTAGACTATAAACCTCAGCAAAACCCTGCTCGAACAGAAACTGTGCCGCAGACTGGCTACTATTGCCATGATAGCAACACACCACGACCGGCTGGCTTTTGTCAGTTTGCTCAATAAACGCCTGCACATTCTCGTTATCCAAACGCTGAGAATCTGTAATACTGCCTGCTGCAAAGCTGTTCGGATCACGAATATCGACAATAACAGTTTCAGTGCCGCTATCCAGACGCTCACCCAGCGTTGCCGGATCCATAAATTGAAAACTCATCAGACCAACCTTTTAACGATTAAACGCCATTCATTATAGGAAAGCGCAATCAAAACACAATATAAGAAAATACTAATTATAAAAGTAAGGTTATTATTCAATGATGCATCAGACATTAGAAATGTCGATGTTGCAGACTATTCACTGAAACCAGTTCTTTGGTTGTCAAATTCAGCGCAGTCAAACGACCACCCCAAACACATCCGGTATCCAGTGCATAAATTCCATCCTGATCAACCTGCCCTTCCAATGCGGCCCAGTGACCAAAGATAATTGGTGTTTGACTCTGACGGGGATAATCAAACCAGGGAGCAAAGCCAGGAGGACACTGCTCCAACCCTTCTTTACTGGCAAACTCTAATTGAGATTCCGGAGTGCAAAAACGCATACGAGTCAGATAGTTAGTAATCGCACGCAGGCGATCAAAACCTTCTAAATCGTCCTGCCAGCTATCAGGGTAATTACCATACATCGCCTTAAAGTAAGCCTTACATTGACGACTGCGTAGAATCTGCTCCACTTCACCGGCATAGTTAAGAGCATCATTAACGCCCCAGATAGGAGGGATTCCAGCATGGGTCATCACATACCCCAACGCTTCATCGTAGTGGCAAAGCGGGCGATGACGCAACCAATCCAGCAGCTCATCCCTATCCGGTGCCGTTAAAATAGCATTTAAAGTGTCTGAGCGTTTCACCTTAGCACCACCAAAAGCGATCGCTAACAGGTGTAGATCATGATTACCCAGTACTGCCTTAACGCTATCTCCCAGAGACGATGCAAAACGCAGTACTTCCAGAGATTCAGGACCACGGTTCACTAAATCACCCGCTAACCATAACTGATCCTGATTAGGGTCAAACGCCACCTTTTCTAACAACTGCTCCAGTTCACTAAAGCATCCCTGTAAGTCACCGACTGCAAAAACCTTCATAGAGCGATAATCCAAAGACAAAAAATACTGCGGAGCTCCCACTGCAGCTCTGGAAGAGTATGCTTTAAGCAAATACAAGACAGGAACTGGAAGCTACTGTTAAACAATCACCACCGCCAGAAGCGGTGGTTTTCAGTTAATCATAAGTGCGGAAGCAAGAGGGTTAATTAATGCAGCGATGCCTGCTGTGCCAGACGAAACACTGGAATCGCAACGGTAAAGTAGCTATCCATTTCGATATCCAGCATGCTGTAATGCCCTTGCATAAAGCCAATTGGCGTAGGGAACACACAACCCGAGGTATAATGGAAAGATTCACCAGGAGCAATGATAGGCTGCTCGCCCACGACACCTTTACCTTTAACTTCACTGACCTTGCCGTTGCCATCAGTAATAATCCAGGCTCGATTCACCAGTTGGATATTATTCTTATTACGATTAGTGATAGTCACCTTGTAATTAAAAATATATTTATCTTCTTTATCGCCATCAAAGCGGATAAAGCTCGGCTCCACCTGCACTTCGACCAGACTACTGACAGCTGCTTGATCAGTCATGTTTATTCAACTTATCCGCTAAACAATCACTTAACGCGACAACTTCCTGCAAAGTCAGAGTCTCTGGACGACGCCCAGGATCAATACCCAAACCGTCAAGATCTGTCACATCCAACATGCCTTTAAGGTTATTTCTCAATGTCTTACGACGCTGGGCAAAGGCTTTCCGCACCAGACTATCCAGGCACTCCACCGACTTGGCGGGATGAGGCAGCTCTTTATACGGCGTCAGACGCACAATCGCAGAATCCACCTTCGGCATAGGGTCAAAGGCTTCCGGCGGAACAATAAACAGTGCTTCAACGTCACACAGATACTGCGCCATAATACCTAAACGGCCCCAGTCATTAGTTCCCGGCGCTGCAGCCAAACGCTCAACCACCTCCTTCTGCAGCATAAAGTGCATATCCTGAATCACACCTTTATGATCCAGCAGATGGAAAATCAGTGGTGTGGAGATGTTATAGGGCAGGTTACCCACCACACGCAAAGGCTTGTCATCGTCCATCAGAGAAGCAAAATCAAACTTCAGCGCATCTGCCTGATGGATCTCAAAGCCGGGGAAATTAAAGAATTGAACCTTCAGACCAGGAATCAGATCCCGGTCCAGTTCAATCACGTCCAGACGTTCAGCAGATTCCAGAATAATCTCAGTCAAGGCTCCCATACCTGGACCGATCTCCACCATATGATGATCTGCCCGGGGTGCAATACGACCGACGATACGGCGAATAATGCCTTCATCCTGCAAAAAGTTCTGGCCAAAACGTTTTCTGGCTCTGTGTTGCTGTGGCTTTTTAGCCATTGATTATCCTCAAACTTAACTGCTGAAACTTAACTTCTGTCACTTAACCGACAGTCTGACGCGCCTGGGCCATTAAGGCGCCATAACCCAGAGCAGTCCATAAACTGCCTTCATTGGCCTGACCGGTTCCAGCCAGATCCAGAGCAGTACCATGGTCCACCGAAGTACGTACAATCGGCATACCTAATGTAATATTGGCGGCTTTACCAAACCCTGCATGTTTTAACACCGGTAATCCCTGATCATGGTACATTGCCAATGCGGCATCAGCATCCTGCAGATGATGCTGAGCAAACAAGGTATCGGCTGGCAGAGGGCCTGTCAGATCAATCCCCTCATAAGCTAATTCCTGCAGAGCTGGAATAATAATATCGATCTCTTCGCGACCCAGATGGCCATCTTCACCGGCATGAGGATTTAAACCACACACCAGTACTTTAGGCTGAGCAACAGCAAAATCCTGCTGTAAAGAACGGTAAAGAATACGGCTGATCTGCTTAACACGCTCACCGGTAATAGCATCAGCCACCTCTCTTAACGGTAAGTGAGTGGTTACCAGAGCAACACGCAAACCTTCTGTAGCCAGCATCATGACCACTTGTTCAGAACCGGTACGCTCCTGAAGGAACTCGGTATGGCCAGAAAATGCCACCCCAGCATCATTAATGATGCCTTTGTGCACAGGCGCAGTCACCATTCCCTGCCAACGCTGATCTAAGCAACCATCACAGGCCAACTTTAAGGTTTCCAGTACATAAGCGGCATTCGCTTCACTGAGCAGCCCAGGCTGCTCTTGTTCCGCCATAGCAACTGGAATCACCGCCAGCTGGCCAGCCTGCATAACAGGTAATTCACCATCGGCATCAACGATCACCAGAGAAACTTCCAGCGCTAACTGCCTGGCTCGGCGGGCTAACAGATCAGGATCAGCAATCACTGCCAGGCGAAGTTGATCAACATCAACCCCACTCCAAGCCAGCTTCTCTTTAGCCATTGACCAATCAACCGCCAGCTGCAGTACGACATCGGGGCCAATACCCGCAGGTTCACCTGCAGTAATGACTAGGGATAAACTCATTCCCTCACCTCGATATAAGCGGATGCTTTCATTTCACGTAGCCAGTTATCCAGCTCAGAATCGAACTTGCGTTTAAACAGCTGCTGACGGGCCTGATCCTGCAATACTTTCTCACCAATATCCTGACTTCTGCGGCCTTCCACCTTGATGATATGCCAGCCAAACTGACTGCGCACAACATCACTCAAGCCATCTATGGGAGTGGTGTTTAAAGCCGCTTCAAATGCCGGTACAAACTTACCTGGACCTGCCCACCCCAAACTACCACCATCGCTGGCAGAGCCTTTATCATCCGAGTAGTTACGCGCCAGCTCAGCAAAATCTTCACCGTTCTTCACACGCTCACGCAAAGAACGGATCAGCTGACGCGCTTCTGCCTCGGTACGCAATGCCGTGGGAGAGATCAGAATATGGCGACTTAGGGTTTCGGTAATCAACTTGGAAGGACCACCGCGCTTTTCCAGCAGCTTGATAATATGGAAACCAGCGGGACTACGTAGCGGTAAAGAGACCTGGTTGATATCCAAAGATTGAGCAGGATCAGCCATATACAATGGCAGTTCAGAACCGCGACGCCAGCCCATATCACCACCTTGCAGGGCAACATCATCCTGAGAAGTCCGGATCGCTAGCTGAGCAAAATCTTCACCATTGATCAGCTGCTGATAACTGTTTTGAGCCAACTGCTCCGCTTCAGCCACCTGCTGCGGTGTGGCTTTATCAGGTAGACGAATAGTGATCTGCTGTAAGTGGTAATCTGTAGAGTTCAGCTCACTTTTCTCCTGTGCCAGAAAAGCATCAACTTCCTGGTCAGAGATACGTACCCGCTCACCCACACGACGTTGACGTAATTGGGTGATTAACAACTCACGACTAATCTGGTCACGTACACTGTCAAAAGGAATTCCCTGACGCTCCAGTATTTGACGGAACTGATTCAGAGTCATCTTATTTTTCTGTGCCACACTGGTCAGCGCCTGCATCAGCTGCTGTTCCTGCACTCGCATACCAGACTTTTCTGCACGCTGAATCTGAATCGTATCCAAAATCAGGCGATCCAATACCTGTTGGCGTAACTGATCCCGTGGAGGAGGTGAAATATTACGCTGACGCAGATTCTGATAAACCGAATCCATTTTAGCTTCTAGTTCGGATTGCATCAGTGCTTCCGTGTTCACTACGGCAACCACACGGTCCAGTACCTCACGGGCCTGAACCGGTAATACAGCACTGAATGTCAGCCCCATCACAAGGCAGAGTTGGGCTATCTTTCTCATAATTCCCGCTTAAATCAATTCACCACAAAATATCGTATTCCGGCCCTTGGGCCGACGCTTATCCAGCACTCAAACCGCTCGTCAGGTTGCGTACTGCTTAAAATATGTACTGTTAAAACGTGTACTACTTAAAAATGGGGTTATACCCCGGAATAAATTCAGCTGCCCGACTAAAGGACTCGCCCTGACCTAAACCGCCAAAGCCTTTTAAGACCAGCTGAATTTTAAACTTATCCTCAAATGCATCCGGATCATCGACATCATCACCGGAATAATATTGGTGATTGGCAATTCTTAACAGCCAACAGCAGCTTTCATACTCTAAACCAGAAATCTGCTCCATATAATCCCCCGCCTGAAGATCCCGGCGTCCCAACATAAAAACGCGCCATTGATCATTAATCGGGGCGGTAAAACCTAAATCAGCAGTCTCATCATAGGGTTCACTGATACCAGCAGCACAACCACCATTAATCGCGCAGTCGGTATAACTCTTAGTATGGCGCAGCAAGAAAGAGATGCCTGACGGATGCTGTGCTCTGAACTTGGTTTCTCTTTTCTCTAGAAAGAAATCCCGTTCATGAGTATTCCACTGACCGGACGCTGATAAAGATGCCCAAGGATAAGGGTTATAATTCACCTCAGCAATCAAAGGCGACACACCACGACTGTAGTGAGCACCCTGCGCAGCCGTTGGATCACTGCTCATATTCACACGGCGCTCTTCAGGATAAAATGCCTGACCTACTGTCAGCTTAACCTTTTCACGCCCTTGCTGATCAAGAAAACGACTGGTTAAACCCAGGCTAATCTTATGCAGGTCACCTTGTCGATCAATGCCACTGAAACGAGTATCACGGAACAGTTGGTTGGTATCAAACAGGTATTCGCTGGTATCAAATACGGGGATATCAGCTTGATCTTCTTCCGGAGAGTAAACCCAGAACAAGCGTGGTTCCAGGGTTTGTGTATAAGCTTGATCAAACGCGGTCATATCGCGTTCAAAAATCAGTCCCGTGTCCATAGACACCGTTGGGATAACCCGGCTTTGACTGTCATCCACACCGTTTGGTTGATCGGTTAACTTATAATGAGATACACCTAAACGTGCATTAGCCGCCCAGAATCCCCATACCTGATCATTGCGATACCCCACATAGGGTTCCAGATGGGTACGTTGAGCAGACATATCGCTGCTCCAGGTGATCGTACCATTACTATCCACATGACCCGCCACACCACTGCCATCCTCAATACTGCGATAGAAACGCGCGGTCTGGTTATTAGCCCCCCACGTCAAACCATTACCATTGGAGTAGTGCGCATTGGCTTCTAACTGCGGCAGCTTGTAATACTCCCGCTCAGCATCCGTCAGATTTGGATCCAACTCCTGGAAACCTTCTAACGCGGCTCTAAAGGTCCAAGCTCCTTGGTGATATCGGGTTTCAACTAACTGATTGAGCTTTTCGATATTAGAACCGTCAAAACCAGATTCAAAAGAACGGAAGTAGTAATCATCCGAAGCCTTGCTGTAGTCCAAACGATAAACCCAGTTATTGCGAATATAACCTGCCGCTTCTGCTGAGTAGAAGTAACGGTCTTCATCGTTAAAATCAGGATCAGAATCCAGGAAGTTATAACGCAGCGTACCCGTGTGTTTTTCCTTTAGCAGATAACGGAACTCCGTGTTCATCTGCAAACCACGCTCCCGATACCAATGCGGCGTCAGGGTGGCATCATAGTTTGGTGCCAGATTCAGATAGATCGGCTGACTAAACTCTTCGATCCCCTTGCTGTCGAGAGATATAGACGGGGGTAATAAACCGGTATGACGGCGGTCATCAATTGGGAATTTAAAATAGGGCCAATAGAAAACCGGCACATCACCCAACTCAAGACGGGCATGTTTGGCAGTACCAAAACCACTGTCATGGTCCAATTCAATATCCTGGCTAATCAGCTGCCAGCTATTGTCATTGGGCGGACAAGAGGTATAGCTACCATTTGTCACTTCCAGCACCCGGTTATCATTATGACGGATATGCTCTGCCGCACCACGGAAGTTATTTTCATACAGCACATACTGAGCGTTGTGAACTTCAAACTGCTCATTGTCCTGACTAAAGCGGCCACGATCACCTAATAACAGACCTTGTGGCTGTACCAAACGCACAGCGCCTTGGGTCTCAATGGAGGTGCGCGCTTCATTAATAGACGCTTCTCCCGTACGCATCATCATCTGCTGAGAACGCACCATAACATCGCCAGTTAACAGCACAGTACCATCAGACTGATATTCCGCCTGATTAGCAGTAACCTCCATACTGTCTTTGCTCTCCGGCGGTAATAGTGGCTCATGTAGATAATAGCCACCACATAGTCCCCGGCTGCGATCATTTCTGCTCTCTGCGGTCACCCAACCCAAGGGGCCAGGCTTAGTTCCAGATTTAGGCGTACTCCTGGATTTAGCTGTAGCAGATGCATCAGAAACATTTGATTTAGCTGAAGGTTCAGCGGATGCACCGGCCTTTACCGTTCCTTCTGCTTGAGACTGAGCCCAGGCAGATGCCGCCGGGTATAAAGATGCGGACACAGAAAACCCCGTTACCAGGGCAATGGCTAAAGCCTTTTTGTTGCCTATCAATTTTCTGCTCACATGGGCATTAGAAGGTGTCACAGGCCGTTTCAAAGTTAATCCTTATATTGCACTACAGACCTAAACAACAGCACTTTCATCTTTATCAGTCTGTTACCAGAAAGAATGGCGATAAAAAACAGTACCGATATTGTGGGAAAAGTGTTTGTTTAAATGCTTATTTTGCCGACAATAGCGCGCCATTATAGCGACTCAGCCCACGGAGTTCATAACAAATAGCAGGCTAAATTGATCTATTGAGCTTATTTCAGCCAAGGATGCATCGCTATCGAGCTCTAATACCCAAAACCTTACCCCGGCATTCTAAGTGAATATGGCTACAAGCCCTCATCGCCACTGCCTGTCCTCACCTCAACCCTGTATCACAGCAATTCAACATCACTCAAATATAGCCACATCCACTCAGGCACTTCTCTTACTCTTACTCATGATTATTCCTAACACATTCCTGCCACCAGATAGCTATGGGCAGTTCGGAACGCTTTTGCAATAATAGTCACCATCAGTAAGGAGTAGTTATGAATCCCCGTTATCAGCAATTGTGTCAGTGGCTTAGCCAACAGACAGGCGACACAAATCCGCAGCTTACCTCAGTGGCAGGTGATGCCAGCTTCCGCCGTTATTACCGACTGGAAACCGAGCAAGGCCCACGTATCGTGATGGATGCACCACCACCGGAAGAAGACTGTGCTCCTTTTGTCTCCATCGCACAGGAATGGTTCCAACAGGGTGTGGCTGTACCGGAGATTTTTGCTCAGGATCAGGAACAGGGCTTCCTGCTGTTGGAAGATTTTGGTGATCAACAACTGCTACCGCTGCTGGAGCAAGGTGCTCAACAAGCCGATCCTTTGTATCAGGATGCCATTGATGCCCTGCTGCAGATCCAGACGACACAGGGACAGCATCTCCCCCATTACGACGATGCCTTGTTGATGCGTGAGATGGAGCTGTTCCGGGAATGGTTCTGTCAAAAGTGGTTAGCTTTGGAACTGACAGAAGCAGATCATCAACTGATCGACAGCACCTTCGCTTATCTCAGTAAACATGCACAGGCACAACCACAAGTCACCGTGCACAGAGACTATCACTCTCGAAACCTCATGCTGACGCCTGAAGGCAAACACAATATCGGTATTATCGATTTTCAGGATGCAGTTTATGGCCCCATTACCTACGATCTGCTCTCTCTATTAAGAGATGCCTATATCACCTGGCCAAAAGCCCAGCTTCAACACTGGCAAAATCACTTCTGGCACCAGCTGGAACAAAAGGGACAGACACCTACAGGTTATAGGCAGGAACAGTTTATCGAAGACTTCGATATGATAGGTGCGCAGCGCCATCTAAAAGTGGTCGGTATTTTTGCCCGCCTGTGGCTCCGCGATGGTAAATCTGGTTATCTGGCGGATATTCCACGTACTTTTGATCACTTGTTGGAAGACTGTAAACCTTACCCTCAACTGGCCGAATTTACCCATTGGCTGCAAAATCGCATTCAACCAGCCTTAGAGGAAAAACAGTCTCAGCAAGAGGTACCGGCATAATGCAAGCGATGATACTGGCAGCAGGTCTTGGCACCCGCATGCGCCCTTTAACTGACCACACACCAAAACCTATGTTAAAGGTTGCAGGAAAACCTCTGCTGGAGCATCAGCTGGAGCGTCTGTTTAAGGCCGGTATCCAACGCATCGTAATTAATACCAGCTATCTGGCTGAGCAGATTGAAGACTTTATCGCCAGTAAACAATGGCCTGCAGAGATCCGCTTATCTTATGAGCCTGAACCACTGGAAACCGCAGGAGGGCTACAGCAAGCCCTGCGTTTAGGCAAACTCTCTGCCGATGAGCCCATTCTGCTGGTCAACGGCGATGTGTGGTGTGACTTTGATTTAAGCCAATTAATAAAAGAAGGACAGTTGAACTTGGTACAGGATCAACTGGCACACTTAGTCTTGGCCAATAACCCAGAACATAATCCCAACGGTGATTTTGGCCTGACCAACCATCAGATCCAGAACCAGGCAGAGACCCAGTATACCTTTAGCAGTATCAGCCTGATTGATCCCAAGCTTATTCCGATGGATCAACCCGCACCGATTCCATTAGCCCCTTTATTACGCCAGGCGGCTAATGAGAATAAAGTCAGTGGCGAATATTATCAGGGCTACTGGCTGGATGTGGGGACACCGGAGAGACTAGAAACACTGGCACAACATTTGGGCTAAGACGATTTCACTCTCTTATCCCAAAAGCGTCTTATCCCAAAAGTGAAAGCCTCATCCTGAAGTGCCCCAATAGTTGAACACCCAACACCGGAGCTTTCATTTTCTAACTCGCTGTAAAACCTTACATCATAGTTCGACCCGAACGCTGCCCGTTTTCAGTATTTTCCTCAAAGGTTTCCACTGAGCGGGCACCTGGGTAGGTGTAAAGACTATCTTCGCCACCTTTCAGATACGGGTCTTCTGCTTCACGCTCCGGATCACGGGAGATGCGAGAACCCAACCAACCACGAATCGTTTGTGCAATACGACGGCCACGAGCGTCGGTCTGACTATTCACTGAGCTACCTGATATACGGCTTTGGCGGTAATCCGGATTACCTGAGCGACGGGCATAATTTGCACGGTCTTTAGCCATTGTCTTAGCTTGGTTGGTATCAGTGAAATACAGATCCAGAATAGGACGCTGCTGTTCACCTAATAAACTTGGGATATCCACCGAAATATCGTAGTAAGGCAAACGCGGCTGTACCAATACCAAGGCTTGTTCCGGTGGTAACGGGCTTTCTTTCAGATAACCCAAAATCCAGGCTGCACCTGTGCCATGCCCCAGTAACACGATACGTTCATAGTTCATCGTTTCCAGCTGAGCCAGGGCGGCATCTATACGGGCATTTACACGCAAATCAATTGGGGCTTTTGGTTTTTCCGGTTCTGGTGCCGGCGCAGGCGGAGCTTCATCTTCACCACCCAGCTCATCACCCTCTTCATCATCACCAGCCTCTTCCTCTACAGGTTCTTCACCTTCGGCACCCTCTTCACCTTCAGTAGCGCCCTCTTCAGCAGCACCTTCCTCTCCCTCTTCACCCTCTTTTTTAGGCATCTGAGCAAAGATTTCAATAGCAGGAATGGTACGATCAGGCTGTTTCGCCGGGCCTGGGCTTGGCAATGCCAAAGACAAAGTGGCCCAACCATAATCCGGCATCAGGGTGCGTAGAGGATTAATCACTGTTGACCAATCAGGGTGTGCATCTTCTTCATGCAGCAGCAGAATCGCACCTTGAGCCACGGCGGCGTTTTCAGGTAGGAACAAACTCAGGGCTTCTTCATCCAAAGCCTGTAGTTTGATAATTTCTCTCGGATTAGCCTGACGCTCTAAAAAGTAGTCACGGGTTTCATCAGGATCAACATTGACATGGGGTTTAGGCGGCTCTTTCGGCTTGGCCGGCTCTTCTGTCAGCTCTTCACCGTCTTCAGGCACTTCCTCATCATCTGCTGCCCAGGCAGGTGAGAATGCAAATAGCGATAACGTCAGCACCAATAGCCAACGCACTATACGCTTGGTCACGCCCTCATTGCTGGTAAATCCATCGCCGTGAATGATCACCCTGTATCCCCTATCGCTGTCTCTACACTTTTTATTGGGTACCTGAACACAGAATTCGATACCTAAGTGCTTGAGTATAAATAACTCAGCGCCGATAAAGAACCTTTAACGTCGGCTTTGCACAAGCCCTTGTCGGATTGCCCCTAGGCGTTATGCCACGCTTTGGGTAAAATGCCGCCACCTGAACCTTAGGTCTCTGCGCTGATATGCTGAATCAGCTAGCCTAGCTACTATTTACAGCCCGTAGAGACAGATGCGATCACAAATTGATGAGAGAGTCTGATGTCAGATTTTAAAATTGCGCCATCCATTCTATCTGCCGACTTTGCCCGTCTGGGTGAAGAAGTTGACAACGTACTGCAGGCCGGTGCCGATATTGTGCACTTTGATGTGATGGACAATCACTATGTTCCTAATCTGACCATTGGCCCTATGGTCTGTAAGGCGCTGCGTAATCACGGTGTGACCGCACCGATTGACGTGCACCTGATGGTGTCTCCAGTTGATCGTATGATTGGTGATTTTATTGATGCCGGTGCCAGCTGGATCACCTTCCACCCAGAAGCGTCTGATCACATTGATCGTTCTCTGCAGATGATTCGCGACGGCGGTTGTAAGTCTGGCCTGGTATTCAACCCAGCGACACCACTGCACTACCTGGACTACGTGCTGGACAAAGTGGACATGGTACTGCTGATGTCTGTTAACCCAGGCTTTGGTGGTCAGAAGTTTATCCCAGGTACGCTGGATAAGCTGCGTCAGGCACGCAAAATCATTGATGACAGCGGCCTGGATATCCGTCTGGAGATCGACGGTGGTGTGGGTATTCAGAATATCCGTGAGATTGCAGAAGCGGGCGCAGATACTTTTGTCGCCGGTTCTGCCATCTTTAATACCGATGACTACAAGGCAACCATCGACGCTATGCGCGCCGAGCTAGCCCTAGCCAAGAGCTAACTTAGCAAAAGCTGGCGATATAAAGGGTTCGCTCAGATAAAGAACTAGAGCTAATCCAAGCCAAAGCTAGCTTTGACAAAATAGTTGCCTGAAGAAAAAACACTGTATCAACGTACTAGTACAGTGTTACTATCAAGCTCGACCAGCGAACCGGATCACTTGCCTGATCCGGTTTGTTGTTTTTGGGCAGCTAAGACCAAACAGGTACGTCAATAGAGACAAGATAAGAGAGCATCACCTTGAATACTTCGTTGCACCCATTGATTGAAAACGCCCAACTGCTGGCCTTTGACCTGGATGGTACCTTAATCGATTCAGTACCAGATCTGGCCAGTGCAGTGGATAAGATGCTACTGGACCTGCAACAAGCAGAAGCCGGTGAAGCTTCGGTACGTCAATGGGTGGGGAATGGCTCTCTGGCACTGGTGAAACGCGCACTGGCGAATGATATCTCTGGTGATCAGCAGATCTCTGACGAAGATGAGACCTTTCAGCAAGCTCATGCTCTGTTTCTGAAACACTATCAGGCCTGTAAAGGCGAAAAGACGGTGTGTTATGACGGTATTTTTGCGCTGTTAGATACCGCCAAAGCGAGCAAAATACCGATGGCGCTAATCACTAATAAACCTTATCAGTTTGTGCCTGAGATTCTGCAAGAGCTGAATCTGGAGCATTATTTTGACTTGGTATTAGGTGGTGATTCTTTAAGTGAGAAAAAACCATCCGGTCTGCCACTGCTGCATGCTTGTGAACAATTGAATACCGCTGCAGAGCATGGCGTGATGATCGGTGACTCCATTACTGATATCAACGCAGGTAAAAGTGCCGGTTTTAAAACCATCGCCGTGACTTATGGTTATGATCACGGCAAACCAGTACAGGAATGTGACCCTGATCTGGTCGTGGATTCTCTGGCAGAGCTGGTTTAACAGCACATTATTTATTTTCTATCTGATTATGCATGCTTGATAGAGCGTTTGAAGCACAGGCCGTTATATGCTGTTAATGATCGACAACTACGACTCTTTTACCTACAACGTCGTACATTATTTACTGGAACTGGGCGCAGACGTTCAGGTCTACCGCAACGATGAGATTACGCTGGAACAGATCGAAGCATTACAGCCGAAACAGCTGGTGATCTCTCCCGGCCCGTGTACTCCCAATGAAGCGGGCATCTCTCTGGCTGCCATTGAGCACTTTGCCGGACAGATTCCTATTCTGGGCATCTGCCTGGGCCATCAAAGTATTGCTCAAGCGTTTGGCGGTGATGTGATTCGTGCTAAAGAGGTAATGCACGGTAAAACCTCACCTGTTTATCATAACGATCAAGGTGTGTTTCAGGATCTGACGTTACCCTTCACTGCAACCCGTTATCACTCGCTGGTAGTCAAACAGCAAACACTGCCGGATTGCCTGGAAATCACAGCCTGGACTGAAACGCCCGACGGTAAGCTGGATGAGATTATGGGCCTGAGGCATAAAACCCTGCCCATTGAAGGGGTGCAGTTCCACCCTGAGTCAATACTCACCCAGCATGGCCATGATATGTTAAACAACTTTTTACAACGTTACTGACAGCACAAGCATAGATGATTCTTATGCTGTTTTTCCGAACAGGTCAATCTAAGTTTCAGTTTGGCCCGATAGACAACGCAGCCAATACAATAACGGCTGCACCTACATTCACAGCATATTTTGCAATATATTAAATCGCTGCAAGTGAAGCGTAGAGCGATAGAAAAGAAAGACACTGAGAGCAACGGCATCTGATCACAATTGAGATTGAAAGAGCGATCATCTGAGATGCAAACAAGAACAGAGGGGAATGCCTGGCATTCCGAAACAAATTGCCTGAGAGCAATTTTAGTTAAAGATCAGGGGACTACAGGTATGAATATTCAACAGGCCCTAAACAAGGTTGTTGAAAAGCTGGATCTGAGCCGTGATGAGATGCGCGATGTGATGCGCCAGATTATGACCGGCCAGTGTACAGATGCCCAAATTGGTGCATTTCTGGTAGCACTGCGGATGAAAAACGAAACCATTGATGAGATCACCGCGGCCGTTGAGGTGATGCGCGAACTGGCCACGCCAGTTGTGATTAATCTGGAGAACGCCGTAGATACTTGTGGTACCGGTGGCGATGGTTCCAATCTGTTTAATGTTTCTACCGCAGGTGCATTTGTGATTGCAGCAGCGGGCGGCAATGTGGCTAAACACGGTAACCGCTCCGTATCCTCCTCCAGTGGTAGTGCCGATCTGTTGGAATCTGCCGGTATCAACCTGAACCTGAACCCAGAACAGATTGGCCGCTGCATCAGTGAAGTGGGCGTGGGCTTTATGTTTGCCCCTATGCACCATAGCGCGATGAAACACGCTATTGGCCCACGCAAAGAGCTGGGCATGCGCACCCTGTTTAATATGTTGGGCCCTATGACCAATCCAGCCGGTGTTAGACATCAGGTGATTGGTGTGTTCAATCAGGATCTGTGTCGTCCGATGGCAGAAGTACTACGTCAACTGGGTAGCAAACACGTCTTGGTAGTACATGCACAGGATGGATTGGATGAGTTTAGTCTGGCCACCAGCACCCATGTCGCCGAGCTGAAAGACGGTGAAGTTATCGAATACAGTGTTACTCCAGAAGATATGGGCCTTGAGACTCAATCGCTGACAGGCCTGGATATTCAGAGCTCAGAACAATCTCTGACACTGATTAAAGAAGCGCTGGGCAAGCAGAGCACCCCAGAGTCGGAAAAAGCCGCCGATATTATTGCGTTGAATGCCGGTGCTGCTCTGTATGCGGCCGATATTGCCAGCAGCATTAAAGAAGGGGTCGAAATGGCTCAGGATGCAATCTGCAGTGGCCTGGCCGGTGAGAAAATGAAAGAGCTGTCCAGCTTTACTGATGTTTTTGCCTAGGAGCTGTTTGTGAACACACCCACTATTCTAAAAAAAATCGTTGACCGTAAATGGGAAGAGATCAAAGAGCGTAAGCAAACCGTATCTCTGGAGATGGTGCGTGACCAGGCGCTGGCCAATAAAGACGCGCCGCGCGGTTTTTCTGACGCTCTGGCTCGCAGTTTGCGCGAAGGTCGCTCTGCAGTGATCGCAGAGGTGAAAAAAGCCTCACCAAGTAAGGGCGTACTGCGTGAACACTTTGATCCCGCTGAGATCGCCATCAGTTATCAGGAAGGTGGCGCGAGCTGTCTGTCCGTACTGACCGACCGTGATTTTTTCCAGGGCCATGAAGAGTACCTGAAACAAGCCCGTGCGGCGTGTGATCTGCCGGTAATTCGTAAGGACTTTATTGTTGATCCTTATCAGGTGTATGAAGCTCGCGCTATCGGTGCTGACTGTATTCTGCTGATTGCAGCGTGCCTAGAAGACGATGTGATGCTTGAGCTGAACCTACTGGCCCATGAGCTGGATATGGATGTACTAATTGAGGTACACGATGAAGCTGAGCTACACCGCGCCCTTAAACTGCCGAATCGTATGATCGGTATTAATAACCGTAACCTGCACACCTTTGAGGTAAGCCTGCAAACCACCTTTGATCTGCTGGAACAGATTCCAGAAGATCGTATCGTGGTCACCGAAAGCGGCATCCTTAATCGTGATGATGTGGAAGCGATGCGCCAACATCAGGTGAATAGCTTCCTTGTGGGTGAAGCCTTCATGCGAGCGGATGATCCAGGTGAAAAGCTGGCAGAGCTGTTTACAGACTAACATCTAACGTGATGTGACTGGCGACAGACAGATTACATTCATACGCGATGTGCGGGTTTAGTCTGATATCAATTTTTCAAATTGTGTCAGAGGAT